>CAVTSV010000003.1:0-331881 GCA_963737515.1 uncultured Actinomycetes bacterium | reverse complement strand
GCGCTGGCCCAGCCGGGCGTATCCTTGTTCGGCTGTGAGGGCGGGGCCTGTCGTGGCCCAGGCGACGGGGCTGACTCTTGCGGCCTATTGCCGATGTAGAAGGAACGTCGAATACCGATCCTGTCGCTCAAATGCAGTCGCTGCCGGCTGTCTGGGTCAGTGAGGGGAAGAAGGCGGTCGGGAGGATAGAACTGCTCCCCGATCGGATTTGCCTGGACGGTTCGTGCGAGGGATCGGGGCAGCGGCAAGAGCTACACCAGTCGCAGATCCGCAGTGTCCGCGAGGCGACGATCACCGAACGCATCTCGAGTAACCCCACCCTGGTGATCGAACCAGTCTGCGGCCCAACCATATGGCTCATGCCCGTGCTGGCTAGCCTGGCACTGATCCTCGACCTGATCCAGCAGATGCAACTCGGCGGCTAGCCGTGTCCCACCAAGGTCGACGCAGGCACAAACTCCGAGCGGCTCAGGGGACATTCCCGACCGCGCGCGCGAAGCTCGAGCCGCACGCTGGCCCAAGCAGGATTCCTCTCAGTTGAGGGGGTACTCTGCGGGCGTGCGACCCTCGGCTGCTCGGGTGCTGTCCGCTGCTGTGGCGGCTGGCTTATTGGCTGGATTCATCACATCTGCCGCTGTTGCCCGGATATCGAAGACGTCGCCTCTCTGCACGCGTGGTCTTACGACTGTCCAGGTCGACCCACGAGGGCTACTGCCTCTCACTACTAATCCGATAAGTGCTTCCGCGAGCAGCCGCGCTTCGCTACACAAGGCCGGGCGACAAGCCGGAGGTTACGGAGGCAGACCTCGCGACGGTTGATCAGCAGAGGGGCGGCGAGGCGAAGTACGACTGCGGCACGCGCGTATGGCGGCGCACGGTGGTCGTCTACATCAGGTTGCGTGCGTTCCTGCCTAGCGAGAGCTTGTCGCAAGGCGTGTTCTTCGTGGGCCGCTTCAAGAGTGGCTACCGCGTCTGGCAGGTCGTCCATTAGCAACTTCGCTCAGGGGACATTCCCGAGCACTGGCGCAGGCGAGCGACCCCGCCGCGGATGGCAGGTTCTCACCCCCAGAGTCACCCGTTCGGCTGCGATCGAGACGAGTAATCTCATCTGCTGTGAAGCTCGATGACCTCGTGGCGGGTCTCGATCACTACTTCCGCCTCGCCGAGGTTCGCGGCGATGACTGGTCGCCGGGCTTCGAGGACTGTTATCCCGACCCGTACTGGCGCGAGTATGTCGAAGCCGACTATCCGTCGCGCTGGAACGGACTCATGGTGCGAGGCGCACCAGATGGTTGACCGCGTTGTGACGTGCGTTTTCCCGAGCGACGAGATCATAGGGCAGCTCCTTCCTCGGACGTTGTTGTTTTCGGAGCACCCCCTCGATTTCGCAGAGGTGACGCTCTTCAAAGGCCTGGCACGAGACGCTTTCGAGCGTATGCGGTCAGAAGCGATCAGCTTCTACCACGCTCACGCACCGCTGGACATGCATCCCGAAGTCTCTCCTTCGCGCCTTGTGGCGCTCGGGCTAGGACTCTGAATCGTTCGACAGGCTCCTCCAGACGTCAGCGCGGCGCCCGCCGGTTGCGTAGTCCTTGCTGATGCTTCTGACTGCCGTGGGGAGAGACACTCTTCTCCTGGGGCTCTAAGCGATGCCCCTAAAGCAGGGAGGGTGACGCATGTTCACCTATGTCGGGCTGTTCAGGTTTACCCCGACGGCGCGGGAGCACCTCGAGAAGACCCCCGAGTACTTCGACAAGATCCACAAGATCGTCGAGGACGAGGGCGGTACTGTCGAGCGCTTCCTTGCAGTCATGGGCCCGTGGGAGTACCTCGGCATCTTCGAGTATCCGGATCTCGAGGCCGCGTTCCGCGTCCTCGGCAAGATCGCAAAGCTCGAGGTGTTCGAGACCGAGACGTTCCCTGCAGAGGAGATCAAGGAGTTCTGGAAGGAGCTCGTCTAGCGCCGACGTCCTTCGCAAGGGTTCGACGGAGGCCGCCCTCGTGGCGGCCTCCGTGCTTCTGGCATCCAGCGATCGAGCGGCTGCCGGCCAGTCAGGTTCGCGTAGGAATCGAACGGACCCGAGCGTTTGCGCCCGTTTACGCTGTTGTTGGCGGTGGTTCGGGTGGAGCTCCGCTTCGCTCGGAGCCGACCACTGGTCCGGACAGGTTGCTGTACCAAAGGGTGGCGAGTAGGGCGGCGCCGATGATTGCGAGGCCGATCGTGGTGAGGACATAGCCGGCGCCGTGGCGGGCGGTGTCCAGGAAGACGAATACGAGTAGGCCGACGAATGCGATCGAGGTGCCGGCGAGCGTCGCGGAGCCGATGAGGCCACGGCGGCGGGAGGCGACGTAGCGTTCGGCGGCGAGCATTACCAGGGTCAGGGTTGGGAACAAGAACAGGCCGATGTCTTGGTGGATCCAGGTGAAGACGGCGTCGTTGGCCGCCCCGGCCGCCTTGGGGTCGCCGGCGCCGAAGTGGCTGGTGTCGAGCTCGATCGCATAACCGGCAACGACGACGGTCGCAAAGCTCAGCGTCCACGACCACAGCGCCGCCAGCCGCACCGGCCGCCGGCGTACGCTGGCGAGCTTGCCGGCGCCGACCAGTGCGTAGGCGATGAGGACGAGCAGGCCGCCGCCCATGACGAAGATGCCGGTGACGACGTCGTCGCTGGCGATGCCGTTGACGCCGTGGTGGGAGGTCAGCCAGGGCGGCGGCGCCCAGGTCGTGAAGCCGGCCGCGATATAGATCCCCGACATCGCCACTGTGCCGGCGGCAACCGAGGCGAGGCCGACACGGGCGAGCAGTCGCGGCTTCGCCTCGAGGCTCGTGTAGCCGAACTGCTGTGCGGCGAGCGCGACCACGAACGCCATCAGTGCAACCACCATCTCGTGCGAGTGCGAGCCGATCAGGTTGTTCGTCCAATCGGTCCGGCTCTCACCGACATAGCGGGCGTACCGGTCGATCCAGCCCGGGCTGTTGCCGAACTCGAGGATCCAGCCAGCCAGGTGTCCCATCACCGCCGCCACGAACATCGACGCCGACGCAACCCCGGCCGCCGCGAGCGGCAGCGTCCGCTCCGCGGCCGAACGGCGACGCCACTCAATCACGACCCCAACCAGGAGGAGCAGAAGAATCTCATCAAGAGCGAAGAAGCCGGTGATCTGCGTCCACATCGGCCCCTCATCACCCGGAACCTTCTTGTCAAAGATTCCACCGATCGCCACCAGCACCGTCGCCACCACCACGCCGCCGGCAATCCACATGCGTACATGCCGCGAGCGCAACCCCAACACCTGACAGGCAAGCAGCGCCGCCAACCCCACCGCGCTCACCAACAACCCGTGCAGGAACATCACATGCCAGAAGTTCGGCTTCGCCCCGGCACTCGTCTCCGACTGGAACGGATTCGAGACAAACACGCTCACCAGCGCAAAGAGCCCGATCCAGCCGATCACAAACCCCACCAGCCGACGATCTGTCAGCCACGGCACACGCGCAATCGGCGCACTCTCGGACGAACCGTCAACCCCTACTAGCCCCGCCGGCGCTCCACCAGTCACGCCTCCACCTCTCCGCGAATCGCAGGGAGCAACCATCGCACGCTGCGAAGAGCAGCGCAACCTCGGGCGACATTCCTGAACACTGGCCCACGCGACAGGCGCCGCCGCCACTCACTTACGTTTGGGTTCGTTACCGCTGCGCTATTCGTTCAAGGGGACCGCAGCGCGTTCATAGCCTCGGCGTGAGAGTGGTCGTTCGGCCTATGCAAGGAACTGGCCCTGCAACTCGAACTCTGTTTGCCTAGGCTCTTGTCGTCTCCCGGACCCTAGGGGCTCGATCGGCGGACATCGGGCTTTCAGCCGGAATCCTGGCCGCAGGGCCAGACCACAAGCCTACTCCCTTCAATGCGGGGTAGGCGAGACGCGGGTCAGGTCTTCTTCTTCCCGATCCCCAACCAGTGCTTGATCTTCTCGATGATGCTCATAGCAGCGAGTCTACGCCCGCTGAGACTGACCCATTACCTGTTAGCGTCATCGGTAGGTGGCCAGAGGACCTCAGGCGCGCGTGACCGAAGGTCGCGGACCACGAGGCCCCACCCAGACGAAATCGAGGTCTCCACACACGGCCGGTGCCGTTTAGATCGGACCTTGCCAAATCTTGCCAAAGCAGATCAACCGCGACGAACTGCAAACGGCTCACTCAGCAGAAAAGGCCCTATTTCCAGGGCTTTCGTGAACGGGAGCGACGGGACTCGAACCCGCGACCTCCGGCGTGACAGGCCGGCGTTCTAACCAACTGAACTACGCCCCCGCGGGCGAGTCAGTGTAGCCGCGCCTCTAGGCTGCAGCAGTGACGCTCGTCGACTGGATCGCGCTCGCGATCGTCGTGCTTGCGGCCCTCGCCGGCATGCAGCGCGGGCTCATCCTCAGCGCCTTCTCGCTCGTCGGCCTCGTCGCCGGCGCGTATGTCGGCTCGCGGGTCGCGCCGCTCTTCCTGAGCGGAGGATCCAACTCCGTCTGGACGGGCGTCGCCGGCCTCGCCGGCGCGGTGATCGGGGCGGGGCTTTTCCAGGTCGTCGCGGTGATGGCGGGCTCGTATCTCCGAGGTGGGCTGCGCGTGTCTCCGTTGCGAGCGGTCGACTCGGCTGGCGGGCTCCTGCTCGGGGCCGCGACCGGACTCGCGATGGTCTGGGTCTGCGCCGCCGTCGTGCTCCTCGCGCCGCGGCAGATCGGCTTCCGCCACGACGTCCAGCGCTCGTGGATCGTGCGGGAGCTCGACGCGGCGCTGCCGCCGCGCACGCTCCTCAACCTGCTGGCGCGGATCGATCCGTTCCCCTCGATCACCGGCCCGTCGGCGCCGACCCTCCCGCCGTCCGTCGGCGTTCTCCGCAATTCGCGGATCCGCGGCTCGCTCACCCGCGTCGTCAAGGTGCTCGGAACGGCGTGCGGATCCGGCATCGAGGGGAGCGGCTGGTTCGTGGGCGACAACCTCGTCGTCACCGCTGCGCACGTCGTCGCCGGCGAGCGCAACACGGTGGTCGAGATCCCGGGCGATCCGGTCTCGCACCCGGCGACCGTCGTCGTCTTCGACCCGCACAACGACATCGCGATCCTGCGCCTCTCCGGGGCGACGGCTCCGCCGCTCCCCCTCGCGGATCCGCGCCCCAACGCCTCGGTCGCGATCGCGGGCTATCCGCTCGACGGGAACCTGACCGCGATCCCGGGTCGCGTCGGACGAACGGCGAACGCGTTCACGCAGGACGCGTACGGCCGCGGGCCGACCGAGCGCGCGATCACGGCCGTCTCCGGGCGCGTTCAGCACGGAGACTCCGGCGGGCCGGTGATCGATACGCGCGGGCGGGTCGAAGCGACGATCTTCGCCGCGAAGAGGGGCTCCGCGAGCGGCTACGCCGTTCCGACCTCGATCGTCCGCGCCGAGCTCGCCAAGGTGAGGCGCCGCGGCGTCTCGACCCAGGGCTGCGCGCCTTAAGGCTCGGGAAGCAGTTCGACGACGTTGAGCGGCTGGCGGAACGGCGCGACGACGTAGACGCCGTTCGCTAGCTCGCGGGCGCGGGCGATCAGCTCTCGTCCCAGCTCGAGGCCGACCTCACGCGCATCGGCGCCGGCAGCTTCGTAGCGCTCCTGCACCTTCTCCGGGACGAGGATCCCCGGCACCTCGTTGTGTACGCGGATCAGGGTCTCGGTCGTCCGGATCGGCCAGACGCCGACGAGGACCGGCAGCGGCCAGCCGCCTAGCCGCTCCCGGAACGCCTCTAGCGGTTCGAGGTCGAAGAGGATCTGCGTCATCGCGAAGCGTGCGCCGGCGGCTACCTTGCGGTGGAACCGCTCCGCCTCGAGGCCGAGGTCGTCGGCGGTGGGATTGACGGCGATGCCGGGGAAGAACGAGGTCGGCGCGTCGATCGCCCTCCCGTGCCAGTCCTCGCCGGAGTTCAACCGCGCTATCAGCTCGACGAGGCCGACCGAGTCGACGTCGTAGACGGCGCCCGTGCCGGGATAGTCGCCCGCCTCGGGCGGATCGCCGGTCACGGCGAGGATGTTCCGGACGCCTTCCGCGTGCGCGCCGAGCAGGATCGACTCGAGGCCGGTGATCGTCATGTCGCGCGGCGTCAGGTGCGGGATCGTCTCCACGCCGGTGAACCGCTCGATCGCGACCGAAGCCATGATCCCGCTCATCCGCGCCCGCGCGCGCGGGTTGTCGTTGACGTCGAGGAACTGCGCGCGGCCCGAGTCGCGAACCGCCCGCGCCGTCTCGATCAGCGCCTCGGGATTCGCGCCGAGCGGCGGATCGACCTGGACCGAGACGGCGAACTCGTCCTCGCGGAGGACGCGCGCGAGCTGCGTCTCCTCCTCGGCCGGCGTCGGCTGTGTGGCTGTCTCGCGTTGCCGGACGAGGAAGGAGCCGGTCGGCCGCCGCTCCTCGTCCACTGCCGCGCGGATCGCCTCGATCTGCGCCGGCGTCGTTCCGCAGCAGCCGCCGATCACGCGGGCGCCGAGCTCGCGCGCGCGAGCTGCGAACTCGCCGAAGTAGGCCGGCGTCGCGTGGGGGAAGACGATCCGCTGGCCGGACATGCTCGCGAGGCCGACGTTCGGAAGCGCGGCAAGCGCGTCATCTCCGGTCGCGTGCATGCGAGCGAGCGCCGTGAGCGCGGCAGCGGGGCCGGCTCCGTGGTTCGCGCCGAACGCGGCCAATCCGTGCGTCCGCAGCCGCGCGGCTGCTTCCTCCGGCGTCACGCCCGCGAGCGTCTCGCCGTCGGCGTCGAATGTGAGCAGCGCGACGACGGGGAGGGACGAGACTGAACGAACCGCAGCCAGCGCGGTCTCGAGCTCCTCGAGGTCGAAGAACGTCTCCACCATGAACAGGTCGACGCCGCGGCCTTCGAGGACGGTCGCCTGCTCCGCGACGAGCTCCGCCGGATCGAGGCCGCGCAGCTCGACGTCTCCGAGAGGTCCGATCGAGCCGGCGATGAACACGTCGCGGCCCGCAACCTCCCGCGCCTCGCGCGCGACCCGCACCGCGGCGGCGTTGATCGCCTCCACCTCGTCGCTGAGGAAGTGGCGCGCGAGCTTTGCCCGGTTTGCGCCGAACGTGTTCGTCTCGATCAGGTCGGCGCCGGCGCGGATGTAGCCGAGATGCAGCTCGAGCACGCTCTCGGGCGCGCGGAGGTTAGCCTCCTCGGGGCAGCGGAGGCCGGGGACGGCGCTCGCGAGCACCGCGCCCATCCCGCCGTCGGCGACGATGGGCGGCCCCTCTGCCAACCGCTCGACGAAGCGGCTCATGCGTCTGGGTGGACGGTACGGCCTTCCATCCCGCCCGCGACCGTGACGAGCTCGCCGGTGATGTGCCCCGAGAGCTCGTCGGAGGCGAGGACGACGACCGTCCGCGCGATGTCCTCGGCGACCGCGACCTTCCGCAGCGCCATCGTCCGGCTCAGCCGTTCCACGAGCTCGGGGTCGAGCTCGCCGCGCGTCATTGGGGAGTACGTCCAGCCGGGCGCGACCGCGTTGACCCGGCCGCGCGGCGCGATCCGCACGATCTCGTTCTTCAGGGAGAGGAGCAGCCCGCCCTGCAGCGCCGCCTTCGCCGCGGCGTAGTCGGCGTGACCCGCCTCCCCGAACCGGCCGGCGGTCGAGCCGACGAGGACGAGGTTGCCGTGGCCGGTGCGCTCGACGACACGAAGGAAGCCGCGCGCGGTGAGGAACGTAGCGGTGAGATTCGTGCGCAGCGTCTGTTCCCACCGCTCCAGTGGAAGCTCCCAGACCGGCTCGTCGTCGCGCGGCCAGGAGCCCGCCACGGCGGCGCAGACATCGAGATCGCCGGCGTGCGCGAACAGCTCGTCGACCTGTTTCTCGTCGGTGAGATCCGCCTGCACAGCGACGGCGCCGACCTCGGCGGCGAGCTCCTCGGCGCGCTCGCGGCTCGTGTTGTAGTGGAGGACGACGTCGGCGCCTTCCGCCGCAAACGCGCGCACGCACGCGGAGCCGATCCCGCCGGCGCCGCCGGCGACGAGGACGCGCTTGCCTGCGAGGCCTGTGTCCACGGGGCTGACGTTATCGTCCCACTCGTGCGAAGCGGAGAGGGCCACGTTGTGAGGATCTCGATCGCGCCGGTGAAGTCGCTCCACCTCGTGCATCCGGAGGAGATCGGGCTCACCCTCGCAGGCGTCGTCGGCGACCGCCGCTTCTGGCTCATCGACCAGGACGGCCGGCTCGCGAATGGCAAGCGCTTCCCGCAGCTGATGCAGATCCGGCCGGAGTGGGACGAGTCGACCCGGACGCTCGCGTTCGACCTGCCCGGCGGCGAGCGGATCGAAGGAGTTGTGGAGCCGGGCGAGCCCGTCGACGCCGTCCTCTACGGAGAGTCGCACCCGTCGCGCCGGGTTGCCGGCCCGTGGCAGGAGGCGATCTCCGACCTCGCGGGCGAGCCGCTGACCATGCTCTGGTCGGAGAGAGGCGCGGTCGACCGGGGGGCGTGGCTCGGCGGCTGGGCGTCGATCGTCTCCCGCGGCTCGCTCGAGCGGCTGCGGGAGGAAGCGGGTGCGGCGGAGCCTCCCGACGGGCGCCAGTTCCGGATGCTGTTCGAGATCGACGGAGTGGATGCCCACGAGGAGGACGAGTGGATCGGGGGTCGGGTGCGCGTCGGCGAGGCGGTGCTCGCGCCGCTCGGCGACGTCGGTCGGTGTGTCGTCACGACGCGCAATGCCGACACGGGCGAGTTCGCCTTCGGGACGCTCGACACGCTGGCCGGCTACCGCCGCGAGGGAGTCTCCGAGCCGCTGCCGCTCGGCATCTACTGCGACGTCGCCGAGCCCGGTCGGGTCCGGGTAGGCGACTCGGTCGCCGTCGCATAGCATTCCCGCTATGGCTGCCAAGGCGCATGAACCGGCGAAGGGCCCGGTCGAGCGGCTCCACGAGCGGATCGTCGTCGGCGACCGCGGCTGGTTCTTTGCGCAGATCGCCGATCGGGTCGCCGAGCGGCGCGCGACCATGGGTCTCTCCCAGCGCGAGTTGGCCGAGCTCTGCGGGACGACGCAGTCTGCGATCGCCCGCCTCGAGCGCGGCGGCCGTCCGCCGCGGATCGACACGTTGCTCCGCATCGCCGACGCGCTCCAGTGCGACCTCGTGGTCGAGCTCGCCCCGCGCAACGGGTAGCGATGCTGGGCTGGCTAGGCGCCGGCGGCGACGCGGCGCGCGCCGTCGTACTCGTCGCCGTACCAGCCGTCCATCGTGGTGATGTGGACGACGGCTCCCGTGTGCGGCGCGTCGATCATGCGATTGCCGCCGAGGTAGATGCCGACGTGGCTCGCATCCGCGAAGAAGACGAGATCGCCCGGCTTGAGGTGCTTCCGCAAGACCGTCCGGCCGCGCCACATGTCGGCGAAGCTCGAGTGCGGCAGCGCGATCCCGAAGTGGCCGTAGACGTAGCGGACGAAGCCGGAGCAGTCGAAGCCGTACCGCGGCGACGTGCCGCCCCACGCGTACGGGACGCCGACGAACTTCCGTGCGTAGTTGACGATCCGGTTGCCGAGCGGCTGCCTCGCCGGGTGATGCGCCATGTGGTGCCGGCGGAGCCTGTGCGTGTGCTTCTTGGAGTGCTTCCCCTTGCTTGTCGAGGTGTCGCCTGCCCGGCTGGGGAGCGGCCTGACGAGAGCCACGAGAAGAGCCATAGCGAGTACGAGCAACAGTATGAGGAAGCGGAGTGGCCGCATTGGAAACTGGAGGAACTCCCGTCGATGGGACGCGGCCGTGTACCTGGGCGGCCGCTCGCTGTCGGCGAGAACTTGACCCAGTTGAGCAGCGGTCGCGCCGACCGGCTATCCCCCTTATGGGGGATAAGCTAGCACGTTCCCCCAGGAAACAGGAGATTTGTAGGCCGATTCTTGGCGAATTCTCGGCCCATTGGCAAGCTCGGCGCACCGCCCTGCAGACCTCTGTACGCTCCCGCGCGTGGCCGTGAGCTCCCTCAGCGCCGCGGGGATCCGCTGGGATCTCGGCGACCTCGAGCCGGACGCCGAGACCGCGCGCGCGGCGTGGGACGAGCTGCTCGCTCGCGCCCGCGACTTCAGCACGCGAAGGCGGGGCACCGTCGGTTCCGCCGGCCCGGAGGACTTGCGGGCGCTGCTCGAAGAGCTCGACTCGCTCTACGAGGACATCGCCCGCGCTCGCTTCTACGCGACAGCCCGCGAGCACACCGAAGCGACCGACGCGGAGGCAAACGACCTCGCGACGCTCGCGCGCGACCGTCTCGCCGATCTCGAGAGCCTCCTCCTCTTCGTCGATCTCGAATGGCTCGCGCTCGAGGACGCGCCCGCCGACGCGATGCTCGCGGCGCCCGAGCTCGCGCCGTACGCCCACCGGCTCCGGGTCGCCCGGGACGAGAAGCCGTACGTCCTGCCGGAGGGCGAGGAGCAGGCGCTCAGCGCGCGGCGTCCCGCGATCTCGGCGTGGGAGTCCCTGCACGGCCGTGAGCTCGCGACGCTGACCGTCGAATTTGACGGCGGCGAGGGCTCCGAGCCACACACGCTCGACCGGCTCCTCTCGTACGTCCACCATCCCGACCGGGAGATCCGCCTCGCCGCGCTCGACGAGCTCTACGCAGCGCTCGCGACTGTGTCCGACGTACAGGCGGCGTGCTACGACGCGATCGTCGGCGACCGGCTCTCCGTCGACCGGCTCCGCGGCGTTCCCGAGCCGATGCAGCCGACGAACCGGGCGAACGAGCTCGAGGAAGACGTCGTCGAGGCGATGATGGCGGCGGTCGAGGAGAATTACCCGCTCGCGCGCCGTTGGTTCGTCCGCAAGGCGCGGGCGCTCGGACTCGACAAGCTGCAGCTCGCCGACCAGTACGCGCCTGTCGGCAGCGAGCGCCGCGTCGGTTGGGGCGAGGCGGTCGAGATCGTCGACGAGACGCTCCGCGACTTCTCCCCGCGGCTGAGTGACATCTTCAAGACCTGCCTCGAGCGCGGCCACGTCGACGCCGAGCCGCGTCCCGGCAAGGTCGGCGGTGCGTACTGCAGCTCGATCTCGCAGAACGTCCTCCCGTACGTCCTCATGAACTACACCGATCGGCTGCGCGACGTCATCACGCTCGCCCACGAGTTCGGGCACGCTGTGCATGGGACGCTCGCGCTCGAGCGCCAGGCCTATCGCTCGTACCACACCGGTCTCGCGGTGGCAGAGGTGCCGTCGACGTTCACGCAGCTCCTCACCGTCGAGCGGCTGATCGAGCAGGAGGACGATCCGGCGACGCGCGCGATGCTGCTCGCCGACCGCGCCGAGAGCGCGATGGCCTCGATCTTCCGCCAGACCATGATGGCGCGCTTCGAGCAGCGCTCGTACGGCGTGCGCGCCGAGGGGAAGGCGCTGACGAGCGACCGGCTCTCCGGCATGTGGATCGAGGAGAACGAGCGTTACTACGGCGACGCGCTCGGCCTGCCGGAGGGCTACCGCCTCGGCTGGTCGTACATCCCGCACTTCATCCACGTGCGCTTCTACACGTACGCGTATACGTTCGCGCACCTCGCCGCGTTCTCGCTGCTCGCGCGGTATCGCGAGGATCGGGAGACGTTCGCGCCCGCGTATCTCGACTTCCTCGCGAGCGGCGCATCGCGCTCACCGCAGGAGCTGCTGGCGCCGCTCGGGGTCGATCTCCGCGATCCGGAGACCTGGGCCGTCGCGTTCGCCGAGTTCGACCGCTGCATCGCGGAGGCCGAGGCCGGCCTCGACGCGCTCGACGCCGACTAGACGGCAGTCAGTCCCTCGCGGCGCAGCAGTTCGCGCGCCTTGTTCGCGTTGTCGGCGCCCGCGACGAGGATCACGAGCACGCCGCCGTACTCCGGCGAGACGTGGCGGAGCTCGAAGTCCTCGATGTTGATCCGGGCCGCGCCGAGGATCTGCGTGATCCAGGCGAGGACGCCTGGCCGGTCGGGAACCCGCACGCGGATCCGCTTCAGCTGGGCCGGGTCAGTGCGGTACGCAAAGGACTCGAGCCGCTCGCGCGCGGATGCCGCGGCGTCGATTGAGCGCTCGAGCGCCCGCCGGTCTCCCGCTTTCAGCGTCTGCTCGAGCTCGTCGAGCGAGGCGCGGAAGCCGTCGATCGCTGCCGCGATCTCGTCGGCGTTCGCGAGGAAGATGTCGCTCCAGACCGCCGCGTTCGAGCCGGCAAGTCGCGTCATCTCGCGAAGCGATGCGCCGGCGAAGGCGAGCGGCGCGTCGTCAACCTCCGCCGCGTCGGCGACGCGGAGCATGAGGACGTTCGCGAGCGCGTGGGGGAGATGGCTCGTGAGCGCAAGCAGCCGGTCATGCGCTTCGGCGTCGGTGTGCACGGCGCGGGCTCCGATCGAGGCGACGAACCGCTCGACGAGCGCGACGGACTCGGCCGCGCTTGCCCGAGTCGGCGTGAGGAACCAGGTCGCGGCGTCGAAGAGGTCGGCGGCCGCGCGGTCCGGCCCGCCGGTCGCGCCGCCGGCGACGGGGTGACCGGGAACGAAGCGGGGGTCGTCGATCGTCGCAAGCGCGCGCTTCGTCGAGGCTACATCCGTGACCACGGCTCCCGGCCCGGCCGCGGCGAGCACCTCGCGGACGACGGCGTCGGCCGAGCCGACGGGCACCGCGACAACGACGAGCTCGGCATCCGTGACCGCCTCTTCGATGGACGCGGCCGCGGTGAAGGAGCCGAGCGCGGCGGCCCGGTCGAGGATGGCTGGGTCGGCGTCCCAGCCCCTGCAGTCGGCGCCGCCGCGCCGGGCCGCGAGGGCGACCGACGTTCCGACGAGGCCGGTGCCGATGACTGCGAGCCGCTCGACCACGCAGGCCGGGGCCTTCGCCGCCTCTGCCGGGCGGGCTGGACGCTCGGCCGCGACCTCCTGCTTGAGAACGTCGAGAACGGCGGAGAAGATCGACCGCACGCCGTGCTCCGACAGCGGGCCGTGATTCGCGGCGACGAGCGTTTGCACCAGCTCCGCCTCGCGCTCGGGGTCGATCCAGCGCTCGCCGGCCTTGTCCTTGCGATCGCGCACGGCGGCCACGAGCTCGAGCCGCTGGTTGAGCGCCTCGAGGAGCTGCCGGTCCAGCGCCTCGATCTCTGCGCGCAGGTCGGAGAGGTCGCTCACGCGTGCTTCTCCCCTGCGAGGACGGCCACCGGGAGCCGGTTCGCCGGCGGCGCGAGCGGACAGACCCAGGTCGGGTCATAGGAGCACGAGGGGTTGTAGGCGAAGTTGAAGTCGAGCACGAGTCGCCCGTCATCTTCCCCGAGATCCGCGCCCTTCACCGTGTCGAGGAGATAGCGGCCGCCGCCGTACGTCTCCGTCCCGCTCGTCGCGTCGCGGAAGCAGAGGAAGACGCCGCCGCCGTAGCTCTCGAGCCAGTCGAGCTCGAGGGTGAGCGCTTCGCCCCGGAGCTCGAAGTTCGCGTGCGCGAAAGGCCGGAAGAGCATCGGCGCGGTGCCGCTCGTCTCGATCGGCTGCGGTGGCGCGTCGATCTCCTCGAGCTCGGCGAAGACGCGAGCCGCGGGGTCGTAGCCGTAGTAGGCGAGGCCGGCATAGCCCGGCCGCGGTGACTGCGGATGCGTGCGAAAGAGGTCGGCGCGCGTGTCGCGCCAGAGATTCCAGGACGCTTCGGGATCGTCCGCCGCGCGGATCTCGGCGTAGAGGGAGAAGACGCGGCGCTTCCAGTCGAGCAGTTCCAGGCTGTCGGCCGCGGTCATGCGGCACGCTACCGCGCGAGCTCGCGGATCCGCACGGCCGCACGCGCGAGCGCGTCCGCGTCGAACAGATACGGCGTCGCGTTCGCAACGGAGTGGAGCGGCGCGTCGAGCGTGTCGCTCCCGCCGGCGGCGTTGGAGAGATACCGGACGGGGATCTCGTGGCAGACGACGAGCGTCGTCGGCTCCTCCCGCGCCAGCAGCCTCTCGGCGACGCTCGCGTACCGCAGCGCCGCCTCGTCGAGGCTCTCGCCGCCGGGGAACCGCTCCTTTCGGTTCGCGTGTGCGGGCGCGGCGCGGTACTCGTCGAGCGTCTTCCCCTCGAGCTCGCCGATCCGGACGTCGCCGAGGTCGTCGTCCACGAGATGCTGCACCTCGCGCAGCGCGAGCGCGATATTCGCGGTCTGCAAAGCGCGCGGGAACGGGGAGACGGCAAGGAGGTCTATCGGCAGCGCGGCAATCTCGCCGCCTAGCCGCTGGGCCTCCTCGATCCCCTGCTCCGACAGGCCGCGATCGAGCGCGGGATCGCCGTTCACGACCTTGCCGACGTTGAAGAGCGACTGGCCGTGGCGGACGACGAGGAAGAGGCGCATCGCGGGTCGCTCAGGCGCGCGTGAACCGTGCGCCGATCGTCTTGTCCTTGCTCTTCGGGAACAGCCAGCGGGAGCCGACCGCGCCGACGGCCCACACGACGATCGTCGCGCCGACGAGCGTCCAGAAGCCGCGGATGTGGAAGCCGCTGACGATCGCGCTCGACAGCCAGAGCGTGAACATCGCGACCGCGAACCACGCGACTCCGAGCGTCACCAGCGCGAGCGGGATCGTCAGGAGCTTGAGCGCCGGCTTGACGAAGGAGCTCAGCAGCCCGAAGACGAGCGCGGCGCCGACGATCGCCGCCGCCGAGCCGTAGACGCCGCTGAAGATCCAGGCGGTCACCGCGAGCGCGAGCGCATCGAGCGCCCAGCCGAGGAGGAATCTCTGCGGGAACGACATCGGCGCGATCCTAGTTACGAGTGGGCCGGGCAGGGATCGAACCTGCGACCTTGGGATTAAAAGTCCCCTGCTCTACCAACTGAGCTACCGGCCCGCGTGAGGCGAGGTTATCGCCGGACTCTAGGATCTGCCTCATGCCGTTCGCATACGACAAGGAGTTCCCGTCGCTCGACATCGACCGCCCCGAGGAGGGGATCCTCCGGCTGACGCTCCGTGCGCCGGGCCGGCTCAACGCCGTCAGCGAGGTGCAGCACGGCGAGCTCCCGCGGGTGTGGAACGCGATCGGCGCGGACGAGGAGACGCGGGCGGTGCTCGTCCGCGGCGCTGACGGCGCGTTCAGCTCGGGCGGCGATCTCGACCTCGTCCTGCGCATCGCGGACGACGAGGAGACACGCCAGCGCGTCTTCCACGAGGCGCGCGACCTCGTCTACAACATGCTCGCCTGCCCGACGCCGATCGTCTCGGCGATCACCGGCCCCGCAGTCGGTGCGGGTCTCGTGGTCGGCTTGCTCGCCGACATCTCGCTCGCGTCGCCGAAGGCGCGCATCGTCGATGGCCACACGAAGCTCGGCGTCGCGGCGGGCGACCACGCCGCGATCGTCTGGCCGCTCCTCTGCGGGATGGCCAAGGCGAAATACCACCTGTTGCTCTGCGAGGAGGTGGACGGCGTCGAGGCCGAGCGGATCGGCCTTGTCTCGCTGTGTGTTCCGGAGGAGGAACTCGAGGACCGCGCGCTCGAGATCGCGCGGCGTCTCGCGGCCGGCTCCCGCTCGGCGCTCTCCCACACGAAGCTGTCGCTGAACGAGTGGATGAAGACGGCCGGCCCGATCTTCGATGCGTCGCTCGCGCTCGAGTTCCTCGACATGACCGGCCCTGACGTCCGTGAAGGCGTCGCCGCGGTGCGCGAGAAGCGGCCGCCGAAGTTCGCGTGAACGAGGCCGAGCTCAGAGACGTTCTCGGCGAGCCGTCGGAGCTCGTGAAGGGGAAGATCGCCGACCGTCTCTATCCCATCACGCGCCATCTGATCGAGCGCTCGCCGTTTGTCGTCGTCGCGACGGGACGGCCTGACGGCGGTCTCGACGTCTCGCCGCGCGGCGACCCGCCCGGCTTCGTCCGGATCCTCGACGAGCGGACGCTGCTCCTGCCCGACCGGCCGGGCAACAAGCTCGCCGACACGCTCACCAACCTCCTCGAGGACGACCGGATCGCACTTCTCTTCCTCGTGCCTGGCATCGGCGAGACGTTTCGCGTCAACGGCCGCGCGCGCATCGTCGACGACCCGGAGCTGCTCGCGGACAGCGCCGTGGAGGGGAAGGTGCCGCGGCTCGGGATCCTCGTCCAGATCGAGGAGGCATACGGCCAGTGCCCCAAGGCTCTGCTCCGCTCCGACCTCTGGAACCCCGACAAGCATGTCCCGCGCGACGAGCTGCCGAGCGCCGGCGAGATTCTTCGAGCCATCGCCGATCCCGAGCTCGACGTCGAGGAATACGACCACGCACGCGACGAGCGCTACCGGCGGCGTGACGGCTTCTACTGAGCCTTCTGCCGTTCCCAGGCGTCGAGGAGCTGCTCGACGTTTCGCCTCTGCGCGTCGCTGAACTCGAAGCGCGCGAGCAGCCGCCGCGCCTCGCCGACGTCGTCGTTCGCCACCGCCGCCTCGAGATGCTCGCGGGCCGCGATCGGCTCGCGTAGCTGGCGCCGCAGCCAGCGGAGGAGGCTGACCTGGGCCGCGTCCATCAGAGCCGGCGAAGGTGGCGCCAGACTGCCAGCGCGAAGGGCCAGATCAGGACGGCCCACAGCAGAAGGCCGGCGAAGATCGCGATCGCCTCGACGCTCTCCCGTCCCTGCCGTTGCCAGTAGACGTCGCGCAGATTGAGCCAGAGCGCGAACTCATCGAGGATCAGCGCCGCAAAGACTCCGTAGGCGAGCGCCGTGAGCCGGAACCACACCCGGCGTGGCTGCTCCTCGAATGCGAAGAGCAGGAGCCAGAGGTAGCCGACGATCAGCAGCCCGAAGATGCCGAAGACCTCGTGGTGGATGTGGACTCCCTTGATGATGATCCCGCCGTTCGCGCCGGCACCGTGGTAGTGGAGCCAGGTCGTGATCCCTCGCGTGATCGCGAGCCCGACGAAGAACCCGAGCGTCGCGAACATCGCCCGTTCGCGCCGCGGGCCGAGGTGGTGGTGCAGGTGGAGGCCCTGCTCCACCTCGTCGACGATCTCGTGCTCGAGCTTGTTCGCGTCGTCCATCGGATGGGCGGTGACGGGATCGAACCGCCGACCCCCTGGGTGTAAACCAGGTGCTCTCCCAGCTGAGCTAACCGCCCGGGCGGAACGAGGGTAGCGCTAGCGCTCGTCGAGCTTCAGTGCGGCCGAGTTGATGCAGTACCGGACTCCGGTCGGCTGCGGGCCGTCAGGGAAGACGTGGCCGAGGTGGCCGCCGCAGTTCGAGCACATGACCTCCGTCCGAACCATCCCGTGGCTCGCGTCGGTCTCCTCGTCGATCGCGTCGTCGCCTGCGGGCGCGTAGAAGGCGGGCCAGCCGCAGCCGGAGTCGTACTTCGCGTCGGAGTCGAACAGCTCGGCACCGCAGCCGGCGCAGCGGTAGGTGCCCGGCTCGAAGACGTGGTCGTACTCGCCGCTGAACGGCGCCTCGGTTCCCTTCTCGCGAAGGACGCGATACTGCTCGGGCGTGAGCTCGGCGCGCCACTCCTGTTCGGACTTCTCGACGTTCGCCATGCCCGGAGCGTACCGGCATGATTGAGGGGTGACGGGGCCTCCCTACAGCGGGCACTGCATGTGCGGCGGCGTCCGCTTCGAGGTGACCGAGGAGCCCGAGAGCGCCGGCTACTGCCACTGCACGCGCTGCCAGCGGCGCACCGGCACCGCGGCCTCCGCTCAGGCGCGGCTGGCGCCGGGCTCGTTCCGGCTCCTCGCTGGCGAGGAGTTCGTGCGCGAGTACGCGCCGGGTGACGGCTGGCCGAAGTGCTTCTGCTCGGTCTGCGGCAGCGCTCTCTGGAGCAAGTATCCCGACACGGGAGAGGTCGGGAGCGTCCGACTAGGACTCTTCGACCCGGGTCACCGCATCCGGCCGCAGTGGCACGCGTTCGTCAACTATGCGTGCGAATGGGAGCCGCTTCCGGACGACGGCCTCGAGCGTTACGCCGAGGGCAAGCCCCGCTAGCGGTTAAGAGACAGAGCCTCGCTGCGAGCCCCACTTAGCGCGGGCATCCCGATCACGGGAGAGCGCCGAGTTCTCGGCGGGTTGCTTTGATGACGATCTTTGGAACCGCGCTTCCCGTGAACCTTGATGTGGACCACGGGGCTCGATTCGAGGTGCTTTGGCCCCACGTGGTCAGCGGCGGCACGTTTACGTGGCTGGCCCAGCGTAAGCACAATTTCACCTTGGGGCCTGACGGGCTCACTTAGCGGCTAGCGACTATGTCCACGGTTCGCGGCGCTTCGCCGGCCCCTATCTCCTAACCCGCTAGCGTACTTTGAGCGGCGGCCCCCATCGACTAGCGGTCCAGGTCGCGGCCCTTTCAAGGCCGTAGCACGGGTTCGAATCCCGTTGGGGGCATATCGGCTGAACCGACGCGGCTTGCGCGGCTCACGCGTAGAGTCGGCTCCGTGGCCGCGCAGGACCTGACCGGGAAGCGCGCGATCGTCACCGGCGCCTCGTCGGGGATCGGCCGCGCCACCGCGGCCGCCCTCGCCGATACGGGAGTGCGCGTCGCCGGCGGTGCGCGGCGCGTCGATCGCGTCGAAACCGAGATCGCGCTCGAGCTCGACGTCACCGATCCGGCGAGCTGCGACCGCTTCGTTGCCGAGGCGGTCGGGCAACTCGGCGGCCTCGACATCCTCGTCAACAACGCCGGGCTCGCGCTCGGGCGCGCTCCGTTCGACGAGTCGAGCGAGGAGGACGAGGCCACCGTCTTCGGCGTCAACGTCACCGGACTCGTCCGGATGACGCGGCTCTGCCTGCCGCATTTCGCCGACTGGGGGCACATCGTCAACATGGGCTCCGTCGCCGGCCGCGTCGCATACGAGGGCGGCGCGACGTATGTCTCCGCGAAGTTCGCCGAGCGCGGCTTCACGTACGCGCTGCGAGAGGATCTCCTCGGCCGGCCGATCCGGATCACGACCGTCGATCCCGGCCTGACCGAGACCGAGTTCTCCCTCGTCCGCTTCAAGGGCGACGGGGAGAAGGCGGCCGCCGTCTATCGCGGCGTCGATCCGCTGCACCCGGAGGACGTCGCGGAGTGCATCCTCTTCGCGCTCACGCGGCCGTGGCACGTCAACGTCGACGAGATCGTCGTCAAGGCGCGCAACCAGGCGTCGGGCGCGCGGATCATCCGCGACGAGTAACTACTTCGGCAGCGGCCAGGAGCTCCAGCGCTCGGGCTCCATCCACGCGCTGAAGCGGCGGCTCTCGCGGTTCCCGTACGGCTGCCGCGTGTAGCGAACGGAGAGCCGGTCGATGTCGCGCAGGCCCTCGTCCTCCTCGATCGAGACGACCCGCCCGAGCAGCGTCACCTGCCGGTACCAGTCGTTCGCGCCGAGCACGGTGAGCGCGACCGCGGGGTTCGCGCGGAGGAAGCCGAGCCGGAGGCGGCTCTCGTCCATGTTGAGCAGGACGCGGCCGTCCTCCCAGTCGTACCAGGTGGCCGCCGTGTGCGGCGACCCGTCGGGGCGCGTCGTTCCGACCACGGCGGGGTTCGGCTGCGCGAGGAAAGCGTCGACTTCGGGTGGGACGGGGACGAGCGGCATCGCGCGAGCCTACCTCTGCGCCTGCTTCTCCGCCCAGCGCGCGAGCCCGCGGTACGACTGCCAGAACGGCATCGCCTGCTCGTATGCGGCCACGTCCTCGCCGGAGTCGTGCAACTCGGCGAGCGCGTACTCGACGAACTCCTCCTCGCTTGCGCCTCCTTCGACCGACTCCGCCCAGTCGAGCAGCGTCAGCCGCAGCTCGGTGAGGTGGCGCTGGACGTCCTCCGCGACGCCGAAGTGGATGAGCGCGAGCCGCTCGGGCGCGCGCCGCTCGATCTCGTCGAGGGTCGTCTCCCACGCCTCGACGTCGGTCTCGGGCGGCGGCGTCGGCGGCAGCACGAAGCGGCCGGGCAGGACGCGCACGCCGCACGCGTCGCCCGCGTAGAGCGTTCCGTCGGGGTCGAGGTAACAGACGTGATGCGAGGCATGGCCGGGCGTGGGGAACGACTCGAGCCCGAGCACCGCGCCGTCGACCGCGTGGACGTTCTCCTGCGGGACCGGCGCGAGCTCGCCCCACAGCGAGTCGAACGTGTCGCCGTAGAGCCGGCGCGCGCTCTTCTCCAGCCGCTCCGGGTCGACGAGGTGCGGCGCGCCGATCGGCGAGACGTGAACCTGGAGCTTCGGGTTCTTGCGGACAAGGACGCCGGCCGCGCCGGCGTGGTCGAGATGGATGTGCGTGAGCAGGAGATGGCGGATGTCGGTGAGCGCGAGGCCGCGGTCCGTGAGGCCCGCCTCGAGTGCGTCGACGGTCGTCGCCGGTCCGCAGTCGAGGAGCGCCGGCCCGTCCTCCGTGTCGAGGAGGTAGCTCGCGATCACGCGCTCGCGCCCGAGGTGGAGGAGATCGATCGGATCCGGCGTGGCCACCGCTCACCCGTCCTTGCGCTTGCGCGCCGCGGCGAGGATCTTCTCCGCCTCGCTGCGGTTCCCCCAGCCGCGCGTCTCGGTCCGCTTCGAGGGCTCGAGATCCTTGTAGCGCTGGAAGAAGTGCTCGATCTCGTCGCGGAGCTCGTTCTGGACGTCGTGGATGTCGGCGATGCGCTCGAACGCCGGGTCGCCGAGCGGCACGCAGAGGACCTTCTCGTCGGGGCCTTTCTCGTCCTCCATGTGGAAGACGCCGATCGCCCGCACGCGGATTCGGCAGCCGGGGAAGGTCGGGTCGGAGACGAGGACGAGCGCGTCGAGCGGGTCGCCGTCCTCGGCGAGCGTTCCTTCGACGTAGCCGTAGTCCCCGGGATACGCCATCGCGGTGAAGAGGCGGCGGTCGAGGACGATCCCGCCGAGCGCCTCGTCGTACTCGTACTTGTTGCGCGAGCCGGAGGGGATCTCGACGAAGACGACGTCTGCGCTCATCCGGCGAGCGCGGACTCGAGATCCGCGACGAGGTCGGTCGCCGACTCGATTCCGACCGAGAGGCGGATGAGGTTCGGCGGCGCGGCAAACGGCGCGTCGGCGGTCGCGGCGTGGGTCATCCGCGCCGGCACCTCGATGAGGCTCTCGACGCCGCCGAGCGACTCCGCCAGCTGGAAGAGATGCGTCGCACCGGCGATTCGCGCCGCTTCCTCCGGCGATTCCGCAAGGAAGGAAACCATTCCGCCGAAGTTGCGCATCTGCCGCGCGGCCGTCTCGTGGCCCGGGTGATGCGGCAGGCCGGGGTAGAGGACGCGTTCGACACGCGAGTTCCGCTCGAGCGCTGTCGCTACGGCGATCGCGTTGTCGCAGTGCTGCCGCATCCGCAGCGCGAGGGTCTTGATCCCGCGCAGGACGAGCCAGCTGTCGAACGGCCCGGGCACCGCGCCGAGAGACTTCTGGAGGAAGCGCAGGCGCTCGCCGATCGCCGGATCGTTCGTCGCGGCGAATCCTCCGACGACGTCGGAGTGGCCGCCGAGGTACTTCGTCGTCGAGTGCATCACGACGTCGGCGCCGAGCTCGAGCGGGCGCTGGAGGTACGGGGTCGCGAACGTGTTGTCGACGACGAGGATCGCGCCGGCTGCGTGCGCTGCGTCGGCGACGGCGCGGATGTCGACGACGTTGAGCATCGGGTTCGACGGCGTCTCTATCCAGACCATCCGCGTCGAGTCGTCGAGATGTGCTGCGAGGTTCCCGAACTCCTCCGCCGGCAGGTACTCGAAGCGATATCCCTTCGGCTCGTAGACCTGGGACGTCATCCGGTAGACGCCGCCGTACACGTCGGCGATGAGGACGACGCGGTCGCCGGGGTTGAGGAGATGGAAGAGCGTGGCGACCGCGCCGAGCCCGGAGGAGTAGGCGATGCCGTGCTCCGCCGACTCCAGGGAAGCGAGCGCGGTCTCGAGCGCCTTTCGCGTCGGGTTGGCGACGCGCGAGTAGTCGAAGCCCTTGTGCTCGCCGACCGCGTCCTGGACGTACGTCGACGTCTGGTAGATCGGGGTGATGATCGCGCCGGTGGCGGGATCCGGCTCCTGGCCGTCGTGGATGGCGCGCGTCTCGAAGTCCATCAGGACGATGCTAACCAGGCCTCGAGGCTGTGCAGCGGGGCGTCGAGGTCGAGCGGCTTCTGGCCCTTCTCCCACCACAGGCCCTTCACGGCGAGCTGCTTGGTCTTCCGGTCGAAGACGGGCTCGATGCGCCCGACGATCCGGTCGCCGTGGAGGATCGGCAGGACGTAGTAGCCGTACTCCCGCTTCGTCGCCGGGACGTACATCTCGAGGCGGTAGTAGAAGTTCCAGAGCGCCTCCGCGCGGTCGCGGTCGTGGATGAGCCGGTCGAACGGCGAGAGGAAGGTGATGCGGTTGGGGACGGCGCCGTCGGTCGCCTCGGGGTGCGCGACGAGGCGACCGCGCTCGAGGCGGACGCCGAGCGCGCGGAAGCGCTTCTCGTCGTACTCCCTGAGCGCCTTCTTCAGCGGGAGCGCCGTCGTCTCGGGATACCAGCGCTCGGCAAGATCCCAGACCCGCTGCTTGCCGCGCCGCCCGACGACCGCCACCTCGCCGAGCGCGGCGAGGATCTCGAGCATCAGCCCCATCTGCCGCACGCCCCACCAGTCGTGCCGGTCCTGCCCGACGCGGCTCGTGTGGGTCTCGATCTCGCGTGAGAGCAGCGGCCCGCGGTCGCGCAGCTCCCGTAGGACGTAGCGGCGAAATGCCGCGTTCTCCTTCAGGAAGGCCTTGCGGCGGAGGTCGAGCGGCCGGTCGGTGCGCCGCATGAGCGCCTTGAGGATCGGCAGATCCTCGATCGGATAGACGAAGGCGCGCCATTCGACGAGCTTCTTCTCCCTCCAGAGGAGGCGGTCGAGCTCGGCCGTGTCGAATGCCCCGAGCCGGCTCCAGAGGACGAGGTGCTGCGGCGGCGCGACCGAGGAGATCGGGTCGAGCTGGAGGAAGCCGAGGCGGCGGACCGTCTCGAGGACGTCCTGCTGACCGCCATCGAGGCCTTGCGCGCGCACCGCGATCCGGCGCCCTTCTTCGACGTCTACCGGCACGGCCGGCAGTCCCGGCGGCAGCACATCCCTCACCGGCCCGAATGTAGTTGCGACGCAGCGTGCTGCGAGTGGATAGCCTCTCACCGGTGGCGCGCCGGAGACGCAATCCGTGGACCTCGACGGGCGAGGTTCTCATCTGGATCTTGTTCGCCCTACTTCTCTTTCCGGCTGCCTTCGCGGGCTACGCGGTCGGGCACTACACGTCGCTCGGCAAGCCGCCGAAGACGGTGACCGTGGGCACGACGGCAGTTCCGGCGACGACCACGTCGGCAGCGACGACGACCACCAGTTCGTCCGGCGGTGACGTCGCCGCGGGGAAGGCGCTGTTCACGGCGAACGGCTGCTCGTCATGCCACACGTTCGCGGCGGCGGGTTCGACCGGGACGATCGGTCCGAACCTCGGTATCGCGCCGGCGATGGACGCGCAGGCGGATGGGAACATGGCGCTCGCCGCGTTCATCAAGCAGTCGATCATCGATCCGAGCGCCTACATCGCGAAGGGCTTCAAGCCGCCCTCCGTGATGCCGGCGACATTCGGGACGTCGCTGAAGCCGACGCAGATCGACGACCTCGTCGCCTTCATCCTCTCCGGCACGTCGAAGTAGTCCTCGCTCGCCGTCAGGCGAGAGGCAGGGCTCGCGCAGCCGAGAGCTGGCGCAAGGAACTCAGCCGCAGAGGAAGTGCGAGTACTTCCCGTCAAGATAGACCGCGAGTAGGAGCGCAGTGATGGCCTCGGCGATCACGAGGTAGATCCGTTCCCAACGCGGGTTCTCATACTCGCGTACGACCAGCCACCATGCGGCCGGAAGGCCAAGCGCGAACAGCACTAGACCGCCAAAGATCCAACCGTTCGGACGGGCGACTCCCTCGTCGCACTTATGGGTCGGTAGACCAGTCGCCCAGACAGCGGCCACAGTGAGTCCGACGGCTCCAACGACGACTAGGCAGCCAAAGACGGCGTGCGGCCAGCGCACGGTCTTCACCAAGCTACCCCTTTCCCCTTGCGCCGTTTTACTTCCAGCGTCGCAAGCCCCATCGCCGAGATCCTAGAGAGCGGCGCAGGGACATTCCCGAGCACTGGCCAGCCGAGCGGTCACTCGCCCGCGATGGAGAAGAACCAGGCGCTCGCCGCGAGGCTCAGCGCTGCGACGACCAGGAAGAAAGCGGCCCAGCCATCGGCCGCGTACGCCAGGCAGATGATGCCCGCGGCGGCAGCGAGGAGGCCGCCGGCGAGACGGATGACCGCGAACGCCCGGAGGTGGCGGTACTCCGGTGGCGAGATAAGCCGTTGCATCCCCGAGCGCGGGGGAGAGAGCCACCACTCGCGTAGACGCCGCATGGTGAGGATCAGGAGAGCGCGCGCTCGAGCGCCGCGCGATCCGTCGGCTCCCCGTGCGCCGGCAGCACGAGCTCGACCGGCAGGTCGAGCAGCGGACGGAGCCGCTCGACGACCTGTTCCTTCGTGAGGTGCTTCCGTCCACCCATCTGGATGCCAAGCCCGTCTCCGAAGTCCGAGAGCGAGTCGCTGCTGACGATCGCGTTGACGGCCGGGATCCAGAGGATCAGGTCGTTGTCCTCGCGGCCCGCGCAGGCCGTGATCCCGAACGGCCACGCGCCTGGGCCGTGGAACTCGCCCTCGCCCTCGCCGGCGCGCAGCCACGCGAGATCCTCGCTCTCCATCCCGCGCACCTTCTCGGGATCGACGCCGAACTTCTCGACCCAGTCCTCCCACGTGTCGGCCGGCGGCGTGTGGATGGGGAGGCCGAGCCCGCGCGCGTCGCGCTCGTGGTACGGCGCGGTGAGGACGACTGCGGTCGCGCGCTCGCGCAGCTCGGCGGGAACCGCCAGCGGATCGAAGAGGACGAACTCGTCGCCGAGCTCGATCGCGTACGAGGAGACGAGCTCGGGCCACCACTGCTTCTCGTCCCAATCCGGGTGCGGCGACTGCCAGTGCCAGATGCCGGGGCGGAGCTCGCGCATGGGGGGAAATCTATACGGGGCCTGCTCCGCAAAAGCCCGGATGCGCCGCCGCCGCGCCCGTCGTAGCTCTTGTTTGTATGAACGGGAAGATCGCCGGCCGGCTGGGAACCGTGGGTGTCACCGCGCTGGCGACGGCTGCGATCGGGCTGTCCGGCGCTCTTCCCGTTGCGTCCTCCGGCAACGTCGTGCCGAAGGCCGGCGCGTGGAAAGTCACGATCCTCAGGGGCGGCGCCGGCGGCGGAGGTGGCGGCAGCTTCACGATCAGCCACGTCTACATCGGCGTGTCCGCCAACCACAAGCAAGCGCACTTCAGCTTCTCGTACAGCTACACCGGCCCGATAAAGCCGCCGGCGGGGAGCTGCTCGCGCGCCGGCACCAGCGCGGCGGCGAAGGCGTCGACGATCAAGAACGGCAGGTTCTCCACGCCGGGAGTCACGTCGTGGTCAGGCGCCGGCAGCGCCGTCCTCAACGGTGTCTTCGACTCCGCCCGGAAGGCGCACGGCACCGCGAAGTTCTCCGTCTTCATCAGCGGCATCGGCTGCCAGTTCTCCGGAATGGCGAACTCCGGCACCGCCACCTGGAAGGCGACGCACTAAGACCGTGACCGTCGGCGCCTCGGTGCCGTATACCTAGTGGGATGAAGCGGCTCGTCATCGTTTTGGCGCTCGTAGCCGCGGCCTCCGCCTCGGCGGCGCCGCCGGGCGTGAAGGCGATCGCGGCGGCGCGCCAGCGCGTGGCCGCGCGCGAGGCCAAGGTTCTGCTCCGGCGGTTCGTCGCGCCTCCGGGAGCGATCCGCCTGGCGCACCGGCCGTCATTGCCGGTGAACGCCTGGCCCGGCAGCGCTCCCACTGCAGAGTTCGCAAGCCGCGTGGCGTACTGGCGCTCGAGCGCGCCGCTCGGCACGGTCGCCGTCTTCGTCCAGGCACATCCGCCGCACGGCCTGAAGATGGAGCCGAGCGGTAACGGCCCGCAGTTCCGGCTCATCGACTTCGCGGCGGGAAAGACGCGCTACATCGACGTGACGGTGCTCCGTCATGCCGGCACGACCTACGTCCGCGCGCAGGCCGACGTCGTCTGGATCTACCCACGCTCGCCGCAAGAGAAAGTGCCGGCGTCGACGACGGAGATCGACGTCAAGGGGCCGAAGGTCTCGCGGACGGTCACCGATCCCGCGACAGTCGCCGACATCGTCCGCTGGTTCGACGCACTGCCGGTCAGCCCGCCCGGCGTGATGGTCATGTGCCCCCTGATCGCCGGACCGAGAGTCCAACTCGTCTTCCGCTCAGCGAACGGCACACGCCTGGCGAGTGCCTCGGCGCCCACGCTCGGGATGGCCGGCATCTGCGACGCGATCACGTTCAGCATCCACGGGAAGCAGCAGACAGCGCTCATCGACCCGTTGCGCGGGCGCGGCTTCGTCTACCGCGTCCAGCGGCTGCTCGGCGTGAAGCTTCTCGCGACGCGCGGCTAGAAGACGCGCCAGTGGTGCTTGGCGAGATAGAAGCCGTGCCCGTCGGACCTCTTGCACGTCATGCCCTGGCGTGACGACGTGCACGAGAACGGGCCGCCGTGCCACGTGTGCGTGTACGGGAGCGTGACCGCCGCCTTCGGGTTGCCGAACGGGCCGGCGTCACCGGCGCAGGGCTCCGTCTGTCCCTTGCCCTTCTGCATGACGAGCATCCGGTTGCCGACGTAGTCGGTGTCCATCGGGCAGCCGCCCTTCGGCTTCGCCTCCTGCGGCACGAGCTTGCTGCTGAACCCGCAGCGGACGTAGTTCACCGCGGCGCCGTTCCCGTAGAGGTAGTCGCAGTACACCGAGCCGGACGGCGTCTTGAAGTAGCCGGAGTGCGACGCGGCGGACGCGCCGGCCGAGGCCGAGAGTGCCGCCGCGCAGAGCGCCACGGCTGCGGCTGCCACCAGGACGCGGGGCGTTGTCACGGCTGCATCACCTCGACGATACGTTCTTCGGCGCCGTCCGCATAATCCGCGCCGAGCTTCTCCTCGAGAATCCGCTTCAGCTCGCCCGACTCTGCCAACTCCTGCGTAATGTCGGCGCCGCCGACGAGCTCACCCTTGACGAACACCTGCGGGATCGTCGGCCAGCCCGAGACCTCCGACAGTTCCTGCCGGATCGACGGATCGCGGAGGACGTCCACTGCGGTCACCGGCGCGCCCTGCGCGCGCAGCGCCTCGAGCGCCCGGCCCGAGTTGCCGCACATCGCGAACTGCGGCGTGCCCTTCATGAACAGCGCCACGGGCTCTTCGTCGATCACTTGCTTGATCCGATCTCCAACCTCGCTCATTCCGTCCCCTTCGTCTTGATTCGCAGCTCGTGGATGGTGCCGTCGCGGAGCGGCTCGGCCAGCGCGTCGTTGACGAGCCGGTGCTGGTCGAGGAGCGAGAGCCCCGCGAAGCGCGGGCTCGCGACGGTCACCTGGAAGTGGTCGCCGCTGCCGGTGCGGTCATCAACGCGCACCTCGTCCGCATCGGGAAACGCGTCGCGGAGCAGCGATTCGAGGCGTTCGACGGCCATCTGCGGAGAGTAGCTAGCCGCGTCGGGCCAAGAACTCGAGCAAGTCGGAGCGCGTGAGCACGCCGACCGGCTTTCCCTCGCGCGCGACGACGACGGCGTTCGTGCCGCCGCTCAGCGTCGCGAAGACCTCGTCGAGCGTCGCCGACGCCTCGACCGCGGCGAGCGGCGGCTGCATCGCCCCCGCGACGTCCTCGTGTACCGCGTCGGGATTCCCGAAGACGCGCTCGAGGAGGGCCCGGTCCTGGAGGGAGCCGATCACGTCGGCGAGCGACTCGCACTCGCCATCGCGCACGACCGGCAGCTGCGAGATCCCGTAGCGCTGCATCGTGTCGATCCCCTCGCCGACCTTCGCGTGCGCGCTGATCGTCACGAGCTCGGGCACGTCGCCGCCGTGCTTCGCATGGAGCAACTCGTCGACAGTCGGGAGCGCGGCTGTCCGCTCGACGAAGCCGTGCTCGAGCATCCAGTTGTCGTCGTAGAACTTCGACATGTAGGAGCGGCCGGAGTCAGGGATGATCGAGAGGACGGTCGCGCCTGCCGGCAGCCGCTCGGCGACCTGTACCGCGCCCCAGATCGTCGAGCCGGCGGAGCCGCCGGCGAGGATTCCCTCCTCCCGCGCCAACCGCCGCGCCCAGAGGAACGAGTCGCGGTCGCTGACCTGGATCCACTCGTCGACGACGGTCAGGTCGATCGTGTCGGGCCACATGTCCTTGCCGATCCCTTCGACGAGATACGGATGGAGCTCCGAGTCGTCCTTCGCCGTGTAGATCGAGCCTTCGGGATCGACGCCGACGATCTTCACCTCGGGCTTCTTCTCGTGGAACCAGCGGCCGATCCCCGAGATCGTTCCGCCGGTGCCGACGGAGATGACGATCGCGTCGAGCTCGCCGCCCGTCTGCTCCCAGATCTCGGGCGCTGTGACGTCGTAGTGCGCCTGCGGGTTCGCCATGTTGGAGTACTGGTCGGGCTTGAAGCCGCCGGGGATCTCCTCGGCGAGCCGCGACGAGACGGAGTAGTACGACTCGGGCGACTCGTGGTCGACCGCAGTCGGTGTGATCACGACCTCGGCGCCGTACGCGCGCAGCATCGAGATTTTCTCCTGGCTCATCTTGTCGGGCATCACGAAGATGCAGCGATAGCCCTTGCTTGCGGCGGCGATGGCGAGGCCGACGCCGGTGTTGCCGGACGTCGGCTCGACGATCGTCCCGCCGGGCTTGAGCAAGCCGTCCCGTTCGGCCGCCTCGATCATCGCCATCCCGATCCGGTCCTTGACCGAACCGCCGGGATTGAGGTGCTCGAGCTTCGCGAGGATGCGCGCGTGCCCGGGAGGCGAGAGCCTGTCCAGCCGGACGATCGGGGTCTCCCCGACGAGGTCGAGGATCGTCGGATATTCGCGGGCCATCGCGGGAAGCCTAGTGTCCGGCCAAACGTTGAAGGCAGTCATGAAGATCACCGTGATAGGCAGAGGCAACGTCGGCGGCGGGCTTGCGCAGATCTGGCGGGGCGCCGGCCACGAGGTGCAGGAACTGGGACGCGACGGCGGCGACGCCGGCGATGCGGACGTGCTGCTCGTAGCGGTTCCCTCCGGAGAGATTGCGAACGCGCTCGGCCGGGTGAGTGGGATCGAGGGCAAGGTCACGATCGACGCGACGAACACCGTCCGCGGCCGCAACGAGGAGTTCGAGTCACTCGCACACGAGGTGAAGTCGATCATCGGCGGCCCGACGGCGAAGTCGTTCAACCTCAACTTTGCGGCGATCTTGGGCGAGATCTCCTCGCAGCGCGCCCGGCCGTCGAACCTCTACGCGGCGGACGACGAGGCGCGGGAGGTCACGGAGCAGCTGAGCCGCGACGCCGGCTACGACCCCGTCTACGCGGGAGGGCTCGACAAGGCGCGGATGCTCGAGGAGCACCTTGCGCTGATGTTCGCGGTCAGCCAGGCCGGGCTCGGCCCGCACTTCTACCGGATCGCGCCGCCGGGCGAGCTGTAGCGAGACTAGTGGCGGAAGTGGCGGCGGCCGGTGAGCACCATTGCCGCGCCTGCCGCCTCGACCGCGGCAACCACCTCGTCGTCGCGCCGTGAGCCGCCCGGCTGGACGATCGCCGTCACGCCGGCGTCGAGCGCGACCTGCGGGCCGTCGGCGAACGGGAAGAACGCATCGGATGCGAGGACGGATCCGTGCGTGTCGTGGCCGAACTCCGCAGCCTTCTCCACCGCGATCCGGACGGCGTCGACCCGGCTCATCTGGCCGGCGCCGATCCCGATCGTCGCGAGATCCTTGGCGAGCACGGTCGCGTTCGAGGCGACGTGCTTGCAGACGCGCCACGCGAAGACGAGGTCTCCCCACTGCTCCTCGCTCACTTCGCCGGCCGCGACCTCCCAGCCGTCACGCTCCTCGATCTCCGCGTCGGAGTCCTGCACGAGCATCCCGCCGAGCACGCGCTTGTACTGCCGCTCGCCCGGCTCGCCGACGCGGCGCTCACGGTCGAGGAGGATGCGCGTGTTCTTCTTGCGTTGCAGCGCCGCGAGCGCTTCATCCGTGTAGCCCGGCGCGAAGAGCACCTCGACGAACTGCTCAGCGAGCTTCTCCCCGAGCACCGCCTCGACCTCGCGGTTGAGGACGACGACGCCGCCGTACGCGCTGACCGGATCGGACGTAAGCGCCTTGTCGTACGCCTCCTCGAGCGTCGCGCCGAGCGCTGCGCCGCACGGGTTCGCGTGCTTGACGATCACGCATGCGGGGAGCTCGAACTCGCGCGCGAGGGAGCGGGCGCCGGAGAGGTCGTTGAGGTTGTTGAACGAGAGCTCCTTCCCGTGCAGCTGCTCGACGCGGGAAAGGAGATGGCGCCGCACGCCGCGCTCGGCGTAGTACGCGCCGCGCTGGTGCGGGTTCTCGCCGTACGTCAGCTCCTGCGTCTTCTCGAGCGAGACGACGAGAGAGTCGGGGAACGTCTCCCGCCCGTTGAACCACGTCGCGATCGCCGCCTCGTACGCGGCGGTGTGGGCGAACGCCTCGGCCGCGAGGCGGCGGCGTGTCTCGAGGGAGAGCTCGCCGCTCAAGCGCAGCTCCTCGAGCACCGGGCCGTACTGAGCCGAGCTGCAGAGCGGCGCGACGTGGGCGAAGTTCTTCGCCGCGCCGCGGAGCATCGACGGGCCGCCGACGTCGATCATCTCCACCGCGTCCGCCTCGGTCACGCCCGGGCGCGCCGCGATGTCCTCGAAGGGATAGAGGTTGACGCAGACGAGGTCGAACGGCTCGATGGCGTGCTTCGCGAGCGCTTCCATGTCGCCGGCCTCGTCACGGCGGGCGAGGATCCCGGCGTGGATGCGCGGGTGGAGCGTCTTCACGCGGCCGCCGAGCATCTCCGGCGAGTCGGTCAGATCCTCGACGCGCTCGACCTGCAGGCCGGCGTCGCTGAGCGCCGCCGCCGTCTTCCCACTCGCGACGAGCTGCCAGCCGAGCTCGCTGAGGCCGCGCGCGAACTCCTCGACGCCCGCCTTGTCGTAGACGGAGATCAGCGCACGCACAGCTCGCTCACCACCTCGGGCAGCAGCCGGTGCTCGACCGCCTTGATCCGCTCGTGCAGGCTCTCCGCCGTGTCGCCGGGCAGGACGGGCACGCGCTCCTGCCGCAGGATCGGCCCGGAGTCGACGCCCTCGTCGACGAGGTGGACCGTCGCGCCCGACTCCGCGACTCCCGCCTCGAGCTGCTCGTCCACTGCGTGCGCGCCCGGGAAATCCGGCAGCAGCGACGGGTGGACGTTGACGACGGCGCCGGGAAAGCGATCGAGAAAGGCCGGCGTGAGGAGCTGCATGTAGCCAGCGAGCACGACGAGCCGGACACCTCGGCCGGCCAGCCACGCGGCCATCGCGGCGTCGCGGGCGGTGCGGTCGGGGAAGTTCGCGAGCTCGAAGGCTGCGGTCGCGCACGACGCGCGGGCGAGCGCGGGCGCGTCGGCCTTGTTCGAAGCGACCGCGACGACGGGGAGACCCGCGTCGAGCAGCGCCTGCAGGTTCGTCCCCTCCCCGCTGACGAGCACGCCGATCAAACGACGTGCCCGATCACGAGTTCGCCCGGCTCGGCCTCCGGCACGACGGCGCAGAAGCCGATCCCGAGATTGAAGACGCGGCGGAGCTCGTCCTCGCCGACGTGGCGCGCGAGCCAGCCGAAGACCGGCGGCCGTTCCCACGAGTCCCAGTCGAGCTCGGCGCTCCGGCCGGCGGGGAGGATGCGTTCGACGTTTCCGAGGATCCCGCCGCCCGTGACGTGCGCGAAGGCCCGCGGGCGGCCGCGCAGTCGGCGCGCCACGTCGAGGTAGAGGCGTGTCGGCGCGAGGAGATCCGCGCCGGTGTAGTCCTCCTCTGCGAGGACGCGGCGGACGAGCGTGAAGCCGTTCGCGTGGACGCCGGCGGACGGAAATCCGACGACGACGTCCCCGGACTCGATCGTGGAGCCGTCGAGCGGCTGGTCGACGACGCCGACGCAGGTGCCGGCGAAGTCGAGCTCGCCGTCGCGGTAGATGCCGGGCAGCTCGGCCGTCTCGCCGCCGATCAGCGCGACGCCCGCCTCCCGGCAGACGTCCGCCGCTCCTTCGACGAGCTCCGCCACGTCGGCGAGGTCGATATGCGCCGCTGCTACGTAGTCGAGAAGCACGAGCGGCTCGGCGCCGCAGGTGATGACGTCGTTGATGCAGTGGGCCGCGAGATCGGCGCCGCACGCGCGGAGCGCGCCGCGCTGCCGGGCGAGGATGAGTTTCGTCCCGACGCCGTCGGTCGACGCTGCGAGGAAGCGCCCGTCGCCGAGCCGGTGGAGCGCGGCGAACTGCCCGAATCCCGTCGCGCCGGTCGATTCGACGGCCGCGCGAAGGCGCTCGACGACCGCATTCGCCGTGGCAAGCGAGACGCCGGCGTCGTCGTACGTGCGTCCTTCGTCCCCCACAAGCCGAGTCTAGGGCGGCCAAAGGTCGTCCGTACCAGACCTGTCGCGAACGCACACGTCCGGAACCTGGTTCCGGACATGGCTCCAGCCGGCCCCGCCCGATTGGTCGACCTCGTGGAGCAAAGCTGCCTGCTCGCCGCGGCATGTCCACCCGAACCGTGTCGGAACCAGACGTGTCGGTACCTGGTACCGGACGTGTCCTAAAGGAACAGTTCGCCGAACAGTTCTGGCCGGCCCTGCGGGCGGAGCGGTTCTTTCAGGTGCGCGCGGGTTCGAAGCGGTGCTTCGCCGCTTCGGCGGGAATGTCGGTCGGGTAGTCGCCCGTCAGGCAGGCGCGGCACAGCGCCGAGGCGGGGCGCTGCGTCGCCTCCACGAGGCCGTCGTGCGAGAGGTACGCGAGGGAGGTGGCGCCGATGCGCTCCCGCACGTCCTCGACCGACCTGCCGGCGGCGATCATCTCCGAGGGGTCCGCGAGGTCGATCCCGTAGAAGCACTGGCCGACGACCGGCGGCGAGGAGATGCGGACGTGCACCTCGGTAGCGCCGGCGTCGAACAGCATCCGCACGATCTGCTCAGTGGTGTTGCCGCGCACGATCGAGTCGTCGACGGCGACGACTCGCTTGCCGGCAACCTCCGCGACCGGGTGGTATTTGAGCCGGATTCCCTGTTTTCGCAGCTCCTGGCCCGGCTGGATGAACGTGCGCTGGACGTAGCGGTTCTTGATCAGTCCTTCGCTGAACGGGATCCCTAGCGCGCGGGCGAAGCCGATCGCCGCGGGAATGCCGGAGTCGGGGATCGGGAGGACGAGATCGACGTCGGCCGGCGCCTCCTGCGCGAGACGCTCGCCCATCCGCACGCGCGCGCCGTGCACCTCGATCCCCTCGAGCTCGGAGTCGGGCCGCGCGAGATAGAAGTACTCCCAGATGCAGAGCGCGCGGCGCTCGCGCGGATCGAGCACCTGGATCGCCTCGAGCCCGTTCTCGTCCGCGATGACGAGCTCGCCCGGCTCCACTTCGCGCACGAACTCGGCCCCGACGAGATCGAGTGCACATGTCTCGGACGCGACGAGCCAGGCGTCGTCCATCCTCCCGATCACGAGCGGCCGGAAGCCATGCGCGTCGCGGAATGCGATGAGCCTCCCTTCGGAGAGCGAGACGATCGAGTACGCGCCGTCGAGGCGCCGCATCGCGTTCGCGGTCGCTTCGGCGAGCGGTGCCTCGTCGTTCGCGATCAGCGCTGCGACGAGCTCGCTGTCGGACGTCGTGCCGAGCTTCACGCCGGCCGCGCGCAGTTCCTCCCGCAGGTCGGCGACGTTGACGAGGTTGCCGTTGTGCCCAAGTGCGACGGTGCGCGCGCGCCCGTGCTGGACGAGCGGCTGCGCGTTCGCCCACTGCGAGGAGCCGGTCGTGGAGTAGCGGTTGTGGCCGACCGCGACCTCGCCGCGCAGAGCGCCGAGCTTCGTCTCGTCGAAGACCTGCGCAACGAGCCCGAGATCGCGCATCGCGGTCAGACGCCCGTCCTCCGACACCGCGATTCCCGCCGACTCCTGGCCGCGGTGCTGGAGTGCGAAGAGGCCGAAGTACGTCAGGCGCGCGACGTCGTGGCCGGGTGCGTAGACGCCGAAGACGCCGCACATCAGTGACCCACGCGGGTCGCGAGGGTCATCTAGACGACCTCGCCGATTTGCCGGAAGCCGCGGGAGCCGAGCTGCGCAACGCGCTCGGGCGCGCCGGCGAGGATCGCCGCGCCGCGCCGCTTTTCGTAGTCCGCCGGGATCTCGACATCGGCGTCGAGGCCGCCGCTCCACGCCGCTGCCTCGGCGATCGCGCCGTGAATCCCGCTACCTCCGATGTCGTGACAGAGGCTCAGGTGCGGCGCCGCCTTCCAGAGGAAGCGGATGAGCGCGGCCTCCGCCTCGAGCGAGCCGTCGGGCGACTCCGCGAGCAGGATCGCGTCGCCGCGCTGCCAGCGGCCGGGCACCGCGCGCACGTCGCCCACCAATCCGACGCAACCCACCACCGGCGTCGGCGGGATCGAGAAGCCATCGGCGTCGTTGTAGAGCGAGACGTTGCCGGACACGACCGGAATCCCGAGCGCCTCGGCTGCGAGCGCGATTCCCTCGATCGCCTGCGCGAGGTCGTGCGCGATCTCCGGCTTCTCGGGATTGCCGAAGTTGAGGCAGTCGGTCAGTCCGATCGGTTCGCCGCCGGCGCACGCGACGCTCCGAGCGGCTCCGATCGTCGCCTGGACGCCGGCGCGCAAGCCGTCCGTCTCGCCCGGAGCCGGTCCCTGCAAGGCGACGGCCAGCCCACGGAGCGACGGACGGAGCCGGAGGACGGCTGCGTCGAGGCCGGGGCGGCGCACCGTGCGCGAGCCGACGAGATGGTCGTACTGCTCGATCACCTCGCGCGGGTCGAACTCCGGCCGGGCGACGCGGCGGACCGGCGTCGCCTGCGTCCGCTGCTCGACCTCGTAGCGCGGGCACTCGTCGGTCAGCAGCCGGGCGGGAATCTCGCCGACGACCGCGCCGTCGTGGAACGCGCGCAGGAGTCCCGAGCGGGTCACTTCGCCGATCGCCGTGCACGGCAGCTCCCAGCGCGCGCACACCGCCTGCACCGCGCCGAGCATCTCCGGCCGGACGACGGCGACCATCCGCTCCTGCGACTCCGAGATCATGATCTCCCACGGTTCCATGCCCGTCTCGCGCAACGGCACACGGTCGAGCCGGATGTCGATGCCGGTGCCGGCCGACGCCATCTCCGCGAGGGAGGACGCGAGGCCCGCGGCGCCGCAGTCCTGCAGCGCATCGACGAGGCCCGACTCGACCAGCTCGAGCGAGACCTCGATCAGCTTCTTGCCGGTGAACGGATCGCCGACCTGAACGGACGGGCGCTTGTCGGTGTCATTTCCGCTCAGCCCGGCACTCGCCAGCACCGATGCGCCGCCGATCCCGTCGCGTCCGGTCGTCGCGCCGTAGAGGACGACGACGTGGCCCGTCCCACTGGCCTTCGCCGAGCGCAGCCGCTCCGTCTCGAGCAGTCCGACGCACATCGCGTTGACGAGGCAGTTGCCGGCGTACGCGGGATCGAAGACCGTCTGGCCGCCGATGGTCGGGACGCCGACGCAGTTGCCGTAGTGGCCGATCCCCGCGACCGCCTGCCAGAAGTGGAAGTCCGGCTCGCCGAACCACAGCCCGTCGAGCAGCGCGACCGGCCGGGCGCCCATCGCGATGATGTCGCGGAGGATCCCGCCGATCCCGGTCGCGGCGCCCTGGAACGGCTCGACCGCGGACGGATGGTTGTGCGACTCGACCTTGAACGCGACGGCCATCCCGTCCCCGAGGTCGAGGACGCCGGCGTTCTCGCCCGGCCCCTGCAGCACGCGCTCGCCTGCCGAGGGAAGCCGCTTCAGGAGCGGGGCGGAGTGCTTGTAGCCGCAGTGCTCCGACCAGAGAAGGGAGAAGACCGCGAGCTCGAAATGGTTCGGGTCTCGGCCGAGCAACTCACGGATTCGCCGCGCTTCCCAGTCCGTGAGACCGAGTGCGCGGTGGAGCGGCTGATCGGCAAGCTCCGTCAGGCAAGCCAGTGTAACCGGGGCGCCTGCCGGCGGAATCTCACAGCCGGTCGCCGCGTTACGTTGACGTAAGAGATGCGCCGCCCGATCGTCGTCCTCACCGTGCTCGCCCTCATCTGGGGGGCGTCGTTCATGCTCATCAAGATCGCCGACCGGCAGCTCGCGCCGGCGACGCTGATTCTCGGACGCCTCGGGTCTGCGGCGCTCGTCCTCGCAGTGGTCGCCATCGTGCGGCTCGGCGGGCGCCAAACCCTCGAGGAGCTGCGCGCGGCGTGGCGGTGGCTCATCGTGATCGCAATCGTCAACACCGCCCTGCCGTTCTGGCTCCTCTCCTGGGGCGAGAAGCGGCTCGACTCGGGGCTCGCGTCGATCATCCAGGGAGCGGTGCCGATCTTCAACGCCGTGCTCGCGTACGCGTTCTTCCGGGAGGCGCGCGTGACGGGGCTGAAGCTCGTCGGGCTCGCAGTCGGTTTCGTCGGCGTCGCGCTTCTCGTCGGCGCGCAGCCGCACGGGAAGCTGCTCGCCGCGTTCGCGGTCGTCGGGATGGCGCTCTGCTACGCGTTCGGGACGCTCGTTGCGGGACGCCACTTGAAGGGCACGCCGCCGCTGATCGTCGCGCTCGCCTCGACGAGCCTCGCCGCGCTCGCCGCGCTGCCTGCCGGCGTGATCCAGGCGCCGGCTGCGATGTGGCATGGCGAGACCGTGATGGCCATCGTCGTGCTCGGCGTGGTGGGCACCGCGCTCGCGTACCTCCTCTTCTTCCAACTCATCCAGACCGCCGGCCCGTCCTACGCGACGCTCGTCACGTATCTCGTGCCGCCGATCGCGCTCGCCTACGGCGCGATCTTCCTCGGGGAACGGTTCGGCGTCTACGCGTTCCTCGGCCTCGCGTTGATTCTCGGCGGCGTGGCGCTCGCGACGGGCGCGGTCCGGCTAGCGTCTCTCCGTGGCCGACGCGCACTGGCAGCAGGAACCCGAGAAGCATGACTTCGACGCGGCGTCCGACTACCTGAGCCTCGTCTTCACGCCGCGCGAGGCGCGCGACCTCGCCAAGCGGCTCCGCTCCGGCCAGGCCGTCGACCGCAAGGCCAAGGATCTGCTCCGTGCGGCGCGGCTCCCGCTGCTCCCGACCGACGATCCGGCGGTCGCGAGGGACCTCGCGAGGGTGGCGGGAGGGAAGAAGCTCTCGCCGGTGCTCCTCGTGCGCGGAAGCGCCCGGAAGAACATCCCGCTCACGGTCGCCGACGGTTACCACCGCATCTGCGCGAGCTACCACCTCGCCGAAGATGAGGACGTGTCCTGCCGGATCGTCGACCTTCCGTAACATCGAGTCGTGGCCCAGTTCCTCCACACGATGGTGCGGATCACCGATCCCGAGCGCAGCCGCCGCTTCTACGAGACGCTCGGCTTCCGCTTCGAGCGGGACATGGACATCGTCCGGAACGGCGAGCTCGAGGCGACGAACTACTTCTTCGGATTAGGCGACCAGGACGCCGTGCTCGAGCTGACGTACAACCACGACGGCCGCACGTACGAGCTTGGCACCGGCTACGGCCACATCGCGCTCGCCGTCGACGATCTCGCCGCCGCGCTCGCCGGCCTCGCCGAGCAGGAGATCCAGCCGGAACGGGAGCCGTATCGCGTCCGCGAGGGCGGCTCGCTGATCTGCTTCGTTCAGGATCCCGACGGCTATCGCATCGAACTGATCGACCGCAGCGGCGCGTAGCGATGCGGGGCAGGGCGGTCGTCACCGCGCTGCTCGTCTCCGCCGCCTTCGGCGCGGGAGACCAGTACCTCGGCTCCGGTCACGTCTTCGGGAACGGCTGGCCGACCGACGTGAGCCTCCTTTCGGCGCCGTGGATCGTCCTCGCCTTCGTCGCCGGCGCGACCCAGCGCGATCCGCGTCGCGCCGCGCTGCTCGGCCTCGCCTGCACGTACGTCGCGCTGCTCGGGTACGGCGTCATGACCCTCAGCCCGGCCGAGAACGCGCATCTCACGCTGGCGACCGCGCGCGGCTTCGTCTACAGCGAGCGGAACGTCTTCGTCGGCGGGATCGCGACGGGGCCGCTATTCGGCTGGTTCGGGCAGCAGTGGCGGAGCGGCCGGATGCTCGCCGGAGCCTTCCTCGCAGCGGCCGCCCTCTGCTTCGAACCGCTCGCGCGGCGGCTCAGCGTCAACCCGATCCGCTACCGGGTGGTAACGGTCGGCGAGGTCGTCGCGGGGCTCCTCTTCGCCGCGTTCATCTTCGCCCGACGCTACACGCAGGGCCGGGCGACTCAGCAGACACGGGAGAGCAGGCCGGTCTCGACGTCGTAGACGAAGCCGCCGGTCTCGAGGCCGGCGAGCTCCGAGGCGGAACGGAGCCGCTCGACGTCGCCGCGGAGAATCTTCTCGCGGCCGGTTGTCACCGCGGCGCAGTCGGTGTGCCCGACGACCATCGTCCGGGTCACGTCGAGGCGCTCCATCGCGAGTGCGAGGGCCGCGACCACGTCGTCGTCGATCCGCGCGCCGGCGTTGCGAAGGATCTTCGCGTCGCCGGGAGCGAGGCCGAGCATCGCGAGCGGCTCGATCCGCGAGTCCATGCAGGTGACGACCGCGAGGCCTTTCGCCGCCCGGCCGCTGAGCCCGGCGAGCGTGAAGCCTCGTGCGTACTCCTCGTTCGCGGCGAGAACGTCGGCGAAGCCCTCCATGGACCCGAGGCTAACCGGCTAGCGCCTGGCGCAACGCAGCCAGCGTCTTGTTGCCGACGAGGCCGTCCGAGGTGAGCCCGTTCGCGCTCTGGAACAACTCGACGGCGGCCTTCGTGCCGGGGCCGAACGAGCCGTCCGCCTTCCCCGGCGAGTAGCCGAGAGCCGTGAGCGCCCGCTGCAGCAGCTTGACCTGATGGCCCGTGTCGCCCTCCTTGAGCTGAGCGGTGGGCGGGGTCGCGGTGATGTTCGGCAAGGTCGAGGTCGAGCTCGTGGTCGTCGGGAGCGTGGTGCTCGGGATCGTCGGGCCGCCCGACTTGCCGCCGCTGTTGAAGACGCCGGCGGCGGCGAGGATGGCGATGAAGACGGCCAGGCCGGCGGCGGCGAGGATCGCGACCTGCGTCGTCGTCAGCGTCCGTCCAGCGATGGCGACGTCGCCGCCACCGCGGCGTGACCTGCGGGCACGGCGCGGGGCGTCCTCCGGGATAACCCAGACGTCCTCGGGCTCCTCCTCGACTGCGTCGTACGACGGCCGGGCGCTGCGCCCAGGCTCGGGCGCCGGCGGCTCGGGCTCGTCGAACCAGTCGTCGTAGCCCGGTGGGCGGTCGGTCATAGCTAGCTGACCGTACAGCGTCGAGCGGCGGGCCGACAAGCCCAGGGAGGTAGCCTCGCGCACGTGACGGCGCTCCTGATCGTCCTCGCCGTGGGATTCGCGTGGAGCATCGGCGCCCACTACACCGGCGCGGTCATGGGGATGCCGCACGCGCTGGAGGCCATCGGCGCGTGGCAGGCGCTGCTCCTCATGGCGCCGCTCGCGTTCCTCGGCGCGACGTTCGCGAGCCACGCGGTCGAGAAGCGCGTCGGCTCGGGTCTGACCGCCGGCCCCCTCACGGTGACGCAGGAGGTCGTCGTGATCGGCGTCGCGTTCGCGGTCACGACCTTCTTCAACCGCTTCAAGATGCCAACCTCGACGATCCAGATCCTCGTCTTCTCGGTCGTCGGCGTCACCCTCGCGACGAGAGGAACGGTGCGCTGGAGCGCGATCGGGCGCCTCGTCGCGGTCTGGGCCGCCGCGCCGATCGCCGCCATCGCCCTCGGCGCGGCGCTCACGCTCGTCCTGGACCGCGTCCCGCTGGGCGGGCGGATCGGTATCGCGCTCGTCGCTGTCGGAGCCGTCGCCGCCTTCGCGATGGGCGCGAACGACGTCTCCAACGCGAGCGGCGCCCTCGTCGGCACCGGCACGTTCAGCCCGCTCGCCGCGGGGGCGATCGGTGGCGCCGGTATCGCGCTCGGAGTGCTCACCTGGGGGAAGCCACTCCTTCGGCGCGTCGCCTTCGAGATCGTCGAGGTGGATCGCCCGATGGCGACGGCGGCGCAGCTCGTGCAGGCCGCGGTCGTCCTCGCAGCAGTCGCGTTCGGGTTCTTCACGTCGATGAACCAGGCGCTCGTCGGCGCGATGGCGGGTGCAGGCTTCGCACGCGGGCGAGAGACCGTCCATCTCGCCACGCTCCTCTCGATTCTCCAGGGCTGGGTGCTCGGCCCGACGGGAGCGCTCACGGCGGGGTACGTCTTCGGGCTGACCGTGCGCTGAGTCGGCACGAAGTCGACACCGACGCGGCACGATCTCCCGGCTACCTTCGAGTGATGGCGACGAAAGCGGCGACACCGTGGGGGCCGGCTGAGCTGGTGGAAGAGCTGACCGTCCCCCAGCAGGCGGGGCAGAAGCGTTTCGCCTCGAAGTTGCAGCTGCTCGAGACGGCGAAGGGCGAGCGGCTCGTCCGTTTCTCCTACTGCGGCCCGGGCGGCGGCGTGCGCGGGCCGGTGACGCTGCGCGCGCGAGACATCGGCCGGCTCAAGACCGCGCTCGCCCAGCATCCGGCGCTGGCGGAGACGCTGGGGATTTAGGAGGGATTGGCGGCGGCGACCGCGCGGCTGTGCGCGGCGTCGACGAGCGACGCGAGGATCAGGGCGCCGTAGTCGGAGCCGAGGAGCGGGTCGACGGCGTGCTCCGGGTGCGGCATCAGCCCCATCACGTTCCCGGCCCGATTGCAGACGCCGGCGATGCCGTCCACGGACCCGTTCGGGTTGTCGAGGTAACGGAGCACGACCTGAGAGGGGTCGAAGTTCTCCGGCGGCACATAACGGCCGTCGCCGTGCTTGACCGGGATCACGAGCCGTTGGCCCGGAAAGCAGCGGGACGTGAACGGCAGGTCGCTCCGCTCGACGCGGAGCGTCGAGTCGCGGCAGACGAAGCGCAGCGACTCGTTCCTGAGCAGCGCACCCGGCAGGAGCCCCGCCTCGCAGAGGATCTGGAAGCCGTTGCAGATCCCGAGCACGAGCCCGCCCGCGTCGGCGAACTCGCAGGTGGCGGCAGTCGCCGGGGAGAAGCGCGCGATCGCGCCGCAGCGGAGGTAGTCGCCGTACGAGAAGCCGCCGGGGAGGACGATTGCGTCGAGGCCGGCGATGTCGCGATCCTCGTGCCAGACGGAGACCGCATCCGTGTCGAGCGCCGCGAGCGCCCAGAGCGCGTCCCGGTCGTCCTGCGAGCCGGGGTACGTGACGACGCCGATCCGGGGCCGGCGGCTCAGTGAATCTCCACCTCGTACGACTCGATGAGCGGATTCGCGAGCAGGCGCTCGCACATCCGCTCCACCTCGGCCTTCGCCTCGCCTGCGTCCGTCGCCTCGAGCTCGAAGTCGATGACCTTGCCCACGCGCGCGTCCCGCACGTCGAAGCCGAGGTGGCCGAGGGCCGAGCCGACCGCCTCGCCCTGCGGGTCGAGGATCCCGGCCTTCGGCCGCACAATTATGGTCGCCCTCATCCGCGCCGCCTCACCCGAGAACCGTGCTCGGATCGTCGAGGTAGGCGCGGAACGGGATGGTCGTGAGCCGCTCGAACGCCTCGACGTACTTCGCGCGCGTTCCCTGCACGACGTCGGCGGGGATCTCCGGGCCGGGATCGGTCTTGTCCCAGCCGGTCGTCTCGCAGTAGTCGCGGACGAACTGCTTGTCGAAGCTGTCCTGCGCGCGGCCCGGCTCGTACGCGTCGCCGGGCCAGAAACGGGAGGAGTCGGGCGTCAGGGCTTCGTCGCCGACGACGAGATTGGCGCCGGAGTCGAGGCCCATCTCGAACTTCGTGTCGGCGATGATGATCCCGGCGGCGAGGGCGTGGTCCGCCGCCGTCTTGTAGAGGCGGATCGACGCCTCCTCGGCCTGGCGGAGCAACTCCTCGCCTACGAGCTCCGCGGCCCGCTCGCGCGTGATGTTCTCGTCGTGGCCCTCGGTCGCCTTCGTCGCGGGCGTGAAGATCGGCTCGGGAAGCTTGTCCGACTCCCGCAGTCCCTCGGGCAGCCGGTGGCCGCAGACCTCGCCGCTCGCCGAGTAGTCCTTCCAGCCGGAACCGGCAAGGTAGCCGCGCACGACGCACTCGATCGGGAGCATCTCGAGCCGGCGGCACTCCATCGAGCGGCCGTCGTCGCGGATGGCGAGCATGTGGTTCGGGACGATCGGGGCGAGGATCGTGAACCAGTAGCCGCTGAGCCCGGTCAGGACGCGTCCCTTGTCGGGGATCACGGTCGGCAGGACGACGTCGAACGTCGAGATGCGATCCGACGCGACGAGAAGCAGCGTGTCGTCATCGATGGAGTAGATCTCCCGGACTTTTCCGGATGCGACGTGCTCGAGTTCAGGCATGCGCAGGTTCCCCCTTCAGCGATTCGAGACGGGCGAAGACGGTGTCGACGTGGCGGGTGTAGGCGGTGAGGTCGAACGTCGAGTCGAGGTCGACGCGTGCGGCGATCTCCTCGTCCGCGCGGCAGAGCTCGCGGAAGTCGAGCTCCTCCTCCCAGGCGCGCATCGAGGCGCCCTGGACGAGGCGATAGGCGTCGTCGCGCGCGAGACCCGACTCGACGAGCGCGTTGAGGACGCGCTGGCTGAAGAAGAGGAAGTGGCTCGCCTCGAGGTTCCGGAGCATCCGCTCGGGCCGGACGACGAGGCCTTCGACGAGCCAGGTGAACCGGTCGAGCATGTAGTCGAGCGCGAGAAACGAGTCGGGGATCACGACGCGCTCGGCCGAGGAGTGCGAGATGTCGCGCTCGTGCCACAGCGCGACGTTCTCGAGCCCGACGAGCGCATTGGCCCGGACGACGCGCGCCAAGCCGCAGATCCGCTCAGCGACGACGGGATTCCGCTTGTGCGGCATCGACGACGAGCCCTTCTGCCCGCGCCCGAACGGCTCCTGCACCTCGGCGACCTCGGTGCGCGCGAGGTGCCGGATCTCGAGCGCGAAGCCATCGAGCGAGGAGGCGACGACGGCGAGCGTTGTCAGCAGCTCGGCGTGGCGGTCGCGCTGGAGGATCTGGGTCGAGCTCGGCGCCGGTTCGAGGCCGAGGCGCTCGCACGCGAGCCGCTCGAGCTCGGGATCCGTAGCAGAGTACGTGCCGACGGCGCCGGAGAGCTTGCCGACGCGCATCCCCTCGAGCGCGCGCGCCACGCGCTCCCTCGCGCGGACGAGTTCGAACGCCCAGCCGGCGAGCTTGAGCCCGAACGTCGTCGGCTCGGCGTGGACGCCGTGGGTGCGCCCGATCTGGAGAGTCGCTCGGTGCTCCTCGGCGCGGGCGACGACCGCGGCGAAAGCCTGGTCGAGGCCGGCGAGGAGCAGCTTCCCCGCTTCCCGCACCTGGAGCGAGAGCGCGGTGTCGACGGCGTCGTACGACGTCAGTCCGTAGTGGAACCACCGTCCTTCGGGACCGAGTGTCTCTGCGACAGCGTCGACGAACGCGGCGATATCGTGTTGAAGAACCTCTTCGAGCTCGGCGACTCGCTCCGGAGTCGGAGTCTCAGCCCGAGAAATCACCTCTGCCGCCTCTGGCGGCACCTCCCCGAGTTCGACCCAAGCGAGTGTCGCTGCCTTCTCGACTTCGAGAAGGGCTGTGAACCGTCCCTCCGTCGACCAAATAGCGGCCATGGGCGGGCGGGAGTAGCGGGCGATCACCTCCCTGAGTCTAGAGCGCGTCCGTGACGCCGAGGATCCGGAGCGCGAGCGCCCCGGCGTTCCTTGCGTTGTCGACGCCGACCGTCGCGACCGGAACTCCGGGCGGCATCTGCGCGATCGCGAGCAGCGCGTCGAGGCCGTCGAGGACGCTGAGGCTCGAGCGGAGCGGGACGCCGATCACTGGCAGGTCGGTGTGGGCGGCCACCGCTCCCGGCAGCGCGGCGGAGAGCCCCGCGCCGCAGATCAGGACCCGCAGGCCTCGCTCGCGCGCGCTCTGCGCGTACTCGGCGACGGCGCCGGGCGTCCGGTGCGCCGAGCGCACCTCGAACTCGTAGGCGACGCCCGCCTCGTCGAGCGTCTTCGTCGCGCCCTCCATCCGCTCGCGGTCCGACTCCGAGCCGACGAGGATGCCGACGAGCGGCCCTTCAGACATCGGCGATGTCGCTCCGGAACTGCATGCCGGGGAAATCTATTCGCGCGACGGCGTCGTACGCCGCGGTTCTCGCGGCGGCCACGTCATTCCCAAGCCCCACGACGTCGAGCATCCGTCCGCCGTTCGTCACGAGACTTCCGTCGTTGAGCGCCGTCCCGGCGTGGAAGATGAGCGCGCCGGTCGCCGCCGCGTCCTCGACTCCGGAGATGGGCGTGCCGCGGTCGTCGGCCGCCGGGTACTCGCGCCCGGCTAGAACGACGGTGACGGCGGCACGCTCCGAGATCGCAGGCGGCGCCGAGCTCTCCCCGAGCAGCAGTGGCAGGAGGTCGCCGTCGAGCCGCGGCAGGACGGACTGGCTCTCCGGGTCGCCGAAGCGGCAGTTGAACTCGATCACGCGCAGGCCGCCGTCCGTCCGCATCAGTCCCGCGTAGAGGAGGCCGTTGAACGGCGAGCCGCGCCGCGCGAGCTCGCGCAGGACCGGCAGGTGGATCTCCTCGAGGATCTCGGCCGCTTCGGAGTCGGGGACGTCGGGCAGCGGCGAGAACGAGCCCATCCCGCCGGTGTTCGGGCCGGTGTCGCCGTCGCCGAGCCGCTTGTAGTCGCGGACGGGAGGGAGCGCGACCGCCGTCTCGCCCGCGGCGATCGCAAAGAGTGAGAGCTCGGGGCCTTCGAGCAGCTCTTCGACGTGGAACGGCTGGCCGAGCGCCTGCGCCGCGACGAGCGCTGCGTCGAGCTCCTCCTGCGTCCGGCAGACCCACACGCCCTTGCCCGCGGCCAAGCCGTCGGCCTTGACGACGCACGGCGGCTGCGCGACTACGAGCGTCCGCGCGGTTGCGACGCCGGCGGCCGCGAGCACTTCCTTCGCGAACGCCTTGGAGCCTTCGATGCGTGCGGCGGCTGCGCTCGGGCCAAATACCCGGATGCCGTGCCGCCGGAGATCGTCGGCGAGCCCGGCGACGAGCGGCGCCTCCGGTCCGACGACGACGAGGTCGGCGGGCAACTCGCGCGCGAGGGAGGCGATCGCCGCGGCGTCGTCGGCCCGCACCGGATGGCAGGTCGCAAGCGCGGCGATGCCGGGGTTGCCGGGCGCCGCATGAAGGTCGTCGACGCCGGTGCTGCGGGAAAGCGACCAGGCGAGCGCGTGCTCCCTTCCCCCCGATCCGACCACGAGAACCCGCACGGAACGATCGTAAGCGTTCGCTGCGCGGCGATACGCTCCGGCGATGGACGCGCCGCCCTATTCCACCGCGGCGGTCGACGTGCTCCGGCTTCCGGCCCGCGTGAAGGAGCCCGACCGGGTCGCGGTCGAAGAGCCGCTCGAGATCCGGATCGGGGGAGAGCCGGTCGCCGTGACGATGCGCACGCCCGGGCACGACGAGGAGCTCGCGCTCGGCTTCTGCCTCTCCGAGGGACTGCGGCCGGCGGGTGCGCGGCTGCCGGACGATCTCGCCGCGAACACGGTCGACGTCGATGCGCCGGGCTTCGATCCGGAGCGACTGCGGCGAAGCTTCTACACGTCGTCCTCATGCGGGGTCTGCGGGAAGGGCGCACTCGAGGCCGTCGCCGTCGAGGCGCCACGGGTCGAGTCGCAGCTGCGTGTCTCGCTCGCGCTCGTGGCGTCGCTGCCCGGCCGGCTGCGCGAGGCGCAGGCGACGTTCGCCGCGACAGGCGGTCTCCACGCGACGGGGCTCTTCTCCGCCGCGGGCGAGTTGCTCGTCGCGCGGGAGGACGTCGGCCGGCACAACGCGCTGGACAAGATCGTCGGCCGCGCGTTCCTCGACGGCCTGCTGCCCCTCGCGGAGAACGTCCTCTGCGTGAGCGGCCGGCTCTCGTTCGAGCTCGTCCAGAAAGCGGCGGTCGCGGGTTGCCCTGTACTCGTCGCCGTCGGCGCGCCGTCGAGCCTCGCCGTCGAGCTCGCCGCCGATCGTGGCGTCACGCTCTGCGGCTTCGTCCGCAACGGCGCCGCGAACGTCTACACCGAGCCGTGGCGGATCGAGGGCTGACGGGGATCCTGCTCGCGGGCGGAACGAGCTCGCGGTTCGGGTCTCCGAAGGAGCTTGCCCAGTACGACGGCGAGACGCTCGGCGACCGCGCCTGGCGCCTGCTGGGCGAGGTGTGCGATGAGCGGCTCAGGGTCGGGCCTGGAGGCTTGGCCGACCCCGGCACCGGGCCTGTCGCCGCGATCGCGGCCGGGCTGCGGGCGGCGTCCCACGAGATCGCCGTCGTGATCCCCGTCGACATGCCGCTCCTGACGTCGGCGGCGCTTCGGGATCTCGCGGCCGCGTGCCGCGACGCGGCCGTCGCCCAGGCCGGGCCGCTGCCGTGCGCGATCGCGCGCCGCTCCCTCCCGGCGTTCGAGACGCAGGAGCGGCGGCTGCGGACGGTGCTCGCCGGTCTCGACACCGCGCGGATCGAACTCGACGACTCGCTCCTCCTCAACGTGAATACTCCGGCCGATGTGGAACTCTGACGCCGCGTACGACAGCTTCATGGGCCGTTTCTCGCGCCGGCTCGCGCCGGTCTTCGCCGACTTCGCGGGGGTGCGCGAGGGAGACCGCGCTCTCGACGTCGGAGCCGGAACCGGGGCGCTGACCGAGGAGCTCGTCCGGCGTGGCGCGGAGGTGGCGGCAGCCGAGCCCGCGCCTGCGTTCGCCGAGTCGTTACGTCGCCGCTTCCCCGACCTCGACGTCCGCGAGACCGCGGCGGAGGAGCTGCCGTGGGCGGACGACTCGTTCGATGTCGCGCTCGCGCAGCTCGTCGTCGCGTTCATGGATGACGCGCCGGCAGGTGTCGCGGAGATGGCGCGCGTCGCGGGCGGGCGCGTCGTCGTGTGCATGTGGGACTACAATGGCCAAGAGCTGCTCGCGACGGTCAACCGCGTCCGCGACCGCATGGCGGAGACGTCGACGGAGCCCGGCCGCTACCGCACCGGCCCGGAGCTCGCGGAGTTGCTCGGCGCCGGCGCTGAGGTCGAGCCGCTCGACGTCGTCGCGGACTACGAGGGCTTCGAGGATTTCTGGAGCGCACTCCTCGGCGGGGTCGGGCCGCACGGCACGTGGGCCGTTTCGCTCGACGACGAGTCCCGGGAGAGAGCACGGACCGAGCTTTTCGCGGAGCTCGACGAGCCGGCGGGCGCCTTCACGCTCGCGGGCCGCTGCTGGGCCGCCCGCGTCAGGCGCGCATAAGCACGGACGTCCGCTCGGCGCCCGTCCCGACGAGACGCACCGCGACGCCGAGCTCCCGCTCGACGAACTCGACATAGGCGCGCGCCGCGCCCGGCAGGTCGGCGACCGAGCTGCAGCCGTCGAGCGGCTCGTTCCAGCCGGGCAGCACTTCGTAGACCGGCGCGGCCGCATGGAAGTCGCTCTGGTGCGCCGGGAAGTCGGCCGTCTCGTGACCGTCAGGCGTGCAGTAGCGGACGCAGACCGGCAGCTCGGCGAAGTGGGAGAGGACGTCGAGCTTCGTCAGCGCGAGCTCGTCGATGCCGTTGACGCGCACCGCGTACCGGAGCGCGACGAGGTCGAGCCAGCCGCAGCGGCGCTCGCGGCCGGTCACCGTCCCGTACTCGCCGCCGAGCTCGCGCATCCGCGTCTGCTCCTCTCCCTCGATCTCGGACGGGAACGGCCCCTCGCCGACGCGCGTCACGTACGCCTTCGAGACGCCGAGGACGCGGTCGATCCGCCGCGGCCCGATCCCGAGCCCGACCGCCGCCTGCGCCGCGACGGGGTTCGACGACGTGACGAAGGGATACGTGCCGTGGTCGAGGTCGAGCAGCGTCGCCTGGGCTCCCTCGAAGAGGACGTTCTTGCCGGCGCGCAGGGCGGTCTCGACGTAGAGCGACGTGTCCGCGACGTACGGCCGCAGCCGCTGCGCGTACCCCTCGTACTGCGCCGCGACGGTCTCGAGGTCGAAGGCCTCGCTTTCGTAGACGCGCTTGAGCCAGAGGTTCTTCTCGGCGAGCGCGACCTCGATCTTCTGGCGGAGGATCTTCGGGTCGAGGATGTCCTGCACGCGGATCCCGAGCCGCATCGCCTTGTCGGCGTAGCACGGCCCGATCCCGCGGCGCGTCGTCCCGATCGCGAGCTTGCCGAGCCGGCGCTCGCTCGCCTGGTCGATCGCGAGGTGCCACGGCATGATCAGGTGCGCGTTGCCGGACACGTAGACGTGTTCCGTCGAGCAGCCGCGCGCGGAGAAGTCGTCGAGCTCCGCGAGCAGGACTTCCGGATCGACGACGCACCCGTTGCCGATCACGCACGGCTTGCCGCGGACGATCCCGCTCGGCAGGGCGCGGATCTTGTACGTCTCCTCGCCGACCACGATGGTGTGGCCCGCGTTGGGGCCGCCCTGGTAGCGGCAGACGATGTCGGAGTTCTGGGCGAGCAGGTCGACGATCTTCCCCTTGCCCTCGTCGCCCCACTGCGCGCCCACGATCACGGTTCCGGGCACGTCACGGAAGTATGCCCGGCGCACCCGTCAGATCGAGGCCGAGCCGGACTGGCTTCGCAGCGTTCCTCAGCGGCGAGCTGTGAGCTTCTCGATTTCGCGCTCGATGTCACGCTCGGTGACGGGCTTCCTCCCGAATACGAACCAGGCGTTTACGCCGAGGAGCAGAGCGAGGCCGAGCACAGGGTAGATGATCCAGATGTTCCAGACATGCGGGATGCTGGAGCTCTGGCTGAATCCGTGCGTGGGCCAGCCACCGGCGTTGTTGTACTCCGACACGGCCCAGATCACCACCAAGAGAACACTTGCAGCCGCCGTGCCGACTGCATGCCGGACGAAGCGCCGCTTCACCTCGATCCGCTCAAGGGCAAGTCTGCGTAGGCCCTCTCTGTCGTCTGACGGGGGCACGAGCATCGGTGCATCGCTCCCACGGTCTCTCTGCTCGGGTTGCATGGCCATCGCCACACCTCCTCAGTAGTCGCACCTCTTCGCACCATCCACCTCCGTACGGAACGCCACATCGGGATAAACCCCGGCTCATCCCTGCGGGAGGTGGGAAAGGTGCTCTCGTCTGCGCCTCCTGGCGAAGCGCAGCTTCGCGGGCTACCTACGCAGCGTCGCGCTCGCGGAAGTCGTCGCGCGCGTCGACGTGGACCTCGCGCGCGAGGCGGCGCAGGCGGCTCGCGGTCGGGCCGCCGACGCGGCCGGCGAGGTCGCCCCAGTCGTAGTTCGTCGTCACGATCACGAGACCGCGCTGCTGCTCCCGCTGGTTGACGAGGTTGTAGATCCGGTCGCGCGCCCAGCTCGACCAGTTCTCCGCCCCGAGGTCGTCGAGGACGACGAGGTCGTAGCCGTCCGGATTCGGCGGAGGCTCGCCGTCGCCATAGCTCTCGCGCAGCGCGTTCAGCCACGCGGGGACGTTGAGGAAGAGCGCCGTCTTCCGCGCGGTCGCTCCAGATGATCTCCCGGAGGATCGCCACCGCGAGGTGCGTCTTGCCGGCGCCGGGGTTGCCGCGGAGGAGAAGCCCCTGTCGGAGATCCGTCCCGGCCCGGAGTTCCTTTGCCCACTGCCGGCAAACGGCGAGCGCGTTGCCGGTGTCGGGGACCGGCTCGAACGTCTCGAAGGAGCAGTCGTCGTAGGCGGACGGGACATGGACGCGCGCCCACCGCGCGTCGGCCTGGCGCTGCTCGTCCTCCGCCTTCTCGCCCTCGCGGCAGACGGCGCAGTAGCGCTCGGCGGCGAACTTCTGGCCGAGGAGGATGACCTGCTCGGTTGCGAACTCGCGCCCGCAGCCGAGGCAGCGCACCGTCAACGGGCTACTGCTGAAGGCTGGCGAATTTGGCATAGCGGCTCATCCAGGCGACGTTGAACGTTCCGGTGGGGCCGTTCCGGTGCTTGGCGATGATGACCTCGGCGATACCCTTCTTCGTGTCGTCCTCCGTCTCGCGGTCGTAGTACTCCTCGCGGTAGAGGAACATCACGAGGTCGGCGTCCTGCTCGATCGAGCCCGACTCGCGGAGGTCGGAGAGCATCGGCCGCTTGTCGTGGCGCTGCTCGGGCGAGCGGTTCAGCTGGGAGAGGGCGATCACGGGGATGTCGAGATCCTTCGCGAGCGCCTTGAGGTCGCGCGAGATCCTCGAGACTTCCTGCAGGCGGCTCTCCTCGGTACGGCCTGTCGTCATCAGCTGGAGGTAGTCGACGACGATCAGGCCGAGGTCGGGCTGGCGCCTCTTCAGCGTCTGCGCGCGGGCGCGGAGCTCGAGGAGGCTGAGGCCCGGCGTGTCGTCGACGTAGAGCGGCGCGGCCTCGAGCTCGCCGCACGCGTTCACGAGCCGCGGCCAGTCCTCCTTGGCGAGCTTGCCGGTGCGGATGTGGTGCGCGTCGACCTTCGCGCGCGAGCACATGAGGCGCTGCGCGACTTCCTGCTGCGACATCTCGAGGCTGAAGAAGGCGCACGGCGTGCCCTTGTCGACAGCGACGTGGTTCGCGATCTCGAGGGCGAACGCGCTCTTTCCCATCGACGGGCGGGCGGCGAGGATGACGAGGTTGGACGGCTGGAAACCGGCGGTGAGCTTGTCGAGATCCTTGAAGCCGCTCGAGAGCCCGGTGACTTCGGCGCCCGACTCGTAGAGGTGGCTGATGCGCTGGAACGTCTCGACGAGCGCGTCCTTGAAGAGGACGAGCTCGCCTTGGGTGCGCCGCTCGGCCAGCTCGAAGACGAGTTGCTCGGCGCGCGCGACGAGCTCGGTCGGCTCGCCCTCGCGCTCCCACCCGAGCTGCGCGATCTCGCCGCCGGCCTGGATCAGGCCGCGCAGCGTCGCCGTCTCCTGGACGATCTCCGCGTAGTGGCCGGCGTTGGCGCTCGCCGGGACGAGGGCCGAGAGCTCGTGGAGCCGGACGCGGCCGCCGATCTCCTCGAGCTCGCCGCGCTGCTCGAGCTCGTTCGTGAGCGTGATCGCGTCGACCGGCTCGTTCTTGCTGTACAGGCCGAGGGCTGCGCGGTAGATCTTCCCGTGCGACTCGCGGTAGAAGTCCGAGGCGTCGAGGATCTCACTCACGGCCGCGATCGCGAGCGGCGAGATCATCATCGCGCCGAGGACGGACTCCTCCGCTTCGAGGTTCTGCGGCGGGATGGCGCCGGGAGCGGGAGCGGGAGCGGGGGACGGGACCGGAGCGAGCGCCATGCGCCTCGAGTCAACCACCCGCGGCACCGGGTTTCTAGGTGTTGGCATGTCTCTTGTGAACAGGTCTTTTTCAGCCATTTGCAGGTGAAACAGGCATAGTCGCAGGCGCACCGGACGGCGCATCTGTGGACGGACGTACCGCTCGCAGCGGGACTTTCCTGCGGCGTTCCACAGGTGGTGGACAGGCTGTGTACGGAAGGTGGCGAAGCCCGGCGCTTCGCCGGCGCGGCTACTGGTCCGCGAGCGCGGCGTCCGCGTCGGCCCGCCAGTCGGGCTGGGACTCCGCCTCTTCCGCGGGCTCGGTAGAGGCAGCTTCCGCCGCCGCCTTGGCCTCGGCCGCGTCCTCCGCGGCGAGGATCTCCTCGATCTCGATGTGATCCTCGGCGGCCTCGTGCTCGACGCGCTCGGTGGCCTCCATCGCCTCGAGCTCCTCGTCGGACGGCAGCTCGCCGCCCTCCGGATATACCTCGGTGCGAATCTCGACGCGGACGTCCTGGAAGACGTCGACGGGAACGGCGTAGCGGCCGATCCGCTTGATCGGATCGGTGTCGACCTTCCGCCGGTCGACGCGGATCTTCTGCGTGCTCCAGAGCTCGTCGACGATGTCCGTCGGCGTCACGGAGCCGAAGAGCGAGCCGGTCGGGCCGGCCTTGACCTCGAAGCGGAGGACGGTCTCGCCCAGCGCCTCGGCGATCGACTGCGCCTCCTCGAACGACTTCGCCTCGTGCCGCGCGCGCTGCGCGTCCCGCTTCCCGAGCTCGGCGACACGCGCCGGGGTCGCCTCCTCGGCGAGATTGCGCGGCAGCAGGAAGTTGCGCGCGTACCCGCGCGCCACCGAGACGACGTCGCCGCGCAGGCCGATGTGTTCGACGTCCTCGAGGAGGATGACCTCCATCAGCGGTCGCCCCTGTCGCCGCGATCACCGCGATCGCGCCGCCCGCCGCCGCCGCGCCCGCCGTCGTCCGATCCCTCGGCGACGTACGGCAGCAGCGCCATCTCGCGCGCGCGCTTCACGGCCTGCGCGACCTGCACTTGGTGGCGCCGGCATGCACCCGTGATGCGGCGGCTGCGGATCTTGCCCCGCTCGGAGATGTACCGCCGCAGCTGGTTGATGTTCTTGTAGTCGATCTCCGCGACCTTGTCCTTGCAGAAGAAGCAGTTGCGGCGCCGGATCTGGCCCGCCGGCCCGCCGGGCCGCCTGCGCTGCGATTGCTGCTGGGATTTCTCTCTTGCCATCTGTCTCCTAGAACGGGATGTCGTCGTCGGTGGCTGCGGGGAAGTCGGCGCTCTCCTGCGCTCCCGCCGGCACGAACTGATTTCCGGCGCCGCCGCCGCCCTCGCCATCGCCGCGGCTACCGAGGAACTGGACGCTGTCGGCGACGACCTCGACGGCCTCGCGCTTCACGCCGTCCTTCTCCCACTCGCGCCACTCGAGTCGGCCGTCGATCGCGACAGGGCGACCCTTGCTCAGGTACTGCGCGCAGCTCTCGGCCTGGTTGCCGAAGACGCTGACGCTGAAGTAGTTCGGCTTGTCGGCCCACTGGCCCGACTCGTCGCGCCGCCGCGTGTTGACGGCGATGCGCAGGCTGCAGACCGGGGTGCCGCCGCCCGTGTGGCGCAGCTCGGGGTCCTTCGTCAGGTTGCCGACGAGCACGACGCGATTGATGTTTGCTGCCATCTCTACTCCTCTTCCTCGGCTGGAACCTCGTCGGGTTCCTCTTCCGTGGCAGCGTACTCCGGCTCCTCGACGGCGGAAACGTCCGCTTCAGGCTGGTCCGGTTCGGATGCGATGGGCTCGGCCTCGACCGTCGCGGCCTCCACGGGCGCGGCCGGAGCCGCGGGAGCAGCCGGAGCCGGGGGAGCGAAGTCCTCGCGCGGCGCGCTCGTGCGGGAGCCCGCGATGTGGCGGGTCGCCAGGTGGCGGAGCACGGCATCGTCGATCTTCAGGACGCGGGAGACCTCGTCGAGCGTCGCGCCGTCGGCGTCGAAGACGACGAGGTGGTAGACGCCCTCCTCCTTCTTGGCAATCGGATAGGCGAGGCGCCGCCGGCCCCACGCGTCGTGGCTCTGCCAGGTGCCGCCGCCCTTCTCGACGAGCTCGCGTGCGCGCGCGACGATCTCGTCCTGGCGCGCCTCGGCCTGCTCGGGGTCCAGCAGAAGCAAGATTTCGTACGTCGTCACAGTCCCGATCTCCTTCCTTCCCATGGTCTCGATGTCGGCCCCGACTGCCGGTGCCGCTCGGGACGGAACGGCACGTTGACGGAGCAGGAAGCGACGGCCAGAGTAGCATCCATCCCGTGAAACGCTTCGCGGACTGGATCGGCGGAGCCGTATGGGGAGTTGCTCTCTACAAGCTCTGGAAGCGCCGGCAGGAGCCTGCCGTCGCGCCGGTTCCCGCGGCCGGGGAGCCGGACGACCCGGCGGAGGAGCTCCGCGCGAAGCTCGCCGAAACGCGCGAGGCGGAGGAGACGTCCGCGCCTCCCGAGCCCGCCGAGTGGCCCGGGTCGGTCGAGGATCGCCGTCGTCGCGTGCACGAGGAAGGCCGCGCCGCGATCGACGAGATGCACGGCGGCGAACAGAGCGGCGAACAGAGCGGCGAACAGAGCTAGACCGGCCCGTATCCCGATAGGTGCTTGATCTTCGGCCTCCTGCTGCCGATGAGGTGGGCGTGGCGGATCGCGTGCTCCGGAAACTCCTGCGCGACGAGCGCGGTTTCACGCTGCTCGAACTCCTGATCGTCGCGGTGATCCTCGGGATCCTCGTCGCCGTCGCCGTCCCCGCCTACCTCCAGTTCCAAGACGACGCGTACCAGGTGACCGCGAAGTCGAACGTCAAGGCGCTTATCACGGCGTCCGAGCTGTACGGAGAGGATAACTTCCCCGGCAGCACCCGAGACCCGGACAGCGCGGTCTCGACGAGCGATGCCGGCTACCAGGGGATGACGGTCGCCGAACTCAAGGCGTCGTACGACTCGGGTCTCGCTCCCGGCACGTACGTCAACCACTCCGGCACCGACGCCGCCGCCGTCACCCGGCGCGCGACACTCGACGCCTCGCACTTCTGCGTCTACGCGACGGCCGGACGCTGGTACGCGTACCAGCTCAACCCGACCGGCCCGCTCACGACGACGACCGTCGGCTCGGCAGTCTGTTCGTAGCCCGAAGTCTGAACCAGTAACGGAGCGGCGCCGGAGTCGAACCGACCTAGCCGTGGGTTGCACGACCGTACGGGTTTTGAAGACCCGCTGGGCCACCAGGCCCGGCCGCTCCGCCGCTGAGGCTAGCTCCTAGCTCTCGTCGCCGACGTACTGCGACTCCCAGCCGTCCGGGGAGTAGGCCTCGCCCGGGCGGGCGCCGCCGATCGCGAGGACGAGCGTGTCGTCCACGGTCGCGGTTGCGGTGCGGACGGCGTCGGCGTCGGTCACCCAGACGCACGTGCCGGCCGGCGCGTCGACCTCCTCGCCGGCAATGGAGAACGTCGCGTGTCCGCTGGCGACGTAGTAGAGCTCGGGCGCGCCGCCGTCCGACTCGTCGTGCTCGGGCACGACTCCCTCGCCGACGTTGCGGCGGTAGGCGTTGATCCCGAACGTTTCGATCCCGAGGGCGTGCCGGATCGGGATCCAGTGCGGATAGTTCTTCGAGGCGAGCTCGTTGAGCGTTGCTCTCTTGTAGGAAGCCATGGTGTGAGCCTACGCGAAGCGCCCGAGCAGTTCCTCGGGCGGCAGGTCGGCGAGCGAGTCGAGGACGAGATCGGCTCCCGCCTCGTCGAGTCCCAACTCGCGCGTCACCTCGTTGGGCACGGCGACGGAGAAGATGCCGGCGGCCTTCGCCGCGCGGACGCCGTTCGGCGAATCCTCGAATACGACTGCCTCGTCCGCGCCGACGCCGAGGAGCTCCAGCGCCTCGAGGTAGAGCGTGGGGGACGGCTTCGCGCGGCTCGCGTCGCCGTCGGCGGTGCAGATCGCGTCCCAGCCGGCGATCTCCTCAAAGCGCGCGAGGTGCAGGTCGATCCAGCGGCGTGACGAGCTGGAGACGATCGCGCGCTTGAGCCCGTGGCGCCGGGCGGCGGCGATGTACTCCGCGATGCCGGGGCGCAGCTCCTCGGCCTCGATGAGCGAGAGCTCGTATGTATAGCGGCGCTCGTTCAGCGCTTCCCGCTCGAGCGGCACGCCGACGAGCTCCTCGAGGTGGCCCATCGGGCTCCACGGCGCGTGCGTCGTCCCGATGAGCGTCGCCCATAGGTCGGCCGGCAGCTCATGGCCGTGCTCGCGGTAGAGCATCTGCCAGCCGGCGCGCGAGGCGAGCTCAGTGTCGAGGATCAGCCCGTCGAAGTCGAAGAGGAAGGCGCGGATCGCCACGGCGATGCAGAGTACGGACGTGGCGATTCTCGGCGTCGACGTGGGCGGCACGTTCACCGACGCGGTGCTCGTCGACGAGGGGCGGATCCGGACTGCGAAGGTGCCGACGGCGGCGCGGCAGGAGGAGTCGGTGCTCGTCGCGGCGCGCGCGGTCGGAGCGGGAGAGGCCGTCGTCGAACGGTTCGCGCACGGCACGACTGTCGCGACGAACGCGCTGCTCGAGCGGCGCGGCGCGCGCACGGCGTACGTCGGCAACGCCGGCTTCGAGCATCTCCTCCATCTGCGGCGGCAGACGCGCGCGCATCTCTATCGACTCTGTGCGCAGCACCCGGAGCCGCTCGTCCCGCTAGAGCGCTGCCACGGCGTGACGGGCCGGCTCGGGCCGGGCGGAGAGCTCGAGCCTCTCGACCTCGGCTCGCTCCCGGATCTCGGGGACGCGGAGGCGGTCGCGGTGTGCCTTCTCTTCGCGTTTCGCCATCCGGAGCACGAGTTGGCGGTCGCGGCGGAGGTGCGGCGGCGCCATCCCGGCATCCACGTCGTCGTGTCCCACGAGGTCGCGCCGGAGTTCCGGGAGTACGAGCGGGGCTCGACGACCGCGGTCGACGCGTATCTCGGCCCGGTGGCGTCGACCTACGTGCGGGCGCTTGCCGCGGCGGCCGGGGAGGCGGGACTTCCCGAGCCTGTTGTCATGCTCTCCTCCGGCGGGGTCGCGTCGGTGGGCGAGGCCGCGGCGCACCCGGCGCGCCTGCTTGTCTCGGGGCCGGCGGGCGGCGTTGTCGGCGCAGGCCTTCTCGCGCGGAGCGCGGGGTTCGAGAACGCGATCGCGTTCGACATGGGCGGCACCTCGACCGACGTCTGCCTCCTGCCCGGCGGGCGCGCGGCGCGGGTGGCGGAGAGGGAAGTCGGCGGCGTTCCCGTCCGGCTCCCGACGGTGAACATCCACACGGTGGGCGCGGGCGGCGGGTCGCTCGTGTGGCGCGACGCGGGAGGGGCGCTGCACGTCGGGCCGGAGTCGGCCGGAGCGGAGCCAGGGCCGGCGTGTTACGGCCGCGGCGGCGGGCCGACGGTCACCGACGCGAACCTCCTGTTGGGGCGGTTGCCCGAGGAGTTGCCGGGCGGCCTCGCTCTCGACTGCGCGGCTGCGGAAGCGGCGCTCGACGGAATCGATCCCGCGGCGGTGGTCGCGGTCGTCGAGGCGGAGATGCTGCGAGCCCTGCGGGTCGTCTCGGTGGAGGAGGGCCACGACCCGCGCGACTTTGTGCTCGTCGCGTACGGCGGCGCCGGGCCGCTGCACGCGTGCGCGCTTGCGGAGGAGCTGGGAATCGAGGCGGTTCTCGTCCCTGCGGCGGCGGGCGTTCTCTCGGCGCTCGGCCTGGCGGCCAGCGACGAGCGGCGCGATCGGGTCGTGTCGCACGTCCGTCCTCTTGCGGAGGTGGGCGGCCTGCCGGCGGAAGGAGAGGCGGATCTGCGCTATCGGGGCCAATCGTTCGAGCTTTCGGTCGCGCTCGGCGGCGATCTGGCGGAGGACTTCCACCGGGCGCACGAGGAGCGGTACGGCTACGCCGACCGCGCGCGGGAGGTCGAGCTGGTCGCGGTTCGTACCGCCGAGGTCGTGGCCGGCCCGGTGCTCGACCTGCCGAGCCAGCCGCCGGAACGCGTGTCCGGACCGGCCTTGGTCGAACTGGACGGGTCGAGCCTCTGGATCGCCCCCGGGTGGGTGGGGGTTAGGGATGGTTCCAGCTGGGTCGTGACGCGTGGCTGACGAGATTGCACCGATTCAGCTCCAAGTGATCGGCGCCTCGCTGCATTCGATCGCGGAGGAGATGGGCGCCGTCCTGATCCGCTCCGCCTTCTCCGCCAACATCAAGGAGCGCCACGACTGCTCGACCGCCCTCTTCGACGACCGCGGCCGCATGGTCGCGCAGGCCGAGCACATCCCCGTCCATCTCGGAGCGATGCCCGACGCCGTCGCCGCCGTCATGCAGCTCGGCCTCGCGCCCGGCGAGGTCGCCTTCCTCAACGACCCCTACACCGGCGGCACTCATCTCCCCGACGTGACCCTCGTCTCGCGTAACAGCCTCGGCTACGCCGTCTCCCGCGCCCATCACGCCGACGTCGGCGGCATCGAGCCTGCCAGCCTGCCCGCCTTCTCCCGCACGCTCGAGGAGGAGGGAGTGATCGTCCCGCCGCAGCTCCTCACCGACGCGGCGCTCGAGGACTTCGTCGTTAAGACGCGGCAGCCGGAGGAACGGCGCGGCGACCTCCGCGCCCAGCTGGCATCCCACCGGCTCGCAGAGCGCCGGCTCGACGAGCTGTCCGAGCGCCGCGGCCGCGCGCACGTCGTCGCGGCCATGGACGAGCTCTACGCCTACTCCGAGCGGATGGTGCGCGCCGCGCTCGCGCGCCTGCCCGACGGCCGCGGCGAGGCAGAGGACGTCGTGGAGGCGGTCGAGGGCGACCTCCCGATCCACTGCACTGTCGCGCTCGCCGGTGGCGAGGTCCGGTTCGATTTCGCCGGTACCGCGCCCGCGTACGGCGGCAACCTCAACTGCCCGCTCTCCGTGACCAAGTCCGCCTGCTATTTCGTCGTCCGCTGCCTCACCGAGCCGGATCTGCCCGCCTCGGGAGGAGCATTCGCGCCCGTCACCGTGAGCGCGCCCGCCGGCTGCCTCGTCAACGCGGGCCCGCCGCACGCCGTCGTCGCCGGGAATACCGAGACGTCCTCCCGCATCGTCGACGTCGCCTTCGCCGCGCTCGGCCGCTTCCTCGACGTGCCCGCCCAGGGGCAGGGGACGATGAACAACGTCGCGCTCGGCAACGACAGCTTCACCTACTACGAGACGATCGGCGGCGGCCAGGGAGCCTGCCCGGACGCGGACGGCCCGAGCGGCGTCCACGTCGCGATGTCGAACACGCTCTCCACGCCGGCCGAAGCGCTCGAGCTCGAGTACCCGCTTCGGGTCGAGCGGTGGGAATTGCGCCGGGGTTCCGGCGGAGACGGGGCGCATCGCGGCGGCGACGGCGTCGTCCGCGAGCTCCGCGTGCTCGAGGACTGCCGGCTCTCCGTCCTTGCCGAGCGGCGCCGTCACGCCCCGCACGGTGCAGGCGGCGGAGTGGACGGTGCAGCCGGCCGGACGCTCGTGAACGGAGAGGAGCAGCCGCCGAAGCTGACGCGGCAGCTACGGGCCGGGGACGTCGTCAGAGTCGAGACTCCGGGTGGAGGCGGCTACGGCTAGATCTCGCGCGCCCGGTGCGACGCCGAGTACACGTCCTTCCGCAGAATCAGCCCGTCCTCGAGGGGGAAGACGTCAACGCCGTCCCACTCGCGGTTGCCGGTCCGCGCCGTCCACTCGCAGACCGCGAAGTCGTCGGCGACCCGTAGGTCGCGCGTCGTGAAGTGCAAGTCGGGATAGGCCGCGAAGATCCCGGTTATGTGCTCGCGGACCGCGTCGCCCTCGGCCCGCTCGTCCGCCGTGTGGTTCTCGAACACCATCCCCGGCGCGTGCATGGCGCAGATCGCGTCCACGTCGTGCCGGTTCCACGCGTCGTTGTACGAAGAAATGAGTTCGCGAACGTTCATCGCCGTCGCAGGACTCTGCCAGCTCCGACGCGTCGTGTCACCCGGTCCGCGTCGAAGCGCTCGAGATAGAGCTGCGCCGTCTTCCGGCCGACGCCGAGGGCGTCACGGAACTGCGCGAGGGTGATCCCGTCGAAGAGCGCGGCGCGGGCGCGCTCGAACGCGTCCGGCGACACGGCGTACTCGCCGCCGACGCGCACGAGCCGGCCCTGCTCCTCGAGGAACCGTCCAAGCGCGGCGTCCTCCATGCGGACGGGCTCGAGCCCGAGCTCGGCCTCGAGGGCCGCCGCCGCTTCGGCCCGGTCTCCGAGCGCCGCTGTCGCGCCGGGCCGGTAGAGCTTCGAGCCGCGCTGCACGAGCCCGAGGTGCGGGAGGACCGCCTTCGCCCACTCCGCCGCCGGGACGGAAGTGCCGGGATCGAGCGGATCCGCGGCATCGATCGTGCGCTCGAGCTCGGCGCGCAGCTCGGCCAGCCACTCGTCCGCCCACCGCCACTCGCCGTCCACGAGCACCGGCGCATGGACGAGCAGCTCGCCGCGCTCGGCCGCCTCGAAGCGCGCGACGTCGGCGTGGCGCGGCGGCGCGGGATCGAGGACGACGCCTCCGCCGACAGTCGTGTCCGTCCGCAGGACGACGCGATCGCCCCGCGCGGCGACGACGGGGCGCGAGAGCCGCAGCTGCGCGAAGCGGTCGCCGGCCCGCACGACGCGGGCGGCCGTCTCCGCCGTCCCGTGATGGAGCTGGATGCGATCTGGAAGATCGCCCGCGCCCTCGAGCGCGACGTCCAGCCGGAAGCTCGGGCGGAACGCGCCCGGCGTGACGAGTACCTCGCCGCGCTTGATCTCCCGCCGCTCGACGCCCGGCAGCGAAACCGCGACGCGCTGTCCCGCCCCTGCGCGTTCGACCGGGCGGTCGTGCACCTGGACGCTGCGCACGCGAACCGTCCGGCCTTGCGGCTCGACGCGAAGCTCGTCACCGTCGCCGATCGTCCCCGACCAGAGCGTCCCGGTCACGACGGTGCCGATCCCGCGCAGCGTGAAGGAGCGGTCGATATGGAGCCGCGCCGGCCCGTCGGCAGGGTGCTGCTCGGTCCCCGCCGCGACCTCCGCGAGCGCCGCGCGCAGCTCGTCGAGCCCCGCGCCGGTGCGCGCGCTCGTGACGACGACCGGCGCGCCGGGCACGAGCTCCTCCGCCTCGATCCGGGCGAGGCCGAGCGTCTCCTCGTCGACGAGATCGGACTTCGTCAGCGCGACGACGCCGTGCTCGATCCCGAGCAGCCGGAGGATCGCGAGATGCTCGCGCGTCTGCGGCCGCGCGCCCTCGCCTGCGTCGATGACGAGGAGGAAGAGGTCGATGCCGCTCGCGCCGGCGACCATCGTCCGCACGAAACGCTCGTGGCCCGGCACGTCGACGACCGACAGCTGCGTCCCGTCGGGGAGCTCGAGCGGCGCGTAGCCGAGGTCGATCGAGATACCCCGCTCTTGCTCTTCCGGCAGGCGGTCGGTGTTCTTACCGGTCAGCGCCTCGACGAGCGCCGTCTTGCCGTGGTCGATGTGGCCCGCGGTGCCGACCGTCAGCGGCATGCGCGCACGGCAGTTGCGGCCCGCTCGGCCTCCTCGTCGGTCAGCGTTAGGCAGTCGAGCAGGAGTCGGCCGTCGCGGACGACTCCGACCACCGGCGGCTCGCCTGCGCGCAGCGGCTCCGCCAGCGACTCCTCGACCGCGCACGCGAAGCTTGACAGCTCGGCGAGCGGCAGCGCGCCGCCGCCGACCCGGCCCACCGTCTCCTCGACCTCGCCGCCGGTCGCCGCCGCGAGCCGCTCCGCCCGCGCGCGCACGGTCGCCGCGTCCTGCGCGAGCGTCCGAAGCACAGGGATTCGCTCCGGCGCCTCGAGGTGGAGGAGCAGTGTCCCCTCGAGTGCCGCGAGCGAGAGCTTGTCGATCCGCAGCGCGCGCTGGAGCGGATGGCGCCGGAGGCGCTCGACCAGCTCCGCGCGGCCGAGGACGATGCCCGCCTGCGGGCCGCCGAGGAGTTTGTCGCCGGAGAAGCAGACGAGGTCCGCTCCGCCCGCGAGCGACTCTTTCGCGGTCGGCTCCGCCTGGACGGGCGCGATCGCGCCGGACCCGAGGTCGTCGACGAGCGGCAGGTCGTGCTGCAGCGCGACCGCTGCGACCTCCTCGAGGCGCGGCCGCTCCTCGAAGCCGACGACGCGGAAGTTCGACTGATGGACGCGCAGGAGAACGGCTGTCTCGGGGCCGATCGCTCGCTCGTAGTCGGCGGCGCGCGTCCGGTTCGTCGTCCCGACCTCGACGAGCCGCGCGCCCGAGCGGGCGAGGACGTCGGGGATCCGGAAGCCGTCGCCGATCTCGATGAGCTCGCCCCGGGAGACGACGACCTCGCGTCCTTCCGCGAGCGCGGCCAGCGCGAGCAGGACGGCGCCGGCGTTGTTGTTGACGACAAGCGCCGCCTCGGCGCCCGTCAGCCGGCGGAGGGCCGAAGCGACGTGATCCTGCCGCGAGCCGCGCTCTCCAGCCGCGAGGTCGTATTCGAGGTTCGAGTAGCCGCGGCCCGCCTCGACGACGCGCGCGAGCGCCTCCTCTGCGAGTGGCGCGCGCCCGAGATTCGTGTGGACGACGACGCCCGTCGCGTTGAGGACGCCGCGCAGCCGCGGCTCACGCGCGTCGGCCAGCTCGTCGCGCAGCCGCGCTGCGAGGTCGCCCGGATCCCCGCCGGCCTGGATCTCCGCTCGCGCCCGCTCGATCACCGCGCGCGCCGCGCCCACCGCGAGCGGATCGCCGGCCTCGCGCGCGAGCTCGTCCACCGAGGGCAGGTCGCGAAGCTTCACGCGTCGTCGCCCTCCGCGTACGCCTGGAGCACCGTCTCGAGCGCGACCTGCGGCTCGTCGGTCACCGTCAGGAGCGCGAGATCGTTGGGCGCGACCATCCCGTCGGCTAGCGCGCTGCGACGCACCCAATCGAGCAGCGGCGTCCAGTACGCCTCGCCGAGCAGGACGACCGGGAAGTGCATGACCTTCCCCGTCTGGATCAGCGTCAGCGACTCGAACAGCTCGTCGGCCGTGCCGAAGCCGCCGGGGCAGACGACGAACCCTTCGGCCGCTTTCACGAACATCGTCTTGCGGGCGTAGAAGTGGTCGAAAACCATCGAGAGGTCGAGATACGGATTCATGCCCTGCTCGTGCGGCAGTTCGATCCCGAACCCGACCGACAGCCCGTCGCCCTCCTGGCAGCCGCGGTTGGCGGCCTCCATCACGCCGGGCCCGCCGCCGGTCACGACGGCCCAACCCGCCTCCGCGAACAGCTTCCCGACCGCGCGCGCGAGCTCGTAGGGACGCGACTCTTCCGGCGCTCGCGCCGAGCCGAAGCAGGAAACGGCCGGCCGGTCGATCTTCTCCACCGCCTTGAAGCCGGCGAGGAACTCGCGCCCGATCATCTCCGAGTGGTGCTGCAGCTCCTCCTCGGCGTGGTGGGTCTGGAGTAAGGCGCGATCCTGCTGCATCAGAACGCTCCACTATGCCGCGTCGCGATCGCGCAGGCGACAAGCCCGGCCGCAAGCAGCCCGTACATCGCAGCGAGCTGCACGGCGCGGCTGCGCTCGGGCGCGGACGCCTCCATCGGAACGCCGTTCTCGTAGCGGATCGCCGGCCGCCGCCACGTCGCCGAGATCCCGCGGACGATCGCCCCGCCGTCGAGGATGCCGATGGGCAGCAGGTTGAAGGCGTTGAGCAGGAAGCCGACGTACGCGAGATAGAGGAGCCAGTACGAGCCGCGCCCGGATCCGGCCACCCACACGCCTGCCGCGGCGATTCCGCCGGCGAGAGGCCCGGCGAGCGAGATGAGTCCGCTCCGCCACGGCGCGAGCCCGGAATGGCGGTACGTGACGTACGCGCCGAGCAGCGGGATGAACGTCGGCAGCGAGACCTGCAGTCCCTGCCGCCGCGCCTCGGCGACGTGGCCGAGCTCGTGGACGAGGATGAGGAGGACGAAGCCGAGCCCGAACTTCCAGTCGCCGAACCAGATCGCGGCGACGACGAATGACGCGGCGAACGTCCCGACCAGGATCGCGACCTCGCGGGCTCTGCCGGTCACGAGCCCACTGTCATGAGCCTTGTCCGATCCATTCCTCGCCGCCCGCGTACACCTCTTTCTTCCAGAGCGGGATCGACGTCTTCAGCGTCTCGATCGCCTCGCGGCAGGCGTCGAGCGCGGCCGCGCGGTGCGCGGCGGAGACGGCGATGACGACGCTCGGCTCCCCGATTTCGACGCGGCCGAGCCGGTGATGGACGGCGACCGCGGTGAGGCCATGGCGCTCGGTCAGCTCCGCGCCGAGTCGCCCGAGCATCTCCTCCGCCATCTCCTCGTACGCCTCGTAGTCGAGGTGGAGAACCTCCCGGCCGCGGGACTGGCGCCGCACGGTCCCGACGAAGCTCGCGATCGCCCCCGCGTCCGGCGATTCGACCTCGCGCAGCACCGCTGCGACGTCGAGCGGAGCTGCGACCAGTCGGAACGAGCCGCCGCTGACCGGCGGGATGAGCGCCACCTCGTCCCCGTCCGCGAGCTCCTGCTCGCGTGCGACGTACTCGCGATTGACCGCGTAAAGGAGGCCGGGCGGCTCGCCGCCCAGCTCGAGCCTTGGCCAGACGTCCGCGACCCGCGCCACGTCATCGAGTTCGAGGCTCGACTTGCCGGCGAGCTCTCGTAGGCCGGCAAAGAGACGGACGGTGACACGCGCCATCCGCTGATCTTGCCCGAAGCGGGTCTACGATCCGGATGTGGCAGCGACCGACGACCGGCAGACGGAATCCGGCATCGAGCTGAAGCCGGTCTACTCCGCCGGCGACGCGCCGCGCGAGCTCGAGCCGCCGGGGGAGTTCCCCTTCACCCGCGGGCCGTACCCGGACATGTACCGCGGCCGGCCGTGGACGATCCGCCAGTACGCCGGCTTCGCGTCGGCGGAGGAGTCGAACGCGCGCTACCGCTATCTCCTGGAGCGCGGCCAGACGGGTCTCTCCATCGCGTTCGACCTGCCGACGCAGCTCGGCTACGACTCCGACGACCCGCGCGCGCTCGGCGAGGTCGGCCGCACCGGCGTGGCGATCGACTCGCTCGCCGACATGGAGATCCTCCTCGGCGGCATCCCGCTCGGAGAGGTCTCGACCTCGATGACGATCAACGCGCCGGCGTCGTTGCTCCTCCTTCTCTACGAGCTCGTCGCGGAAGGTCAGGGAGTGGAGCCGAGTGCGCTCCGCGGCACCGTCCAGAACGACATCCTCAAGGAGTACATCGCGCGCGGGAACTACATCTTCCCGCCGCGCCCGTCGATGCGCCTGACGACGGATCTGTTCGCGTACTGCGCCGAGCGGATCCCGCACTGGAACACGATCTCGATCAGCGGATACCACATCCGCGAGGCGGGCTCGACCGCGGTGCAGGAGCTCGCGTTCACGCTCGCCAACGGATGTGCGTACTGCCAGGCGGCGGTGGACGCCGGGCTCTCGCCGGACGAGTTCGGCGCGCGCCTCTCCTTCTTCTTCAACGCGCACAACAACTTCTTCCAGGAAGTGGCGAAGTTCCGCGCGGCGCGGCGGCTCTGGGCGCGGATCATGCGCGAGCGCTTCGGCGCGACGAACCCGAAGGCGCTCGCGCTTCGCTTCCACGCGCAGACCGGCGGCTCGACGCTCACGGCGCAGCAGCCGGAGAACAACATCGTGCGTGTCGCGATCCAGGCGCTCTCGGCGGTCGCCGGCGGCGCCCAGTCCCTCCACACGAACTCGTTCGACGAGGCGCTCGCGCTGCCGAGCGAGCATGCCGCGCACATCGCCCTCCGCACGCAGCAGATTCTCGCGGCGGAAGGCGGGACGACCGACACCGCCGACCCGCTCGGCGGCTCCTACTTCATCGAGGCGCTGACCGACGAGCTCGAGGCGCTCGCGTGGGAGCTCATCTCCCGCGTCGACAAGCAGGGCGGCGCCGTCGCGGCCGTCGAGTCGGGCTTCGTCCAGGCCGAGATCGAGCAGGCGGCGTTCGCGTACCAGCAGCAGGTCGAGACGGGCGAGCGCGTCATCGTCGGCGTGAACACGTTCCACGAGGACGAGGAGGAGCGGATCGAGCTGCTGCGGATCGACCCCGCGGGCGAGCAGCGCCAGCTCGAGCGGACCGCGCGCGTGCGCGCGGAGCGGAACGCCGCGGAGGCCGCCGCCGCGCTGGTCGCCGTGCGCGAGACGGCGCGGGGCGACGCGAACCTCCTGCCGCCGATGCGGGACGCGTTGCGGGCGCGCTCCACCGTCGGCGAGATTTGCGAGGCGCTGCGCGAGGAGTGGGGGATGTACGACTCCCTCCGCGCGCGGGCGTAGGCTCAGCCGCCGAGCAGCAGCCGGTCCTTCGCCGAGACGCGCAGGGCGCTCGAACCGAAGTCCGCGCGCGAAAGCGCGTTGACCCGAGGGACGATCGTGTTCGAGCCGTGGACGAGTCGCGGCTCTCCGCCTTCTAGCTGCACCGGCAGGAAGCTTCCGGCTACCGGCTTCCCGTTCGCGTCGAGCGTGACGAGGATGATCGCGCTTTGGCCGAGGATTCCCTCCGTCGCGACCGCGCCGCCCGCCGTCGCGAAGTTGCCGAGCGAGTAGGCGATCACCTTGCCGTGGTAGAGCTGAATGCCGCGGAGGACATGGGGGCCGGAAGCGACGACGAGGTCGGCGCCCGCGTCGACGAGCGAGTGCGCGAACAGCCGCTCGTTCCCGCGGTCCTCTCCGTCGAAGTACTCGGTTCCCTGCAGGACGTGCTGGTACCCGACGCCCTCCCCGCCCGCGTGGAGGACGCAGACGACGAGATCGGCGCGCGCCTTCGCGTCCCGGACGAGCTTCTCCGCGGCAGGGATGTCGAGCATGCTCTGCGCCCAGGGCCAGGGCGCGAAGCCGAGGACCGCCACGCTGAGGCCGTTGCTACGGAGGATGGTGATCTGCCCTGGCCGGCCGCTCCAGCGCAGCTTGTTCTGCGCGAGCGCGCGCAGCGTCTGCGCCTGGCCGGACGTGCCGTAGTCGAACGCGTGGTTGTTCGCGACGTTGAGGTCGTCGAAGCCGGCCCGGCGGAGGAGTACGGCGGAGCGCGGCGGAGACTGGAACGCGAAGCACTCCTTGTCGCCCGGCTTGCACTTCGAGGTGCCCCCGACGCTGAGCGTCCCTTCGAGGTTGCCGATCGCGATGTCGGCGCGGCTGAGCGTCCCGCGGACACCGGAGAAGAGCGACGACGGCGCCGGCCCGAGGAGCGCGATGTCACCGACCCAGGCGACCGTCACCTGCGAAGGGCCGGCCGCTCCACCAGCGGCTGGCAGTGCCGACGCTGAAGCGGTGACCACGACAATTGCGGCGGCGAGTCCGATCCACGCCCTCATCTTGCGTCGAGAATACGCTGCTTTTGTGCGGATCCTTCTCGTCTCCCAGATGTATCCCGGGCCGGACGCGCCCGACCTCGGCACCTTCGTCGCGCAGATCGAGCGGGCGCTCGTGGCTCGCGGTCACGAGGTCGAGCTCGCCGTTCTCGACACGCGCGGCGGCGGGAAGCTCCGCTACCTGACGCTCGCCCGCCGGACGCTCGCCGCCAAGCGCCCCGACGTCGTCTACGCGCACTTCCTCGTCCCCGCGGGACTGATCGCCGCGCTCGCCGGGCGCGCGCCGCTCGTGGTGACCGCGCACGGGCGGGATGTCCGCAACGTCGGAGCATTCCCCGGGATCGCCCAGGCGACGCGGTTCGTCGTCCGCCGCGCCGCGACCGTGATCTGCGTCTCCGACTACCTCCGCCGCGAGCTCGAGACGAAGCTGCCCGGCGCGCGCGGCAAGGTGGAGGTCGTCTCGATGGGCGTCGACCGCGAGCGCTTCTCCCTTCAGCCTGCGCCCGACGGTCCGCCGCGCTTCCTCTGCGTCGGCGGGCTCGACGAGCGGAAGAACGTCGTCCGCCTTGCCGACGCGTTTGCCCAGCTCGAGCGCGGGGACGCTGACGTTCGCCGGCGACGGCCCGGCGCGCGCGCAGCTCGAGGGACGCCCGAACGTGCGGCTGCTCGGTCGCGTCCCGCACGACGAGATCCCGCGCCTGCTCGCCGACAGCCACGTGCTCGCGCAGCCTAGCCTCGTCGAGCCGCTCGGCCAGGCGCTGCTCGAGGCGATGGCCTGCGGACGCTCGGTCGTCGCGACCCGGATCGGCGGCCCGCCGGAGTTCGTGCCGCCGGAGGCCGGCGTTCTCGTCGACCCACTCGACGCGGACGCGCTCGCCCGCGCGCTCGCGACCGCGGCTGCGCTCCCGTGCCCGAACGAGGCCGCGAGGGAGGCGTCCGCCGCCCACGACGTCGTTCGTCAGGCGGAGCGGATCGAAGCGATCCTCAGTCGCGCGGCGGCAGGTCAGCGAGCCTGAGCTCGACGAGCGGACGGATCCGGTCCTCCAGCCCCGCTTCGCGGGCGAGCGCGAGCGCCTGCTCCCAGCTCTCGCGCGCCTTCGCGGGATCGACCCCCTGCTTCAAGCGGTTGTCGCCCGTGACCAGGAGCTTTCGGATCTGGTCGCGGACGTCGTCGCTCCCCTCCACAATGCGACGCTAACAGGGCAGGATGGAGGCATGCCGACCGGGACAACAAGCAGGAAGACGGCGCCGATCCGCGTCCTCATCGCGGACGACCATCTCCTGTTCACCGAGGCGCTCGAGGCGATCCTCTCCGGCGACACGCGCATCGAGGTCGCCGGGCGCGCGCGCGACGGCGGCGAGGCGGTCGCGCTCGCGGAGAAGCTGAAGCCGGACCTCGTCCTGATGGACGTGAGCATGCCCGTGCTCGACGGGATCGAGGCGACCCGCGAGATCCGCGCGGCGGGCGAGCGGCACCGCGCATCCTCATGCTCACCGGCTCGAACTCCCGCTCCGACGTCGACAGCGCGCGCGAGGCCGGCGCGTCCGGGTACGTGACGAAGGACAGGATCGCGTCGGAGCTCGTCGAGGCGATCGTCGATGTAGCGCAGGGGCGGCTACCCTAAGCGCGTGCTCCAGTTCTTCGCAGTCACGCAGGTGTTGATCGTGATCGGGCTGATCTCGCTCATCCTCATGCATTCCGGTCGCGACGCCGGCATGGGCGGGCTCGGCTTCACGCCCGCCTCGCAGGGCGGCACGCACATCGTCGAGCGGAACCTCACCCGGGTCACCGTCGTCGTCGCGATCCTGTTCTTCGCCAACAGCATCGCGCTGTTCCACTACCTCGTAGACACGGCTACACTGCGCGGGCTCTCGCGCTGGTGGCGGAATTGGTAGACGCGCTAGGTTGAGGGCCTAGTGGCCGCTTTAGGCCGTGGAGGTTCAAGTCCTCTCCAGCGCACTCTCAAGGCTGCAAGCGTCGCCGGCAAAGCCGGCGACGCGCGGCCGAAGAGCAATGGGTGAGCCGCCGCAAGGCGGCTCTTCTATTTGACGACGTCCGAAGGAGTCCGTACGCTTCTGGCGAACACACGTTCGGAACTGTCCCCGACCCCGGAGCGTGAGATGCAGACCAGCACGGAACTGACCGCCCGCCAGCGCGAGATCTGGAGCTTCGTCCTCGACTACAGCGACCGGCACGGCTACCCGCCGACCGTGCGCGAGATCGGGGAGGCCGTGGGGCTTGCGTCTCCGTCCACCGTGCACGCGCATCTCGCGAACCTCGAGCGGGCCGGCCTGCTCCGGCGCGATCCGACGAAGCCGCGCGCGCTCGAGCTCGTCGGCCGCGACAAGCCCGCCGCGCGCCGAGCCGGCCGAACTGCCGAAGCTGCCGCTGCTCGGGCAGATCGCGGCCGGCGGGCCGCTGCTCGCCGAGCAGAACGTCGAGGACGAGATCGCCGTGCCCGAGACGCTCCAGCGGCGACTTCCTCCTCCGGGTCAAGGGCGACTCGATGATCGAGGCCGGAATCCTCGAAGGCGACCTCGTCGTGGTGCGCCGCGCGCAGGACGCGCGGGACGGCGAGATCGTGGTCGCGCTCGCCGGCGACGACGAGACGGCCGACGAGGCGACGGTGAAGCGCTTCTTCCGCGAGAACGGCCGCGTCCGTCTCCAGCCGGAGAACAGCGCGCTCGAGCCGATCTACGCGCCATACGTGCAGGTGATCGGCAAGGTGGTCGGCGTATTCCGGGAGCTCGCCTGACGTGACCGGAGTCGCGCCTCTCCACCGCTCGCTCGAGCAGGAACTCCTCGCCGTGCTGCGCGGGGCGTCGCTCGAGTGCCCGGTCTGCGGGGAATTCGTCCTCCACGAGGGGCCGCACGTGCGTTGCCCCGAGTGCGGGATGCGCCTGCACGGACGGCTCGGGCTGGAAGAAGTGCCAGTACAATCCGGGACGCAGGCCGGGTGACCGCGGCGTCCTTCGGGGCGTCGAGGAAAGTCCGGACACCGCAGGGCAGGACGCTCTCGCGAGAGAGGCGGCGAAAGCCGACGGAAAGTGGCACAGAAAACAGACCGCCGGTCGCGGATCTCCGGAGTCGCGGCAGGTAAGGGTGAAACGGTGGGGTAAGAGCCCACCAGCGGCCCTGGCGACAGGGCCGGCTCGCCAAACCCCGTCCGGTGCAAGGTGAACAGGCTCCGCCGACGCTGCCCGCCGAGGAGCCGGGTAACCGCAGAGATGGATGGTCACCCTCGACAGAATCCGGCTTACAGGCCTGCTAACGAAAAGCCCCGCTTCAGGCGGGGCTTTTCCATACTTCCGGTGGTTCGCCGGTCGCGCTATACGCTCCTGCCCGCGCCGAGCTTGCGATCCCACCCCATCTCGCGGACGAGCGTCGCGCCGGCCGAGCAGGCCAGGCCGATCGCGATCCAGTCCAACCAGTGGCCCTTATTGAAGATGGCGATGATGAAGACGACCGTCGCCGCGAGCAGAAGCAACTGCCGGAGTCCGATTGTCATCGATCCTCTCCCGTTGAAGCTTGTAACGGACCGAACGAGCGGAGGTTTCGACGCCGCGCCCCGTAAACCCTTCTCGGGTCAGCCGGCCTCGGAACTCTCGGGCCCGGTGAGCCCGGCGGCGCGCAGCGTCCGGTGGATGTAGATCCCGAACTGGACGGCGCCCTCGCTCGTGAAGTGGATTCCGTCGGATCCGAACCAGGACTTGTGCGGCCACGAGTAGCCGGCCCAGTTGACAACCGTCATCCACGGGAACCGACTGGCTGCGCCACGGATCACCTCGTTCGTGATCCTGTACTGCTGGTAGACCGGGCGAAGCGTCAACCAGAGCACCTGCTTGACACCGCGGCTGTGCATTGCCCGCAGCACGTCGTCGATACCCGCTGCGTACACGTGCGGATCGTCGTTGTAGCCAACGAGGATCACGACGGTGGGGCCGATCATGCGGCCGAGAGTCTTGACCTCGGACAGCACGCTCGGAGGCGGCGGGCTGAAGCAGCCGGGAGTGGTCAGCCGGCCGCACGGCTGCAGCTCGAGCGTGAGCCGGTCGCCCTGCTCGATGACGTGGCGTGCCGTCGGATCCCAGTTGAGAGCCGACGCGACGGAGTCCCCGAAGATCGTCACGTGCTGCAGCGGCGCACGCTTCTTCGCGCCCGCTGTGGCGCAGAGCATGCAGGCGAGGACGACCCCGAGAGAGAGAACGAACGCGCGCCTCACGTCGCGTAACTGTAGGCGGAGTTCAGGACGACTGCGGAGACGTCTTACGTTCGTAGAACGTGTGCGATTTCCCTCGAAGGGGGTGCGCGGAAACTGCCGGGGGCGCCGATGCTACGGGTGCATCCGGTCCTCCGATGGGGTGGGGCAGCGGACAAGTGCGGGGCGGGCCTTCCGTCAAGGGCCTGCCCCGCATCGCTTATCGGGAGCTAGGAAGTGAACCCGTCGAGCGCGGCGTCGACGAGCCGCGGCAGCGTGTCGAGCTCGTAGCCCCCCTCGAGCACGGCCGCGACGCGATCGCCGAGCGCGCGGCAGCGGCGCGCGAGCTCGCGGAACCCGTCCTCGCTGACGCGCATGTCGGCGAGCGGGTCGTCCTCGTGCGCGTCGAAGCCGGCCGAGACGAGGACGAGCTCCGGCTCGAAGTTCGCGACCGCCGGCGTGACCACGCGGTCGAACACGTGGAGGTACTCGTCGTCCCCCGAGCCGGCGTGGAGCGGCACGTTGAGCGTCGTTTCCGCCTGCTCCTCGGGCCCGCCGCCGCCGGGATAGAACGGCCATTGGTGGAGCGAGACAAAGAAGACGCTGTCGTCGTCGCGGAAGATCGCCTCCGTGCCGTTCCCGTGATGGACGTCGAAGTCGATGATCGCCACGCGCTCGAGCCCGAGCTGCCGCTGCGCGGCGCGCGCCGCGATCGCGATGTTGTTGAAGATGCAGAAGCCCATCGCGCGGCCGGCAACGGCGTGATGGCCCGGCGGGCGGACGAGGGCGAAGCCGCCGCGCAGAGCTGCCTCGATCGCCGTCCCCGCCGCGAGCGTCGCAGCCTCGTAGGTGCTCGCCGTGCAGAGCGTGTCGCTGTCTATCCAGACCGCGTCCTGCGCGTCCCGGACGAGCTCGACGTGCTCCGCCGTGTGGCAGAGGAGCAGCTCCTCCTCCGTCGCCGTGCGGCCCTCGCTCCACACGTGCTGGTGCGCGAGCAGCGTGGCGAGCCGCTCGGGACGCTCCGGATGGTTGCCGGTCGGGTGCAGCCGGGCCATGGCCGGATGGGTCAGGACGTCGATAGCGCTCCTATCCGCTGGGCAACGCCGCCGAGGCCGAGACTCTCGAGGAAAGAAGACGCCTCCGCCCACGTCGGTGCTGCTTTTGCGAGGGGAGGAAGGGGGGCAGAGGCGTCCATCGCCGCGATTCGCCGGAAGAGGCGCAAGTCCTCCGCCTCGGCCGCGAAGCGCCCGTCGGCGAGCGCTGCCTCGAGCGTGCCGTACTGCCCGAGGATCTCCGCTGCCTTCTTCGGGCCGATGCCGCGCGCGCCGGGCAGCTTGTCGGACGGGTCGCCGCGCAGCGCGATCAGATCCGGCACCTGCTCCGGGTCGACGCCGTAGCGGTCGCGCACCTCGGCGGGGCCGATCCGCGCGAGTTCGCTCACCCCGCGTTGCGGCTGAAGGATGGTCACGCGCTCGCTCGCGAGTTGGAAGGCGTCGCGGTCGGATGTCGCTACGAGCACCTCGCCGGGCCACTTCGCCGCGGCCGCCGCGAGGAAGTCGTCCGCCTCGTACCCCGGAGCCTTCGCCGTGACGAAGCCGCACGCCGCCGTGAGCTCGGGCAGGATCGCGAGCTGCTCGACGATCGAGTCCTCGAAGATGCGCCCCGACTGGTATGGCTCGAACGCCTCGTGCCGGTAGGTCGGGGCGGAGAGCGTGTCCCAGGCCACGACGACCGCGTCGGGCCGCTCGGCTTCCCAGAGCCGGACGAGCATGTTCGTGAAGCCCACGACGGCGTTGAGCCGGATCGATTTCGGCAGCGCATGGTACGCGCGATGCGCGAACGAGTCGCCGTCGATCGCGAGGAGCGTGCTCACGACCGCGCACGCAGCGACGCCTCGAGCTCGGCGATCCGCGCCATCAGCCGGTCGGTCGCCTCCTGCGACGCGGCGCGCATGTCCTCGCTCCCGCGCAGGTCGTCGATGTCCACCGGCGCGCCGTACGCAACGCGGATCGGGCCGAGCCGGAGGAGGCGGTCGGTTCCCGAGACGGCGGCCGGGACGAGCGGAACTCCCGCCTCTAGCGCGATCCGGGCGGCGCCGGTGCGCGGCCGCGCCTCGTGCTTCTTGACGAGCCCCTTCGTCCGGCGCGTCCCCTCCGGAAACATCATCACCGTGTGGCCGTCGCGCGCGAGCTGCACCGCGGTCTCGATCGCCTCGACGTCGGCGAGGCCACGGTGCACCTTGAACGCTCCGGCGCTGTCGAGGATCCAGCGCGCCGGCCACCAGTAGAGCTCCGACTTCGCCATGAAACGGAGCCAGCGCTTCGGCCACAGTGGCAGGCCGAGCGGCCAGGGATCGAAGCTCGAGACGTGATTGCACGTGAGGACGAAGCCGCCCGAGACCGGAAGATTCTCCCGTCCACGAGCTCGCAGCCGGTAGAGCCCGTAGACGACGGGCCAGCTCAGCGCGGCGACGACGTTGTAGACAGGAGGCGCTCGCATTCGACTAGCAGTATCCCGGGTGGTGGCTATCGTGACCGGCCGTGCCGAAACGCCTAGTCATCGTCGAGTCCCCGGCGAAGGCACGGACCATCGCCGGCTACCTCGGCCCGGACTTCGTCGTCGAGTCGTCCATCGGCCACATCCGCGACCTGCCGGACAGCGCCGCCGAGATCCCCGAGAAGCTCAAGGGTGAGGCGTGGGCGCGGCTCGGCGTCAACGTCGAGCAGGACTTCGAGCCGCTCTACGTCGTCGACGCCGACAAGAAGAAGAAGGTCGCCGAGCTGAAGAAGCTGCTCGCCGGCGCCGACGAGCTCCTGCTCGCGACGGACGAAGACCGCGAGGGCGAGGCGATCGCCTGGCACCTCCTCGAAGTGCTCCAGCCCAAGGTTCCGGCGCGCCGGATGGTCTTCCACGAGATCACGCGCGAGGCGATCGAGCGGGCGCTCGGGGAGACGCGCGACGTCGACGAGCGCCTCGTCGACGCGCAGGAGTCGCGCCGCATCCTCGATCGTCTCTACGGCTACGAGGTCTCGCCTGTCCTCTGGAAGAAGGTCATGCCCGGGCTCTCCGCCGGCCGCGTCCAGTCGGTTGCGACGCGCCTCGTGGTCGAGCGCGAGCGCGAGCGGATGGCGTTCCGCGCGGCCGCGTGGTGGGACATCCTCGCGACCTTCGATCCTGACGCGTTCGAGGCGCGGCTCGTCTCGGTCGAAGGACAGCGCGTCGCGACCGGCCGCGACTTCGGCCCCGACGGCAAGGCGCGCAGCGAGGCGCGGCAACTCGACGAGGACGCGGCGCGCGGTCTCGCCTCGCGGCTCGAAGGCTCGGCCTTCCGCGTCACGAAGGTCGAGGAGAAGCCCTACTCCCGCAAGCCGGCCGCGCCGTTCATGACCTCGACGCTGCAGCAGGAGGCGAGCCGCAAGCTCCGCTTCACCGCCCAGACGACGATGCGCCTCGCCCAGCGTCTCTACGAGAACGGCTACATCACGTACATGCGCACCGACTCGACGACGCTTGTCGGAGTCGGCGCTTGCCGCCGCCCGCAACCAGGCGGCCTCCCTGTTCGGCGCGGAGTACGTCCCCGAGAAACCGCGGCGCTACGAGCGGAAGGTGAAGAACGCGCAGGAGGCACACGAGGCGATCCGTCCGGCTGGCGACAGCTTCCGCACCCCGCAGCAGATTCTCGGCGAGGTCTCCCGCGACGAGCACGCGCTCTACGAGCTGATCTGGATGCGGACGCGTCGCGTCCCAGATGAAGGACGCGCAGGGACGGACGGTCTCGCTGCGGATCGGCGGGGAGTCGAGTGCCGACGAGACGGTCGAGTTCGCCGCGAGTGGCACCGTGATCACCTTCCGCGGCTTCCTCGCGGCGTACGAGGAAGGCCGCGACGACGACCGCGCGGAGAAGGACGACGACGAGGAGCGGCGCCTGCCGAACCTCGCCGAGGGCGACGCGGTCGAGTTGCGCGAGCTCGAGCCGCAGGGCCACGAGACGAGCCCGCCCGCGCGCTACACCGAGGCGACGCTCGTCCGGACGCTGGAGGAGCTCGGCATCGGCCGCCCGTCGACCTACGCGTCGATCATCGGCACGATCCTCGACCGCGGCTACGTCTTCAAGCGCGGCGACGGCGCTCGTCCCGGCGTTCCTCGCCTTCTCGGTCGTCGAACCTGCTCGAGCAGCACTTCGGCCGGCTCGTCGACTACGACTTCACGGCCCGGATGGAGGACGACCTCGACCGGATCGCCGCCGGCGACGAGCAGCGTGTCGACTGGCTCCGCCGCTTCTACTTCGGCGACGACGGCGACGACGGGCTGCACGAGCTCGTCTCCGACCTCGGCGCGATCGACGCGCGCGAGATCAACTCGCTCGAGATCGGCGACGGGATCGTCCTCCGCGTCGGCCGCTACGGGCCGTACCTCGAGCGCGACGGCGTAGCGCGCGAGCGTGCCCGACGACATCGCGCCCGACGAGCTGACGCTCGAGCGCGCGGAGGAGCTCCTGTCGCAGCCCTCCGGTGACATCGAGCTCGGCGTCGATCCCGACGACCGGCCTGCAGATCGTCGCGAAGCACCGGCCGCTACGGCCCGTATGTCACCGAGGTGCTGCCGGAGGACTCGAAGGAGAAGCCGCGCACGGCGTCGCTCTTCAAGTCGATGTCGCCTCGAGACCGTGACGCTCGAGGACGCGCTGCGCCTGCTCCAGCTGCCCCGCGTCGCTCGGCACCGCACCCGACGGCGAGGAGGTGATCGCCCGCAACGGCCGCTACGGGCCGTTCGTCCAGAAGGGGAAGGACACGCGCTCGCTCGAGACGGAGGAGCAGCTGCTCACGATCACGCTCGACGAGGCGCTCGCTCTCCTCGCCCAGCCGAAGGAGCGGCGCGGCAGGCAAGCGCGCTACTCCGAAGAAGGAGCTCGGCGCCGACCCGGCGAGCGGCAAGCCGATCGTCCTCAAGGAAGGCCGCTTCGGCCCGTACGTCACCGACGGCGAGACGAACGCGAGCCTGCGCCGCGGCGACGACCCCGAGACGGTCGACCTCGACCGCGCGCGTCGAGCTGCTCGCCGAGCGCCGTGCGAAGGGGCCGGCGAAGAAGCGCGGCCGACGCCGCAAGGCGTCCTGAACGGTTCGCCACAGACTTCGCGACCGGTCACGTTAGGCTACGGCCGAGTCGAGCGCGGAATACACTTGCGCGTCGGCTCGTTCGAGCGACGGGATGCGAGTGGCGCCGGGCGGAGTGGTAACCGGAGGATTTCCTCCTATGGTGAGAAGGCTTGCATGGCCAGCGAGAGCAGGACGAAAGGACTGGGGAGCGCTCTGACTCAGAATCAGCTCCAGGAACTGCTTGAGTCGGATCAGATCCGCGCCATCGTCGAGGGCGCCGAGGAGCGCGGCTATATCGATCCCGCCGCAGCTCGAGGCGTTCGCTGCCGAGCACGAGCTCAACGAGCAGGAAGTCGAGGAGCTGACGCGCGAGCTCGAGCGCACCGGGCTCGAGATCGGCCAGCCGTGCCGCGACCGCGGCCGAAGGCCAGCGGCCGAGGCGCCGAAGGACAGGAGGAGAAGGAGAAGCCGGACGAGCCGAGCTGCCGCGCCGGCGGTCGCGATCTCCGGCTCGGCCGACAGCCTGCAGCTCTTCCTCGCCGACGTCGGCCGCCACAAGCTGCTCACCGCCGCAGAGGAGGTCATGCTCGCGAAGCGGATCGAGCGCGGCGACCCGACCGCGAAGCGCCGCATGATCGAGTCGAACCTGCGGCTCGTCGTCTCCATCGCGAAGGGCTACCGCGGGCTCGGCGTTCCGTTCCTCGACCTGATCCAGGAGGGGACGCTCGGCCTGAACCGCGCCGTCGAGAAGTTCGACTGGCGCCGCGGCTACAAGTTCTCGACCTACGCGACCTGGTGGATCCGCCAGTCGGTGCAGCGCGCGGTCGCGAACCATGCGCGCACGATCCGCGTTCCCGTCCACGTCGTCGAGCGCCAGCAGAAGCTGTCGCGCGCCGCGCGCCGGCTCGAGGTCGAGCTCGGGCGCGAGGCGACGAAGGAGGAGCTCGCCGAGGCGACGGGCCTGCCGATGCAGCACGTCGACGAGGCGCTCGGCGCCGCGAACGCGTCGGTCTCGCTCAACCAGACGGTCGGCGCCGACGACGAGGGCGAGCTCGGCGACCTCTTCGCCGACCGCGAGGCCGCCGACCCGTTCGACGAGGCCGAGGAGTCGCTCCGCCGCCAGGGCGTGCGCGCGCGCGCTCGAGGCGCTGCCCGAGCGCGAGCGGCGGATCCTCGAGCTGCGCTTCGGCTTCGAGGGCGAGCCGTGGACGCTCGAGGCGATCGGCAACGAGCTCGACCTGACGCGCGAGCGCGTCCGCCAGCTCGAGGGCCAGGCGCTCGCCCGGCTCGGCGCGCTGAGAGATCTCATCTCCGTCGCCGCCGCGTAGATCCGGTCGCGGTCGAGCGGCAGCGCCCGCAGCTCCGGCGGTGGCTTACGGAGGAACGAGTCCACGAGCAGTAGCTCGTCGAGGTCCAGTTCGCCGGTGCGGCGAGTGGCCGCGAGGCCCGCCTCGATCTCGAGCACGGCGCCACCGCCCGGCGGCAGCGTCCGCTCGGCCGCGACGCGTCCTCCGGCGACGAAGACGGCGGTGACGTAGCCCGCCTCCGCGGCCGGGGCGAGGACGCAGCATTCGAGATTGCGGAGACGGTCGAGCCGCTCGAGCTCGCGGCAGACCCACTCGACCGCCTCGATCCGGTCACGCCAGCCGTGCCGCGTCCTCGAAGCGGCGCGCGTCTGCGAGGGTCCGGAGCCGGCGCTGCAGGCGCGGTAGCGCGCCTGCCGGCCGCTCGAGATCGTCCGGTCCCAGCGCCCGCGCCGCGAGTTGCGCCTGACGGCGCGAGCGGAACGGCCCGAGCGGAGACGGACGCGTCGAGGCGACGACCGAGTCTCCGCGGGCGCGAAGCCAGACGTGGCGGTCCGGCCGCGCGACGCGCGCGTTCCCGGGCGGACGGAGCTCGCGGATCAGGCGCAGCTCGGCGAGCGCCGCCTCGAGCTCCGAGCCGAGGATCCGCCACTCGATCCGCTCCGCCACGCCGAGCGCCGCCTCGATCGCCGGCCGCTGGCGGTCACTGCGGAAGTACGAACGCAAGCGCGCGCGCAGGTCGCGCGCCCGGCCGACGTAGAGCACCTGGTCGCCGCGGCCGCGGAAGAGGTAGACGCCGGGACGGGTCGGCGCGCCGAAGGCGAGGTGGCGCTTGTCGAGGAGCCGCCGGCTGCGCGTCGCCGCGAGCGCGGCGAGATCGCCGACCGTCCGCGCGCCGCGTTCCTGCGCGAGGCCGATCAGCGCGAGGAGAAGCTCGGCGGTCGCGCGCGCGTCGGGCAGCGCGCGATGGCACGGCCGCTCGTCCGTCCCGAGGAACCATGCGAGCTGGCCGAGGGAGAAGCCCTTCACCCGCCCGGCGAGCAGCACCCGTGCGAGCAGGACGGTGTCGACTACCGGCGAGGCGATCCGCGAGCCCATCAACCGCTCCGTCTCACGATCGAGGAACGCGAGGTCGAAGCGCGCGTTGTGGGCGACGAGCACCGCGTCGCCGGCGAAGGCGAGGAAGCTCCGCACCGCCTCCGGCGGACGAGGCGCGCCGCGCAGCTGCTCGTCGCGCAGTCCGGTGAGCGCCGCTGCCCCCGGGGGCAACCGGAGCCCGGGGTCGACGAGCGTCTCGAACTCCTCTTCCAGCGCGAGCCCTCGCACGCGCACCGCGCCGATCTCGCAGATCGCCGAGCTGCCGGGCCGCAAGCCGGTCGTCTCGAGGTCGACGACGACGTACGTCGCCTGCTCGAGGAGGAGGCTCGCCGCCGGGCGGCTCCGCCAGCCCGACCGTGTCGCCGTTCCAGGCGAGCCGCGCGTCGGCCTCGACCACCTCCGTCAACAGCGAGCGGGCGAGTGCCAGGGGCGCTTGGCGCAACGCGAAAAGCTGCCGTGCGGCGTCGTCCGCCGGTACCGGTCCGCGCCGTTCCTCGACCAGTTCCACCAGCCGGTCGGCCGCGTCTAGCCTGAGCTGCATGACCGAGAGCGTAGGCGAACGTACGTTCGCACGCCAACTTGCAGCCGTCCGGGCGGAACCGAGCGACGATGCCGAGCAGGTGACACAGGTGCTCGCCGGGGAGCCGTTCCGCGTGCTGGAGGAGCAGGACGACTGGGCGCGCATCGAGACGGCCTACGGCTATCCCGGCTGGGTTCGCCGCGACGTGCTGGGCGGTGTCGCCGATCCGGACTGGCTTGCGCCCCGTGCCGCCGATCCCGTCGAGCACGCGCGCTCGCTCCTCGGCACGCGCTACGAGTGGGGCGGGATGACGCGCGAGGGCATCGACTGCTCCGGGCTCATCCACATGGCGTATCGCGCCTGCGGCGAGCTCGTCCCACGCGATGCCGACCAGCAGGAGGACGCGGGCGTCCAGCTCGTCGAGGACGACGCGCGCCCCGGCGACCTCGTCACCTACGGACCGCCGGAAGGCATCGCCGACCACGTCGCGTTTTGGCTCGGCGGTGGACGGATCCTCCACTCGACGCGCCGCGAGGGCGTGAACGGCGTCGTGGAGGAGGCGGAACCGGAGGAGCTGCGCACGCGCCGGCGCGCGCTCGTCCGGCTCGGCGCCGCGCTCGGGCTCCTGCTTCTTGTCGTCGCCGGCTGCGGCGGGAATGACGGCGCCGCGCCTCCTACGACGACCGTGCCGACGACGACGGCAGCCGTTCCGTTTAGCTCGAAGTCGTCGAACAACCCGCACGCGTTCCCCGACTTCCGGATCGCGATGGACGAGTCGACCGACTACCTCGACCCGGGACTCTCGGACACGACCGAGGGCTGGGGCGTGATGTGGAACGTCTACCTCCCGCTGATCGGCTACGCGCACGTCAACGGCTCGTCCGGCGCGACGCTTGTGCCGTACCTCGCCATGTCGTTGCCGCACATTTCGCCGAACGGCCGCACGTACACGCTCCGCCTCCGCCGCGGCCTTCGCTACTCGAACGGCGCGCCGGTGAAGGCGAGCGACTTCAAGCGGACGATCGAGCGGGACTTCGTGCTCGACTCGGCCGGCGCCGGCTTCTTCCGCAACATCGTCGGCGCGACGCGCTTCGCGAAGCGCCAGAAGGGCGAGATCCGCGGAATCGTCACGAACAACCTGCAGCGCACGATCGTCATCCACCTGATCGCGCCGGAAGGGGACTTCGAGAATGTGCTCGCCTCGGAGTTCGCCGCGCCCGTCCCGTCGAACGCGCCGCGCGCCGACATGTCGCTCCATCCGCTGCCGGCGACCGGCCCGTACGAGATCCAGAGCTACACGCCGCACTCGCGGATCGTCGAAGTGCGGAATCCGCACTTCCAGGCGTTCCGGTTCGACGGCAACGTCCCCGCCGGCAATCCCGACCGCGTGACGTGGGGCATCGTCCCCACCGCGGCGACCGCGCTCCGCCTCGTCCTCAGCGGCAAGGACGACTGGATGAGCTATTGGCCGATCCCGAGCAAGCGGTTGGCCGGGATCGAGAAGCGGTACCCGACACGCTTCCGCGTCTTCACCTCGCCGAATCTCGCCTACTTCTTCATGGACACGCGGGTCGCGCCGTTCGACAAGCGGGCGGTGCGGCAAGCCGTGAACTACGCGATCTCGCGTAAGTACCTCGTCCATCTCGCCGGCGGCCTCGCGCAGCCGACGGAGAACATCCTGCCGCCGGGCTATCCGTCGTACCGGGCGCACCATCTCTACCGCTACGACCTGCGCAAGGCGCGGCGGCTCGTGCGCGAGTCGGGGATGCGCGGGACGCGCGTGACCGTCTGGAACCACGACGTGCCTGCAGACTTGCCGTTCACGGAGTACCTCGTCTCGGTCCTCGACAAGCTCGGGTTCCGCGCGCACCAGAAGGTCCTGACGGCGAGCGACTACTGGTCGACGCTCAGCGAGTCCTCGACGCAGGCCCAGATCGGCTTCGCCGACTGGTTCCAGGACTATCCGCACCCGCTCGACTGGTTCGGCGTCCTGCTCAACGGCCGGCAGACGACGTCGGCGCACAACGACAACTACGCGAATTTCGACGTGCCGTGGGTGGATCGCGAGATCGACTCTCTGACGCGCGAGCCGAAGCTGACGCCGTCCATCGACCGCCGCTGGGCGGAACTAGACCGGAAAGTGATGCAGCTCGCCCCGTGGGCGCCCTTCCTGAACCGGGAACAGGTCGACTTCTTCAGCGGTCGCGTACGCCTCCGCTGTTACGTGAACAACGTCCTCTACGGCTTCGATTACGCATCAATCTGCGTCAGGAAGTAGCGGAAGGTGGTAAGACTCTCGCGTTGGGGGCCATCTGGCCCAGGGCGAGGGGCCACTAGGCCCAGTGATTGGGTGCTCGCTACCCAGGAGGTGGAGACAGGTGAGGACGAAGCGAGGAAGGATTGTGGTGCTGGCGGCCCTCGTCGCAATGGGGCTCGCATTGGTGGTGAGCGGCTGCGGCGGCTCATCGAGCTCCGAGTAGCTCGACGTCGGGGAAGACCTTCCCGACTCTGAAGGTCGTCTGGGGAACGACCGACTACATGGATCCAGGCCTGTCCTATCGCCTCGAGTCGTGGCAGCTCTTCCAGGACACGTACCTCGGCCTCGTGGTGAAGGCGCGTGTCGGCTGCTTCACCGGCAACTGCGCAGAGATCCTGCCGGGTGTCGCGACCTCGATCGGCACCGTGACCAACGGCGGTAAGGACTACGCGTTCACCATCCGGAGCGGTCTCAAGTACTCGAACGGAAAGCCGGTCAAGGCGAGCGATTTCGTCAACTCGATCGTCCGCGACTTCCACTTGAACTCCCCGGGCATCGGCTTCTTCGGGAACATCGCCGGCATCAGCACGTGCGAGGGGAACCCGACGAAGTGCACGGCGGCGAGCATCACGGGAATCAAGACGGACGACAGTGCCGGCACGATCAAGATCAGCCTGATGAAGCCGGAGTCGGACTTCGAGTACATCCTCTCGATTCCGTTCACCGCGCTGGTTCCGTCCTCGACGAAGCAGGTCGACACGGAGAACCCGCCGCCGGCCGCGGACGGCCCGTACTACATCTCGTCGTACAGCCCGAGCAAGTCCTTCGTGATGAAGCGGAACCCGTACTGGAAGAAGGACGAGATGGGCATGAGCATCCCCAACGGCAACCCGAACGAGATCGTCGGCACGCATGACGGATGACGTCAACCAGTCGGCGCAGCTCGTCCAGTCCGGTACGGACGAGTACGACGAGAACCTCCTCCCGACGAGCCGCCTTGCATCGCTGAAGGCGAAGTACGGGAAGCAGATCCTGTTCTATACGACGCCTTCGACGTACTACTTCTTCCTGAACGAGACAGTACCCGCCGTTCAACAACCTGCAGGCTCGGCAGGCTGTGAACTACGCGACGGACCGGAAGGCGCTTGTCAAGCTCCGCGGCGGTCTCGGCGTTGCAACCGAGAACTTCCTGCCGCCGAGCTACCCGCAGTACAAGAAGATCGACCCGTACCCCTACAACCTCGCGAAGGCGAAGGCCCTCGTAAAGGCGTCGGGGACGATGGGCGACAAGGTCGACCTCTACACGATCGGCGACGTCGACTTCGACAAGGCTGCGGGCGAGTACGAGCAGGGCGTGCTCCAGTCGCTCGGCTACAAGGTCCAGATCCACGAGATCGCAGGAGCGAACTACTTCACGCTGATGGGCAACCAGTCCACGAAGCCGAGCATCGGCTTCACCGACTGGTTCGAGGACTACCCGTATCCGTCGGACTGGTTCAACATCCTCCAGAACGGCGAGTTGATCACGCAGACGCACAACAACAACTACGGGAATGTCAACTTCAAGGACGTCAACCAGAAGATCGATCAGCTCGACAGCCTCCCGCCGTCGCAGGCCCTCTCGGCCAGCACGAATGCGGCATGGGCTGGTGTCGACAACGAGCTGATGACGAAGGACGCGTCGACGGTGCCGTATCTGAACGGCATCCTCACGTCGTTCTTCTCATCGAAGATGAACGTGAGTTGCGACGTCTTCACCGACTTCTATGACGATCCCGCGCAGATGTGCTTGAAGTAGTCCGTTGACCTCGGTTCGGCGCGGCGGTGCTAGCACCGCCGCGCCGAACCACCCTTACGACTAGGCTCCACCCCTACCTGTGGCGACCACCGGCCAAGAGGAATTCACACTCGACACCGCAGCGGTGCTCGCAGCGGACGAAGGTGGCTCGCGGGTTGAGGGCCGTAGCCCGTGGGCGCTGGCAGGAAGGCGGCTCCGGCGCAACTACGTGGCGCTCGCGTCCCTCACGGTCTTCCTCCTCGTCGTGACCGCTTGCCTGCTGGCGCCGATCTACGCGGAGCACATCGCGCATCGCGGCCCGAACAACGGGAACGTGACGCGGGAACATCGTCGAGAACGGCAAGAAGATCCCGGTCCTCTCGAACGGCACGACGAAGATCCTTCCCAACGGCCAGGTCGACGTCGTACCCGCAGGGCAGTGCCGATCGGTCCGCAGTGGGGCGCATCCGGCGGCAAGTACATCTTCGGCGCCGACCAGCAGGGACGCGACCTCGCGGTGCGTCTCCTCTACGGCGGCGAGAACTCCCTGCGCGTCGGGCTGTGCGCTCGCGGCGATCTCGACGATCCTGTCCGTTTTCCTCGCGCTGGTCGCCGGCTACTTCGGCGGGATCGTCGACTGGATCATCAGTCGCGTCTTCGACGTGATCTGGGCCTTCCCGGTCGTGCTGCTCGGAATCGCGCTCGGTACCTCACTCTCGCATAACGGCTTCCACCACTGGTTCATCAACGTCGGGCCGGCAACCTCTGGATCCCGACGTCCGTCATCGCGTTCGTCTTCATCCCGTACATCGGCGCGACCGCTGCGAGGTCAGATCCTCGCGCTACGCGAGAAGGAGTTCGTCGAGGCCGCCACCGCTCAGGGTGCGGGCGCGTTCCGGATCATGTTCTCGGAGCTGCTGCCGAACATCGCGTCGACGGTGCTCGTGCTCTTCACGCTCATCGTCGCGAACTCGATCCTCACCGAGGTCGGGCTCTCGTTCCTCGGCGCGGGCGTGCAGCCGCCAAACGCGTCGTGGGGAACGCTCATCGCCGACGGCCAGTACCTGGCTGCAGCCCGATCCGTGGTTCAGCATCTTCCCGGGCATCGCGATCGCGATCGCGGTCCTCTCGCTCAACATCTTCGGCGACGGCCTGCGCGACGCGCTCGACCCGCGCGCCAAGATCAGGATCGAGCACTAGTGGGAACCTTCCTCATCCGGCGGACGGTCGGGATGCTCCTCGTCCTCATCGCCGTCAGCTTCATCACGTACCTGATCTTCATCAAGATCCCCGGCGGCGATCCCGGCCCAGCGGCTCGCGGGCAAGGTCGCGACGCCGGCGAACATCGAGTCGATTCGAGATCAAGCTCGGCCTGAACCACACGTTCATTCGTGCAGTGGTTCGACATGGTCAAGTCGCTGCTCTGTCCGGCACGCTCATCTCGTACTACCTCGGCGGCGACGAACGTCGTCGAGCCAGATCTGGCAGGGCCTGCCGGCGACGTTCTCGCTCTGCATCGGCGCCGGGCATCATCTGGATGTTCTTCGGGATCCTCGTCGGAACGATCTCGGCTGTCAAGCGCGGGCCGCTTCTCCGACCGGACGATCACGGCGCTCGCGCTGGTCGGGATCTCGCTCCCGGTCGCCTGGCTCGGACTCGATGCTCCGTTACCTCTTCGCCGGAAGGAGGGATCACGTCAGTCGTTCTCCGATGGCGGCTACACGCCGCTGACCGCAGAACCCCTGGGAGTGGTTCACGCACCTCTTCTTGCCCTGGTTCACGCTCGCGGTGCTGTTCATCGGCTTCTACGGGCGCGTGCTGCGATCGAACATCCTCGACACGATCAACGAGGACTTCGTGCGCACGGCGAAGGCGAAGGGCCTCTCGTCGCGGCAGATCCTCGTCAAGCACGTGCTGCGTGCCTCGCTCATTCCGATCGTGACGCTGTTCGGGCTCGACTTCGCCGCCGTGCTCGGCGGCGGCGCGATCATCACCGAGACCGTCTACACGCTCCACGGCGTCGGCTACTACGCGTACCAGTCGATTCAGGACGCAGGACCTGCCGCTCGCTCATGGGCGTGACGCTCTACGGCGCCGCGTTCATCGTCGTCTTCTCGGTGCTCGTCGACGTTGCCTACGCGTACCTCGATCCGCGGATCCGGCTCACCTGATGGCAGAACGTCTTCTCGAGGTCAAGGATCTCGACGTCCGTTTCGCGACCGAGGACGGCGTCGTGCGCGCGGTCGACGGCGTCTCGTTCGAGCTCGAGCGCGGCAAGGTGCTCGGGATCGTCGGCGAGTCGGGCTCGGGCAAGAGCGTGACCGCGATGACGCTGATGGGGCTGACCCGCGGCGTCAACGCGCGGTTCGAGGGCGAGGTGCTCTACAAGGGCACGGACCTGCTCCAGGTCTCCGACCGCGACATGCAGAAGTATCGCGGCAACGAGCTCGGGATGATCTTCCAGGACCCGATGACGTCGCTGAACCCCGTCTACCGGATCGGCGAGCAGATCGTCGAGGCGATTCGCGCCCACGAGCCGATCGACAAGCCCGCGGCCCGGAAGCGCGCGATCGAGCTTCTGCATCAGGTCGGGATCCCGAACCCGGAGTCGCGCGTCGACGATTTCCCGCACCAGTTCTCCGGCGGGATGCGGCAGCGCGCGATGATCGCGATGGCGTTGTCGTGCAACCCGTCGATCCTGATCGCGGACGAGCCGACGACGGCGCTCGACGTGACGATCCAGGCGCAGATCGTCGAGCTGATCGGCCGGTTGAAGGAGGAGTTCAACTCGGCGGTGATCTTCATCACGCACGACCTCGGCGTGATCGCGGAGATCGCGGACGAGATCATCGTCATGTACGCGGGCCGCGTCGTCGAGCAGGGCTCGAAGCGCGACGTCTTCTACGACCCGCAGATGCCGTACACGTGGGGTCTGCTCGGCTCGATTCCGCGCCTCGACCGGCCGAAGCCCGAGCGGCTGCACACGATCAAGGGGATGCCGCCGTCGCTCATCAACCCGCCGGAGGGCTGCAAGTTCCGGCCGCGCTGTCCGCACGCATTCGAGAAGTGCACGGAGGAGCCGGCGCTCGAGAACCGCGTCGAAGCGCCGGGACACCTCGACCGCTGCTGGCTCACGGTCGAGGAGAAGCGCGACCGGCGCGACGCGACGATCTCGGCCGGCGGGGAGGCGGCATGCGTGAGCGAGAACGAGACGCCGCTTCTCGAGGTTCGCCACGTCAAGAAGTACTTCCCGATCCGCCAGGGCGTGATCCAGCGCGAAGTCGCGCGCGTCCACGCCGTCGACGATGTCTCGTTCTCGGTGCGGGAGGGAGAGACGCTCGGCCTCGTCGGGGAGTCGGGCTGCGGCAAGTCGACGCTTGGGCGCACGATCGTTCGGCTGCTCGAGCCGACCGCCGGCGAGATCCTCTTCCGCGGCCGGCCGATCCAGCATCTCGGGACGCGCCAGATGCGGCCGCTGCGGCAGTGAGATGCAGATGGTGTTCCAGGATCCGTACGCGAGCCTCAACCCGCGCAAGCGCGTCGGGACGATCGTCTCCGACCCGATGCGGATCCACGGGCTCGGCGACCGGGCCGAGCGGAAGCAGCGCGTCGGCGAGATCCTCGAGAGCGGTCGGCCTCTCGCCGGAGCACTACAACCGCTTCCCGCACGAGTTCTCCGGCGGCCAGCGGCAGCGGATCGGAATCGCGCGGTCGCTCGCGCTGCGGCCGAAGCTGATCGTCGCCGACGAGCCTGTCTCCGCTCTCGACGTCTCGATCCAGTCGCAGATGCTCAACCTGCTTGAGGATCTCCAGAACGAGTTCCAGCTGACGTACATCTTCATCGCGCACGACCTCGGCGTCGTGCGGCACGTGAGCGACCGGATCGCCGTCATGTACCTCGGCAAGATCGTCGAGCTCTCGCCGGCGGAGGAGCTCTACTCGCGGCCGATCATGCCGTACACCGAGGCGCTGCTCTCGGCCGTTCCGATTCCCGATCCGGATCTCGCGGAGAAGCGCGAGCGCATCGTGCTCGAGGGAGACGTGCCGAGCCCGATCAATCCGCCGAGCGGCTGCCGCTTCCACCCGCGCTGCCGGTACGCAACCGACATCTGTCAGCAGGTCGAGCCACCGCTCGTCGATTACGGCAACAGCCATTTCGCCGCCTGCCACCATCCGCTTAACGTCGACGCCGCGACACTGGCGCGGGTCTCGTCCGAGTCGACGCCGCCCGCGTCGGCGTAGAACCTCTCCGAACCCCCCAATCGAGGTAGTCCTCTGGATTAAAGGGGGAGGACAGTCGCGCCGATACGAGAGGCGTGGACGCTGTTGAGCGCAAGGAGATCCTCAGTCGCTACCTCACGCACTCGCGCCGGTTCGAGGAAGTCGCCGCGCGTCGGAATGGGGGTCTCGGAGGAGACGTGATCCCGCTTCAGTCTCCCGTGCGCACGTTCGAGGCGGAGCCGACGATGCGGGAAGTCGAGGTGCTCCAGCTCATCTCCGACGGGCTTGTGAACCGCGAGATCGGCGAGCGGCTATTCCTGTCGGAGGAAACGGTGAAGTCGCATGTGCGGCACCTGCTTGCGAAGCTCCAGGCCCGCTCGCGGGCTCATGCGGTTGCCGTCGGCTTCCGCCGCGGTCTCATCGCCTAGCGAAGTAGTCCACAGCTGCGAATTTCGCGCTGTGGACGAGGAAACAACAAGCGCCGGGTGAAGAACACCCGGCGCCCGTGAACTGCTGCCGTCAACCCATTATCCGTTGCTTTAGGCGAATCCCTCATAGAGGGGACGCCCACAGCCTGTGGATAACGGACTATCCGACGGCTTTACCAGGACTTCGTTGCCGCCAACAACGGCGGCACGTGCAGCGAACCTCGCGATGGTGCGCATTAGATGAACTCCCTAGATCGGGGACTGACGGCACGCGCAAGCTTATACCCCTTCTGGGGGATACGCAAGGCTGCGCGAAAGACTGCGGCCGTCTAGAGCCCGCCGACTGGCGGTCCGCTGCCTGGGCGCGCTCCTGTTCGCAGCAGCTGCCGGCGAGCGTCTGTCGTTGCGCTGACTCACGGCTGGCTACCCGCTTCAGCCGCTTTGGGCGCTTCTCGTCCTGGGCGCTATTGCCGCTATCGCCGAGCGCGACAGGTGTCGCAGTCAGCGACAGCATCGAGATGTCGGCATCGTTCTTGCCGATCGTCTTCGCGGCCGTCGCGCTCGGGCCGCTCGCCGGACTTGTCGTCGGGGCGATCTCAAACGCTTCGGACTTTCGTAGCCCCATCCTGCGATGGATCGTCTATACGCCGGTTCGCGCGACTCACGGGCGCCGCGGCGGGACTCGTTGCCGTGTGGCTGTAGCCCGCATGCTTCCGGACCTTGGTCGGGTACCTGACCTGCGAGCGTTCTTGGCTCGCTTGCGCTCATTGGCGTCGACGCAGTTCTTCAACTGCACTCACGCTTGCAGTCCGGCAGACCGGCGATGCTGCCGAGCTACATCCGAGCGCAGTCGCGCCGATCTTTGCGCTCGCGCTTCCGCTCTATGGCCCGCTCGTCGGGCTCTTCGTCTACGGCGTACCACGCCTACTCGCTGTGGGTCGTCGTTGTCTTCTTCGTCCCGGCGTTGGCGCTGCAGCGCTTCATCCACCTCTACCAGGAGGAGAAGGAAGCGCGCGCCACTCGGTCGCTGCAACGAGCGTCTAGTCGGCCAACCTCTCGATTCGCCACTGGCGCTCGTCGCGACGCTAGATGCTCGCGATCACTACACGGCCGGCCACTCTGCGGCCGTCGCGATCTACGCCCGCGACATCGCGCAGCGGATGGGCTGTCGGAGGACGAGCAAGACCTCGTTCACCTCTGCGGCCTAGTGCACGACATCGGCAAGATCGGCCTGCCGGCCTGGTCTGCTCGAAAAGCACGGGCCGCTCACGCTCGAGGAGCGTCGGCAGATGGAGAAGCACTCCAGAGATCGGCGAGCAGATCCTCCGGAATCGTTGACGACTACGTCGGAGATTGCCGAGATCGTCCGGCATCATCACGAGCGGGTCGACGGCATCGGGCTATCCGGACGGCTTGCAGGCGACGACATCCCACTCCTTTCCAGGATCATCTCGGTGGCTGACGCGTACAACGCTATGACCTCGCGACCGGCCCTATCGCGACGCGCTGCCGAGCCAGGTCGCCCGGCTCCGGCTTGCGCAGGCGGTCGGGAGCGCAGTTCGACACGTCGGTAGTCGCCGCGTTCGAGGCGATCCTCGCGACGGCCGACGAGGACTACCGGACTGGCGTCGGCGGTTCGCGTTCATTGCGCGGGGAGCACAGCGACTGGCGAGAGGGCATCGTCAGGAGACGTTCCGGCCGCGAGCGCTGGCTAGTCGACGTCATACACGCGCGCTGCCTCGAGCCGTGAACGGACGCAGAGCTTCTCGAAGATGTGCTTCACGTGCACTTTGGTGGTTGAGAGGCTGATGAAGAGGAGTCTTGGCGATCTCTTCGTTCGTGAGGCCCTTGGGCGAGCAACTCGTACACCTCCTGCTCGCGTGGGCTCAACTTCGCTTTGGGGCGCGCCGACCGAGGTATTCGGAGGCCGACCGAAGCGGCGAGCGACCAATCCGCGGTACCCGCCAGAATTCGACGGAGCCACTCCGCGGTCTCGGGAGTTGCGGCTACGAAGCCGGCGAAGTCCGCTGAAGCGCGAACGGCGATCAGGATTGGGTCCCAGGCCTCGGTGCTTATCGCTTCCGAGACAAGTTGGCGTCCTCTGTCCAAATCCTCACCGGTTCGGATACCGACGATCGCCCGCCCGACGAGAGCCAGCGAGCGCGCCTCCAGCCCGCACGGCGGCTTTGCCGCCGCGTCAGCTCGCCTGATCGCTTCGTCGTGGTCGCCGGCAATGCCACTGAAGAGTCCTTGCCATGCCAGGAATTCGCCTGCTGCCGCGCGGCTGCAGTTTTCGGGCGGCCCGAGTGAAAGAACTTCAATCGCACGTGGCACATCGCCCAAGCTTCGCATACAGACGCGCCCGTTGAACCGGCAGATTGCCTCGGAAATAGCTTCCAGGTTCATGTTCCGTCTCTCGTTCAAGAGCCGCAAGAGTGCGGTCTGCGGCGACGAACTGTCTGAGGCCAATGCGCGCGCTGGCGGAGTACAACTCCCCGTATCGAAGCGGAAACTCGATTTCGCACGCTTCCGCGACGCGGTTGAGCGCGTCAATGGCGCGAAGGCTTTCCTCGTAGCGGCACCGCATGATGAGCGCATACGCGTACGTGCTGAGTAGCCCGGTGTGGGCGATCGGATCCACGTCGCCGGTTACGAGGGCCAGAGTTGTCCGAGCATCTTCCAGAGCGTCGCCGAGTCCCCCTTCGATCTCTGCGAGGGTTAGTTCTCCCGTCGCGATGGTCAGCAACTGCTCTACGGCGCTTCCAGTAAGAGCTCGAAACTCGTCTAGCCGCTGCTTGAGATCGGGCGTTTGCCGCTCCAGGGCAGCGAGGAAGCGGAGCCAGTAGCCGGCGGCTCGGGTCTCCAGTGTCTCAGCGCTGGCGACTGCAAGATCGGCATGGCGCTCGGCTCGCTCGGGGCGGTCCGATGAGGTGTGCGGCACGGCCCGCAGCGATCTGTGCGCGCGCGGCAGAGCTCGCCATCGAGCGCGATGGCGGCCTGCACCGCCAGAGCCAGCGCCGGTCAAAGTTCTCCCTGGCGGAGTCGCAACTCGGCCTCCGCGTAATCGATCAGGCCGCCTTCGACACCTGCGGCTCGTGCGGCGTCGACCCACCGTTCCAGGCTGCTCGCTCGGCCCGCGGCCAGGAGATCGTCCAACGCCACGCCGATCGCGTCCGAGATGAAGCTCGCGTCCTGCGACAGTTCCCCGACGGATAGCGCCTCGTCCCACAAGCCGCAGTCGAGGAGCTGCCGGCAGCGCAGTAGGAGCGGCGCGCGCGTCTCGGCGTCGATCTCCGTGAACCGGCGGATCAGCAGGTCTCGGAGCAGCGGGTGGAAGAAGAGGGCCGTACCGTCCGTCACTGCCACGAGCCCGCGGGCGGATGCCTCGGCAACCACCACCGCAGCCGCGTCGTCGCCGAGCAGCTGCCCGGCACGCCCGATGTCGACGATGGCGGCCACCGCGAGCAGCGTCAGCGCCTCCTGCGTCTCGGCCGCAGCCGCGGAGAGGAGCTCGCCGGCGAGGAACTCGTCGAGGGTGTGAGAGATCAGCCCGTCCGCGCTGAAGTCGACTTCGCCGCTCATGGCCGCAAGTCCGAGCACAGCCGGCCAGCCTGCCGCCGTGCGCATCACGCGCGCCCGTCCAGACTCGGCGCCGGCGGCCGCGAGCACCTGCGCCGCCTCCTCGTCCGTCATCCTCAGCTCGTCGACGCCGATCTCGAGGCCCTCGCCGTAGATCTCGAGCCTCGGCGCGAACCACTCCGGCCTGTCCCGCGTCGTGATCACGAACCGGATGCCGATCCCGTCGACGAGCATGGAGAGGAGCTCGTCCGCCTCGGGTGTCTCGGCCGCTTCCCATTCGTCGACGATGATCAGGATGTCTTCGGCGATCGGCCCGAAGGTTCGGACGAGCGCGCGGCCGAGTGGCTTGGGGCTCGGGTTGACCGAGGCGATCGCGGCGACCTTGCCGGGCTCGCGTGGGAGTTCCGGTGCGAGCGACGCGAGCAGCTCGTCGAACTGGACGGCGAGGAGCGCGACGTCCCCGGATGCCCGGTTCGTCCGGTACCAGGCGACCGGACAGCTCTGGCGCTCGGCCCACTGGCGAGCGAGTGTCGTCTTGCCGTAGCCGGCCGGCGCGGCGAAGACCGATACGCGCGAGCCGCCTCCCTCCTCGAGGCGAGCGATCAGCCGGGGGCGCTCGATGATGTGCGCGAGCGCCGGCGAAACGGCCGCTGAGATCGTCTCCACCATTTCACCTGACCGGACCCCGCCCGGGACGCGCGGACTCTACTCCTCTCTCGACTGCTCGTCAGCTCCCGCGCGAGCGGGGGCCCCGCGCCCGGGTAGGGCCGGGCGCGGGTTTCGCCGTCAGCCCCCGACGCCGGACAGAGCCGGCGCGGGCTCGTGGGCGAGGGCGAGGGGGTCCTCGCCCGTGAGCGCCCTGAAGGCAGCGGGAATCTGCCGCCGTCTCGGCACTCCGAGCTTCTGCCGCAGGGCATCGGAGTGCGCCTTCGCCGTCCTCGGCGAGATGCCGAGCCGTTCGCCGACCTCCTCGTTCGAGCAGCCCCGCGCGATCAACTCCACGATCTGCAGCTGGCGCTCGGTCAGGCCGGGCCGTGTTTCTTCGCTGGTTGTCATGGCGCGGGACGCTAAGCCCGCGCAGGAGGAGGGACTATCGGCCGACGGGAGTATTCGCCCGGGACGTCCGAGATCCGCCGACGAAACTGGCCTCGTGGCCGCGGCGGTTCGCCTCGGTGAGCTCCTCCTGCGTCAGCGCGCCGACGCGCAGCAGCAGGTCGAACTCGTCGCGCAGGTGTGTCCGCATCATCTCCGGCCCGTCCGTCGCGATCGTGAACAGGACGCCGTTCTCCACGAACGTCCGGAACACGTCGCGCAGCGCGCCCTCGTCGGGCAGCGCCTTCGTCAGGAGGTTCGAGGTCGGGCAGATCTCGAGCACGACCTCGCGCTCGCGCAGGAGCTTCATCAGCTCCGCGTCGCCGGCGGCGAGGATTCCGTGGCCGATTCGGTCGGGGCGGAGAAGCTCGAGGACTTGGCCGATCTCCTCGCGGCCGAAGTCGCCGCCCTCCTCGCCGACGTGGATCGTGACGCCGAGGCCGGCCGCGCGCGCCTCCTCGACCATCGGCTGCACCTGCGCGTAGTCGTAGCGGGCGCCGCCCGGCCGCGGTCCGGCGATGTCGATCCCAACGACGCCGCGCGGCGCCCAGCGAATCGCCTTCTCCACGATGATCTCGTTCTGTCGCGGCGTGAACGTCCGGTCCATCATCAGGATCAGGCCCGCGCGCACCTGGGCGTACTCGAGGCTCGCGACGTCGAGGCCGCGGATCGCGGCGAGGATGATGTGGTCGAGGTCGCGCTCGCCGCCGCGGTTCCGCTTCATCGGGTTGAACCGCAGCTCGAGCGTCGTGATCCCCTGCGAGCGGTACGCGCCGCCGATCGCCTCGTGCACCGAGATCTCCACCGCGGCCGGGCTCGACTGGATGAGCTCCGTCCAGTGGTAGATCGCGTCGAGCGAGTCGAGGTCGGGTACGCCGCGCGGATCCGAGACGGTGACGAGCCGGTCGAAGTCCCAGTAGTCCTTGACCGGCAGCGCGATCCCTTGCTGGTGGGCGAGCGACCAGAGGATGTCGGACGAGACCGAGCCGCCGAGATGCGTGTGAAGCTCGGCGAGGCCCCCGTCCATCCGCCGATCTTAGTTGGCGCCCAGCCCACGACGGCCCAGCGCCGGCGTGCGAAACGCGGCCAGAGCAGCGCGAGGCGGGCGGCGATGAGGATGTCGAGCGCCGCCCAGACACCGATCACTCCCCAGCCGAGCGCAAGAGCGAGTGAGGCGAGCGTGACGAAGACGGCGCTCGCGGCGAGCATCGACCACATGAGGTAGCGCGTATCGCCGGCGCCGATGAGGATACCGTCGAGGGCGAAGACGGCGCCGCCGAGCGGCTGCATCGCGACGAGGAACGGCCAGAGCAGCGCAGCCTGATGGAGGACGCGCGGGTCGCTCGTGAACGCCGCAGGCAGGGCGTGGGAGAGTGGCGCGAGGATCGCGGCAAAGAGCGCGCCGATCGCGACCGACCACCAGATCATCCGCGTTGCGGCGGCGTGCGCGCCATCGGCGTCGCCGGCGCCGAGCATCCTTCCGACGATCACCTGCCCGGCGATCGCGACCGCGTCGAGGACGAGCGCGATGAAGATGAACAGCTCGTACGCGATCTGGTGCGCGCCGATCTCCGCGTCGCCCATCCGCGCGAGGAAGGACGCGGCGACGAGGAAGGACGCGTAGAGCGCGGCGGTGCGGACGAAGATCTGGCGGCCGACGCGAATCATCGGCCGCATCTCCGTCCAGCTCGGGCGGCGCGAGGGCGCGTGCGGACGGAGGAGTTCGACGACGAAGGCGATTCCCATCCCGGCCTGCGCGATCGCGGTGCCTGCGGCGGATCCCGCGATTCCCCAGTGGAAGCCGTAGACGAACAGCAGCTCGAGGACGAGGTTGACGATGTTCGCCACGACGACGATCTCGAGCGGGCGCCGCAGGTTCGAGACGCCGCGCAGATAGCCCTGGCCGGCGAGGGCGACGAGCGCCGCCGGGAGCCCGACGGCCCCGATCCGGAAGTACGTCAGCGCGTAGTGCCCTGACTGGCCGTGGCCGCCGAGGCCGCGGAGGAGAGGCGACGCGACGATCTCGGAGCCGATGAGCAGCACGAAGCCGATCCCGAGCGACGCCCACAGCGCCTGCGCGGCGAGACGCGCAGCGTCGTCCTGCCTTCCGGCTCCCGAGGCGCGTGCGACGACGGCCGTCGTCCCGTAGGTGAGGAAGTTGAAGATCGTGAACACGCCGGCGAGAACCGTCCCGGCCAAGCCGAGCGCGGCGATCTGCGGCCGGCCGAGATGGCCGACGATCGCGGTGTCGGCGAGGACGTAGAGCGGCTCCGCGGCGAGCGCGCCGAGCGCAGGCAGCGCGAGCCTGACGATCTCGCGGTCGTGGCTGGAAGCGCCGCCGGCAAAGCCGGCGACGCCCGGCCGAAAGACCGGACGCCGTTGGCGTCCTGGGGACGAGCGAAGGCGCATCGGGGCTGCCGACGATAATGGCGCGATGGAGCCAACCGAACGCGAGGACGAGACTCCGGTGCCGAATCGCCTGATGCGGCTTCCGGCCGGGGCACTCGTTCGCATCGCGCTCGCAGTTCTCTTCGCCGGCGCCGTCGCGGGCGTCCTCTGGTGGAGGCGCGGGAGCCTCGCCGCGATCGGCACCGCGTTCAGCGACGTGCGCTGGGAGTGGGTCGTAGTCGCGATCGGCTTCAACCTGTTGTCGGTCGTCGTCCGCGCGCTCGCCTGGACGACCGTGATCCACTCGGCGATGGAGCCGCCGCGACCACGCGCTCCGCTCGTCTTCTCGGCCTTCTCGGTCGGACTGTTCGCGAACGCCGTCCTGCCTGGGCGCATCGGAGAGCTCGCGCGCGTCGCCGTCCTGACGCGGAAGCTGCCGGGGCGGAAGGGAGCATGGGCGACGCTCGTCGGCACCGTCTTCGCGCACCGCGTCTTCGACGTCGTGCCGGTGGTTCTGCTCGTCCTCTACGTCGTCGCCACCGCGAACATCCCGACCTCGGCGCAGGAGAGCCTCCTCGCCGTGATCGCCTTCGGCGTCGGCCTCTTCGTGTTTGCCTTCGTATCCGCCCGGAGGCCGGCGCTTCCCTCGCTCGAGGAGCTACGCCCGGTGCGGAGGCTGCTCGCGATGGGGCGCGCAGGTCTGCACGTGATGCGCTCGCCGGGCGCCACGGCGCTTGCGATCTTCTTCCAGATCTGCGGCTGGACGTGCCAACTCTTCGCCGTCTACACCGCGATGCGCGCCTTCGACATCCACGCGCCGCTGCCCGCGGCCGGCGTCGTCCTCTTGCTCATGAACGTCGTGACGATCTTCCCCTTCTGGCCGGGAAACGTCGGGCTCGTGCAGGTTGCGATTGCGTCGGCGCTCTCCGGCTACGGCGTCGCGTACGCCGTCGGCGTCGCGTACGGCTTCGGCCTCCAGGCGATCGAGGCCTCGGTCGGCATCGGCGTCGGACTGCTCTTCCTCGCGCGCGAGGGGCTGTCCTTCGCGATGCTGCGGGTGATGCCGTCGGCTGCCCACGCCGAGCTGCCGGAAGCCGGCTAGGGCGCGGGATCGGGCTCGGGCTCGGGTCGCTGCTGCTCCGCCGCGGCGCGCGAGCTCCTCGACCTTGCCCTGTGCGCTGTCGAGCTTGGCGCGGCAGAACGCATGCAGCTGCTCGCCGCGCTCCCAGAGCGCCAGCGCCTCGTCGAGCGGAACCTGTCCGCGCTCGAGCCGCTCCACGATTTGCTCGAGCTCCGCCTGTGCCTGCTCGAAGGTCGGTTCGGCTGCGGGATTGCTCACGGCGTCACCTCCTCAACGCGCGCGGCGAACGCGCCTTCGGCCAACGTGACGGCGACGCGGCCTCCAGGCGAGACGTCGACGCTCGAGGTCACGACGCGGGAGTCCGTCCGGACGATTGCGTACCCTCGGCTCGAGTGTTTGCAGCGGGTGACAACGCTCCGAGCTTGGCGGCTGCGTTCTCGAGCACCGCCCGCTTCCGCTCGACCGTGAGCGCCGGCGCGAGCCGGAGGCGTTCGTGTGCCCGTTCGAGACGGAGACCTTCGCGCTCGAGGCCGAGCCGCGGCGCCGCCCGCAGCCGCTCGGCGGTGCGCGCGAGCGTCTCGCGATCCCGCTCGAGCACGCGCCGGACGTCACGCGCGAGTGCTTCGCGCGACCGGTCGAGCCTGTCGCACAACTGAATCAGGTCCGGGACGACGAGCTTGCCGGCTGCGGTCGGCGTCGAGGCGCGGACGTCGGCCGCGAGGTCGCAGAGCGGCGTGTCCTGCTCGTGGCCGACCGCCGAGACGACGGGCACGGGACAGGTTGCGACGGCCCGCACGACGCGCTCGTCGCTGAACGGGAGCAGATCCTCGAAGCTGCCGCCTCCGCGGGTGAGGACGATCACGTCCACCTCGGGCTGCTCGCAGAGCGCGTCGAGGGCGGCGACGATCTCTGCGGCGGCCCGCGGCCCCTGGACGTACGTCTCCGCGACGAGGACGCGCGCGGGCGGGAAGCGGGTCGCGATCGTAGTGACGACGTCCCGCTTCGCTGCCGCATCGTTGCCGGTGAGGACGCCGATGCGGCGTGGGAGAAGGGGAAGCGCTCGCTTCCGCTCCGCGCCGAAGAGTCCCTCGTCCGCGAGCTTCGCCTTAAGGCGTTCGAGTGCCGCCAGATGCGCGCCGAGCCCAAAGCGCTCGACCGTGAGAGCGCGGAGCTTGAAGTCGCCGCGCTGCTCGTAGAGCTCCGCGCGGCCGAACACGTGCACGCGCTCGCCGTTCTCGAGCGCGAGGTCGAGCGCGTCGAACTTGCCGCGGGAGATCGTCACGCCGACGCACGAGCCGTCCGCCGGATCCTTGAGCGTGAAGAAGACGCTCGCCCAGCGATCGTGCCGCCGGAGCTCGGTCACCTCCCCTTCGACCCAGATGGTCGGGAGGCGTCCGAGATAGCGGCCGACTCCGCGGTTGAACGCCGAGACCGAGTAGACGGTCCGGTCGTCGTACGGCAGCGCCTCGACCTTCGCCACCGGCGCAGCCTACTCGCGCCGCGAAGTCCGGCTGAGAACCTCTAGAGGAGGATCTCGGCGGCTGTCTCGTGCTCGCAGCCGAGACCGATGATCTCGCACGCCGTGTGGAGATCAGCTTCGCTGGCGGCGAGCCGTTCGGCGAGCGAGAGCGGATAGCCGGCCTCGATCAGGACGTGAAGCCGCCAGCTCTCGACCTTCGACCGTTCGTCGATCAGAGGCTCGAGGATCGGGGTCGTTGTCTCGCTCATCGTCTCGCTCATGGCTCCTCAGGTTCGTGGTGGTATCGACGAACCCTCCCCGGCGTTGTTAGCTCTATCGCCCGGGTTAACGAAAGCTTTAGACAGTGGCGGAGGGGAGCGTTCGCAGAAGTTCCTGCAGCTTCGCCTCGAGCACGCCGCGCTGCGCGTCGATGTCGGAATTCAGCTCGTCGACGCGGCGACGCAGCTCGCTCTCGAGCTGGGCGAGCCGCTGTTCGTGCTCGGCCGCAACTTCCAGCTGGCGCTTCTCGAGGTCGGCGGAAGCTTCCGAGAGGCGCCGCTCGAGCCGCTGCGCGCCCGCGTCGCCGACCCGTGCGCCAGCCGCTCGGCCAGCACCGTCTCGGCTTCGCGCGCGAAGTTGCTCACCGACCGCTCGAGCTCGCGGGCGAGGCGCTTCGCCGCATCCTCGCGTGCCGTCTTCACCGCGCCGGCGAATTGCTGCGACGCTTCCGCCGAGTAGGACGCGATGGCGCGTTCCACCGCGCGGTCGAGCTGCTCCACCTGGCGGCGCGCGACGTCCTCGAAGCCGGCCCGCGGATCCGCTGAATCGCCTCGTTCTCCTCGCGCTGCATCTGCTCGACGAGCTCGCGCTCGCGGCGGGCAAGGCGCTCTTCGAGCTCGTGGAGCGCGCGCCGCCGCTCGGCAGCGTGCGTGTCGAGGTCCGAGCCTGCGGCGGTCAACGCCTCGTGACGGTGCGGTCGACGTCGGAGCGGAGGCGGGCGACCGTCGTGCGCTGCTCCTCGCTCTCGCTGGCGAGGCGCTCCGCGTCGGCGAGCATCCGCTGGTCGACGTCGCCGAGAAGCTGCTCCTGGCGGCGGCGGAGATCGGCGACGTGGGCCTTCGTCGCCTCGGCGGCGCGATCGAGATCGACTCGCCCACGCGGCGAGGTGTTCTTCCACTTGCGCCTGAACCTCGGTGAGCTTCGCGGTGAGCGAGGCCGTCACCTCGCGTTCCTGCCGTTCCGCCGCGGACCGCCGCTCCTCCGCCAGCCGGCGCTCCTGCTCCTCGAGAAGTGAGCGGGAGTCGGCGCGGGCGCGAGCGAGCGTGAGCTCGAGCTCAGAGCCGCGCGTCTGCCGCTCCTGCTCGACGAGCGCGAGCAGCTGGGTCTGAGCTTCGTCGAGCCGGGCGTCGACTCGCGGCGACTCTGCGCAGCGCGACCGCGAGGAGAAGCGCCGCGGTCGCGGCGAGGAGACAGCCCGTCAGCCCGCCGGCGGCGACCGCGAGCGGGCGCCCGTGGCGCAACGCGAACGCGATCCAGATCCCGACCGCGCCCGACTCCTTCGAGCGCGACGAATGCGCCGAGAAGCGACGTCGAGCCGCGCCGGAGGGCGGCCGCTCCGAGCGCCGCGGCGGCGACGACCACGCCGGCCGCGAAGACGAGATCGGCAAACGTCGTCAGCGCCACGCGCCCAGTGTAGAGCCGGATTACGCGCGCTACGAGAAGCAGCGCTGCCGCGATGCAGACCATCGCCGCGGCGATCGCCTTGAGCCCCGCCTCCGCCGCTCCGGCGACGGCATCGGCGTCGAGCGGCACGCTGCTTCCGTCGTCGAGTTGCATCTCCCCGTCGATCGAGACGACGCGGCGGCGGACGAGGCGAACCGGCGTCGAGAGCCGCCGCTGCGCCCAGCTCGAGGCGAACGCGAACGCGGCCGCCGCGATCGCGTCGCCCCGTAGCGTGCGGGCAGAGGCGAAGTAGGCGGTGAGGACGGGGAAAGCTCCCCATGCGGCCGGGAACCAGACGCCGCCGTGGAAGGCGCCGCCGAACAGCTCGAGGTTGTACGCGACGACGATGAAGCCTCCGACGGCAACGAACACGAGCAGCCAGAGCGTCCGCGAGACGGCAATCGCGCACCCGATCGCGCACGCGGTCCGCGATCGACGTCACCGCGAGAGCGACGAGCACGCGGCGGCGGGATCCGGGTCTGCAGCGGGCGGCTCTCCAGCTCGTCGAGGGCGTGCGCTCCGACGCCCATCGCGAGGGCGAACGCGAGCGCCGTCCAGCCGAGCAGCGCCCAGTCCATGCGCGGCGCGAGCGCGGCTCCGATCGCGACATAGGAGAGGTGCCAGAGCGTGTACGGCGGATGGAGGAGCGTGACGTAGTCCCGCCAGCCGCCGGGCCGGAGCGCGTAGAACGCCGGCCGCGGCCGCGCGCGCTCACCGGCGCGTGCCCCAGACGACGACACCCGCCGCCGAGACTCATTCGCCGTGCGTGCGACGTCGTCGAGGCCCGCATCCCGCCACGCATCGAGGAGTCGCGGCTCCGGCCACTCCCGCCAGAAGCCGCGGATGCTCGGGCCGAGGAAGCTGCCGACTTCGCGCCAGCCCGGCGCGATGACCGCGCCCGCTGCCGGCAGCCCGACGCGGACGTACAGCTCCCAGAGCGGCCGCCACGCGCCGCGCGGCAGGCCGAACTCCTGCATCGCGATCACGCCGCCGGGCCGCACGACGCGCGCGAGCTCGCGCAGCGTTGCCGGGACGTCGTCCACGTAGCGGAGGAGATACGTGAACGTCAGCGCGTCGAACTCGCCGTCCGCGAACGGCAGCGACTCGGCGCGTCCCTCGTGCAGCTGGATCTGCTCCCCGACGCGCTCGCGGGCGACCGCGAGCATCTCCGGGCTCTGGTCGACTCCGACGACGGTGCGTTCCGGCTCGGCGCGCGCGAGCTCGATCGCAACCGCGGCCGTCCCGGTCGCGACGTCGAGCACGCGCTTCGCGTCCCGCGGGATCCGCGAGACGAGGAAGGCGCGCCAGCGCGGGTCCTGGCCGAACGAGAGGAGGCGCGCGTAGCGGTCGTACGTCGGCCCGAGCGGTGCGAACAGCTCCCGGGCATCCATGCGCGCGACTCTATGCTCGAACGATGTCGGCGAGCGAGGACGTCGAGCGGATCGCGGTCGCAGCCGCAGGGTTCGCGGCGCCGGGAGAGGCGCTCGCCGGCGTGCTCGTCGCCGAGACGCTCGGCCGGCGCGTCTATCTGTGCGCGTTCGAGTCGGCGGAACGAACCGCGTGGCTCGCACTCGACGACGCTGCGCAGCCGGTCGGCGATGCGAGGCTCGTGCGCGAGGCGGCGTCGCTCGCCGCGCTGTGCGAGGTCGCGGAGGAGTCCGCCGGCGGCGGGAACCTCCCCGAGCTGCGGGCGCGGCTCGCCGAGATTCGCGAGGCAGACGCGCCGCAAGGCATCGAGGAGGCGGAGGCCGCGGCGGCAGCACTCGCGAGACCATCCAGCCGGAGCCGCGGGTCGCGAGCGGCGCCTATCTCGACGCGATCGGCGACGCGGCGCGGCGGCTCGAGGCAGGCGCTCGGCGACAGCGGCGGCTCTCCGTTCGCGGCGGCGATGCAGGCGGCGGTCGGCGCCGTCGAGGAGCTCACCGCCGACATCGAGCAGAACTACAAGCTGCCGCTCGCCTGACCCGCGGCGCTACCCTTGCCCGCATGGAAGGTGGCGGCTTGGGCTTCCCGTTCGGGGGCGACCCCGAGGAGATCATGCGCGGCCTGCGCGAGTTCGCCGAGGCGCAGGCGGAGAGCGTCCAGGAGGCGCAGCGCGAGCAGTTCGCGACGCTCACGCTCAACACCGCCGTCGAGTTGACCGCCGCGGCGTTGCAGCAGATCCAGCCGCAGGGCGGCGTGGACGAGCAGTCGATCGCTCTCCGCGACGCGATGCGCGTGCTCTTCCCCGAGGCAGTGGCGCTCGTCAGCGCCGCGCGCCAGGGGTTCATGCGCGAGTCCTAGGCTTTGAGCTTCTTCGCGATATAGCCGCCGTGGCTGATCGCGAGGAGGATCGCAAACGCGTCGTTCACCTTCGGCAGCGCTGCGATTCGCGCGTGGCCGCCGTAGAAGGAATAGCCGAGGACGACGCCGTAGGCGACGACGAGAGCGAAGGTCACGAGCACCATCTGGAGCTTCGCGACATCGACCATGCCCGTCGTCTCCTTCTCCTCGCCCGTGACGAGATCACGCCATTGCGAGCGCGCGGGCTGGCTGTACGTGGCGACCCTCCCTGTCGATCCCTGTCGCAGCGCGAGCGGCGCGGCCGCCAATGAGGCGGTGCTCACGGCCATCGCCGTCCAGAGCGTCTGCGGGACGGAGATCGCCAGCGGATCGGACGCGTGGAAGGCGGCGTTGGCAAGGACGGCGCTGAGGTACCCGGAGATGATGAGCGCGGTCCACAGCGCGAACTGCAGGCGCGACGTGCTGACGCGCTTTCGCTCGTCCACGAGAACTCCGCGCCACAACCCCGTCAGCGCCTTGCCGATCACGAGGAGGACAGCGAGCAGCAGAGCGAAGCTCGCGAGCCAGGTGGCGAGACGTGGGTACGCAGCCGTGCTGCCGGCGTTCCACGGGACGAGAACGTCGACCGCCGGGATCGCTCCGAGGAGAACGATGACCGCGAGTCCGGGCCAGAGGCGCTTGAGCCACCGCATTGCGGGCGAAGCTACGCCTGCGGCGGGACCGATGCAAGCCGGCGCATAGAATCGCCGCGCCTGTGTCGCTGCTCGACTCCGCCATCGTCCGCCTCCTGCCGGCGGTACCGAAGCCCGTCGTGCAGATCTTCTCCTCGCGCTACATCGCCGGTGCCGCGCTCGCCGACGCGGTCGTGGTCGTGCGCGGGCTGAACGCTGGCGGGAAGCTGGCGACCGTCGACGTCCTCGGCGAGGAGATCACGCGCGAGGAGGAGACGCGCGCGATCGCGCAGGCGTACCGCGACGTCTTCGCGGCCTTCGACGCGGAGAAGCTCGATTCGAACGTCAGCGTGAAGCTCACCGCGCTCGGGCTCGGTCTCTCGTACGCGCTCTGCCGCGAGAACCTCCTCGACGTCGTGCGCACCGCGGCCGGCTACGGCAACTTCGTGCGCATCGACATGGAGGACGCGGACACGACCGACGACACGCTCCGCCTCTACCGCGAACTGCGCGAGGACGGCCACAGAAATGTCGGCGTCGTCCTCCAGGCGCGGCTGCGGCGGACGCTCGACGACGTGGCGGCGCTCGCCGACCTTCGCCCGAGCGTGCGGCTCTGCAAGGGGATCTACCTCGAGCCGGGCGCGATCGCGTTCACCGACGCCGAGGCGATCCGGGTCAACTTCCTCCGCACTCTCGACGCGCTGTTCGAGGCGGGGTGCTACGTCGGCGTCGCGACGCACGACGAGTGGTTGCTCGAGGAGTCGCTGGCGCGGATCGCCCAGCGCGAGCTCGGCCGCGACGACTACGAGCTCCAGATGCTGCTCGGCGTGCGCGAGGCGCGGCGCGACGCGCTCGTCGCGGCGGGACACCGGCTGCGGGTCTACGTCCCGTTCGGCGAGCACTGGTACGGGTACTCGGTCCGTCGGCTGCAGGAGAACCCCGCGATGGCGGGCACGATCGCGCGCGCGACGGTGGGGCGCCTGCTCGGGCGCGCTTCTTAGCTCGCGCGGCGGGCGTAGAGGAGGAACGTCGCCGGGACGCGCCGGTCGTGGCGGCGCCGCGACGTGCCGCCCGGGTACTCCTCCAGCGCTTGGACGTAGATCCCGGCCCGCGCGAGCGCGCTCACGATCTGTCCGATCCGCCAGAGCCGCTCGGGATCGGCTGGGTCGCGGAAGTAGTCGTGACGCCAGCGGAGCAGAGCGTCGACGCACTCCGCCACTGGATGGTCGTCGAAGACGAGGAGCTCGCCGCCGGGCTGAAGCGCGGCTGCACATCCGGTTGCCCAGGCGTCGAGGTCGTGCAGCCGGTCGAGGACTCCCTCGCCGGAGTAGACGAGATCGAAGTGCCCGCGGCGCAGCTGCCGTGGCAGATCCTGCGGGTCGCCGTCGACCCAGAGAATCTTCGGCCATCGCTCGCGCCCGGCGTCGAGCGCCTCGCCGCGCGGGTCGAGCCCCGTGGCGACCGCGCCGAGCTCGGCGAGCTCGGCTGTTGCTTCGCCCGTCCCGCAGAGGAGATGGAGGACGCGCTTCTTCTTCAGGTCGCCGAGCGTCCGCGCCACGATCTGCGGCAGCGCGACCGGCTCCTCGCCGGCTGCGCTGTGCCGGGCATCGAAGGCGCGGAAGTTCTCGTCGGTCGGCTCCATGGCCGGATTCTCCTCCTAGGCGGGCAATGAGTAGCCGCCGTCGACGATGAGCGTCTGGCCGCAGATCATCGCGGCGTCGGCGGAGCAGAGGAAGGAAACGGCCGCGGCGACGTCCTCCGGCTCGACCAGTCGGCCGACCGGGGTGCGCTTGACGGACGCGAGCATCTGTTCCTTGTTCGGGAACCAGTCGAGCGCCTCGGTGTCGACGACGCCGGCCGAGACGCAGTTGACGCGGATCCCGAGCGGCGCGAGCTCGACGCCGAGGTACGCGACTGCGGTCTCGAGCGCCGCCTTCGAGACGCCGATCAGCACGTAGTTGGGGAGCACGCGGCGGGAGCCGAGGCTCGAGATCGCGATCATCGAGCCGCCGTTCGTCATCGCCGGGGCGGTCGCGCGCGCGAGGGAGAGGAGCGCGCGGGCGTTGGCGGCGAGCGTCCAGTCCCAGTGCTTGTCCTCGGTCTCGAGCGCCGGACGGACGACGCCGGTGGCCGCGTTGTGGACGACGATGTCGTACGGGCCGGCTGCGGCGAGCTTCCGCACCGTCTTCTCCTCCGCGACGTTCCCGCGCATGAGTGTCGGCTCGGCGCCGGCGTCGCGGACGAGCGCAGCGGCTTCCTCCGCTGCGGTGTCGTTGCGCATGTAGCCGAGCGTCACGCGCTTGGCTCCGTCGGCGACGAGGCGTAGCACGATGGCGCGTCCGATCCCCCTCGTCCCGCCGGTCACGAGCACCGACGCTCCTTCGTGGTTCATCGCCGCGGGAGCGGCTCGTCCGCGGGCGCCGAGCTCGGGAGCTCGCTCCAGCCCGGCCGCGACCGCGGCTCGCGGTGGCCGTCGGCCGCCTTCGAGGAGGCGTGGCCGAGCCGGTCGAGGAGCGCGACGTTCTCCTCGGCGTAGTTGCGGACGGGGTGACTGTCCGGCAGGTCGGCGACGAGCTCGCGCACGCGCGCGCGGAGCTGGTACGCGAAGTGCGGCGTCGCAGGTCCGACGAGGGCGTCGACATCGGCGAAGGTCGGCTCCGGCATCGCAGGAACCCTAGAGGAATGTAGCGTCGAGCTCGTGCGCCGACCGAGCCTCGTGGACGGGATGTTGCTGGGCACCGTGCTCCTGTGGGCGCTGAACATCACCGTCACGAAGTACATGTTCGAGCACGGCTGGCTGCCGCTCGCGTACGGGACGATCCGCTACTTCGCAGCGATTGCGCTCTTCTGGATCTTCACGTACCGGCGCGAGCGCTCGTTCCGGATCGAGCGGAAGGACTACCGGCTCGTCCTGCTCGCGGCGCTCTTTATCTTCGTCAATCAGGTCTGCTTCGTCTACGGCCTCAAGCTCGCGCACGCCTCCACCGTCGCGCTACTGCTCGGCGCGACGCCCGTCTTCATCGGCGTGATCAGCGTCGTGTTGCGGCTCGAGGCACTTCAGCGTTCGTTCTGGATCGGCGCCCTCGTCACGTTCGCAGGAGTGGGGCTCGTCGCCGCGTCGGCGAGCGGCGGGCTCAGCAGCTCGCTCGAGCGGCGACCTGATCGCGATCGCGACGGCGTTTACCTGGGCCTGTTACACGGTGACGATCGCGCCGCTCATGCAGCGCTACTCGCCGTACCGGATCAGCGCGGTCGTGCTCGCGATCGGCTGGGTGCCGCTCGCCGCGCTCGCCTCGGTGCAGCTCGGCGACCAGACGTTCTCGTTCGGCTGGAAGGTCTGGCTCGGCCTCGGCTACGCGATCGTCGGCCCGCTCTTCCTGACGAACATCCTCTGGTTCAGGGCGATCGATCGGGTCGGCCCGTCGCGGGCCGCGCTGTTCGGGAACCTCCAACCGTTCTTCGCCGTCTTCTTCGCCCTCGTCCTGCTCGGTGAGAGCCTCCACACGCTCGAGATCGCAGGCGGAGTCCTCATTTTCGCGGGCATCGCGTACGAGAGAGTGCGGCGCAAACCGCGCGTCGCCTCGCTCGAGCCCGAGACACCGGCATAATTCCCGGCATGGCCGAAGACTTCATGCCGCTGCTCGGCTGGGACCATGCCGAGTTCTGGGTCGGGAACGCGAAGCAAGCCGCGTACTTCTACGAGCACGCGATGGGCTTCACGCGCACCGCATACGCAGGCCCGGAGACCGGAGTGCGCGACCGCGCCTCGTACGTCCTCGAGCAAGGAGAGATCCGCTTCGTCGTCACGACGCCGCTGCGGGAGGAGCACGAGATCACGCGGCACCTCGCGAAGCACGGCGACGGCGTCCGCGACATCGCGCTCACTGTCCCCGACGCGACGCAGGCGTACCGCGAGGCGGTCTCGCGCGGCGCGCGCAGCATCCTCGAGCCGGAGCGGATCGAGGACGAGTTCGGGACGATCGAGCGCTCGGCGATCGCGACGTACGGCGACACGATCCACACCTTCGTCAACCGCTCCGACTACAGCGGTCCCTTCCTCCCCGGCTACGTCTCGCTCTCAGAGAACGGCCACCGCGACGCCGGCATCGGCCTCCTCAACCTCGACCACATGGTCGGAAACGTCGAGCTCGGCCGGATGAACCACTGGGTCGAGTTCTACGAGACGGTCTTCGGGATGACGAACATCCTCCATTTCGGCGACGACCAGATCCAGACGGAGTACTCGGCGCTCATGTCGAAGGTCATGTCGTCCGGCAACGGGAAGATCAAGTTCCCGATCAACGAGCCGGCCGAGGGCAAGCGAAAGAGCCAGATCGAGGAGTACGTCGAGTTCTACGGCGGCGCCGGTGTCCAGCACATCGCGCTCGCGAGCTCCGACATCGTCGCGACCGTCACCGCGATGAAGGAGCGCGGCTTCGTCTTCCTCGACACGCCCGACTCGTACTACGAAGAGGCTCCGGTCCGCGTCGGCGAGATCGCCGAGGACTACGCCGTGCTCCAGAAGCACAAGATCCTCGTCGACCGCGATGACGACGGCTATCTCCTCCAGATCTTCACGAAGACCGCGCAGGATCGCCCGACCGTGTTCTTCGAAGTGATCGAGCGGCACGGTGCGACGACCTTCGGCGAGGGGAACTTCAAGGCCCTCTTCGAGGCGATCGAGCGCGAGCAGGCGCTCCGCGGGAACCTCTAGGCGCTCGATGTTCGACGATGCGAGGGCGACGCGCCGGCAGGCGCGCTCGCTGCGCCGTGTCGGCCACCGCCCGTTCCCGCTTCCGTCGGCCCGTTGGACGCTCGGGCAGACGTGGGAGCACACGCTCTGGGCGCACTGGCCCGTGCCGCTCGCGGAGCTGCGCACCGCCGTTCCCGACGAGCTCGAGATCGAGGAGTTCGACGGACATGCCTGGCTCGGGATGGTCTTCTTCCGCGTGCGCGCGCTGCGGGCGCGCGGCGCGTTGCCGCTGCCGGGGATCTCGTCGTTCCTCCAGCTCAACATCCGGACGTACGTCCGCGGGCCGGACGGGCTACCGGGCGTCTGGTTCTTCACGATCGATGCCTCGAGCCGCCTCGCCGCGCTCGGCGTGCGGCGGCTGTACCACGTGCCCGCCTTCCACGCGCGGATGACGCTCGACCTGACCGGGGACTGGCAGGAGGCGGAGTGCGTGCGGCTCGGGGAGCCGGGCCGCGTCTTCTCCGGGCGCTACCGGCCCGCCGGCGAGACCTTCCACGCCGAGCCGAATACGCTCGAGTGGTTCCTGACCGAGCGCTACCGGCTCTTCGCGCACGACGCGCGCGCCGAGATCCACCACGATCGCTGGCTGTTGTGCCCGGCGGAGGCGGAGATCGAGCTCACCTCGATCTCACCGTTCGCGCTTCCCGGCGAGCCGCTCTGCCATCTCTCCTTCCGGCAGGACGCGCTCATCTGGCCGCCCGAGCCGGTTCGCGCCTGAGCTGATGCTGGAAGCGTCGCCGGCCAAGCCGCCGACGCCCAGCGGCAGACCTCGGGCGCAAGCGCCCGAGCCGAATACGCTTCCGCCGATGAGCCCGCAACGGCGCACCGCGCTCATCGTCCGTCTTCGCCGCCTGCGCGCTCATCGCGCTCAAGCTCGCGACCGGCCTCGCGACGCACAGCCTCGGTCTCGTCTCCGAGGCGATCCACTCGGGCACGGATCTCGTCGCGGCGCTCCTGACGTTCTTTGCCGTCGGCGTCGCGGTAAGGCCGGCGGATACCGGCCATCAGTACGGGCACGGCAAGGCTGAGCACCTCGCTGCGCTCACCGAGGCCGCGTTCCTGGTCCTCGCGAGCATCTTCATCGCGATTCGCGCGGTGATGCGGCTGACGTCGTCCCATCCGCAGCCGGTGCACGCGACGTGGTGGGCGCTGCTCGTGATCGGCGTCGTGATCCTCATCGACGTGGGGAGGACGACGGCGTCCGTGCGGGCTGCTCGCCGCTATCACAGCGTCGCGCTCGCCTCGAACGCGCTCCATTTCGCGAGCGACCTCGCCGGCTCGTTCGCCGTCCTCGCCGGCCTGCTCCTCGCGCGGGCCGGGGAGCCGAAGGGCGACGCGGTCGCGGCGCTGTTCGTCGCGGTGCTCGTGCTCGTCGGCGGCAGGCGCGCCTGATGCGCCGCAACGTCGACGTGCTCATGGATCGCGCTCCCGCCGACGCGGAGGATGCGGCCCGTCAGGCGATCGTCGCGATCGACCCCTCCGGTCGAGCTGCGGCGCCTGCGGATGCGCCAGGCGGCGGGCAGCTTCTTCGCGGACGTCGTGATCGGTGTCTCGGCCGATTCCGCCGTCCGGCAGGGGCACGCCGCGGCCGACGCGGTCGAGCGCGCGGTGCAGAACGCGCTGCCGGAGGCGGACGTCGTCGTCCATGTCGAGCCCGGGGAGGCGGTCGGCGCCGTGCGCGAGCGCGCGCACGCGGCCGCGCTTGGCGTGCCGCGCGTGCGGGAGGTACACAACGTCACCGCCGTCGCGCTCGAGACGGGAACCGAGCTCTCACTCCACCTCAAGCTCCCCGCCGATCTCTCCTTGGCGGAGGCGCACGCGATCGCCGAGGAGGTCGAAAACGCGATCCGCGACGAGGTGCCCGAGGTCTCTTCCGTCCAGACGCATCTCGAACCGCTGGCCGAGGTAGGGGAGGGAACTGCCGCGCACGATGTCCGGGAGGAGAACGAGCTCGTCGTGCGGATCGTCCGCGAGGAGACCGGCCGGCCGCCGCGCGAGCTGCGCTTCCTCCACACCGACGACGGCCTCGTCGCCTTCCTCACGCTCGCGGTCGGCGGCGCGACACCGCTCGGCGAGGCGCACGCGCGCGCGAGCCGGATCGAGGAGCGGATCCGCGCGCGAACGGCCGGACATCGGCGATGTCATCGTGCACACCGAGCCATGATGAAGCTCGTCATGTTCAGCCCGGTGGAGATGGATCTCGAGCGCGGGTGGCCGGGCCGGATCGACGGCGACACGGTGATTCAGCTCGCGGCGCAGACGCTGCAGGCGTTCTTCACCGGCGGCGGCGAGGCGCGCGAGCACGCTGTCCACCCGCTCGCCGATGTCGTCTTCCGCGCGCCGGTGCTCCATCCGCCGTCCGTGCGGATCTTCGACGCGGACGGACGACTTCCGCTTTGCCAACCCGGCCGCGATCGTGGCGGCGGACGCGGAGATCGCGGTGCCGGACGCCGTCCCCGTCGAGCGCGTGGCCGCGGTGATCGGCGTGGACGGTGCGATCGGCGGCTTCACGCCGCTCGTCGAGTGGACGGCGCCGCAACTGCCGGGCGAGAAGTCCCGCGACTTCGCGCTCGCGCTCGGACCGTTCGTGACGACGCCGGACGAGGAGACTCCACCCGGCGACTGGGAGCAGCGCGTCGCGTACGCGGCGCAGAACACGCGGCTCTATCCCGGCGACATCGTCGCGGCGTGAAAGTCGCGGTCGTAGGCGCCGGGATCATGGGCGCGGCGACCGCGTGGCAGCTCGCGCGGCGCGGCGTCGACGTCGTCGTCCACGAGCAGTTCTCAGCCGACCACGACCGCGGCTCGAGTCACGGCCGCTCGCGGATCGTCCGCCTCGCGTATCCCGAGCCGGAGTGGGTGCGGCTGGCGGCCGAGGCGCGCGACGGCTGGGCGGAACTCGAGCAGGAGAGCGGCACGCGGCTGCTGGAGCTGTACGGCCTGATCGAGGTGGCGTCGCGGCCCGAGCACACGTCCGCCGCCGGTCTCGCGGCGGAGGGGATCGAGCACCGCTTCCTGTCGGCGGATGAAGCGGCGGAGCTGGGCGTCGCGGTTCCGGACTGCTGGGTGGCGCTGCACGAGCCGAGCGGCGGGATCGGCTTGGCCGATGCGGCGCGCCAAGCCTTCCTCGACGGGGTCGACGTTCGCTACGGCTCGCGCGTGGACGATCTCGACGCGCTCGACGCAGACGTGGTCGTCGTCACCGCCGGCTCGTGGGTCGGCCGCTTCTTCCCCGACCTGCCGCTCAAGGTCACGCGCGAGACGGTTGCCTTCTTCCGGCAGGAGAGTCCGCCGCCGTCGGTCGTCGAGACTCACGAGAGCCGCGCGCACGCGATGTTCTCGCTCCACGATCCGGTCTACGGGCTCAAGGCCGGCGCGCATCATGCCGGCGCCGAGACCGATCCGGACTCAACGGCCGAGCCGGATCCCGTGCTCGTCGAGCGGATCTCGGCCTGGGTTGCCGAGCGTCTGCCCAACGCCGATCCGGAACCGATCCTCGCCGAGACGTGCCTCTACACGACGACGCCGGACGAGCGCTTCATCCTCGAGCGACGCGGCCGGGTCGTGATCGGCTCCGCGTGCTCGGGCCACGGCTTCAAGTTCGCGCCCGTCGTGGGCAAGCGTCTCGCGGATTTGGCGCTGGGAGAATAAGGAATCGGAGCCAGGCACCTCAAACCCGAAACGGCGGGAGCCTGGCACCGATACAGTTTTTCCTATGCCGTTCTACCAGCGTCTCGGCGACGTTCCGCGCAAGCGCCACGTCGTGTTCCGGGAGAACGGCACCCTCCTCACCGAGGAGGTCATGGGCCTTGAGGGGTTCACCGGGAACGAGTCGATCCTCTACCACCTCCAGTCCCCGTGCCGCGTCGCGAAGCTCGGCGGCTTCGTGCCGATCGAGCGTGAGGAGTGGGTGCCCGAGCAGCATCACCACCTCCACCTCAAGACGTACGAGATCGACGAGCAGGGCGACGAGATCACCGGCCGCCGGCTCCTGATGTGGAACAACGACGTCGAGATCTCCCTCTGCCGGCCCGCACAGCGGATGCACTACTTCTTTCGCAACGGCGAGGGCGACGAGGTAATCTTCGTCCACGAGGGCTCGGGGACGTTGGAGACGATCTTCGGCGACCTGCCGTACAAGGAGGGCGACTACGTCGTCATCCCGCGCGGCACGACGTACCGCTTCGCGCCGCAGGGGCCGCAGCGCTACCTCGTCTTCGAGACGCCCGGCCTGATCGAGATCCCGCGCCGCTACCGGAACCAGTACGGGCAGATCCTCGAGGGGGCGCCGTACTACCACCGCGACATCCATCCCCCGACCGAGTTGAGCACCGTGCGCGAGACTGGCGAGTTCCCGGTCATGGTGCGCGTCCGTGGCGGCTACCAGACGTACCTCGTCGACTACCACCCGTTCGACGTCGTCGGCTGGGACGGCTACCTCTACCCGTGGACGTTCTCGATCCACGACTTCGAGCCGATCACGGGCCGCATCCACCAGCCGCCGCCGTCCCATCAGACGTTCGCCGGCCCGAACTTCGTGATCTGCTCGTTCTGCCCGCGCAAGCTCGACTTCGATCCGGATGCGGTGCCGATCCCGTATCACCACTCGAATCTCCAGTCGGAGGAGATGATCTATTACGTCTCCGGCCAGTTCGGCTCGCGGAAGGGCGTCGAGGTCGGCTCGATCACCCTCCATCCCTCCGGCCTCCCGCACGGCCCGCAGCCCGGGCTCGCGGAGAAGTCGATCGGCACGCACGAGACGCACGAGCTCGCCGTGATGTGCGACACGTTCAACCCGCTGCGGCTGACGACGTTCGCCCGCGACCTCGACGACGGGACGTACTGGCATTCCTGGTACGAGAACGCTCAGGACGACGGCGACTCCGACGCCTCCGGCGCCGGCTTGACGTCTCATCTCTAGCGTGATCCGCGCCGCGACCCCGAAGGACAAGAAGCTCGTGCAGGAGTTGCGCGCGGAGTTCGAGGCCGAGGTGCCGTTCGAGCTGTGGGACGACGACGACGCGGACTACGAGTGGATGCACGTCCTGCTCGCCGACGACGCCGGCCTCGCGGCGCTCGATCGCAAGAGCGACAAGACGTGGCTACTCGACATCCTCTACGTGCGCCCGGCGGAACGCGGGAGTGGGCTCGGGACGGAGCTGCTCCGGGCCGCCGCCGAGTACGCGCAGCAGCAAGGCGCCGAGACGCTCGCGCTCGACGTTCTCGAGTCGAACGCCGCCGCGAAGCGCCTCTACGACCGGCTCGGGTTCACGACGGTCGAGCGGACGCTCGCGGCGCCGATCGCGGGACTCCTCGCAGGAGCTCCGGCCGGTCCAAGCGTGGGCGCCGTTCATGTGCAGAACGACGACGTCGAGAAGGTGCGGCGGGACGCAGCGAAGGTGCTGCGGCGGGAGCCGGAGGTCACGCTCGGGGACGGCTGGAGCCGTGTCGACGCCCAGCCGGACGAGCTGCGGAGCCTCGCGCGCGAACTGTCCTACACCGCGGGAGTGGCGGTCGCGCTGAGCCTCGAGGAAGGCGCGGTCGTGCGCTACGTGCTGTTCGACCGCGGCTCGATGGTGGACGAGTACCTCTCCGTCCCCGAGTACTTCGGAGATCTGCCGCCCGGGGATGTGATCGCGCTCGGTGCGAACCCGACGGTCGTCGCGCGCCTGACGAACGCCGACCCGGCGCGCGTTCGCGCCGTCGCGCGGACGGCGGCCGCGCCGTCGGAACTGCCGCCGGCGGAGGAGCTCTACCGGCAGATCGCGGCTGTCCTCGGAGTCCAGCCGTGACGTTGACGCTCTACGACGCGCCGCGCTGCCCGTACTGCGCGCGGGTGCGCATCGTCCTCGCCGAGAAGGACATCGAGCACGAGGTCGTCGAGATCGATCTCTCCGACCGGCCGGCGTGGCTCTACGAGAAGAACCCTGTCGGCCGTGTGCCGGTGCTCGAGGAGGACGACCGGCCGCTGCCGGAATCGGCCGTGATCGTGGAGTTCCTCGAGGAGCGCTATCCCGAGCCGGCGCTGCTCCCGGCGGACGCAGCCGACCGCGCCGCCGTGCGCCTGCTCGTCATCCGCGACGCCGAGCTGACCGACCCGTACTACGCCTTCCGCCGCGGCGAGGGATTCGAGGACTTCGACAAGGCGCTTCGCCGGCTCGACACGTCGCTCGCCGAGCGGCCGTTCCTCGGCGGAGCGGAGTACTCGCTCGCCGACATCGCCTACGTCCCGTGGATCCTCCGCGCCCGCGACGCGCTCGGCGTCAGCTTCGAGCCGTATCCCGCGCTCTCCGGCTGGCTCGACCGGCTTCTCGACCGTCCCGCGCTCGCGGCCGAAGCCGGTATCGTCGCCGCGCTGTGAATCTAAACTCGGTCGTCGACGGCGCCTGGCTGGAGGAGCATCTCGGGGACGAGGATCTCGTCGTCGGCGACGTCCGCGGTCCCAATGCGCACATGCGCGGCCACATCCCCGGCTCGCGCCCGCTCGTGCTCGGCTCGCCGCCGCCCGGCGCGGACGAGGCGACCGCCGCTGCCCTCGCGCAGGAGATCGCGCTTCGGCTGCGCCGGCACGGAATCACGGGCCGCGAGCGGCTCGTTCTCGTCGACCGCGGCGACGGCATCGGCGCGATGCCAGCGCTCCAGATGGCCGAGCTCGCCGGGCACCCGAACGTCGCCGTCCTGCTCGGCGGGATGGCGGCTTGGCAGGGAGCGCTGGACGAAGGCGCCGTCGAGCTCGAGCCGGTGCGCGAAGCCGAGCTGTCGCCGAATCCGCGCGCGATGCCGACGCGTCGCGAACTGTCGCAGCGGCTCGGCGACGAGTCCCTGACGATCCTCGACGTCCGGACGCCGGACGAATACACCGGCCGCACCGGCAACGCCTGCGACCCGCGGCAGGGCCACATACCCGGCGCGCGGCTCATCGATCTGGGCGCGCTGTTCGAGGGGCCTGGCCTGCCGGCGTCGCCGGAGCGCGTCCGCGAGCTCGTCGGCCTGCCCGAGGGGGCAGAGGTCGTCGCGTATTGCCACTCCGGCTCACGCTCGGCCCTCGCGACGCTCGCGTTACGGGCAGCGGGCTACGACGCGCGCAACTACTCCGGCTCGTGGCACGAGTGGAGCCGGCACGACGATCTTCCGCTCGAGTGCTAGCCGGCGGTGCGCGCCTCGTCGACGGCGGCGACCGTCTCGACGATTCCGGCGACGAGCGCGATCCAGATCCCGTACCGCGTCCCGACTCCGAGGCTGTGGTACGTCGGCAGGTCGGCGAGCTTGATGATCACGAGCAGGAGCCCGATCCCGGAGACCACCGCCGTGAGCTGCGCGTCGCCGATCGACGGGGCCGGGATCGTGGACCCCGAACGGCGCAAGAGGAGATAGACGCCGGCAGCGGTCAGCAGCAGGGTTCCGGCCCAGCCGGCGAAGCCCGCCGACCAGCCGTCGATCGAGACGCTGAGGAAGCCGGCGCTCACGCCCCACCACGGCAGGAAGGCCGCGATGAACGCGACGAGGGCGGCGCCGCCGATCACACGCTCGCGATTCGTGAGTTTGGTCAGGTCGATTCTCATCGCGCGATTTCTATCGCCGCCCGCGTGGCTGCCGCAACGAGGAACGCCTGGCAGAGCCGCCGGCCGAGCTCGTTCCAGCCGCCGATCCGGCTCCGCGTCTCCGAGCGCAACCACTCCTGCCCGAACGCCGCGCCGTCCTCCGCGATCCAGCCATGGAGTTGCGGCTCGGTGACCTCCGGATGGAATTGGACTCCCCAGCACGCGTCGCCGAGACGAAATCCCTGCAAACAGGCGTCATTTCGCGCGAGCCTGACCGCCCCCTCGGGCAGGCCGTGCTCGTAGTGGTGCCACTGGAGAGCGTCGAAGCGCGGCGGCAGGGCGGAGAGGACAGGATCGGCGAGGCCCTCGTCGGTCAGCTCCACGTCCCTCCAGCCGATCTCCGGCGCCGCGAGCGGCCCGACCCACGAGCCAGCCGTCCGTGCGAGCAACTGTGAGCCGAGGCAGATCCCGAGCGTCGGCACGCCGGCGTCGATCAGTCCCTCGAGCCAGCGGAGCTCGTCCTTCAGCCACGTGTGCTGGTCGTCCTGGTCGGGGTGGATCGAGCCGCCGAAGACGAGCACCGCGCCGTAGTTGCCCTCCGGCGGGCGGCCCGCGGCGAAGCTCCACTCGGAGAGGCGGTGCCCCGCTGCGGCGATCACCGGCCCGAAGAGCTCGCTGCGCGCGTCCTCCCCGTGTACGACCGACAGCACATCCATCGCGGCGACTCTACGCGCCGCCGGTCGTGCTGATGCTGTTGACGTCGAGGAGGCCGCGGAGCTGGCGCGCGTTCGTCGCCGCCTGCGCGATGCGACGCAGAGGATTGTCCGGATCCTCCGACGACGCGTTGTTGTTGAAGAAGGCGTAGGCGTTCTCCGCCTGCCCCGCGAGCTCGCGCAGCGGGCTGACCCACTCTCCGAGCTCCTCGTGGGAGTAGAGGTAGTCGAAGCGCTCGGCCGCCGAGCCGCCGCGCTTGTTCCAGGTGCCGAGGTTGCGTCCGTGGAACCGGACGTACGCGGTCGGCGAGGTCGTCGCGACGACGGTCGGGACGAGGTTCTTCGCCGTGTCCGAGCGCGGTGCGTCGACGACGACGTAGCCGGCTCCGATCGACTCGAGGAACGCGAGGCTCGCCGCGCGGTTCTCGTCGTCGAGCCACGAGCGGTGGCGGAACTCGACGAGCATCTCGTGGCCGCCGAGCTGCTCGCGCGCCCACGCGAGGTAGTCGAGCGAGGCGTCCTTGTTAACGACGTACGGCGGAAGCTGGCAGAGGATCCCGCCGAGCTTTCCCGCCGTCCGCAGTGGCTCGAGCGCCTCGAGGAAGCGGCGGAAGATCTCGCCCCGCAGCTCGCGCGGCGGGCGATCGACCCGGCCGCGCTCGTCCACGGGCATCCCACCACGCAGGTCGGGCGGGATCGCCTCGAGCTTGACCGGATGCCGGGTCATGAGCCCGAACGCCTTGATGTGCATCGTGAACCCGTCCGGCGTCCGGTCGGCCCAGCCCTGCACCATCGACTCGCTCGGCAGGCGGTAGAAGGTCGAGTCCACCTCCACCGTGTCGAAGTGCTCGGCGTACCAGGCGAGCCGCTCCTTCGCGGGCAGCTTCGGCGGATAGAACCACTTGGACAGTGCCTCGTCGGCCCACGAGCACGTCCCGATCCGGATCGGCGTGGTCAGCGGTCGAGGAAGGTCAGCGTGCAGGTGAAGCGCGCCGCTCTGAGCTTCGCGCCGGCGGGCACTCCCTGGCCAAAGACGCCGTCGCGTGACGTCGCGCCGACCGTGACGACGAGCGGCTTGCCGCGCGGGATGACGGCTGCGACGTCCATGAGCGGGATCTTGACCACGCCGGCGGCGGCCGTGATCGGCGCGGCTCCCTCGGTCAGCGGTGTACTCGAGCCCTTGAGCGAGACCGTCGCGACCAGGTGATCCCACTTCGCGGCGCCGGAGTAACGGACGCTGACGGAGCCGTCCCCGAACGTCTCGAACGGCCCGCCCGGCAGTCGCACCGTCCGGCTGGCGAGCGTCGACGGCTTGAGCATCGTCGTGCCGGGCAGATCGACGCTCGCGAGGCGCGTCGGCGGGAGGCTCCTGTACGTCTCGGTCTTCGCGCCCGAGGTCGCGACCTCGACGCTGCCGCCGACGGCCGGCCCTCCCGCGAGGTAGTGCGCGAGCCACGCGGTGACCTCCGGAAGCGCCTGTGTCGTCGAGCCGACGTAGAGCCGCTTCGGCCCGGCGAGGAGCTTGTACGCGTCGCGCGCCTGGTCGATGTCGAAGAGGAGGTCGTGCTTGCCCTGTAGGAGCAGGGTTGGCACCGTCAGCGTGTGCAGCGTTCCGCGGGACGAGCGCGCGGTCAGCCCGGCGGTCGCGTCCCAGCCGGCCACGGGACCGAGAGGCGTGACGAGAGCGAGCACGCCGGACTTCCGGACGCCGTTCGGCGTGAGCGCGCGCGAAAGGCTCGTCCACGTGTCCCCGGGCACGATCGCCTTGAACGGGACGCCGGCCGCCGCCGCGTTCCAGACCTCGGCGCCGCCTGACCCGAGACCGAACGCGCCGATCTCGGTGTCGGAGACGTCGGAGCGGGCGGTGAGCCACACGAACAGTTCCTCCAGGTCATGGACGTCCCTCGGCCCGGCGACGTCGAATGTGCCGTCCGACGCTCCGGTTCCGCGTTCGTCGCAAGCGAGGGATGCGAGTCCGGCCGGTGCGAGGTCGGCGACCGCGATCGCGTCCAGCCCCGCGTGCGCCTGCCCGAAGCCGGGGAAGAGAAGCACGCCCGGCCAGCCTCCGGACGGCGGCGAGTCCGTCGGCAGCGTCAACCCGCACGCCAGCTGCGTCGAGTCGGACATCGCGATCGTGACGTCCTGCGTCGTCGGCGTCTGGGCGCGGGCGGCGGACGACGCTCCCGCGCACGCGAGCGCGGCGACGAGGACGAGGAGCACAGTCCGGCCGCGATTCACAGCTGCAGGCTAGTGCGCCTCTACGATGCCGGCATGGATCCGCGCGCCGTCGGAGTTTTCGACTCGGGAGTCGGCGGCCTGACCGTCCTCCACGAGTGCCTCGTCACGATGCCGAACGAGGACTTCGTCTACCTCGGCGACCACGCGCGCCTGCCGTACGGGCCGCGGCCGCTCGAGGAGATCCGCCGCTTCGCGCGCGAGATCGGGGCGTACCTCGCGGGGCAGGACGTGAAGCTCATCCTCGTCGCCTGCAACGCGGCGACATCGGCTGCGCTGCCGCGGCTGCAGGAAGAGCTCGCGGTGCCGGTCGTCGGCGTGATCACGCCGGAGGCGCACGCCGCCGTCCAGGCCACGCGGAACCGCCGGGTCGGCTTGCTCGCGACCGAGGCGACGGTCGAGGCTGGCCGGTACGCGGAGCTCGTCCACGCAGCTCGACGCGGGCATCTCCTTCCACCAGGTCGCGTGCCCGCGGCTCGTCCCGCTCATCGAGGGCGACGACCCGTACGGCGAGGAGACGGAGGCGGCCGTGCGCGAGTATGCGGCGCCGCTGCAGGAGGCGGGCGTCGACACCGTGATCCTCGGCTGCACCCACTATCCGCTGATCCGCAAGATCTTCGAGCGGGTCTTCGGCCGTGACGTGACGCTCGTCTTCTCGGCGGAGGAGACGGCCCGCGAGGTTGCCGAGACGCTCGCGCGCAAGGGCGCCGAGAACGAGCGCGATCGCGTCGGCGCGTACCGCTTCCTCACGACCGGAGATCCCGAGGCGTTCCGGGAGCTCGGCCGGCGCTTCCTCCAGCTGCCCGTGCGCGATGTCGAGCACGTGACGGTCGCGACGCTGGAAGGAGCAGCGGCATGAGCGCGCGCGAAGGCGGCCGCAAGCCCGATCAGCTCCGCGGGACCTCGTTCGAGCTGGACTTCCTCGAGAACCCGCACGGTTCGGTCGTCATCACGCAGGGTCGGACGAAAGTGCTCTGCACGGCCATGGTCGAGGAGGACATCCCGCGCTGGATGCGCGGGCAGGGGCGTGGCTGGATCACGGCCGAGTACTCGCTGCTCCCGGCCTCGACCGGCGAGCGCGTGCAACGGGAGGCGTCGCGCGGCAAGCAGCAGGGCAGGACGGTCGAGATCCAGCGGCTCATCGGCCGCGCCATCCGCGCCGTCGCCGACTTCGAGGCGCTCGGCGAGCGGACGTTGTGGCTCGACTGCGACGTCCTCCAGGCGGACGGCGGCACGCGCTGCGCCGCGATCTGCGGCGCGTACGTCGCCGCGATGCGCGCGCTCGAGCGCTTCGGCCTCTCGAAGGCGTTCCGCGACTCCGTCGCCGCCGTCTCGGTCGGCGTCGTCGACGGCGTGCCGCTGCTCGATCTCGACTACTCCGAGGACTCGAGCGCCGACACCGACATGAACGTCGTGATGACCGGAGACGGCCGCCTCGTCGAGGTGCAGGCGACAGCGGAGCGCGATCCGTTCGCGCGGGAAACGCTCGACGAGCTCCTCGGCCTCGCGGCCGTGGGCATCGGCGAGATTGCCGCGCTGCAGGGCGAGGCGGTCGCGCTCGCGCTGCCGTAGCCACGTGGAGATCCGGACCGAGCGCCTTGTCCTCCGGAAGCCGCGGCCCGACGACCTCCGCGCCGTGGTCGAGGCGTGCCAGGACGCGAACATTCCACGCTTCATCCCGTTTGTACCCGTTCCCTATGGCGACGACGATGGCCGCGCCTTTCTCGAGTCGGTCGAGCGCGCGTGGAGCGACTCGGACGAGCGAACCTTCGCGATCTGCCTCGACGACGACGTTCTTGTCGGCGCGGTGACCGTCCGGCTGCGGGAAGGCGGGACGGTTGGCTACTGGCTCAGCTCCGAGGCGCGCGGCCAGGGTCTGATGACCGAGGCGGTGCGCGCGGTTGTGCGCTGGGCGCGCGAGGAGTGCGGCGTCGAGCGGCTTTCCCTCTGGACTCATCCCGAGAATCTCCCGTCGCAGGCCGTCGCTCGACGGGCGGGCTTCGTACGCGTCGGCATCGCCGAGCACACGCCGCCGTTCCGCGACGGGACGACGCTTGGTGTGAGGTTCGAGCTCGCATGACTCGTGCGACCCTCTGCTCGCGCAACGCACACAAAGCACGCGAGCTCGAGGCGCTGCTCCCCGGCTGGACGATCGAGCCGCTCGACCGCGACGACTACCCGCCCGAGACGGGCGCGACGTACTACGACAACGCCCGGCTCAAGGCGGAGTTCGGGCGTGCGCACTCCGCCGGCTGGGTGCTCGCGGAGGACTCGGGCCTCGAGGCGGCGGCGCTGGGCGGTCGGCCCGGCGTGCAGTCGGCGCGGTTCGCGCCGGAAGGCACCCCCGCGATCGCAAAGCTGCTCGGAGAACTGGAAGGCGTCGAAGATCGTCGGGCCCGCTACGTGTCGGAGCTCGTCCTCCTCGCACCCGATGGCACCGAATTCCGCGGCACCGGCACGCTCGAGGGGACGATCGCGGCTGAGCCGCGCGGCAGCGAAGGCTTCGGCTACGACCCCGTCTTCGTCCCGGCCGGCGAGGAACTGACCGTGGCCGAGCTCGGCAACGGCTGGAAAGCGCTCAACTCCCACCGGGCGCGGGCGGTGCAGGCGTTGCCTCGCGGGGTCGGTGCCGCTCCCGCCACCACCAGTTGAGCTCCCCGCCGAATACGATCACGTTCGCCATCACGTACAGCCAGAGCAGGAGGATCGCCGGCCCGCCGAGCGCCCGGAGCGTCACGTTAACGTCGGCGAAGCGCACGAACAGCGGGAGCGCCTGGAACGACCCCTCGAGCGCGATCGCGCCGAGCACCGCGCCGGGCAGCGCCTCCCGCCAGCTCACGCGCGTGTTCGGCAGCCAGCGGTAGATCGCGAGGAGGAAGAGCAGCACGCCCGCGAGCGACGCGCCGACCGAGACGACGTAGGCGAGAGCCGTACTCCGCGCGAAGCCGACGTTGTCCTTGAGGTACTGCACGCCGAGCGAGGCGACGACGAGGCTCGCGAAGAGCGTGACGATCATGCTCGTCATGAGCCCGACCGCGAGCCCCTTCCCGTGGAGGAAGCGGCGGTTCGGCAGCCCGTAGACGATGTTGAGCGCCGACTCGAGCGCGCTGAACAGCGAGACGGACGACCACAGCAGGCCGACGCCGCCGATGATCCCGAGCGTCGCTGCGTTGTCCTGCACGTGGTGGACGAGCGTGACGATGCTGTCGAGCGAGGTGCCGGGGAAGGCGTGCTTCAGCTCGTGGACGAAGAAGTCGCCTGCCTGGGCACGGTGCGCCAAACCGAAAAGGGCGAGCGCGAGGAAGACGAGCGGGACGAACGAGAGCAGCGCGAAGTAGGCGACCATCGCGGCCAGATGGGTGCCGCGGTCCGCGAAGAACTTCCGCACGAGCATTGCCGGCCGGATCCGCACCAGGGGAAGTTTGCACCTTCACCCTGCTACCGTCGCGCCCGTGGAGGCGGCACAGGCCCTTGCGGATCTCCTGGTCATCTCGCCGCAGGTAGAGGCGGCGACGGTCTTCGACGACTACGGCGAGCCGCTCGGCTCCGTCGGCGTCTCGGATTGGTGGGCGCTAGCGGCCGCTCGTGCCGGCAGGGCGCTGCTCGAGGATGCCGCCGACCTTCGCGGCGGCGACTCGGGCGAGGCAACTCAGGTGCACGCCTCGCTCGCGGACGGCGACGTGTTCGTCGTCGGAAGCCCGGGCGGGGAGACGATCCTCGCGGTGACTTCGGCACGCCAGCCTGCCGGCCAGCTCTTCTACGACCTCAAGCGCTGCCTCGACTCGATCATCGCGGCGCAGTCGGACTCCGGGCCGGAGGTGGACGGATGAGGCGCGGAGTGCTCGCGCTGGCCGGGCTCGTCGGCGGCGGGGTCGCGATCGGGGCGGCGTACGAGCGCTGGGTCGCCGCGCGGCGCGACCGGCTCGACGTCTATTTCGGCGACGGCTCGTTCGTCAGCTACGTCGAGGGCTCGTCGGAAGCGGAACTGTTGCTTCCGCTCGCGCGCGGGGTTCTCGCCGCCGTCCACGAGACGCCGTCCGCGTGGCCGATCGACGAATGAACGACGACGAGCTTCGCAAGGCACTCGTCGATGCGGCGTATCTCGAAGGAGACTTCGTTCTCCGCTCCGGCAAGCGCTCGACCTACTACTTCGACAAGTACCGCTTCGAAACGCGGCCCGACCTCCTCGCGCCGGTCGGCGAGCGGATCGCCGCGGTCGTCCAGGAGCACGAGCCCGGCGCCGTCCGGCTCGCCGCGCCCACGCTCGGCGGCGTGGTGCTCGCCGCAGCGGCGGCGCTCGCCTCGGGGCTCCCGTTCCTCATGGTGCGCGACGCGGCGAAGGGGTACGGCACCGCCAATCGCATCGAGGGTCCGTTCGAGAAGGGCGAGAACGTCTGCTTCGTGGAGGACGTCGTGACGTCCGGCGGCGCCCTCCTCGAGGCCATCGGCGCGGCCCGCGAGGCCGGTCTCGTCGTCCATACTGCGGTCTGTGTGCTCGACCGCGAGGAGGGTGGAGCGGACGCTCTCGCGCGCCACGCGGTGCGGCTCCGTCCGCTCTATCGGGCAGGATCACTGCTGCAGGGGGAGAAAACCCCCGCAAAGCCGCATGGTTGAGCGGCAAACGCGGACTTGGTAGGGTCATTCAAGCCTGCAAGCGATCAAAGACTGGAGGAGAGAGTGACGAAGCAGGAATTCGTTTCCGAGGTAGCTAGCCGTTCAGGGCTCTCGATAAAGGACGCCGGCAAGGCTGTCGATGCGTTCCTCGACACCATCACGACGACGCTGCAGGGCAGGGGCGACGTGGCGTTCACGGGGTTCGGCAAGTTCTCGACCGCAGATCGCGCTGCGCGGATGGGTGTCAACCCGCGCAACCCGAGCCAGAAGGTCCAGATCCCGGCGGCAACGGTGCCGAAGTTCTCGGCCGGAAGCAGCCTCAAGGCGGCCGTGAAGGCCGGCGGCGGCGGGTCCAGCTGGTAGAGGTCGACCTTTGTCTCCTCCGAGGATCGAAAGGCCGCCTTCGGGCGGCCTTTCGTTTGCCGTGAGCCATTTCGCGGACAGGCTCGCGGCTGCGGTCGAGGAGAAGGGCGCGGCGCTCTGCATCGGCTTGGATCCGGTCCAGGAGCGGCTTCCCGAAGGAGTAGGCCCGATCGAGTTCTGCCGCGGGATCGTTGACGCGGTCGCCGACATCGCGGTCGCCGTGAAGCCGCAGGCGGCGTTCTTCGAGGCGCTCGGCCCGGCTGGCTGGGCCGGCCTCGCCGAGGTTTGCGCGTACGCGCGCCACGCCGGACTGCTCGTGATCGCCGACGCCAAGCGCGGCGACGTCCCGTCCACTGCCGAGGCATACGCCGCCGCGTTCGCGCCGCTCGCCGACGCCGTGACCGTCAGTCCGTACCTCGGCCGCGACTCGCTCGAGCCGTTCCTCGCGTACGACGGGCTCGGGATCTTCGTGCTCGTCAAGACGTCGAATCCCGGCAGCGGCGACATTCAGGACTTGCAGGTCGACGGCCGCCCGGTCTGGCAGCACGTCGCCGAGATGGTCGCCGGGCTCGCGGCCGATCGGATCGGAGCGAGCGGGCTCTCCTCCGTCGGAGCCGTCGTCGGCGCCACGTACCCGCGCGAGGTCGCGGAGGCGCGGAGCCTCCTGCCGCACTCGGTCCTCCTGCTCCCCGGCGTCGGCGCGCAAGGCGGCAGCACGGAAGATCTCGCCCCGGCGTTCGAGGCGGGGCCGGCGAGCGCGATCGTCTCCGCTTCCCGCTCCGTGATCTACGCCGACTCCGGGCCTGGCTGGCAGGACGCCGCGGCCGCTGCGGCGGCCGAACTCGCGCAGCACCTCGGTAGAACCACTCAAGTCGACTAACCTCCCGGCGGGTTGATCGTCACCGTCACCCTCAACGCTGCAGTCGACCGGACGCTGACGGTCCCGAACTTCCAGTTCGGCCACCGGCATCGCGCGAGCGCCAGCCTCACCGGCGCCGGCGGCAAGGGGATCAACGTCGCGCGCGCGCTCAAGCTCCTGGAGACGCCGGTCATCGCGACCGGGCTCGCGGGAGGGAGGACGGGCGACCGCATCGTCGAGGACCTCGCGCTCGAGGGGATCCTCAACGACTTCGTCCGCATCTCCGACGAGTCGCGCACCTCGATCGCCGTCGTCGACCCCACCGCCGGCTCGCTCACCGAGGTCTACGAATGGGGACCGGCAGTGCGGCCGGAGGAGCTCGATGTCCTCTCCGACAAGCTCCGCTACCTCTCGAGCGTCGCCAGCTACGTCGTCTTCTGCGGCTCGCTCCCGCGCGACGTCGAGAACGACTTCTACGCCAACGCGATCCGCGACCTCACACGGCTGGGGATCCACTGCGTGCTCGACTGCGAGGGCGAGCCGCTGCGGCTCGGCGTCGAAGCGGAGCCGTACCTCGTCTCCCCGAACCAGCAGGAGGCCGAGAGCCTCGTAGGGCAGGAGTTCACGGACGACGAGGACTTCGTGATGGCCCTTGAGACGATCGCCGACCTCGGCGCGCGCAACGTACTCATCACCCGGGAGACCTCGTGCTTCCTGCTCGTCCGCGAGGAGCGGGAGGTGCGCCGGTTCCGCGCCTCGATCCCGCGCGTCGAGCCGATCGCGCCGGTCGGCGCCGGGGATGTGCTTCTCGCCGGCTACCTCTCCGAGCGCTTCAAGGGCGCCGCGGTTGCGGACGCGCTGCGCACCGCGATCGGGTGCGCAGCTGCCTCCGTCGTCGAGCTCGGCGCGGGGCGCTTCGACCCGCGCGAAGCGCAGCAGCTCGCCGCGGGCGTCGAAATCGACGAGCTCGATCCCGTCGCGGCATAGAAGGCGCGGCCTAGCCGACAGTGAGCGAGCGAATGTCGCCGCTCGCACGGCGGTTCTCCGCCCAGACGAGACGGCTGCGGTAGAGCGAGAGCCCGACCGGGGCGCCGGCGACGCTCGCGAGCACATGCGTGCGGCCGGTCGCGACGACGAGGACGCGGAGGACGCGGCCGACGCGGTAGACGACGACGGCGTTGTTCGCAGCGAGCTCGGGCGACGTCTTGCCGGAGACGGCGATGCCGCCCTGCTTCGTCCCCGTCGCCGGGTCGTACCAGGTCAGCCGGGTGTTTCGCGCGCCGCGCGTGAGGACGGCGAGGACGCGCGAGGCGAGGGCGACCGCGAGCGGCACACCGACGGGCTTCGCCTGGACGAACGTACCCTTGGCGATGTCCGCGACCTGGACGTTCGCGCTCGAGCTGGGCACCGGCGTCCCGTTCTTGGCGACCGCCGTCGCGGGCACGTAGGCGATCCGCCCGTCGCTGACGGCGAGATCGAGCGCGGGGAGGGAGTTGGCGAGCGGCGTCGCGTGGCCGGCGGAGACGAACTGGATCGCGCCACCGGCGATCTTCTTCTTGCACGAGCCGCCCGACGCGCAGCCGAGCTTGTCGACGTACTCCACCTCGACGGACGAGTACGCGAGCGTCTTCCCTCCGCCGGCGAGGCCGCCGAGCCACCAGCCCGTGCCGTCGCTGTCGTGCGCGAGCCGGTCGACCTGGACTTCCTTGCCGCCGACCTGGGCGGACATCACGTAGTCGAAGGGAACCGAGCCGCTCTCGTGGAGCGTCCAGAGCGCCTCCGCGGAGCCGGCAGCAATCGCGAGTTGCTGCGCGCCGGCGGAGAGATCCCAGTGGCACGTCATGCTCCCGGTCGCCGGACGGGGAAGGAGTTCGTTCGTGCCGCGGCCGGAGACGTGGACGACGTTGCACTTCGAGCCGTCGCCGGAAAGCCAGGCGAGGAGGCCGCCGTCCTGTGCCACGGCTTCGACGGGCGACGGGCTGTGGCGGACAGTCGCGGGCTGCGCCGACGCAGCAGCCGCCGTCCCGGCGACCACGAGAAGCCCGGCCGTGACGATCAAGGCGCGCACCGCGGCCACCGTAGCCCCGGCGTGTTAGGGGGTTGTCAAGATTTCGCTTGTCCGCGGGCGTTGGTACCCTGGCGGTCCCTTGAGAGACCCCGCAGCAGCCGAGCTGAGCGCCGATGACGTGCAGCGGCTGCTGGAGCTCGACCGGAAGTTCGGGCAGGAGGGTCTCACGTTCGACGACGTGCTCCTTGTGCCGGCGGAGTCGTACGTCCTCCCGAACGACGTCTCGACCCGCGCGCGGCTGACGCCGTCGCTCGAGCTCGCGATCCCGCTCGTCTCGGCGGCGATGGACACGGTGACCGAGGCGCGCTTGGCGATCGCGCTCGCGCGGGAGGGCGGGATCGGAATCGTCCACCGCAATCTCTCGATCGAGGCGCAGGTCGCGGAGATCGACAAGGTCAAGCGGTCGGAGGCGGGGATGATCGTCGAGCCGGTGACGCTGCCGCCCGACGTTCCCGTCCGCGCCGCGCTCGAGCTGATGGCGCACTACAAGGTCTCTGGTGTCCCCATCACGGACGACTCCGGCATCCTCGTCGGGATCCTCACGAACCGCGACCTCCGCTTCGAGACCGACGTCGACCAGCCGATCTCGGCGCTCATGACCTCGCGGAATCTCGTCACCGCGCCCGTGGGGACGACGCTCGCGGAGGCGGAGGAGATCCTCCACCGCAACAAGATCGAGAAGCTGCCGGTCGTTGACGCCGACGGCCACCTGCGCGGACTCATCACCGTCAAGGACATCCAGAAGACGATCGAGTTTCCGCAGGCGACGAAGGACGAGCAGGGGCGGCTGCAGGTCGGCGCCGCAGTCGGTGTCGGGCCGGACGCGCTCGAGCGTGCGCAGGCGCTCGTGCAGGCAGGAGCCGACGTGCTCGTCGTCGACACGGCACACGGGCATTCGCGCGGCGTCCTCGAGATGGTCGCGCGCATCAAGGATGCGGTCTCCGTCGACCTCGTCGCGGGGAACATCGCCACGGCCGGCGCGGCGCGTGCCCTGATCGATGCCGGAGCCGACGCGTTGAAAGTCGGCGTCGGCCCGGGCTCTATCTGTACGACGCGCGTTGTCGCCGGAGTCGGCGTCCCGCAGATCAGCGCGATCAGCAACGTCGCGAGCGTCGCGGCGGAGGAGGGCGTCCCGGTCATCGCCGACGGCGGCTTGACGTCTTCGGGCGACATCGCGAAGGCGATCGGCGCCGGCGCCGACACCGTCATGGTCGGCTCGCTGTTCGCAGGCGTCGAGGAGTCGCCGGGCGACGTGATCCTCGTCCAGGGCGAGCGCTTCAAGGAGTACCGCGGCATGGGCTCGCTCGGCGCGATGAAGGCGCGCGGTTTCTCGAAGGACCGCTACTTCCAGGGCGACGTGGAGGACGTCGAGAAGCTGATCCCGGAGGGGATCGAGGGGCGCACCGCCTACAAGGGGCCGCTCCAGCATGTCGTCCATCAGCTCGTCGGCGGGCTCCGGCAGTCGATGGGCTACTGCGGCGCCGCGACGATCGGTGAGATGAAGGATGCGCGCTTCGTCCGGATCACGGCCGCGGGGCTGCGCGAGTCGCACCCGCACGACGTGACGATCACGAAGGAAGCGCCGAACTATCGCCGTTGAGACGGCGCGGGTCATTCCGTTCCCCGGCCCGGAGGAGCGGCCGGTGCTCGTCATCGACCTCGGCGGGCAGTACTCCCAGCTGATCGCGCGCCGCGTGCGCGAGTGCCGCGTCTACTCGGAGCTCGTCGCCCACACGATCACGCCCGCGGCGGTGCGCGCGCGGAACCCGTACGCGCTCGTGCTGAGCGGCGGGCCGGCGTCTGTCTACTCCGACGACGCGCCGCGGGTCGATCCGGCGTTGTTCGAGCTCGGAATCCCGGCGCTCGGCATCTGTTACGGCGCGCAGCTGATGGCGCTCGAGCTCGGCGGCCGCGTCGACCGTACCGGCGTTTCGGAGTTCGGGCGGACGTCGATGCGCGCGCAGGAGTCGCGGCTGCTCGCCGACACGCCGCCCGAGCAGACGGTCTGGATGTCCCATCGCGACACGGTCGTCGCGGCGCCCGAGGGCGCGCGCGTCGTTGCGTGTTCTCCCGCCACTCCGGTCGCGGCGTTCGAGGCGCCCGAGCGCGGCTGGTACGGCGTCCAGTTCCACCCGGAGGTCGTGCACACGCCGCACGGGATGGACGTCCTCAAGAACTTCCTCTACTCCGTCGCCGACGCGCCGCCCGCGTGGACGGCTGCCGCGGTGATCGAGGAGCAGGTCGCGCGGATCCGCGCGCAGGTGGGAAGTGAGCGCGTGCTCTGCGCGCTGTCGGGCGGCGTCGACTCGGCGGTCGCCGCGCTCCTCGTCCACAAGGCGGTCGGCGAGCAGCTGACGTGCGTCTTCGTCGACCATGGACTTCTCCGGCAGGACGAAGCGGAGCAGGTCGTCGAGACGTTCGACGAGCACTTCCACGTCCCGCTCGTCCATGTCCAGGCGCAGGAGCGGTTCCTCGAGCTCCTCGACGGCGTGGAGGAGCCGGAGGAGAAGCGCAAGATCATCGGCCGCGAGTTCATCCGCGTCTTCGAGGAGGAGGCGCGCCGGCTCGGCGACGTCCGCTGGCTCGTGCAGGGGACGCTCTACTCCGACGTGATCGAGTCGGGCGGCACGGAGGGCGTCGCCGCGACGATCAAGTCCCACCACAACGTCGGCGGTCTCCCGGACGACATGAAGATGAAGCTCGTCGAGCCGCTGCGGCTGCTGTTCAAGGACGAGGTGCGGCGCGTCGGCGAGGAGCTCGGGATGGCCGAGCGGATGGTCTGGCGCCAACCGTTCCCGGGGCCCGGCCTCGCGATCCGGATCATCGGCGCCGTTACCGCCGAGCGGCTCGAGATCCTCCGCCAGGCGGACGCGGTGCTGCAGGAAGAGGTGCGGCGCGCCGGGATGTACGGCGAGTTGTGGCAGTCGTTCGCGGTGCTGCCAGCGATCAGGTCGGTCGGCGTGCAGGGCGACGAGCGGACGTACGGCTACCCGGTCGTGATCCGCGCCGTGACGAGCGACGACGCGATGACGGCAGACTGGGCGCGGCTCCCGTACGACCTCGTGGAGACGATCTCAGCGCGGATCGTGAACGAGATCCCCGGCGTGAACCGCGTGGTGCTCGACGTGACGTCGAAGCCGCCCGCGACCATCGAGTGGGAGTAGCGGGCTATGGCCCGAGCCGAGTGCGACGGCGGATGCCGAGGCGCTTCTGCACGGCCCGGTCTTCCTCGCCGTCCTTCTTCGCGGCCCAGATGAACATCCAAGCGACGACCGCGCCTGTGAACACGCTGACACCGGCAATCACTATCCCAAGGAAGGTGCTCACAGCGGCAGCTTAGGTTCCACCGGGCGGCACGTCAGTCGCCTGGGCCAGGGCTCGGGAATGTCCTCTGAGCGGGCGGTGGGGGAGAAGGCCGCACTCCCATCGAAGTGCGCCCCTTCGTGGACACCCCGGTAGAGGACAAGCTAGAGCTTGAAGCGGAACGCCTTCCCCGTGAAGGCCATCATCTTGATGCCGGCGCCGAGAGGTCCGGTCGGGCGAGTCCAATCCTGGTACTCCCTGAACAGCATCGCCGAGTAGATAACCGAGCCAAGTTCCTTCGGCGGGAGTCGCTTCAGCTTCCCCTCGGTGATAAGCCTGTGCATGTGGCGAAAGAACGCCTCAGACCGCCCTGCGGGCCGAATCCTGATCACGACCTTTGCCGTCTCGTCGCTTGGATGGCGGAACGTATGGCGAACGTTGGGAGGTACGGTCGCCGTTTCGCCGGGCCTCAGCGTCGTCCACTCGCCATCCTTGAAGACATCCAGGGATCCTTCGAGGACTTCGAAGCTTTCCTCTGTGGTCGGATGCACATGCGGCGGCGGCCCGGGCATGTGAGCATCAACCCAGAGCGTGGACTCGAACAGTTCGCCAGAAGTGTCCTCCGTGCTCTTGGTGATCTCCCACCGCTCCCCGAAAGCAGGGTGGAAGTCAAGCTCACGATCCGCCTCGCGGGCAGCCTCTGTCTCCACCCTGACGATCTTACGGTGCGATCAACCGTTCGTACAACCGGCCTGCCCGTCAGCTAAGTAGTCGTCGACTCGTCGGGCCTTAAGAGCCCTCGCCTGGGCCAGTGCTCGGGAATGTCCCCCGAGCCGTGGAGCCGACGTCGAGTCGACTATGTCGGGCAGATGCGGAATACTTTGCCCCCTGTGAGACGCACTCCTCTTCATCTGTAGTTGTCGTTGCGCCCCGCGAGCGCGCGCGTCGAGAAGAGGAGATACGTTGAGTCACTACACCGTGGCACGGCTTCGGCCTAGAGGGGTTCTCTGGCATGACCAGGACTTTCTGCGCTTTTGGTCGGCGCAGACGGTCAGCCAGTTCGGCAGCCAGGTAAGCGCGATCGCGCTCCCTTTCGTCGCGATTCTGGTGTTGAAGGCGACGACGTTCGAGATCGCGGCGCTGAGCGCGATCGAATTCCTGCCGTTTGTGCTGTTCACGCTCCCGGCTGGGGTGTGGGTCGATCGGCTGCGACGACGGCTCCTGATGATCGCCGCCGACTGGGGGCGAGCGCTTGCGCTCGGCTCGATTCCGGTTGCCTACGCGCTCGGCGGGTTGACCCTTGCCCAGCTCTACGTCGTTGGCTTTCTGGTCGGCTCCCTGACCGTGTTCTTCGATGTCTCCTACCAGTCCTATCTCCCGTCGCTCGTGTCGCGCGACCACCTCGGCGAGGGCAATACCAAGCTGGAGTTCAGCCGTGCGGGCGCTCAGGTCAGTGGGCCGGGACTCGCCGGGCTTCTCGTCGCCGCGGTCACGGCCCCGTATGCGATCGTCGCCGACGCCGTCAGCTTCATCGGCTCCGCTCTCTTCGCTACCAGCATCAAGAAAGTTGAGCCGCCGGTGCCTGTGCCCGAGGGCGGCCAGCCGCGCATGAGGACCGAGATCCTGGCCGGGCTTCGCTATGTGAGACGCAACCCGATCATGCGGCCGTTCCTCTGGCAGATCGGACTCCAGAACTTCTTCATCAACATGGTCGGCGCGCTCCTGATTGTCTACGCCGTCCGCAGCCTCCACCTCACCGCGGCCAAGGTCGGCCTGGTCTTCTCACTCGGAAACGTCGGCCTCCTCGTCGGCGCACCCATCGCGGTGCGCGTCGCGCAACGATTCGGCATCGGCCCGACACTCGTGTGGGGCGGCTTCGTCACCGGCTCCTCGTACCTACTCGTCGCCGTGGCATCGCATACCACCGCGATCCCGCTACTCGCACTCGCACAGTTCTTCTGGTCGGCGGGAGCGATCCTCTACTTCGTCAACGGCATCAGCCTCATCCAGGCAATCACCCCTGACCGAATGCTCGGCCGCGTCAACGCTTCCCGCCGGTTCGCCGTCTGGGGCGTCATCCCAATCGGCAACCTCCTCGGCGGCGCCATCGCCGCCACCCTCGGACTACACACCGCCATCTGGATCGGCGCCACCGGAGGCGCACTCTCCATCATCCCGCTCCTCCTCTCACCCGTTCGGCGCATTCACCGCACCGAAGACGCCCTCGCCCTCGTCGAAGCCCTGAACGCCGAGTTCAGCCCCGCCGCCACGTGACCGCGTCGGCTGCTCGTCGCTGGCGTGCGCGAGTGGCGACTCTCGCCTGGGCCGGTGTTCAGTCCGCGCTGTCGCGGTCAGAAGACGAATGGGATGAGCATCTTCGTGGAGCTCCTGTAGCGCGGATACGCGTCCGGGAATTGCTCGCTCAGGAAGCGCTCTTCGACGGTCGCCGCGTAGACGAAGTAGATCGCTAGCAGGGCGACCACCGGCAGCCAGAGCCAGCCCAGCGCGATCGCGGTACCGACGGTCGCGGTGAGGATGCCCGAGTAGATCGGGTGGCGGACGAGGCGGTACGGCCCGCTGGTCACGAGTTCCGGCTCGGCCTTCTGGGTCATCGGCGTCCCCCAGTTATGGCCGATGTGGACGCGAGCCCAGACGGCGAACAGCAATCCCGAGGCGAACAGCGCCAGCCCGATCCCGGCGCGCAACGGATCGGTGTCCAGGCCGTGACCCCGAAAGGCTCCGAGGCGAGCGGCGACGATCGCAACCACGAAGATCACGAGCCGGATGCGGAGCTCGCGGGACCAAGCGATTCGGCCCCTCTTCATAGAGAAGGCAGCCGCGAACCAGTAGAGCCAGAACGCACCCCAGCCGACGGCGAAGACGAGCTCGACTGCTCTCACCGTGGCGGATAATGCCCGGGATGCCCGAGAGCCGGTCCTTCTACGAGCTCCTCAAGGAGCGGCGCGCGGTTCGCAGCTACACCGGCGAGCCAGTCCCGCGCGAGACGCTCGAGCGGATCGCCCGAGCGGCCCGCCGCGGGCCGAACGCCGGCTACAGCCAGGGGCTGCGCCTCCTCGTCGTCGACGATCCCGAGGTGGTCGCCGCGCTCGCGGCGATGCAGGACGACGAGCGCTCGCAAGCCTGGTTCGGCAAGGCCGCTGCGCACGTCTTCGTCCTGACGCGGGAGCAGGACTACCACGACCGTTACAACCAGGCCGACAAGCTCGCGGCCACCGGCGGCGTTGAGGTCATCTGGCCGGTGCCGTTCTGGCACGTCGACGCGGGCGCAGCGCTGATGCTCGTGATGCTCGCGGCGATCGAGGAGGGTCTCGGCGCCGGCGTGTACGGCGTCCCGGTCGAGGACGACGGGCGCGTGCGCGAGCTGCTCGGGATCCCGGACGATCTGACTGTCGTCGTCGGCGTGACCGTCGGCCATCCGGCAGAGGATCCGGACTGGGATCGCGCCTCGAGCGTCTTCTCCCAGCGCCGGCGCGCGCACGACGAGGTCGTGCAGTGGAACCACTGGGACGCGTAGCCCTCCTCGCGACCGCGGCTCTCCTCGCGGCCGGATGCGGCTCGTCCGCCGCGAAGCCCACGGCGTCCGCGGTCAAGCTCCCGGCGATCCACGAGGTGTTCACGCTCGTGCCCTGTCCTCACACGGCCGCCGCGCGAGGGACGACGGTCGGGATCGAGGGCTGTCTCGAACACACGATCCTGCGCACCGACGCGCGCATCCGGACGGAGGAGCGGACGGCGTTCCGTGCGCTGAATCCCGCCGGCCGCCGGGCACTTGTGCGTGCCGAGCGCGCCTGGCTTCTGTATCGGAAGGAGACGTGTGACGCTGAGGCAAGCAACTCCGGCGGCACGATCCTGCCCGCGATCTTCGGCGAATGCATCGTCGGCGCGAATCGGGGGCATCTCGCTGAGCTCGGCGCCGTCCTGCAAAGCCTCCGGAAAGGCTGATGGAGCTCGTAGACCGGTAACGGGCTTTCGCTACAATCCGCCGCCGGCGGGCTGGTGTCCGCCGCTTTCTATGAAGACTTACAGCGCAAAACCGGGAGAAGTCACGCGCGAGTGGTATCTCGTCGACGCCGAGGGGAAGACCCTGGGCCGTCTCGCCACGCAGATCGCCGACACGCTCCGCGGCAAGCGCAAGCCGCAGTTCACGCCGCACGTCGACACCGGCGACTTCGTCGTCGTCGTGAACGCTGAGAAGATTCATGTCACGGGCAACAAGCTCGACCAGAAGCGCTACTACCGGCACTCGGGCTATCCGGGCGGCCTCAAGAGCCGCACGCTCCGAGAGCAGCTCGACCGGCGCCCGACCGAGGTGCTCCGCGTCGCCGTGAAGGGGATGCTCCCCAAGAACCGGCTCGCGCGGCAGCAGATCACGAAGCTCAAGATCTACGCAGGCCCCGAGCATCCGCACGGCCCGCAGAGCCCGAAGCCGCTGGAGCTCGACTCGTGAGCACCGTCGCCCAGTACCGCGGCACCGGCAAGCGCAAGACCTCGGTGGCTCGCGTCATCCTCCGCCCCGGCGACGGGACGACCTGGGTGAACGGCCGGACGCTGCAGGAGTACTTCCCGCGCGCCGTCTGGCAGACGATCGCTCTCTCGCCGCTCAAGACCGCCGGAGTCGAAGGCCAGTACGACCTGCGCGTGCGCGTGCACGGCGGCGGGCTCACGGGACAGTCCGGTGCCGTCCGGCACGGGATCGCCCGCGCTCTCGTCGAGGCGAACCCGGAGCTGCGCATCCCGCTCAAGCGCGAGGGCTTCCTCACGCGCGATGCGCGCCAGGTCGAGCGCAAGAAGGCCGGCCTGCACAAGGCGCGCAAGGCGCCGCAGTTCTCGAAGCGCTAGCGCAGCCGGTCGCGATGAGAGCGATCGTTCGGGACAGATACGGCTCTCCCGACGTTCTGCGGGTGGAGGATGTACCGAAGCCGGAACTGGAGGACGATCGCGTCCTCGTCCTCGTCCGCGTCCGCGCGAGCTCCGTGAATCGGGCCGACTGGTACGGACTCATCGGCAAGCCGGTGGTCGCACGGCCGATGATGGGCGGCATCCTCAAGCCGGGCTCGCGCCTGCTCGGGACCGACTTCGCCGGCGTCGTCGAGGCGGTCGGGAAGGACGTCGAGCGGTTCACGGTGGGCGACGAGGTCTTCGGCGGCCGCGACGGCGCCTATGCCGAGTACGTCGCCGCGAAGACGCTGGCGCGCAAGCCGGCGAACGTGAGCTTCGAGGCCGCCGCCTGCATGGGGATCGCAGGCTTGACGGCGCTCCAGGCGATCCGCGACCACGGGAAGCTGCAGCCGGGCGAGCGCGTGCTCGTCAACGGCGCATCGGGCAGTGTCGGGACGATGGCCGTCCAGGTGGCGAAAGCGCTCGGCGGCCACGTGACCGCCGTGTGCAGCACGCGCAACGTCGAGCGCGCGCGCGAGCTCGGAGCCGACCGCGTGCTCGATTACACGCACGAGGACTTCACGCGAACCGGCGACCGCTACGATCTCGTCATCGACGTCGCGGGCAGCCGCTCATGGCGCGAGCTCAAGCGCGTGCTCGCGCCGGACGCTCGCGTCGTGATCGTTGGAGCGCCGGGCAGCACGCCTGTGCTCGGACCCCTCGGGCACATCGTCGCGATGAAGCTCGCCTCTCGCGGGCGGGCGATCTTCTTCGTCGCGAAGTTCAACGAGCCCGACCTGCAGACTCTCGCCGACCTGCTCGCTAGCGGCAAACTGACGCCCGCGATCGACAGGACGTACGACCTCGCGGACGTGCCCCAAGCGCTGCGCGAGATGGGCGAGGGGCATGTCAGAGGGAAGCTCGTCATCACGATCTGAGCCGCTATCGTCCCGCGCCGTGACGCGGGAGTACTTCGGAACGGACGGTGTGCGCGGTGTCGTCGGCGACACGCTGACGCCGCAGCTCGTCGAACGGCTCGGCCGCGCGTCGGCGCTGTGGGCCGGCAGCGGCCGCGTGCTCATCGGGCGCGACACGCGCGCCTCCGGCGAGGAGCTCGAGGAGGCGTTCGCGCGCGGCGTCGCCTCCGCGGGCGGCGTCGCCGTTCTCGCCGGCATCCTGCCTACGCCCGCGGTCGCGCTGCTCCGGCTCGACCTCGGCGTCGTGATCTCCGCCTCCCACAACCCGCCCGAGTACAACGGCGTGAAGTTCTTCGACCGCATGGGGAGCAAGCTGACCGACGCCGCGGAGGAGGAGATCGAGGCGCTTCTCGACGAGCCTGCGCGCGGCGGCGGCGGCATCGAGCGGCTCGACGGCGCCGCGGACGAGTACCTCGAGCTCGTGACCGGACGCTTCGGCTCCGACCTGAGCGGGCTCCGCATCGCGGTCGACTGCGCGAACGGCGCCTACTCCGGCCTCGCGCCACGCGTCTTCGAGCAGCTCGGGGCCGAGGTCGCTGCGATCGGCGACGAGCCGGACGGTTCGAACATCAACGTCGGCTGCGGCGCGACCGACCTTCGCGCGCTCGGCGAGCTCGTGCGCGGCGGCGAGTTCGACCTCGGTGTCGCGTTCGACGGCGACGGCGACCGGATGCTGGCCGTGGACGAGACCGGGGCACCGCTCGACGGCGATCAGATCATTGCCATCCTGGCGCTCGCGCTCGGCGTCGACACCGTCGCCGTGACGTCGATGACGAACCTCGGCTTCCACCGGCTGATGGACGAGCGCGACATCCGCGTCGTCACCACCGACGTCGGCGACCGCTACGTGCTCGAGGCGTTGCGGCGCGAGGGCGCGCTCCTCGGCGGCGAGCAGTCGGGGCACGTGATCTGGCTCGACGGTCACGTCACCGGCGACGGCTTGGTCGCAGCCCTTCTCCTCTGCCGGGCACTCGACGGCCGCCGCCTCTCCGGGCTCGCCGCGGCGATGCCGCGCTTCCCGCAGGTGACGCGCAACGTCCCGCGCGCCGGCCGCGGCCCGCTTCCCGACTCCCTCCTCGAGCAGGTAGCGGTCGTGAACGAGCAGCTCGCCGGCGCCGGTCGCGTCACTTGTCCGGCCTTCCGGAACGGAGCCGGTCGTCCGCATCCTCGCCGAGGCAGAGACCGCGGAAGAGGCCGAAAAGCTCTGTGCTAGCCTTGCCAAGCTGGTAACTGATGAGCTCGGCTGACCCTCCCCGCGACGCAGCGGCCGGGTCGTGAAGCCGGGCTCTTTGCGCGCTCAGGGGGAGTTTCAGGCCCCGTACGGAATGGAGGCAACGTGTGCGGGATCATCGGATACGTCGGGTCACGCGAGGCGAAGCCGCTCCTTCTCGACGGGCTGCGGCGGCTCGAATACCGCGGCTACGACTCCGCCGGACTAGCGCTCTGGGAGGACGACGACGCTCGAGTACGTCCGCGCCGTCGGCAACCTCGACGAGCTCGTCGAAGCGGCCAGCCCGAACGCTTCCCACTCCCATCACGGGCTCGGCCACACGCGCTGGGCCACGCACGGCGGCGTCACCGAGCGCAACGCCCACCCGCTCGTCGGCTGCGAGCCCGGCCGCCTCGCGATCGTTCTGAACGGGATCGTCGAGAACTACATGGAGCTGCGGGAGCAGCTCACCGCCGCCGGCCACACGTTCACTTCCGAGACCGACGCCGAAGTCGTCGTCCACCTGCTCGAGCAGGAGTACGACGGCGATCTCGCGCAGGCGCTCTCGCGCGTCTATCCGCAGCTCGAGGGCCACTTCTCGATCGTCGCGATCCACCACGACCAGGCCGGCCTGCTCGTCGGCGTCCGGCATCAGACGCCGCTCGTGGTCGGCCTGGGCGACGGCGAGAACTTCCTCGCTTCGTCGATCGCCGCCTTCCTGAGCGAGACGCGCACCGTCATCCACCCCGCCGACGGCGAGGTGATCGAGATCACGCCGGCCGGAGTTCGCGTCCTCGTCGACGGCGAGCAGATCGAGACGCCGGCGCCGCAGGAGATCGACTGGGATCTCGAGAGCGCCGAGAAGGGCGGCTACGAGACGTTCATGCTCAAGGAGATCTTCGAGCAGCCCGAGGCTGTCGCCGAGACGATCGGCGACCGCGTCCGCGGGCACAAGCTCATGCTCGAGGCGCTCGGCATGACCGAGATGGAGGTCCGGAACCTCCGCCGGATCGTGATCGTCGCCGCCGGCACCGCCTACCACGCGGGCGTGGTTGGGCGTTACATCATCGAGGAGTGGGCGCGGATCCCCGTCGAGCCCGACATTGCGAGCGAGTGGATCTACCGCAACCCCGTCCTCTCGAAGGACACGCTCGTGATCGGCATCTCGCAATCGGGCGAGACGCGCGATACCGTCAACGCGGTCAAGCTCGCGCGCGAGGCCGGCGCGCGGACGCTCGCGATCACGAACCTCATGGGGACGCAGATCACGCGCGAAGTCGACGCAACGCTGTACACGCGCTGCGGGATGGAGGTCGGCGTCGCGGCGACGAAGACGTTCACTGCGCAAGTCGCTCTCCTCAGCCTCCTCGCGCTCAAGCTCGCCGAGATCCGCCGGACGCTGCCGCAGGACGAGATCGAGTTCATCCTCGACTGCCTGCACGAGCTGCCGGCGAAGATGCAGGAGTTCCTCGACGGCGACCACCCGATCGACTCGATCGCGCAGCGCTTCTACGACAAGCCCTTCTTCCTCTACCTCGGCCGCCACATCGGCCTGCCGGTCGCGCTCGAGGGCGCGCTCAAGCTGAAGGAGATCTCGTACATCCCGACCGAGGCGTACTCGGCCGGCGAGATGAAACACGGGCCGATCGCGCTGCTCTCGGAGGGGACGCCGGTCGTCGTCGTGGCGACGAACATCCACGTCTACGACAAGATCGTCTCCAACATCCAGGAGACCCGGGCGCGCGGCGCGCACGTGATCGCGATCGCGACCGACGGGAACGAGGACATCCAGCACCACGCGGACGACGTGATCTACGTACCGCGGACGCCGAACTTCCTCCAGGCGCCGCTTGCGGCGATGCCGCTGCAGCTCCTCGCCTACCGGATCGCACGGCTCCGCGGCCTCAACGTCGACCAGCCGCGGAACCTCGCGAAGACCGTCACCGTCGAGTAGCGGGATAGGCTCGCGGTCGTGACCGAGCGGCTGGCACGGGCGTGCGCTGCGCATCCTCGCCGCACGCTGGCGATCTGGGGGCTGGCGGTGCTCGTTGCGCTCGTCCTCGTCGCGACGGTGATGAGCGGCCGGCTCACCTCGAACGGCTACGTGATCGGCTCGCCGGCGTCGACGAAGGCGCAGCAGACGATCGAGAAGGACTTCCCGAAGATCGCGTACGTGACGAAGCACGACGTGATCGTCATCAGCTCGTCGCGGTACACGGTTCGCTCGCTCCAGTTCCAAGCGTTCGGCCACCTCCTCGCGCATCGTCTCGGAGCGACACGGGTCGCGAGCGACATCAAGCTCGCGGGAGTCTCCCCGAGCGGACACGCAGCGCTCCTGTCGCTCCTCATCTACGACGACTCCGACTCGAAGCAGATCGAGGCGGTCGTCACGGCCGCGAGCACGAGCAGCTTCTCGGTCGCGATCACGGGCGACCACACCGCGAGCTACGACTTCGGCCAGCAGTCGCAGAAGGATCTCGAGGGCGGCGAGCTCACGTTCGGGCTGCCGGCGGCGCTGATCGTCCTCTTCCTCGTGTTCGGCGCCGTCGTCGGAGGACTCGTACCGCTCCTGATGGCGATCCTCTCGATCATCGTCGCGCTCGGCCTCGTCGCCCTGATCTCGGTCGAGTTCACGCTCTCGACCTTCATAGTGAACATGCTCACGGGGATGGGTCTCGCCCTGGGGATCGACTACTCGCTGTTCGTCGTCTCCCGCTACCGCGAAGAGCGCACGCGCGGCTTGGTGAAGGAGGACGCGATCGCGCGCGCCGGCGCGACCGCCAACCGCGCCGTCCTGTTCAGCGGCTCGACGTTCGTGGTCGCGCTGATCGGGATGTTCATCGTCCCGACCTCGATCATGCGGAGCCTCGGCCTCGGCGCGATCCTCGTCGGAATCACGTCCGTCGCCGCGGCACTGACGCTGCTCCCGGCCCTTTTGAGCCTGATGGGGGACGGCGTGAACCGGCTTCGGATTCCGTACCTCGGCCGGAACCTCGGCCGGGCGGAAGCCGTCGAAGGACGGTTCTGGCGGCGGATCGTCGACACCGTTCTCCGGAGGCCCGCCCTCTTCCTCGGCGTGTCCGTCGCCGCGATGCTCGCCCTCGCGATCCCGTTCTTCGGCCTCCACATCGGCGCGAACGGTGTCAGCACGCTGCCGAACAGTGCGCCCTCGAAACAGGGCTATCTCGCGCTCGAGCGCAATTTCCCGGGCCAGACGCCGGAGCCGGTGCAGATCGTTGCCGTGGGCGGTAATCGGAAGGCGGTGCGCTTTGGCCTTCGCTCGCTGGAGGGAACCCTCGCCTCCGAGTCGGTGTGGGGCCGGCCAAAGCTCCAGTCGTCCTCCGCGGACGACACGTATCTCCTGACCGTTCCGCTCACGGGCGACGCGACTGGCAAGGTGGCCATCGCCACCGTGCGCGACCTGCGCGCGTCGCTGATTCCGGAGGCATTCGCGGGCAGTGGCGCGGAGGTCTACGTCGGCGGCGTGACGGCGGAGAACATCGACTACTTCGACGCGGTGACCGGGCCGACGCCGTACGTGATCCTCTTCGTGCTCGGGCTCAGCTTCATCCTGCTTACGATCGCGTTCCGGTCAATCGTGGTCGCGCTCGTCTCCGTTCTGCTCAACCTGCTCTCCGTCGGCGCGGCCTACGGCCTGCTCACGCTCGTCTTCCTCTACGGCGACGGGGCGCGGTTCTTCGGTTTCACGCATACGCCGGTGATCGACGCGTGGGTGCCGCTCTTCCTGTTCTCCGTTCTGTTCGGCCTTTCGATGGACTACCAGGTGTTCCTGATGAGCAGGATCAAGGAGCGGTACGACCAGAGCGGTTCGACGCGCGATGCGGTCGCGTGGGGCGTGTCGTCGACGGCCCGGATCATCACGGGAGCGGCGCTGATCATCGTCGTGGTCTTCGCCGGGTTCGCGGCCGGGAAGCTCGTGATGTTCCAGCAGATGGGATTCGGCGTCGCGGTCGCGCTGCTCCTAGACGCGACGATCATCCGCTCGGTCGTGTTGCCGAGCGTCGTGGGGCTCCTCGACAACCGGAGCTGGTACCTGCCGCGCTGGCTCGAGTGGCTACCGCATGTGGACGTCGAGGCTTCTCCTACTCCGGGGGACGCCGCAACCGTTTGACCTGGCCGCGGCGGCGCTTCGCCTCGAGCCGCCGCTCGCGCGCCGCTGCGGACGGTTTCGTCGCGACGCGCTTCCGCTCGACGTGGAGTGCCTCGCGCAACTGCGCGACGAGCCGTTCGAGGGCGAGCTCCGTGTTGCGGGTCCGGCTCCGCTCGTCCTGCGCAACCGCTCGCAGCACCGGCCCGGCGCGGCCGAGCACGCGCTGCTTCTGACGCTCCGTCAGCGCCGCCGACGCCTCCACGTCGAACACGGCGACGACGCGCGTCTCGGACTTCTGCGCGTGCTGGCCGCCGGGACCGCTCGAGCGCGAGTACTGGAACTCGACCTCCGCGAGGGGCAGCACGACCGAGCGCGTGACGCGAATAGAGTCCACAGCCATGACGGCGATTCTCCTCGACGTGGACGGAGTCCTGCACGTCTCCGGAGAGCCGATTCCCGGCGCGGCGAACGCGGTACGGGAATTGCGCGAGGCGGGCCACCGGCTGCGCTTCGTCACGAACGCGACCACGCGGTCGAAGGCGCAGCTTGCGGCCGAGCTGCAGGCGATGGGGATAGAGCTGGACGAGTCCGAGGTGCAGACGACCGCCGACGCTGCGGTTGCGGCGTTGCGCGGCAAGCGCGTTCTCGCTCTCGTCATGCATGCGCTGATCGGCGATCTCGACGGGCTCGAGATCGTGGGGGAAGGAGCCGAGGCAGTCCTGATCGGCGGCGCGGACGACTCCCCAGAGACGAACCTCGTCTTCTCCTACATGAACCTCGCGCGCGCGTTCGCGGAGCTCGAGCTGGGCGCCGACCTCTATTGCCTGCACCGAAACCGGTGGTGGCAGACGCAGCGCGGGCCGCTCCTCGACTCGGGGTGCTACGTCGCCGGGCTCGAGTACGCGACCGAGACCGAGGCGGTTGTCCTCGGCAAGCCGAGCCCCGCGTATTTCGACGCGGCGTGCGAGGCGCTCGACGCGGAGCCGGCGATGACGTGGATGGTCGGCGACGACCTCGAGACCGACGTCGTCGGCGCGCGCGGCGTGGGGATGCGCGCGGTACTCGTGCGGACGGGCAAGTTCCGGCCGGACGCGGTCGAGGCGTCGCGCGTCCAACCCGACGGGATCGTCTCCTCGATCGCCCACCTCCCCGACTGGCTCGAGGATCACGTCTGATGCCCGTCAGCGTCGGCACCGACCTGATCGAGATCGAGCGGATCCGGCGCTCGCTCGCGCGCTACGAGCGCTTCCGCGAGCGGTGCTTCACCGAGGCCGAGCGTGCGTACTGCGACTCCCGCCCGAATCCGGCGCAGAGCTACGCGGGCCGCTTCGCGGGCAAGGAGGCGGTCGGCAAGGCGCTCGGCTTCGGCGTCGCGCGCGCGTTCGCGTGGCAGGAAATCGAGATCGCCGGCCGTCCGAAGCCGGCCGTGCGGCTCTCCGGCCGGCTCGCCGAGCGCGCTGCCGCGATCGGCGCTGCGACGGTCGACCTCTCCATGACCCACTCGCGCGAGCTCGCGCAGGCGGTTGCGGTCGTCTCCGATGGCTGAGCTGAGGCGGCTCTTCACCGCCGACGAGATGCGCGCCGCGGAAGCGGGCCATGACGTCGGCACGATGATGCAGCGCGCCGGCACGGCGGTGGCGGAGGAGGTCATGCGCCGGTTCCCGGACGCGCGCCGCATCGCGATCGTCGCGGGTGGCGGCGCGAACGGCGGCGATGGCCGGATTGCCGGCGAGATCCTGCGCGGGCAGGGACGCGAGCTCGTCGACGAGCGGCCGGACGTGATCGTCGATGCGCTGCTCGGGACCGGGATGAGCGGCCCGCCGCGTGAAGAGGCCGCGGAGCTCATCGACCGGATCAACGCGGCGGGCGTCCTTGTCGTCGCGGTCGACATCCCGTCGGGGGTCGACGCCTCGACGGGCGAGGTTGCCGGCGCCGCCGTCCGGGCCGACGTGACGGTGACCATGCACGGGCCGAAGCTCGGCTTGGTCATCGCGCCGGGACGCTTCCTCGCCGGCGAGGTCGTCGTCGCCGACATCGGGCTCGAGCCGGGAGAGACCCGGCACGCGCTCGTCACGCCGGCGATCCTTGACGAGGTTCCGCGCCGCTCGACGCGCGACAACAAGTACACGGCCGGCCACGTCCTCGTCGTCGGCGGGTCGCGCGGGATGACCGGTGCGTCTGCGCTCGCGGCCCGCGCGGCGCTTCGGGCCGACTGCGGCTACGTGACGATCTGCGCGCCGGCGGAGTCGCTTCCCGTGCTCGAGACCCTCGTGCTCGAGGCGGTCAAGCGGCCGCTCGAGGAGGCGTTCGACGCGGCGGCGAAGGCGAAGGCGCTCGCCGTCGGGCCGGGCCTTGGGCGCGGGAAGGATACGAAGGCGCTCGTGAAGCGGCTCCTGGCGGAAGTCGAGATCCCGGCGGTCGTCGACGCCGACGCGCTGTTCGAACTCGAGCCGGGCGACTGGCCCGCGCCGCGGATTCTGACGCCGCACGAAGGGGAGCTCGCTCGCCTGCTCGGGCGGAGCTCGGGCCATGTCGCCGCGCACCGGCTCGCCTCGGTGCAGGAGGCGGCGGAGATGTTCGCCTCGGTAGTCGTCCTCAAAGGCGCGGACTCGCTCGTGGCCGCGCCGGGCGGCGGTGTCCTCGTCTCGGCGCTCGGCCTGCCGTCGCTGTCGACCGCGGGAACCGGCGACGTCCTGACGGGGATCGCGGCCGCGTTCCTCGCGAAGGGGATGGAGTCGCAGCGCGCGGCGGCGGCAGCGTGCGCGGCGCAGCAGCTCGCGTCGCGCGAGGCGCCGCAGCGCTACGGCCTCGTCGCGAGCGACGTGATCGAGGCGCTGCCGTCAGTCCTCAGCGGCCGCACTGCCGCGTAGGCTTGTCGCGAGATGGCCGTAGTCCGCCTCGCAGCCGGCATCCGTCCTGCCTGGGCCGCCGCTGTCCTCGCCTTCGCCGCTGGCGGGCTCTACCTCGGCGTGATCGCACAACAGGGCAACGGGATCGGCGCCCGAGTCGTGCTCGTCGCAGCCTCGCTTGCCGGTGCGGGCGCCGCCTGTGCGACGGCTGACCTCTTCGCCGGGCCCGTGGCCGGGGTGGTCGCGGCCTGGGCGGCAGCGACGCTCTGGATCTGGGTTGTGCTCGGGTCCGCCTCGATCGGGATCGCGATCGTGCCCGCTGCGCTCTTGGCCACCGTCGCGCTCACGCGACGGCGTGCGCCGGACATCGTCGTTGCAGCGGGGATCGGCGCCGGACTCTTGGCGGGCGCTGCCATCCTCGTTTGGACGGCCTGACCGTGCACCGCAGCGAGATCACGATCGACCTCGGCGCGATCCGCCACAATGCGCGGCGGCTCCTCGACGCGCTCGGCGGCGCCGAGCTCTGGGCCGTCGTCAAGGCGAACGGCTACGGCCACGGCGCGGTCGACGTCGGCCGCGCGGCACTCGAGGCCGGCGCGTCCGTGCTCTGTGTCGCCTCGGTCGACGAGGCGCTCGAGCTTCGCCGGGAACTGCCCGAGGCGCGGATTCTCGTCATGGGGCCGACGGAGCAGGTGGCGGAGGCGCGCGACGCGCGGCTGGAGATCACCGTCGCGCGCGGCGCCGAGATCCCGGCCGACATCCCCGTCCACCTCAAGCTCGACTCCGGCATGGGCCGCTGGGGACTGGCCGAGCTGCCGGCGCCGCCCGCGAACGTCGTCGGGCTGATGTCCCATCTCGCCACCGCCGACGGCGACGCCGACTTCGCCGCCGAGCAGATCGCGCGCTTTCGCGAGGCGACCGAACCGTACGCGCAGCTGACGCGCCATCTCGCGAACAGCGCCGCGGCTCTCCGTAGTCCCGACGCGCGGTTCGACGCCGCGCGCTGCGGCATCGCGCTCTACGGCATCTCTCCCTTCGAGACGGATCCCGCGGAGGACGGATTGCGCCCCGCGCTCTCGTGGCGGAGCCATCTCGCGCAGGTTCGCCTCCTCCAGCCGGGCGAGAGCACCGGCTACGGGCGCCGCTTCGTCGCCGAGCGGCCGACCTGGATCGGAATCGTCCCGCTCGGCTACGCCGACGGCTTCCGCCGGGACATGACCGGCACCGGGGTGCTTGTCGCTGGCGAGCCGCGGCGCACCGTTGGCACCGTCTCGATGGACGCTCTCGCCGTCGAGCTCGACCGCGAGCTGGACGTCGGGACGCCGGTGACGATCGTCGGGGACGGGATCCTCATCGAGCGCCACGCCGCGGTCGCGGGCACGATCGGCTACGAGATCGCGTGCGGAATCAACAGCTCGCCCGAGCGCGCGCGTCGGATCGTTCTCCCCTAGCCGGTCAGGCCGCCTTCGAGCTGGGAGAACGCGTCGCGTAGCTGGTCGCGCTCCTCCGCCAGTTCGGTGAACGAGAGCATCAGCCGCCGCTCGCCCTCCTGGGTCAGGCGGAGATGAGCGACGCGGGCGTCACGCTGTGACTGCTCCCGCTCGATCAGGCCCGCCTCCTCTGCCCGGCGGACGAGCTCGGTGACGGTGCTCTGCGCGAGCTGGAGGCGCTCCGAGAGTTCGGTGACGGTGGACTGTTGGTGGCCGCCCGGCGAACCCTTGATCATCATCAGGAGCGTGTAGCGCTGGGGAGTGAGGCCCGACTGGCGAGCGATCCGCTCGCTCTGCCGGAGGAAGCGCCGCAACGCCGCTCGGAAGTCGGCGACGGCCATCACGTCCGCCACCGTCGGCCGCAGCGTCTCGGCCTCCAGGGTCATAGCGCGAGTCTATGGCGCTTTCGGAGCGCGGCCAAGGACCACGGTGAAGAGGTTCGGGAGCATGTCCTGCAACCCGCCGAGCGGTCCGTAGAACCACGGCACCGTCGACTCGCCGCGGTTGCGCTCGAGGGAGCGGAGGACGTGGCCGGCGACCTCCTCCGGCCCGATCACGAGCCGCTGCACGACCTTCGGCAGCCACTTCTGCGGGAAGCCTTCCGTCTCGGCGAAGCCGGGTTTGACCGTGTGGACGCGCACGCCGCGGCTGCGCAGCTCGGCCGCGACCGTCCGCGAAAAGGCGAGCTGCGCGTGCTTCGACGCGGAGTACGGGCCGCTCGGCGGGCCGGCGACGACGCCCGAGACCGAGACGATGTTCACGACGTCGGAAGGTGCGGCGGCGAGCAGGCCGGGGAGGAACGCGCTCAGGCACCAGACACTCCCGAAGTAGTTCGTCCGGATGAGCCGCTCGATCGTCTCGGGGTCGCCGTTGAGGAAGCTCGTGCGGCCGGGAATGCCGGCGTTGTTGACGAGCACGTCGATGCGCGGGTGCCGCTCGAGGACGCGCGCCGCGACCGCCTCGACCGCGGCACGATCGGAGACGTCGCACGGCTCGGCCTCGCCGCCGATCTCCGCGGCCAGCGCCTCCAGCCGGTCGGCGCGGCGGGCAAGGAGGATGCAGAGGTCGCCGCGCGCCGCGAGGCGGCGGGCGATCTCCGCTCCGAACCCGGACGAGGCGCCGGTGACGACTGCAACGCGCTGCATGCCAGGACGCTACTCCATCAACCCTTAGGATCGGCCCATGGCGGGATCCTTCGAAGGCAAGCGCGGGCTCATCCTCGGCGTCGCCAACAAGCGCTCGATCGCGTGGGCGATCGCGCAGCAGCTCGCCGACGGCGGCGCCAGCCTCGCCTTCACGTACCAGGGCGAGCGGATCGAGAAGTCGGTGCGCGAGCTGGCGGACACCGTGCGCTCGCCGCTAGTCACCGAGTGCGACGTCCGCTCGGACGAGGACGTCGCGCGCGTCTTCGAAGCGGTTTCCGACGCGTTCGACGGCGAGCTCGACATCCTCGTCCACTCCGTCGCCTTCGCTGCGGCGGAGGATCTCGAAGGCCGCTTCACCGACACGCCGCGCGAGCGGTTCTGGATGGCGGTCGACGTGAGCGCGTACTCCCTCGTCGCCTGCGCCCGCGCCGCCGAGCCGCTGATGGAGAAGGCCGGCGGCGGCTCGATCCTCACGATGACCTACCTCGGCGGAGAGCGCGCCGTCCCGCATTACAACGTGATGGGCGTGGCCAAGGCGACGCTCGACTCCTGCGTGAAGTACCTCGCCTGGGATCTCGGGGAGAAGAACATCCGCGTCAATGCTGTCTCCGCCGGCCCGGTGCGCACCCTCGCCGCCCGGTCGATCGCCGGCTTCACGACGATGGAGGACATCGTCGAGGAGCGCTCGCCGCTCCACCGTCACGTCACCGCGGAGGACGTCGGCGCCGCCGGCGCGTACCTCCTCGGCGACGGCGCCGTGAACGTCACAGGCACCACGCTGTACGTGGACAGTGGCTTTCACTCGATGGGGATGTAGCTCTGATCCCGCGCGGGTGAGTTAGTTCAGCTGCGCTGCGGTCTGAAGCGAAGCCTCGGCGCCTTCGATGAGGGAGCGCACGAGGTCTGACGCGGGCAGGACGTTGTTGACGAGGGCGACGGACTCGCCTGCATACATGCACATCGCCTCGATGTGGCCGCTCATCCCTCGCGTCGGCGGTATCCAGGAGCGGCGCGGCACGGGCACGTCCCCGTCGGCGCTCGGCATCGTGCCGACGACTTCTACGTCGAGTGCGTCGACCGCGTCGATTGCCGATATGAGCACGCGGGCGCGCGGCGACGACGCGCAGAGCGGACAGTCGTTGAACGCGTCCGTGATGCGCGTGCTGTTCGCGCCTGCCGCGAGGATCGCGGCGACGTAGTCGGGATGCGCTGGCGATTCCTCCGTGGCGATGAACCGCGTCCCCATCCGCACGCCCGAGGCTCCCGCAGCGAGAGCAGCGGCGACGCCCCGGGCGTCGGCGATGCCTCCGGCGGCGAGGACGGGCACGTCAACCGCGTCGAGCACCTCGCAGAGCAGCGGCAACAAGGGGGTGTCGCCCCAGCAGTGACCGCCGGCCTCGACACCCTGTGCGCAGACCATGTCGGCGCCGGCCTCGACGGCCGCTCGTGCCTCCGCCGCCGACCCGACCTGCCAGTTGACCAGGGCTCCACCCTTGTGGGCCAGATCGACGAGGTCCCGCCGGGGATCGCACCAAAAGAAGTCAACGATGCGTACACGGGACGCGGCATCCGCGACAGCCTCGGTGTCGATGTCGTTCGTCAGGAAGTTCACGGCGAGCACACGGTCGGTCTGCTCGCGCATTTCGTCGAGGCGCTGCCTGAGGGTTTCGTGCGAAACGCCGAGAGTGTTGATCGAGCCGATGCCTCCAGCCTCGGCCACGGCGACCGCGAGGCCCGGCGAGGAGACCGTGCCCATCGGAGCCTGCTGGATGGGCGCCATACATCCGACGAGGTCGGTGAGTCGCGTCCGAATCATGCTGCCCGTGCCCCCCTGCTGGCGATTCTCAATAGACGGGAGAGTTCGAGACCCTGGCGCGGAATGCTAACTCCTCGCCACGCGAGCCACCGCTGATTGCGGCGATCACGTCGAGGCGCGAGCGCGCCTCGAGCGGCGTGTCGAGGCCGCTCCGTTCGCCGTCGACGTAGGCGTGGATGTGCGATCGCAGCGTTGGGCCCTCGCCGACGAGCCGGTCGCGGAGGCCCGGCCACTCCTCCTCCAGCTTGTCGAACGCCGCGAGCACCGTCTCCGCCTCGATCTCGAGGCGGCGCGGCAGGCCCGGGAAGAGCGGCGTCAGCGTCCCCGGCAGGCGGACGTCTGCCATGACTCGCCTAGTCGACGATCGCGACGTCGACCGACGAGATCGAGGGGAGGTAGCTCGCGATCTCGCTCCACGTCTCGCCTTCGTCGGCGCTCGCGAAGAGCTGGCCCGTGCTCGTCCCGAAGTAGAGACCGGGGGTGTCGTGGCGGTCGATCACCATCCCTTGGCGGAGCACACCGAGGTGCGCGTCCTCCTGCGGCAGCCCCTTGCGCATCGGCTGCCAGCTCGAGCCGGCGTCGCGCGTGCGCCAGACCGTGGCCTTGCCCTCGTGCATCGTCCGGCCGTGGCCGCCATCCACCGGGATGACGTAGAACGTCTCGGGGTCGTGGGGATGGACGGCGGCGGCGAAGCCGAAGTCGCCCGGCAGGCCCTCGGTGATCTCGGTCCACGACTGTCCGGCGTCGTCCGAGCGATGCGTGCCGACGTGGTTTTGCTGGTACATGCGCTGCGGATCGGACGAGCGGACGAGCTTGTGAACGCAGAAGCCGACATCGTCGTAGTCGGCCGGCCAGTCGCGGCGGAGTCCCTTGTTGCGCGGCGTCCACGACGAGCCTCCGTCCCCGGTCTCGAACGCGCCGACGCCCTGCACGATCGCGAAGAAGTTGTCGGAGTCGCCAGCGTCGGTGACGAAGCCCGAGATGCCGAGATGGCCGGGAGGTTGGTTCGCCGGGTCGTCCCAGGCCTCGCTGCCGTGTTGGCCCGCCAGCGTCGAGAGCAGCGACCAGGTCTCGCCGTTGTCCTTGCTCTCGAAGATGCCGGGCGCCTCGACGCCGACGAGCAGCCGGTCACCGGCGCGAGCGAGCGTCGAGACCTTGGAGATCTTCCGCCCATCGTCGTCGCCGTAGGTGAGCCCCTCGCTCGAGAGCTCCCAACTCGACCCCCGGTCGCGGCTGCGCCAGATGGCGGAGCCATGCCACTCGCTCGCCGCCGCCGCGTAGAGCGAGTCGGACGTCGCGTCGTAGATCGCGTGAAAGACGGGCCAGCCCTCGCAGAACGGCCCGCTCATCGTCCACTTCTTCCGGTCGTCGCTCTCGAACAGGAAGGCGCCCTTCCGGGTGGCGACGGTCAACAGCGTCTTCGACATCGATCTCTCCTTCGGCGGTCGCGGGGCTTCCCCGAGTCTCGCTGATCGGCGAGACCCGGGGAAGGGTGATCGTTCAGCCGGCGAGCGGCTTGCCCGTCTCGACCAGCGTCTTCAGGCCGCTGAGCACGTACATCCAGCCCGTCCCGGAGACGCTCTCGGCGGTGTGCGGCGAGGCCTCGAGCCGGTCGTGTGTGACGGTGAGGAGGGAGACGCCGCCGTCCCGGGCCTCGATCTCCCACGTGACACGGCTCTCGGGCTCGGATGCCGATATCTCGTCGTAGAGCGTGCGCCACCCGTGGACTAGCCGGTGCGGTGCGTCGAGTTCGATCAGTTCGCCGGCTACGAGGTCGTTCCCCTCGCCGTCGACGCTGCGATAGCGGTCGCCTGCGAGGTGGATGCGCGAGCCGTAGAAGTACTTCTCGGTGAACTCCGGCGTCGTGATCGCCTCCCAGATCTTCTCGGGCGTCGCGCGAATGAATACCGAGTAGACCTGCGTGGTCTGTGCTGTCATAGTCGTCATCGTGTCGCCTCCAGCTCGTTCTTGAGATTGGCGAGCGCCGAGACCTGGCGCTCCGAGTACTTGTCGATCCACCGGTCGTGGATCAGCCGGATCGGGACGGGGTTGAGGAAGTGGAGCTTCTCCCGGCCCTGCCGGCGGGTGACGACGAGGTTGGCGTCCTCGAGCACCCGGAGGTGCTTCATGACCCCGAACCGCGTCATCTCGAGCTCCGACTCGAGCTCCGTGAGCGTGCGGCCGTCGCGCTCGAAGAGCCGGTCGAGTAGATGTCGCCGGGTCGGGTCGGCCAGAGCCTTGAAGACGCCGTCGTCGTTCACCGAACTGGATATTACGTGACTATTCGGTCACATGTCAACAGATCAGCTGAACGGCTTCATCAGCATGTCGGCAACGACGACGAGGAGCACGGCTACGTCGACGCGCGAGATGAGGAGGATCTGCCTGATTGCCGCCTGGGTCTCGGGAGCCGCGGCTCCCACGCTGTCGAAGAGCGCGACGAGCTTCCTGGCGCGCGGCGCAAGGACGGCGATGCCCGTCGTGAACGAGAGCGCGTAGCCGGCGAGACCGATGTCCACCCAGGTCGTCCCGAAGCCGATGTGCTGGTTGATCACCATGATGATCCCCATCGCGAGGACGACGAGGCCGGCCGGTGCAAACAGCTTCTCGCCGACGAACACCGCCTGCCGGGCGATGGTCGCAAGCTCCTGCGGGTTGCGAGTCCGCTCGGCGCGGACTGCGAGCGCAGTGAGGAGCAGGCCGCCGCCGACCCAGAACACGGCGACAGTGACGTGGATGAGCTTGAAGACGCCGAACCAGGTCGTCGGGGCGTCGGTCGCCTTGAAGGCGAAGAGCAGGCCGACCGCAAGGACGGCGAGGCCGATGGCGGGCGTGATCCAGTTCCGCCCGCGCTCGGCGACGGGTACAGCCGAGGTGGTTTCCATGGAGCGCGAGTAAACGCGATCCAGCGGACGACTACAAGGCCTGCGCGGCAGCGAGTAGCACGTCGAGGTCGGGCAGCTCGTCGTTCGCGTACGCCCAAGCGCCGCGCACGACTCCCTCGCCGTCGAGGAGGAAGGCGCTCCGCCGCGAGACGTCGCGCATCCCGTTGTGCTCGAAACCGACGCCGAAGCCGTGCGTCGCCTCGGCGTTCCAGTCGGAGAGGAGCGGGAAGTCGAGGTCGAGAGCCTGCATCCACGCGACGTGCGTGTACGGCGAGTCGCGCGAGATCGCGTACGGCTGGACGCCCGCCGCCTGCAGCTCCTCTCTCCTGTCACGCAGGAGCTCGAGCTCGCTCGTTCAGGTCGAGGACCAGTCGAACAAATAGAAGAGGAGGAGCACCGGGCGGTCATGGAGCAGGTCGCCGACGCTGGCCCGCTCGCGGGGCGTCGTCCAGACGATCGCGTCGAGCGGCGCCTTCTCTCCGACCTCCAGCACGCCGTCGATCCTACGCGGCTGCGGGTTCCGGCTCGGGCTCCGGCGCGACCTCGGTCGCCGCTGCGATCTCGCGCACGACCTCGACGATGTCGCGGTTTGCGTTGAAGACGTGGAGCTGGCGGTCGGCGCCGTTGCCGCGGCGGAGGATCTCCTCGACGCCGGAGAGCTCCTCCTCCGCGCCGAGCTCGCGCCCGTGCGGCTCGAGCATCGCGAGCGTGCGGCGGACGAGCGCCGCGACGGGAATCCGGTTCCGGCGGCCCGTGTGGAGATCCATCACCGGCGCGCTCAGGCCGTACCGGGCCGCGAGCCACTTGTTCTCGGTCGTGAGGATCCGGTGGAACGAGGGGATCTCCTTCGCCGCGGTCGACGAGCTCCGCGTAGTGCTTGACGAGCGCCTGGCAGTACGCGGTGATCGCGATCACGTCGTCGAGCTGCGTCACGGCGTCGCAGATCCGGATCTCGATCGTGCCGAGGCGCGGGTGGAGGCGGATGTCCCACCAGATGTGCGTGTAGTCCTGGATGCAGCCGGTCTTCTCCAGCTGGTTCACGACCTGCGCGTAGTCGGAGTAGTCGCGGAACCGCGGCGGCGGGCCGGAACGCGGGAAGGCGGCAAAGACCATGTGGCGGGACGAGCGGAGCCCCGTCGGCTCGCCGCGCCAGAACGGCGAGCTGGCGGAGAGCGAGACGAGCTCCGGCAGGTGCGCGATCAAGCCGTTCACGACCTGGATTGCCTTCTCGGCGTCGTCGACGGCGACGTGGACGTGCATCCCGAAGATGAGCTCGCGCCGCGCGATGTACTGCATCTGGTCGACGAGCGCGCGGTAGCGATCCTTTGCCGTGATCCGCTGGCGCTCGAAGAGCGAGAACGGATGCGTACCCGCCGAGCCGACGCGCAGGCCCTTCTCCCGCGCGACGTCGCAGACGTAGCTGCGGATGCGCAGGAGCTGCTGCCGGACTTCCGCCGCCGTGTGGCAGACCGGCGTCGCGACCTCGAGGACCGACTGCATGAGCTCGGAGTTGAGCCGCGGCTCGAGCTCGTGCCCGGCCACCGCTTCGAGCACCGTGTCGATGTGCTGGACAAGGTCGAACGACTCCGCGTCGAGGAGCATGTACTCCTCCTCGACCCCGAGCGTGTACGAGTCGCTCTGACCGAACGCGTGGTCGAGCACGCTCCCGCCCGGCGGGAAGCTCGAGCCCTTGCCCGTGATCGACGGAGGGATCAGCGAGTCGGTCATGCGGGAACGATATCCCTGGTCTTTGCAGGAAGAAAGCGCGAGGGCAGACACGTCCCCGCGGGACACGTCCGGAACCTGGTTCCGGACGTGTCCTCTTTAGGCAAGGCCGGCCAAAACAGGTGTGCGGCGGATTGCAGCGCTCTTCCGTCGGCGGCAGGCGAAACGGGTACGTCCGCTTCGGACATGTCGGTACCTGGTACCGGACGTGGCCGTTTGGGCCAGTATCGAGAAGTGGAGGCGCTGCGCTTGATCGACGGCTGGGACGCGCCTGGTGCAGCGGCCGGCGTCGTCAGCCTGGACGGAGTCGTCGTGACCTACGGCGCGACGGACGCCGTCGTCCGGTGGGCGTCGGTCACAAAGTTGCTCACCGGGCTGGCTGTGCTCGTCGCTCTGGAGGAGGGGACGGTCGACCTCGACGAGCCGGCCGGGCCGCCGGGCTCGACGCTCCGGCATCTCCTCGCGCATGCCTCGGGATTGCCGGTGGACGGCGGCGAGCCGATCGCGGAGCCGGGGCGACGGCGCATCTACTCCAACACCGGCATCGAGCTCGCGGCCGATCTCCTCGCGGCGCGCGCCGAGATGCCGTTCTCGGAGTACTTCGCGCACGCCGTCGCCGGGCGGCTCGGCCTCGTCGGCCACCTCGCCGGCTCGCCCGCGCACGCCTACCGCGGCCCGCTCGCCGATCTGCTCGCGCTCGGAAGGGAGCTGCTGGCCCCGACGCTCGTCGCCGCAGAGACGCTCGCCGAGGCGGCATCCGTCCAGTTCCCGCGGCTCGTCGGCGTTCTCCCGGGCTTCGGCAGGATGGAGCCGAACGACTGGGGCCTCACGTTCGAACTGCGCGACGGGAAGTCGCCGCACTGGACGGGGACGCGCAACTCGCCGCGAACCTTCGGTCACTTCGGGGCGAGCGGCACGTTCCTCTGGGTGGATCCGGAAGCCGGCCTCGCCTGCGGCGTGCTGACCGGCCGTCCTTTCGCCGACTGGGCGAAGGAGGCGTGGCCCGCACTCAGCGACGCGGTGCTCGCGGAAGCATTCGCCTAGCTCAGGCCGAGCTGGGTCTCGAGCATGCCCTTGGGCATTGCGCCGACAGCGGCCGCCTTCGGCGCGCCGGCCTCGAAGAGCATCGTGTTCGGGATCGACTGGATCCCGTACCGCATCGCGAGCTCCTGGTTCTCGTCGATGTTGACCTTCACGAACTTGAGGTTCCGCTCTTCGGCGATCCGCTCGAGGACCGGGTAGACCGCGTGACACGGCCCGCACCACTCGGCCCAGAAGTCGACGAGCACCGGCTCGGCGGCCTGCAGGACCTCGGTGTCGAAGGTCGCCTCGGTTACGTCAGTTGCCATCGTTTCCTTTCTAGTTTCGAAGTTCCAACTGTAAGAACGCCCCGGCCTAGACTTGACTTCCCGATGGGGAAGCCAATCTTCCAACCTCTGCCGGACAAACCCGACCATCCTCGGCTCGAAGAGGAAGTCCTCGCACGCTGGGACGCGGAGGGAACGTTCGCGAAGCTGCGCGAGCAGAACACCGGCGGGCCGAGCTTCTCCTTCATCGACGGGCCGGTCACCGCGAACCGGTTCTCGCTCGGCGTCCACACGGCGTGGGGGCGGACGCTGAAGGACGTCTTCCAGCGCTACAAGGCGCTGCGCGGTTTCGACCAGCGCTACCAGAACGGCTTCGACTGCCAGGGCCTCTGGATCGAAGTCGGCGTCGAGCGCGAGCTCGGCCTCAACTCCAAGCGCGAGATCGAGGAGTTCGGCCTCGAGGAGTTCGCGCGCCACTGCCGCGACGTCGTCGTCCGCTCGTCCGAAGCGCTGACGCGCGGCTCGAAGCGGCTCGGGCAGTGGATGGACTGGGGCAAGGACTACTTCACCTTCAGCGACACGAACATCGAGTACGTCTGGCGGATGCTGAAGTCGGTTCACGAGCGGGACTGGCTCTATCGCGGCCACCGCTCGACGGAGTGGTGCCCGCGGTGCGGCACGTCGATCTCGCAGCACGAGCTGATCGGCTCGTACGTCGATCGCGCCGATCCGTCCCTCTTCGTCCGCTTCCCGCTGCTCGAGCGGCCCGGCGAGTTCCTCGTGATCTGGACGACGACGCCGTGGACGCTGCCGGCGAACGTCGCCGCCGCCGTGAATCCCGAGGCGCAGTACGGCCGGCGCGAGAACGGCGAGTGGGTCGCCGCGGGCCGCTATCGCGACGAGCAGCTCGCGGATCTCCGGCCCGGCTCGGAGCTCGTCGGCTGGACATACAAAGGCCCGTTCGACGATCTCGACTTCCGTCGAGCATCGCGTCATCCCGTGGGACGACGTGTCGATGGAGGAAGGCACCGGCATCGTCCACATCGCGCCGGGCTGCGGTAGCGAGGACTTCGAGCTCTCCCAGGTGCACGGCCTCGACGTGATCCAGCCCGTCGACGAGGCGGGCCGCTTCTACGACTCGTTCGGCTGGCTGCACGGGCTCTCGACCACCGAGGCGGCGGAGCAGATCATCGGCAACCTCGAGGAGAAGGGCGTCCTCGTCGAAGCGGGCCTCCACGAGCATCGCTATCCCGAGTGCTGGCGCTGCCACACGCCGCTGATCTTCCGCATCGCCGACGACTGGTTCATCTCCGTCCGCGATCTCCGCCAGCCGATGCTCGACGCGAACGGGACGGTCGAGTGGACGCCTGAGTACATGGGGAAGCGGATGGACGACTGGCTCCGGAACATGGGCGACTGGAACATCTCGCGGCGCCGCTACTACGGGCTGCCGCTGCCGTTCTACCCGTGCGTGTGCGGCCATCTCAACGTGATCGGGTCGCGCGTCGAGCTCGAGGAGCGCGCGGTCTCCGGCCTCGACCAGCTGCAGGAGCTGCGGAGGCCGTGGATCGATCGCGTGCCCGTCCGCTGCGCCGAGTGCGGCGAGCCGGTCGAGCGGATCCCGGAGGTCGGAGACGTCTGGCTCGACGCGGGCATCGTCCCCTTCTCGACGCTCGGATGGGAGAACGCGGAGCGCGTCCCCGAGGGGTACGGCACCGGGGCCGCGAAGGGGCTCACCACCGCCGACCTGCCCGACCACGCCTATTGGGAGAAGTGGTTCCCGGCGGACTGGGTGAGCGAGATGCGCGAGCAGATCCGGCTCTGGTTCTACTCGCAGCTCTTCATGTCCGTCGTCCTGACCGGGAGGGCGCCGTTCAGGCGTGTGCTCGGCTACGAGAAGATGCTCGACGAGAAGGGCCGCGAGATGCACTCGTCGTGGGGCAACACGATTGACGCGGAGGAGGCGTTCGAACGGATGGGCGCCGACGTGATGCGCTGGCAGTTCTCCTCGCAGCCGCCCGACCGGAACCTGCTCTTCGGCTTCGGGCCGGCGGAGGAGATCAAGCGCAAGCTCCTCACGTTCTGGCACTCCGTCAAGTTCTTCACCGACTACGCGAACATCGCCGGCTTCCGGCCGGAGTGGGCGGCGCTCGAGCCCGACGTCGCGGAGCCGCTCGACCGCTGGCTCGTCGAGCGGACGCGCGCCTTCGTCGCCGACGCGGCGGCGGGCTACGAGAACTGGCTCGCGAACGACGTGATGCGGGACTTCGAGGAGTACCTCGACGATCTCTCGAACTGGTACATCCGCCGCTCGCGGCGGCGGTTCTGGGACGAGGACGAGGCCGCGCTGCGGACGCTCTGGTACGCGATCGTCCAGACGCTGCGCGTACTCGCACCGGTGCTGCCGTTTGTCACCGACCATCTCTGGCGGACGCTCGTCCTCGACGGGCCGGAGTCCGTCCACCTCGCCGGCTGGCCCGAAGCGGCGGAGCCCGATCGCGCCTTGCTGGACGAGATCGCGGAGGTGCGCCGCGTCGTCGAGCTCGGACGGCAGGCGCGCTCGAGCTCAGGGATCAAGCTGCGGCAGCCGTTGCGGCGGATCGTGGTCGAGGGCGGGACGGTCGATGGTCACGCTGACGAGATCGCCGACGAACTGCGGGTGAAGTCCATCGAGCTCGGCACGGTCGAGGCGGTCGAGCTACGGGTCAAGCCGCATCTGCCGGCGCTCGGGCCGAAACTCGGCAAGGAGCTCGGCCCTGTTCGCGCGGCGCTCGCTGCGGGCGAGTTCGAGGCGCTCGAGGGAGGGCGCTTCCGCGTCGCGGGTCACGAGCTCGAGCCCGACGAGGTGCTCGTCGAGCGGGGCGGGCGCGAGGGCTGGGCGGTCGCTTCCGGCGACGGCGTGACGGTGGCACTCGACCTGACGCTCGACGACGAGCTGCTGCTCGAGGGCGAGGCGTACGAGCTGATCCACCGCGTCAACACGCTCCGCAAGGAGCAGGGCTTCGAGGTCACCGACCGGATCGTCCTCACGGTTCCCGAGGAGATGCGCGGTCTCGTCGACGCGCACGGTGCCTGGATCCAGGAGGACGTGCTCGCGACGGAGATCCGCATCGGCGGCGAGCTCGCCGCCGCGAAGAGCTAGAGAACCTCTAACCGAACGAGCACGGGCCGCTGGAACGCGCTGTGCACGCACGCTGCGGCGTCCTCGGTCGCCCCGATAGCGCTGCTATCGAGGCTCCCTGCGTCCTTGCATCGCACGCACCCAGCGCGCCCCATCGGCGCGTGGATCATTCAGTTAGAGCTTCTAAGCCGCAGCCCGCTCGGCGCGGCGGAGCTCGACCGGCAGCTTGAAGCTGACGTCCTCGTGCACCGGCGCGTACTCGGAGATCTCGGCGCCGCGCGCGACGAACCAGTCGCAGACCTCGCTGACGAGCCGCTCCGGCGCGGACGCTCCCGACGTCAGCCCGACCGTCTCGCGCCGCTCGAGCCAGCGCTCGTCGATCGCTCCGAGATCGTCGACGAGATACGCGTCGACGCCGCCGGCGCGCGCCACATCGACGAGTCGCTCCGAGTTCGAGGAGTTCCGGGACCCGACGACGAGGAGCAGGTCGACCTTCTCCAGCAGCTCCTTCACCGCCCATTGGCGGTTCGAGGTGGCGTAGCAGATGTCCTCGCGCGCGGGCTCCTCGATGCGGGGGAACCGGCGGCGCAGCACCGCGACGATCTGGCTCGTCTCGTCGACGGAGAGCGTCGTCTGCGTGACGTAGGCGAGCGGCCGGTCGGCCGGCAAGGACACATGCTTCGCGTCCTCCGCTGACTGGACGAGGACGATCGCCTCCGGCGCCTCGCCGAGCGTTCCCTCCACTTCTTCGTGCCCGGCGTGCCCGATGAGGACGATCGCGTAGCCGGCGCGCGCGTAGCGCCGCGCCTGCGTGTGCACCTTCGTCACGAGCGGGCATGTCGCGTCGATCGTCGCCAGGCTCCGCTCGCCGGCCTCCTTGCGCACGGCGGGCGCGATCCCGTGGGCGGAGAAGACGACGGTCGCGCCTTCCGGCACGCTCGTCAGCTCGTCGACGAAGACCGCGCCGCGCGCCTCGAGATCGCGGACGACGTGCGAGTTGTGGACGATCTGCTTGCGGACGTAGACGGGGCTCCCGTAGAGCGCGAGAGCCCGTTCGACCGTCTCGACCGCCCGCTCGACACCGGCGCAATAGCCGCGCGGAGAGGCGATGAGGACGCGCTTCACCACTACGCGGCCACCTTACCGCCGCGGTGTTAGCAGTCCGTGAGAGAAAAGAAGAAGCCCGCCGCTCGGGGGGTCGGTGCGGCGGGCTCTTCCTGTTGCTAGCCGCGAAAACGTCAAGGACGCGCCGCGGTTCGCATCGCCCAGACACAGGAGGGTAAGCCCCGTTTGCGGCGCGGACAATGGGCCGGACGGCCCATCTTTGCAAGTCATAAGGGTCGGAGAGCGAACCTTCGGGCTTCCCGCTCTGGCCGTAGGCTCCGGAGGATGAGTGGCGGCACGAATGTCCTCGTCATCGACGACGAGGCGCCGATCCGGCTGCTGTGCCGGGTCAACCTCGAGGCCGAGGGGATGACCGTGCTCGAGGCGGCGGACGGTCTGACGGGGCTCGACCTCGCGCGAAACGAGGTTCCCGACATCATCCTCCTCGACGTGATGATGCCCGGCCTCGACGGCTGGGGAGTCGCCGAGGAGCTGCTCGAGGACGAGCGCACGACCCGGATTCCGATCATCTTCCTCACCGCTCGGGCCGAATTCCGCGACCGCGCGCGCGGCCTCGACATCGGCGGCATCGACTATGTGACGAAGCCGTTCAACCCGCTCGAGTTGGCGACGTTAGTGCGGGCGCTGCTGTCGCGGCTCGACCGCGGCGAGCGCGACGAGCTCCGGGGCGAGAAGCTCGACGAGCTCCGGACGCTCATGGAAACCGAGTAGCGGGCAGCCCTACACTTGTCGCGCAGCGGGGCGTAGCTCAGTCTGGTAGAGCACCCGGTTTGGGTCCGGGAGGCCGGCAGTTCGAGTCTGCCCGCCCCGACTTCAGAGAGGCCTCGCCGCCTGCTCGTCCGCGAGAAACCTGCGCAGGTACGCGCCGAACACCGCGAAGAAGACGAGCGCCTCCTCCGCCGCCATCGTCACGCCGGCGATCTGCTGGTCGACGAGCGGCGACGGCCCCCACGTCCGCGGCGCGTGGACGTAGAAGGAGTAGATCGCCCGCGGGATCAGGGCGAGCAGCAGCCCGAGCGGCGAGGAGAGCACGAACGCGGCGAACAGGTACGCGGCCTTCGCGCCGGCGGAGCGCCGGCCGTGGATGACCGGCCACCAGAGGCAGATCCCCGCGAAGAGATAGGTGACGTGCTCCGCGTGCAGCAGGGAGTGGGGATGGCGCAGTGCGGCGTCGTAGATCCACGGCAGGTGCCAGACGTAGTACGTCCCGAGCCAGAGCGGTAGAGCGACGAGCGGACGGAAGAGCGGGAAGTTTGCGGCGCGGGCCGCGGTCGCTCGCGGAACGGCGAGGAGCAGCAGCGCCGGCGCCCACTCCGCGAGCACGACGTTCTGGAGCAAATGCGCCCAGAGGAAGGTGTGGTTCGCGAGAGGCTCCAGCTCGGTGGCGAACGCCGCAAAGACGAGCGCGACGCCGGCCGCGCCGAGCGCGGCACGGGAGCGCGGCACACGTTCTCCGCGAGCGAACCAGACGAGTGCAACCGCGAGGGCGGGCGCGAGGCCGACGGCCTCGGCCGAGGGGAACATCTCGCTACCGTACCGAGCGGCTCGCGGGTGTAGCTCAGTGGTAGAGCCCTAGCCTTCCAAGCTAGTTATGCGGGTTCGATTCCCGCCACCCGCTCTTGGAAAGTCCGCAGGATTTGGAGACGCCGAAAGAGCGCGCGAACCGCGAGCTGATCGAGCTGCTCAACGAGCTGCGCGTCGTGCTCCCCGGCGTGACCGTGCTCTTCGCGTTCCTCCTCGCCGTGCCGTTCGCGAAGGGCTGGGCGCGCGTCACGACGTTCCAGCGGGACGTCTTCATCGTCGCGGTGCTGGCGACCGGCGTCTCGATCGCCTTCCTGACCGCGCCGACCTCGTATCACCGGCTCCGTTTCAGGCATGGCAACAAGCAGCGGATCGTCGAGGTCGGCAACCGCCTCTCGATCCTCGGGATCGGGGCGTTCGCGGTCGCTCTCGAGGCGGCAGTCCTCCTCGTCGTCGACTACGTGCTCTCGCTCGGGGCGGCGATCGTCGCCTGCGCCGGAATCGGTGCGCTCGTGCTCGTCCTCTGGTACGGGCTGCCGCTCGACGCGGCTAGGCGAGATCGACGCGCTCGATGACGACGTCTTCGCGTGGCCGGTCGCCCGGGCCGGTCTCCACCTGTTCGATGGCGTCGACGACGTCCATCCCGCTCGTGACCTGCCCGAAGACGGTGTGCTTGCCGTCGAGCCACGGGCACGCGTCGGCGGTGACGATGAAGAACTGGCTGCCGTTCGTGTTCGGGCCGGCGTTCGCCATCGCGAGCGCGCCGCGCGCGACCGGATGGTCGTTGAACTCGTCCTCGAACTGGTAGCCGGGGCCGCCCGAGCCGGTTCCGGTCGGGTCACCGCCCTGGATCATGAAATCCGGGATCACGCGATGGAAGATCACGCCGTTGTAGAAGCCCTCGCCGGCGAGCTTGCGGAAGTTCTCGACAGTCGTCGGAGCGTCGGCGTCGTGGAGCTCGAACTCGATCGCGCCGTGATTCGTGTAGAGGGTCGCTGCGCTCACTCGAGGCGGGACGCTATCTGCTCGGCCGGTCTTCGGCGCAGCGCGAACACCGCAGCCGCCGCCGGGCCGAGCGGCAGCCAGAGGTTGAAGACGCGGTACGCGAAGACGGCGAGGACGGCCGCCGCGAGCGGATACCCGACCCAGTGGAGCGCGAGCGGGAGGAGCACCTCCACCGCACCCGCGCCGGCGAGCGGGAGAGTCCGGCGCGTCAGCGCGTAGCCGGTCGCGTAGCCGACGACGACCGCCGGGATCGACGGACTGTGTCGGGTGAACGCTGCGAGGCAGACCCACAGGACGAAGACCTCTCCCGCCCAGTAGACGGCCATTCCCGTGAGCGCCTTCCCGCCGTGGCGGCGCGGTGCGGCGACGATCAGTCCGACGATGTAGATCGCGTCGAGAACCGGGCGGAGGATCTTCCCGAACCAGCCGCGGCAGAGCCAGTCGCGGTTGGCGACGGCGACGATCGCGAGGACCGTCCCGATGGGGACGCCGATCGTCCAGGAGAGCGTCACCGCGTGCTCGGCGGGGAAGTGGCGGACGAGGAGGATGACCGCGCACGCGCACGAGCCGGCGGCGAGCACGGCGTACTCGAGGGAGCCGAGCCCGAGCACGCGGATCCGTGCCTCGTCCCGCGGGACGCCGAGATCCTCCAGCGCCTCGAGGTCGACGGCGAAGCCGCCGCGCGGGAAGAACATCCCGAACCCCGCGGCGACGACTGCTGCGGCGCGCAAGGCGCCGATTCGCGTCCCGCGGTCGACGACCGAAACCTCCCGGTACGCGACGACGTAGCCGACGTGGGCGACGACGGCGCCGATGATCGCGAAGGCGAACCAGTAGAAGTTCGCATGCCTGACGACGTGGGCGACGGCGGCGAAGCCTGCGACCCACACCATCGCGATCATCGCTACGAGTGAGATGACGCCCGCGAGGAGCATCAGGATCGCAAGGTGCTGCGGCTCGTGCTCGCGGTGGTGCGCGAACAGGCCAAGCGGACCGCGCGACCGAGGCGTCATATGCGCCCGGGAGGATTCGAACCTCCGACCCGCGGATTAGAAGTCCGCCGCTCTGTCCACTGAGCTACGGGCGCGCGCCGTAAGGGTAGGCTCGACTCATGGCTGACGCACTCGAACAACTCAAGGAACGGCTCACCGAGGTCGGTGACCTCGGGAACGTCATAGGTGTACTCGGCTGGGACCAGCTGACGATGATGCCGCGCGCGGGCATCCGCCACCGCGCCGAGCAGGGCGCGACGCTGCAGCGGATCGCGCACGACAAGTTCACGGATCCGGCGATCGGCAAGCTCCTCGACGAGCTGCGTCCGCTCGAGGACTCGCTCGATCCCGACTCCGACGACGCGTGCCTGATTCGGCTCGCGCGCCGCGACTACGAGAAGGCGGTCAAGGTGCCGTCGTCGCTGCGCGCCGAGATGGCGCGCGCGTCGTCCGAGGCCAACCCGGTCTGGGTGAAGGCGAAGGCGGAGAACGACTTCGCCTCGTTCCTGCCTGTCCTCCAGCGCAACATCGAGCTGAAGCTCCAGTACGTCGACCTCCTGGCCGATGGCGCGGACGAGCGCTACGACGTGCTCCTCGACGACTACGAGCCGCAGACGAAGACCGCCGAAGTGCGCGCCGTGTTCGAGGAGCTCAAGCCGCCGCTCGTCGCGTTGATCGCGGAGCTGCGCGACCGCGAGGTGGACGACTCGTTCCTCCACGGCGACTTCCCCGTCGAGCGCCAGCGGGCGCTCGCGCACGAAGTCGTCGACCTCTTCGGGCACCGGCCCGACAGCTGGCGCATCGACCCGACCGAGCATCCCTTCGCGTCCGGCCCGGGCCGCAACGACGTCCGGATCACGACGCACTACCACCCCGACTCGATCAAGTCGCTCTTCTCGACGATGCACGAGTACGGCCACGGCCTCTACAGCCATCAGGAGCCGGAGCATCTCGAGCGCCTCCCGACGGGCGGGCCGTGCTCGCTCGGCATTCACGAGTCGCAGAGCCGGCTCTGGGAGAACCTCGTCGGCCGCAGCCTCCCGTTCTGGCAGTTCTTCTATCCGCGCGTTCAGGAGACGTACCCGGAGCAGCTCGGCGGCGTCGGTCTCGACGCGTTCCTCCCCGCGATCAACCGCTCGAAGCCGGGCTTGATCCGGATCGAGGCGGATGAGGTCACGTACGGGATGCACGTGATGCTGCGCTTCGAGCTGGAGCAGGACATCGTCGAGGGCCGGGTCGAGCTGAAGGATCTGCCGCAGGCGTGGAACCAGAAGATGTGGGAATACCTCGGCGTAGAGGTTCCGGACGACGGCCACGGCGTCCTGCAGGACATGCACTGGTCAGGCGGGATGATCGGCTACTTCTCGACGTACCTGCTCGGGACGGTCGCCTCGGTGCAGATCTGGCAGGCCGTGCTCCGCGACGTCCCCGACCTCGAGGAGCAGGTCGGCCGCGGCGAGTTCGCGGCGCTGCGCGACTGGCTCGGGTCGCACATCCACATGCTCGGGCGGAAGTTCTCCTCACAGGAGGTGCTGCGGCGCGCGACCGGCTCGACGCTTCAGGCACAGCCGTATCTCGACTACCTGCGCTCGAAGTACGCGTAGCCCTCGTGCGCGCGAGGGTGGCGGACGGGACTCGAACCCGCGACCACCGGGACCACAACCCGGAGCTCTACCAACTGAGCTACCGCCACCGAGCCCCGACAGAGTAGCGGGATACCCTTTGCGGGCTCGGCCCCGTAGCTCAGCGGACAGAGCGGCAGCCTTCGAAGCTGCGTGCGGAGGTTCAACTCCTCCCGGGGCCACCTGTCAGAGCTTCTACGGCGAGAGGTAGCGGCCGAACCACTCGAGGATCGCCTCGAACCGCATGACGCGGTGTACGGGCGAGCCCGCGCGCGAGAGCTCGTGGCTCTCGGCGGGGAAGCGGAGCATCTCGGCCTCCTTGCCCATCACGCGCAGGAGGTTGAAGAGCAGCTCTCCCTGCTCGATGTTGCAGCGGAGGTCGTTCTCGGAGTGGAGGACGAGCACCGGTGTCTCGATCTCGCGGGCGTACGTCGCGGGCGACATGGCGAGGTACGTCTCCATGTCGTCCCACATCTGGCCGCCGAACTGGTCGGAGAAGATCCAGCCCACGTCGCTCGACCCGAACATGCTCGTGAGGCTGTTGACGGCCCGCTCCGACAGCGCCGCCTTGAAGCGCTTCGTGTGCCCGACGATCCACGACGTCATGTAGCCGCCGTACGAGCCGCCGAGCACGCCGAGGCGTTCGGGATCGAGGAACGGGAACTTCTCGAGTGCGGTGTCGACCACGCCCATCAGATCCTCGTAGTCGACCGAGCCCCAGCCCTTGCCGGTGCCGTCGATCGGGCCGCGGATCGCGCGCCCCCACGCCTCCGAGTAGCCCGAGCCGCCGCGCGGGTTGGAGAAGAGCACCGCGTAGCCGCCGCCGGAGTAGACCTGCACCTCGTCGAAGAAGCCGGTGCCGTACTGGGAGAACGGGCCGCCGTGGATCGTGAGGAGAGTCGGGTACTTGCCGCCCTCCTTGAAGCCCGCGGGGCGGACGAGCCAGGCGTCGACTTCCGAGCCGTCGGCGGACGTCGCGGTGAAGCGCTCCGCCTCCACGAGCTTGCAGCCGGCGGTGAAGTCGTCGGTCACGTGCGTCAGCTGCTTGTCGTTGCCCGCGAAGAGCTCGTGCGGGCGCGTGTAGACGCTGGCGGTGAAGACGAGGACACCGTCGATGACGTCGAAGAGACCGATCGAGCGCTCGCCGCCGGCGAGAAGCTCGGGCTCGGAGGATCCGTCGGGCGCGACCGCGTAGAGGTGGACGTTACCGCCGTCTTCGACGCCGAAAACCAGCCGGTCGCCGTCCCAGACCGGTTCGCGGACGGTCGGATACGGCTCGCAGTTCCGGTCGAGCGACGCCGTGAGGATGCGGCCCGGACCGCCGTCCGCCGGCATGACGGCGAGCTGCCCGTGGTACGGATGGGTGCCGTCCTCCGGCGTGCGGTAGTAGGCGATGACCGAGCCGTCAGGCGAGTACGACGGCCGGAACGCTTCTTCACCGTCCACCGTCAGCTGCCGGGGCTCGCCGCCGCCCTTCCCGTCCACCTCGAGCTCGTAGATCCGGCCGACGAGCTCGACATCCCAGCGATCGCCGCGCAACGAGCTGAACGCGATCCGTTTGCCGTCGGGCGACCACGCAGGCGCTTCGTTCTCGCAATCTCCGTCTGTGAGCTGGCGCTCGTCCCCGCCGCCGACGCCGACGACGAACAGGTGCTTCCGCCGGTCGCCGACCCAGCCGACGCTGTCGAGCTTGTAGAAGACGCGCGTGAACCGCCGCGGCGCCCGCTTGCGGTCGTCCTCCTCGTCGTACGCCTCGTCGCGCACGCGGCGCGCGAAGGCGATGCGGCTCGAATCCGGAGACCAGACGAGAGACTCCACCGACTCCTTGCCGTCGGTGAGCTTGCGCGCCTCCCCGCCGTTCGCCGGCATCACGTAGAGCTGCGCCTTCGCCTTCTGCTCCTCCTCGCCGTCGCGGTTGGAGACGAACGCGAGCCAGCGGCCGTCGGGAGACCAGCGCGGCGACCCGTCCCGGCGCTCGCCCGCCGTGAACTGCCGCGGCTCGGCCGAGCCGTCGACGGGCGCGACCCAGATCGCGCTGCGGTAGGCGCTCTCCTCGCGATTGATCCGCGAGACGATGTACGCGACGAGGCGGCCGTCCGGGGACAGCCGTGGGTCGCCGACGCTCGTCAGCGCATAGACGTCTTCGGGTCGCATCCCCGCCACGAACGACGATGCTAGACAGAAGTACGCTTTGACCGCGCGGGTGTGGCGGAATTGGTAGACGCGGCGGGTTTAGGTCCCGCTGGGCCGGAAGGTCCTTGGAGGTTCGAGTCCTCTCGCCCGCATCGGCCGCAGAGCGTCAGCCGTGGAGGTGATGCGCCGCGTAGGCGACCGCCGACAGCATCGCCGTCCAGATGGCGCCGCCACCGCTCAGCAGGAGGATCGTCCACGCGTCCACGGGACTGGAACGTTCGACCTGGGCCAGAGGTTCCCTGCTTGAATGACCATGTGGACGCCACCATCGAAGAGCTCTCGGAGAACCGCGTTCGCCTGACGGTCCAAGTGCCGTCCCACGACGTTCATCACGCCGTCGAGCACGCCGCCGACGACCTCGCCACGAGCGTCAAGATCCCGGGCTTCCGCAAGGGGAAGGTGCCGCGCGAGGTGCTGCTCCAGCGCGTCGGCCAGGAGCGGTTGATGACGGAGGCCGTCGAGACCCACATCGGCGGCTGGTTCTGGAACGCGGCGGCACGCACGCGGCTCCGTCCCGTCGAGCAGCCGCAGTACGACTTCGAGCTTCCCGCGTCGGGTGACGAGGACTGGAAGTTCACCGCCACGTTCGCCGTGCAAGCGAAGCCCGAGCTGGCCGACTGGACGAAGCTCGAGGTCGGCCGCGAGGAGATGGACGTCCCCGAGGAGCTCGTCCAGGCGGAGCTCGACGCCCTGCGCGCGACGGTTGCCCAGCTCGCGCCGGTGGAGGGCCGTCCGGTCGCAGCCAGACGACACGGTCGTCGTCGACCTGATCGGTTCCGACGGCGACTCCCGCAAGGACTACGTGATCGAGCTCGGCCGCGGCGCGGTCGTCGAGGAGATCGAGCACGGCATCGTCGGGATGGACGCCGGCGAGACGAAGGAGCTGACCTTCGAGCTCGCCGACGATTCGAATCAGACCGTCACCGCGACGGTGAAGGAGATCAAGGAGAAGATCCTCCCGCCGGTCGACGACGACTTGGCCCGCGCCGCGAGCGAATTCGAGACGCTCACCGAGCTGCGGGACGACATCGCGGCCCGGCTGCAGGAACAGATCGACAGCGAGATCGAGTCCCGCTTCCGGGCCGACGCCGCCGACGCGCTCGTCGCCGCCTCGAAGGTGGACGCGGCCGGCCCGCTCGTCGAAGCGCGCACGCGCGAGCTGCTGCGCGGCGTCGCGCGGCAGGTCGAGGCGCGCGGAATGCCGCTCGACACCTTCCTCGCGATGACCGGGCAACAGCCCGAAGAGCTCGTCGCCCGGCTCGAGGAGGAGGCGCAGCGCTCGGTCGCCCGCGAGCTCGTCCTCGAGGCTGTCGCGGACAAGCTCGGCCTCGACGTCCCCGACGCGGAGGTCGAGTCGGTCGTCCGCGAGCAGGCTGAGATGATCGGGGACGAGGACGCCGAGGAGTCGCTGCTCGCGCTGCGCGAGAGCGGCCGCTTCGAGACGCTCCGCGACGACCTGCGGTTGCGCCAGGCACTCGACCGCGTCGCGGCCGAGGTCAAGCCGATTCCGAAGGCGCAGGCCGACGCGCGCGAGGCAATCTGGACTCCCGACAAGGAGAAACCCCCGACCGAGACGAAACTCTGGACCCCCACTCAAAGGGACAGTGAAGGAGCGACCACGAAATGAACCATCCGTCGAATCTCGTCATCCCCAGTGTCATCGAGCAGACCTCCCGCGGCGAGCGCTTCTTCGACATCTACTCGCGGCTGCTCAACGAGCGGATCATCTTCCTCGGCACCCCGATCGACGACCAGGTCGCGAACCTCGTCGTCGCCCAGATGATCCACCTCGAGTCCGAGGATCCGGACAAGGACATCAACATCTACATTAACTCGCCGGGCGGCTCCGTCTACTCGGGGCTCGCCATCTACGACACGATGCAGTACATCAAGCCGGACGTCGCGACGACCTGCGTCGGGATCGCGATGTCGATGGGCGCCCTGCTTCTTTCGGCCGGCGCGGAGGGAAAACGCACCGCGCTGCCGAACTCCAAGATCCTGATCCACCAGGTCTCCGGCGGCTTCCAAGGCCAGGGCACGGACATCGAGATCCAGGCGCGCGAGACGATCAATCTCAAGCGGCGCTTGGAGGAGATCTATGCCCACCACACGAAACAGCCGGTCGACACGATCTCCAAAGATCATGGAACGCGACTTCTACATGACGGCCGACGAGGCCCGCGCGTACGGAATCGTCGACCAGGTAATCGCGCACCATTGACCTAGACGAAACCCGCCGACCGAGGTACAAGGACACCAAATGGCACGCGCAACCGACGGAAACGAGCAGCTCCTCTGCAGCTTCTGCGGCAAGAGCCAACGCCAGGTGAAGAAGCTCATCGCCGGTCCCGGCGTCTACATCTGCGACGAGTGCATCGATCTCTGCAACGAGATCATCGACGAGGAGCTCACGACTCCGACCACGCTCGACCTCGACAACCTGCCGCGGCCGAAGGACATCTACTCCGTCCTCAACGACTACGTCGTCTCGCAGGAAGAGGCGAAGCGGACGCTCTCCGTCGCCGTCTACAACCACTACAAGCGCGTCCAGATGGGGCAGGAAGAGGACGACGTCGAGCTCCAGAAGTCGAACATCCTCCTGCTCGGCCCGACCGGTTGCGGCAAGACGCTGCTCGCGCAGACGCTCGCGCGGATCCTCAACGTCCCGTTCGCGATCGCCGACGCGACGGCGCTGACCGAGGCCGGCTACGTCGGCGAGGACGTCGAGAACATCCTCCTCAAGCTCATCCAGGCCGCCGACTTCGACATCAAGAAGGCGGAGACGGGGATCATCTACATCGACGAGGTCGACAAGGTCGCGCGGAAGGCGGACAACCCGTCGATCACGCGCGACGTGTCGGGCGAGGGCGTGCAGCAGGCGCTCCTGAAGATCCTCGAGGGGACGGTCGCGTCGGTGCCGCCGCAGGGCGGGCGCAAGCACCCGCACCAGGAGTTCCTCTCGATCGACACGACGAACATCCTCTTCATCTGCGGCGGCGCGTTCGCCGGCCTCGACAAGATCATCGCGCGGCGGATCGGCAAGAACGCCCTCGGCTTCGGCGCGGACATCCGCTCGAAGCACGACATCGAGGCGCCGGAGCTGCTCGCGCAGGTGATGCCGGAGGACCTCCTCAACTTCGGGCTGATCCCCGAGTTCATCGGCCGCCTGCCGGTCGTCTCCGCCGTGCACCAGCTGCGGCGCGAGGATCTCGTCCAGATCCTCGACGAGCCGAAGAACGCCCTCATCAAGCAGTACCAGCGCTTCTTCGGCTACGACAACATCGAGCTCGTCTTCACCGAGGACGCGATGTGGGAGATCGCCGACCGCGCGCTCGAGCGCGAGACCGGCGCCCGCGGGTTGCGGTCGATCATCGAAGGCGCGCTGCTCGACGTGATGTTCGAGTTGCCTTCCCGCCGCGACGTGACGAAGTGCGTGATCACGAAGGAGTGCATCGCGCAGGGCATCCGCCCGACGCTCGTCACGAGCGCCGCCGAAGGCGACGAGCCCGAAGAGCCCGTCGAGAAGACCGCGTAGTCTCTCCTCCATGACGAGCATCGAAGTCGGTGCCGAGTTCGGCCCGTCGTCCTGGATCGAGGTGCCGCAGGAGAAGATCCAGGCGTTCGCGGACACGACCGGCGACCACAACTTCATCCACGTCGATCCCGAGATGGCGGCGCAGACGCCGTTCGGCGGTACCGTCGCGCACGGCTACTTCACGCTCTCGCTGCTGCCGGCCATGTCGTACGAGGTCCTGCCGCACGACGACCCCGGCGCGGGGATGGCGGTCAACTACGGGCTCAACAAGGTGCGCTTCCCGGCTCCCGTTCCCTCCGGCTCGCGCGTGCGCGGCACGTTCCGCGTCGAAGCGGTGAAGGAGGAGGACTGGGGCCGCGAGACGACGATGACGGCGACGATCGAGTGCGAGGGCGGAGACGAAGCCCGTCTGTGTTGCGGAGGTCGTCTACCGCTACTACAAGCTCTAGCCCTCGTCCGGGATCCTAAATAGCGGTTTTCTCCGCTTGGTGGCGGGAATGTCCGCTGCGCATGGTACGTTTGGGATCCGAAATCGACCGAGCGGAGGAGGCGAGATGAACCAGGCGGCCGGGCAACTCGAGGCGCAGTGGAGCACGGAAGAGCGTTGGCGCGGCATCGAGCGGACGTACACGGCCGAGCAGGTCGTCCGTCTGCGCGGCTCGGTCGTGCCCGAGCACACGCTCGCGAAACTCGGCGCCGAACGGCTGTGGGAGCTGCTGGGGCGTGACGAGCCCGTCCGCGCGCTCGGCGCGCTGACCGGCGGCCAGGCCGTCCAGATGGTGCGGGCCGGCCTCGACGCGATCTACCTCTCCGGCTGGCAGGTCGCCGCCGACGCGAACATCGCCGGCGCGACGTATCCCGACCAGAGCCTCTATCCCGTCAACAGCGTCCCGACTCTCGTCCGCCGCTTCAACAACGCCCTCCTCCGCGCCGATCAGATCGACTGGGCGGAAGACAGGAACGGGACGCACTGGCTCGCGCCGATCCTCGCCGACGCCGAGGCGGGCTTCGGCGGCCCGCTCAACGCCTTCGAGCTGATGCGCGCGATGATCGAGGCGGGCGCCGCAGGCGTCCACTACGAGGACCAGCTCTCCTCGGAGAAGAAGTGCGGCCACCTCGGCGGCAAGGTGCTCGTGCCGACACAGCAGTTCGTCCGGACGCTCAACGCCGCCCGGCTCGCCGCCGACGTCTGCGGCGTCCCGACCGTGCTCGTCGCGCGGACGGACGCGCTCTCGGCGGCTCTCCTCACGACCGACATCGACGAGTACGACCACGACTTCGTGACGGGCGAGCGGACGGCGGAGGGCTTCTACCGCGTCCGCGACGGGATCGACGCGGCGATCTCCCGCGGTCTCGCGTACGCGCCGTACGCCGACCTCGTCTGGTTCGAGACGGCGACGCCGGACCTCGGCGAGGCGCGCGAGTTCGCGGAGGCGATGCACGAGCGCTTCCCGGGCAAGCCGCTCGCGTACAACTGCTCGCCGTCGTTCAACTGGCGGAAGCACCTCGACGACGACCAGATCGCGTCGTTCCAGGACACGCTCGGCGAGTGGGGATACCGCTTCCTCTTCATCACGCTCGCCGGCTTCCACTCGCTCAACGCCTCCATGTTCGAGCTCGCGCGCGGCTACGCGGAGGAGCAGATGCCCGCGTACGTGCGACTGCAAGAGCGGGAGTTCGAGCTCGAGGAGGTCGGCTACACGGCGACGCGCCACCAGCACGAGGTCGGCGCCGGCTACTTCGACCTCGTCACGCAGGCGGTCTCGCCCGACAGCGAGACGCTCGCGCTCAAAGGCTCGACGGAGGAGGCGCAGTTCGCGTGAGCAGCGTCGCCGAGGACGTTCTCTCGCGCGAGGGCCTCGCGTTCGTCGAGCAGCTCCACCGCGAGCTCAACCCGCGGCGGCTCGAGCTGCTCGCGGCGCGCCAGGAGCGTCAGCTCCGCTTGGACGCGGGCCAGAATCCCCGGTTCCTCCCGGAGACGAGGGAAGTTCGCGAGGCGGAGTGGCGTGTTGCCGAAGCGCCACCCGACCTCACCGACCGGCGTTGCGAGATCACCGGTCCGGTCGACCGGAAGATGATGATCAACGCTCTCAACTCGGGCGCGCGCGTCTTCATGGCCGACTTCGAGGACGCGTGCTCGCCGACCTGGGAGAACGTCGTCCAAGGTCATGCGAACGTCCGCGACGCGATCACCCGCAAGCTCGAGCTCGAGACCCCGGACAAGACCTACCGGCTGAACGACGAGGTCGCGACGCTGATGATCCGCCCGCGCGGCTGGCACCTCGCCGAGCGGCACTACGAAGTCGACGGCGAACCCGTCTCCGCATCGCTCTTCGACTTCGGCCTGGCGTACGCGAACGGCGCGCGGTACTTCTACCTGCCCGAAGCTCGAGTCGCATCTCGAGGCGCGCCTGTGGGCCGATGCGTTCCGGCTGGCGGACGACGACTCGCTCCGCTGCACCGTCCTGATCGAGACGATCCTTGCGGCGTTCGAGATGGAGGAGATCCTCTACGAGCTCCGCGACTGGGGCTGTGCGCTCAACGCCGGCCGCTGGGACTACATGTTCAGCGCGATCAAGAAGTTCCGCGCGCGCGACTGGGTGCTGCCCGACCGCGTGCAGGTGACGATGACCGTGCCGTTCATGCGCGCGTACACGGAGCTGCTCGTCCGCTCCTGCCACCGGCGCGGCGCGCACGCGATCGGCGGCATGGCTGCGTTCATTCCGTCCCGTAAGGACGCCGAGGTGAACGGGATCGCGCTCGCGAAGGTGCGGGAGGACAAGGAGCGCGAGTCGCGCGACGGCTTCGACGGCTCCTGGGTCGCGCACCCCGATCTCGTTCCGGTCTGCACCGAGGTCTTCGACGCCGAGCTCGGCGAGCGGCCGAACCAGCTCGAGCGGCTGCGCGAGGACGTCGTGCCCGACGCGGCCGCCCTCCTGTCCATTCCCGACACGCCTGGCGAGATCACCGGCGCGGGCGTGCACACGAACGTCTCGGTCGGCGTCCGCTACCTCGACTCCTGGCTGCACGGAGTCGGCGCGGCCGCGATCGACAATTTGATGGAGGACGCAGCGACCGCCGAGATCTCCCGCTCCCAGATCTGGCAGTGGGTGCGCCACGGCCGTGTCTCGGAGCGCCAGGTGCGCGACGAGATCGCTGCGGTAGAGGCGGGCGACGAGGCGAAGGAGCTGTTCGCGTCGCTCGCGCTTGCCGACCAGCTCGAGGACTTCCTGACCCTGCCCGCCTACGAACGACTCGACTGAGGAGGAGTCAGATGAGCGAGACCATCATGCAGGCGAAGGAGAAGCACGCCGAGCGGAAGCGGCTCGATCCGGAGGATCCTCCGATCGCCGAGCTCGCCGATTGCACGTGCCCGGAGTTCTGCGAGCGCGATCACGACAACGAGTAGGTCGCGCAAGGCGCCGTACACTCGCCGCGTGACCGCGAGCCTCGACAGCACCAAGGCCGACGACATCGCCCTCGTGATCGAAGAGGCGATCGTCGCCGGCGAGCTGGAGCCGGGAACCGTCCTGCGCCAGGAGCAGCTCTCCGAGCAGTTCAACGTCTCGCGCACGCCGATCCGCGAGGCGCTCCGCCGGCTCGCCGCGCTCGGGCTCGTCTCCTTCGTCCCGAACCGGGGCGTCCGCGTCCGAACGATCTCGCGGGAAGAGCTGCACGAGGCGTTCATGGTGCGCGCCGAGCTCGAGGCGCTCGCCACCGAGGTCGCGGCGACGAAGATCACGCCGGAGGATCTCGCCGAGCTCGAGGCGGTCGAGCAGCGGTTCGCGCAGATCTCCAAGGACCTGCGCGCCCGCGAGCCGGGCGAGGCGCGCCGCTCGATCATGGGCGAGTGGGTGCGGGCCAACCACGCGTTCCACGACGTCATCTACCGCGTCGCCGACCTGCCGCTCGTCGAGCAGCTCGCGAAGAGCGCGCGCCGCTCCTTTTCCGGGCCGGCCGTCTGGGCCCCGGGCGACCACTCGATCGACGGTCTCTACGTGAAGAACGCCGAGCAGCACCGCGCGATCCGCCAGGCGCTCGCCGCCGGAAGTCCCGAGGGCGCCCGGGCGCTCGCGCGCGATCACGTCCTCTCCTCGTTCCATCTGCTGGAGGCGATCCTCGAGCAGGTCGGCGGCTCCTGGCCGCAGGCGAAGCGGGCGCCCGCTAAAGTCTCCTCATAGTCGCTGCCTGACGACATCCGCCCGATGGACACGCTTTACAAGCCGCAGGGCGTCGAACACCGCTGGCAGCAGACCTGGGAAGAGGAAGGTCTCTACGCGGCGGACCCCGACGCGCCCGGCGAGCCGTTCGTCGTCATGCATCCGCCGCCGAACATCTCCGGCTCGCTGACGATCGGCCACTGCCTGCAGCTCTCCCTCGAGGACGCGCTCGTCCGCTACCACCGGATGCGCGGCCGCAACACGCTCTTCCAGCCCGGCTACGACCACGGCGGTCTCTCGACCTGGGCGGCGATCGGCCGGCAGCTGGCGAAGGACGGCAAGACCCAGCGCGATCTCGGCCGGGACGGCTTCGACGCGTACGTCGCAGGAGTGGCTCGAGCGCTACGGCGGCACGATCATGAGCCAGTTCCGGCTCCTCGGCGCCTCCCTCGACTACCGGCGCACGCGCTTCACGATGGATCGCGGACTACTACGCGCCGTCATCCGCTGGTTCGTCCACCTTTACGAGCGCGGCTTCATCTACCGCGCCAACCGCATCGTCAACTGGTGCCCGAACGACCAGACCGCGCTCTCGGACCTCGAGGTCGAGCACGAGGACTCCGACGACGCGCTCTCGTACATCCGTTATCCGCTCGCCGACGGCTCCGGCCACGTGACCATCGCGACGGTGCGCCCGGCGACGATCCTCGCCGACGTCGCCGTCGCCGTTCATCCCGAGGACGAGCGCTACCGCGACCTCGTCGGCCAGGACGTCGTCGTTCCGTTCGTCGAGCGGCGCGTGCCGGTGATCGCCGACGAGCGCGTCGAGCGGGAGTTCGGGACGGGCGCGCTCAAGATCACGCCAGGCCACGACCCCACCGACTTCGAGATCGGCCGCGCCCACGACCTACCCGAGCTGACCGTGATCGGGCCGGATGGCCTGATGAGCGATGCGGCAGGCGAGCTCGCGGGCCTGACGCAGGAGGAGGCGGGCCGCCGTGTGCTCGACTGGGCGGCCGAGCGCGGCCAGCTCGAGAAGCGGGAGAGCTACCGCCACTCCGTCGGCCACTGCGCGCGCTGCCACAGCCGCGTCGAGCCGCTCGTCGTCCCGCAGTGGTGGCTCGCGATGGAGGAGCTCGCGCGCCCCGCGGTCGCCGCCGTGAAGGAAGGCCGCGTCCGTTTCACGCCCGAGCGCTTCGCGCGTGTCTACCTCGACTGGATGGAGAACGTCCGCGACTGGTGCATCTCCCGCCAGATCTGGTGGGGCCACCGCATCCCCGTCTGGTACTGCCCCGACGGCCACATCACGGTCGCCGTGTCCGCTCCCGCCGCGTGCGCGGAGTGCGCCTCGACGGAACTGCGCCAGGACGAGGACGTCCTCGACACGTGGTTCTCGTCGGCGCTCTACCCGTTCGCGACGCTCGGCTGGCCGGAGCAGACTCCGGAGCTGGCGCGGTACTACCCCGGCCACGTCGCTCACGACCGCGCGCGACATCATCTTCCTCTGGATCGCGCGGATGATCTTCTCCGGATGTCGAGCTCGTCGGAGAGGAGCCGTTCGCGGACGCTGTCATCCACTCGTATCTCCTCAATCCCGACGGCAGCAAGATGGGCCGCACCCACGGCACGGCTGTCGACCCCGAGGACGTGCTCGAGCCATACGGCGCCGACGCGACGCGCTACGGGCTGCTCAAGGTGACGTCGAGCCAGGATCCGCGCTTCTCCTACGGCTCGATCGAGGAGGGCCGGAAGCTCGCGAACAAGCTCTGGAACGCGAGCCGGCTCCTGCTGTTGGCCGGCGTCGAGGAACCCGACGCGCGTCCGTCGTCGGTCGAAGAGAGCTGGATCCTCGCGCGCATCGACGCGACGCGGGCGGAGCTCGAGGACGACTTCGCGCGCTTCGACTTCGCGCACGGCGTCGAGCGCCTCTACCACCTGACGTTCGACGACTTCTGCGACTGGTACCTCGAGTCGATCAAGCCGCGCCTGGGCGAGGAGGACGTCCGCGCGACGGCGCTCGCGGCGCTCGAGCGGCTGCTGAAGCTCCTCCATCCCGTCATGCCGCACGTCACCGAGGAGATCTGGACGCAGCTGCCGGGGCGCCAGAGCCGGCTGATCGTCGCGCCGTGGCCGGAGCCGGCGCCGGGTGAAGGTGACTTCGTAGCGCTCGACGCCGCCCAGACGGCGGCCCGGATCTACCGGCGCAGCCAGGTGCGGATCGCGCTGGACGGCGATGCGCTGCGGATCTTCGAGGCGGTCGTCCGGCCATCCTCCGACGGCGCGCAAGGGGACATCGACGCCGAGCGGTCGCGCCTCCAGAAGGAGATCGAGCGCGCCGAGCGGATGCTCGCGAACGAGAAGTTCGTCGCCAACGCCGATCCCGCAGCCGTCGAGGCCGAGCGCGAGAAGCTCGCGCAATACGTTGCAGAGCGCGACGCGCTGGCTTGAGTCGCTCAGCCCCTGGCCGACCGACGGCTTCGGGACCGAGCGGATGCGCGAGCTCCTCGAGCGGCTCGGCAACCCACAGCGCGCCTTCGCCTCGATCCACGTCGTCGGGACGAAGGGGAAGTCGACCGCGGCGCGCCGGCTCGCCGCGACGATCGGCGGCCGGGCGTACACCTCGCCGCACGTGTCCGGGTGGCACGAGCGGCTGCAGACCGACATCCGACGGCTTCGAGCGCGCGATCGCGCGCGTGCGGCCGGCGGCGGAGGAGCTCGGGGCGACGCAGTTCGAGATCCTCACGGCCGCCGCGTTCGCCGACTTCGCGGCTGCGGGCGTGGAGGCGGCCGCGATCGAGGCCGGGCTCGGCGGGCGCCTCGACGCGACGAACGTCATCGACGCCCGCGTCGTCCTGCTCACGAACGTCGGGCTCGAGCACACGGACGTGCTCGGCGAAACCCGCGAGGAGATCGCGCGGGAGAAGCTCGCCGTCGCGGCACCGGGCACGATCGTCGTCCTGCCCGACGAGGAGTTCGCGCAGCTCGCGTCCGGCACCGAGGTGCGGATCGGCGGCGCGCGCGAGGCCGCCGCGGCGTTTCTCGGCCGAGACGTCGAGCTCGCGGATGCTTCCCTTCCCGGACGGTTCGAGCTGCGCGGCCGGGAAGTCTGGGACGGCGCGCATACGCCGGAGGCGGCGGAGTGGCTGCTCGCGCGTCTTCCTTCCGCCGACTACGTGGTCGTCGCCTCGATCCTGCGCGACAAGGACGCTGCCGGGATCCTCGAGCGGCTCGCGCGCGCCGGGCGGACGCTTGTCGCGACCGGGAGCTCGAACGACCGCGCGCTCCCCGCCGCCGACCTCGCTCAGCAGGCCGCGGCGCACTTCCAAAGGGTCGAAGCCGTCCCCGATCCGGCTGCCGCCCGCGCCCGAGCACTCGAACTCGCCGGTCCTGCGGGAGCCGTGCTCGTCACCGGCTCGCTCTACCTCCTCGCCGATCTCTACGGCAGGCCCGGCGACCCTTAGGATGCGCGCGTGAACGTTCTTGCGAGCTTCATCAGCTCGGGCTCGGCCGGCCTGCTCAAGGACGTGTTCCTCCTGTTCTTCATCGTGTTCTGGCTCGCCCTTGGCTACTGGACATACCGGGATGCGAAGCGGCGGCTCGAGGATCCGCTCCTCATCTGGCTCTCGACGGCGGTCGGTCTGATCCCGCCGTACATCGGGCCGCTCATCTACATGCTCTTCCGGCCGCCCGAGTTCCTCGACGAGAAGCGGGAGCGCGAGCTCGAGGCGCGCGCGATCGAGGACAGGCTGGGGGCGTTGGACGTCCGCTGCCCGGTCTGCCATGCGGAGGTCGAGGCGGACTACCTCGTCTGTCCCGTCTGCACGACGAAGCTGAAGCAGGCCTGCACGACGTGCAGCGCGCCGCTCGAGCCGATCTGGCAGGTCTGCCCGTACTGCGAGACGGCGATCGTGCAGCCCGAGGCCGGCGCGCCGCCGGCGCTCGGCACACGGCGCGGCGCGCAGACTCGCCGCCGAGCCCGCTAGGGCGTCTCTCTATAGTGGGCGACCGATGGCCGTCGAGCGGACCCTCATCCTGATCAAGCCGGACGCCGTGCGGCGGCGGCTCGCCGCCGAGATCCTCCGGCGGATCGAGGCGCGCGGCTTCGAGATCCGCGAGGGGAAGCTCCTCACGGTCAGCCGCGAGCTTGGGGAGGAGCACTACGCCGAGCACCGCGAGAAGCCGTTCTTCGGCGACCTCGTCGACTTCATCACCTCCGGGCCGACGTGGGCGCTCGTCGTCGAGGGCGAAGGCGCGATCGCAACGATGCGCTCGACGATCGGCGCGACGGATCCGGCGAACGCCGCGCCGGGCACGATTCGCGGCGATCTCGCCGTCTCGATGCCCGACAACCTCGTGCACGGCTCCGACTCGCCCGAGTCGGCCGCGCGCGAGATCGCACTCTGGTTCTGATGGCCCACCCGAACATCGAGGCGTGGACGCGCGCGAACGCGGAGTACACCGACGCGCGCGCGGAGGACGCCTGGGCGTCCGACGAGATCGGCTACGGCGTGTGGCAGGTGCCGGAGTCCGATCTGCAGGTCCTGCCGGACGTCGTCGGGAAGGACGTCGTCGAGCTTGGTTGTGGCACCGCGTACTTCGGCGCATGGCTGAAGAAGGCTGGCGCGGCGCGTGTCGTCGGCGTCGATCCCACGCCCGCGCAGCTCGAGACGGCGCGGCGGTGTAACGAGAAGTTCGGCCTCGGGCTCGAGCTGATCGAGGCGTTCGGTGAGGACGTGCCGCTTCCCGACGCGTCCTTCGACCTGGTCTTCTCCGAGTACGGCGCGTCGATCTGGGCGGATCCGTACAAGTGGATTCCCGAGGCCGCGCGGCTCCTGCGGCCCGGCGGTGAGCTCTTCTTCCTCCGCAACTCGACGCTCGCGATGCTCTGCTCGCCGGAGGAAGACCTGCCGACGACCGAGACGCTGCAGAGGCCGCAGTTCGGGATGTTCCGCTTCGAGTGGCCGGACAGCGGCGTCGAGTACCACCTCTCGCACGGCGACTGGATCCGGCTGCTGCGCGCCAACGGCTTCGAGATCCTCGACCTGATCGAGATCCAGGCGCCGGCCGACGCCGAGACGCATCCGCGCTACGACTACGTCACGGCCGAGTGGGCGCGGAAGTGGCCGGCCGAGGAGATATGGCGAGCGCGCCTGCAGTCCCGCTCCTCCTAGCGTCGACGTCGCCGCGGCGGCGGGAGATTCTCGAGCAGCTCGGCATCCCGTTCGACGTCGTCGCGCCCGAGTACGAGGAGACGGAGGACGATCCCGTCGCGCACGCCGTCGGCAAGGCGCGCTCGGTACTCGCTGAGGCGGCAGGCCGGCCGGTGCTCGGCTGCGACACCGAAGTCGTGTGCGGCGGCCGCGTCTACGGGAAGCCGGACGATCCCGGGGCCGCCGAGGAGATGCTCGAGTCGCTGTCGGGCCGAACGCACGAGGTCGTCTCCGGTCTCGCGCTCATCACGCCGGCGTGGGAGGAGGTTCACCGCGAGGTGACCCTCGTCACCTTCCGCGACCTGACGCCGCGCGACATCGCGCAGTACGTCGCCCGCGGCGAGTGGAAAGGGCGCGCCGGCGGCTACGCGATCCAGGGCGAGGGCGCCGCGCTCGTGGAGCGGATCGAGGGGGACTACCTCAACGTCGTCGGCTTGCCGGTCGCGTTGCTCGTACGGTTGCTGGCCGACCGCTTCCCGGGCACGTACCGCATCGGCTAGCCGAAGCGGAGGAGCGATCTACCCTGCCGAGCCGCCCGGCCCCGCGCCGAAGCCCGTCGCGCATTCGGGCAAGGCAAGGGCCGTGGCATCCTTCGCAGCCCGGCTGAGCAGGTTCCCCAGCTGCTCAGTGAGCTTGTTGTACGTGTTCTTGTCCTTCTGGTCATTCGGGTTCGCTTGGAAGCGCTTCGCCAGTTGGAACAGGCGGTGGAGGTTCGCCTTGAAGAACGCGTCACCGTGCGTTACGGACGTGATCATGCCCTCATAAAGCGTCTCTTCGGAAGCGGGCGGGGTGAGCGCCTGCAGCTTGCCGATGGCCGCGTCGACCTCCGCGAGCCTCGCCCTGACGCCGGCCTCGGTGCTCTGCCCGGAACTACTCGTCACCTCCTTCGTGACGAGCTTGGCGCAGATCGCGTTCGCGCGCAGCGTGAGCACTGCGACGGAGAGCGGGTGACTCGAGCTGCCGCAGCCGGCGGCGGCGAGGACGGCGGCGCACGTCGCGAGCAGTGCGGCTGCCCGCCGATAAGGCGTTTGCTTTCTCATCAAAATCGGGGTGCCCAGATTCGAACTGGGGACCTCTCCGACCCGAACGGAGCGCGCTACCAGGCTGCGCCACACCCCGAGAACGGCCATAGGGTAGCGGCCATGGGGGAGACGCTTGCCGACGCCGTCGCGCGCGACTGGGAGCTGACGCTAGGGGCGCCGTACCCGCCGGGCGCCGCCGGCTACGTCGTCCGCGCGGAGCTGCCCGACGGGACGCTCGCCGTCCTCAAGATCCAGCACCGCCACCGCGAGGACGAACAGGAGGCGGACGCCCTCGAGCGCTGGGACGGCGACGGCGCGGTGCGACTCCTGCGCCGCGACGACGCGCGCGGCGCGCTGCTCCTCGAGCGCGCCGCGCCGGGCACGTTCCTGTCGCGGCTCCCGGACGAAGCGGCTCGGCTCGACGTCGTCGCCGGCCTCTTGCCGCGGCTCTGGAAGGCCCCGACCGGCTTTCGGACGCTTGCTGCCGAGGCGGAGCACTGGCTCGACGAGGGCGATCTCGCGCAGATGCCGCGGACTCCGTTGCGCGACGCGGCGGTGAGCCTCCTCGGCGAGCTCGTGCCCACGCAGGGCGAGCTCGTTCTCGCCCACCAGGATCTGCACGCCGAGAACATCCTGGCCGCGCAACGCGAGCCCTGGCTCGTCGTCGATCCGAAGCCGCTCGCAGCCGAGCGAGAGTTCTCGCTCGCGCCGGTCGTCCGCTCGCGCGAGTTCGGCCACTCGAAGCGGCAGGCGCTCTACCGGCTCGACCGCCTCTGCGCCGAGCTCGGCCTCGACCGCGAGCGCGCCCGGGGCTGGACGATCGCCCAGACGATGGCTTGGTCATGGGAGCCGACCACGGGCTTCTGGCAATCCCACCTCGACACGGTCGAATGGCTCCTCTGAAAGCCGTCCTCTTCGACGTGGACTTCACGCTCGCGCGGCCCGGGCCGGAGCTCGGGCCGGACGGATACGTCCGCGCCGGCGAGCGCCATGGTCTGCGGCTCGACTCGTCCCGCTACGAGGCCGCGCGCGACGCCGCCCTCGCCGACCTCCATCGCCATCCCGAACTCGAGCACGACGACGAGATCTGGTTCCGCTTCACCGAGCGGATCGTCCGCGGGATGGGCGGCGAGGCCGACTCCGCGTACGACTGCGCGGTCGAAATCACGCGCGGCTGGGAGCGGCACGAGAACTTCGAGCTCTACGACGACGTGCGGGATGTGCTCGCCGCGATGCGCGCCGCGGGCCTGCGGATCGGGCTTGTCTCCAACTCCGCCCGCGACGTCCGCGAGTTCGCGCGCCACCACGAGCTCGACATCGACGCGGGGATCAGTTCCTTCCACCACGGACGCACGAAGCCGCACGCCTCGATCTTCCGCGCCGTCCTCGACCTGCTCGGCGTCGAGCCGGCGGAGGCGGCGATGGTCGGGGACATGATCGCGGACGACATCGAGGGCGCCAGAGCCGTCGGGATGCGCGCGATCCTCCTCGACCGCGACGGGCTCCATCCGGAGTTCGAGCCTCGGATCGAGAGCCTCCGCGAGCTGCCGGCGCTACTTCTTTGAGGCGGCGGCGTCGAGGAAGGGCTTGATGATGTCGATCGGCGCCGGGAAGATGATCGTCGACGTCGTGCCGCTGCTGATCTCGAGCAACGTCTGCAGATAGCGGAGTTGCAGCGCGATCGGATGTGCCTCGATCACGACGGCCGCGTCCTTCAGCTTCTCGGCGGCCTGGAACTCGCCCTCGGCGTTGATGATCTTCGCGCGCCGCTCGCGCTCGGCCTCCGCCTGCCGCGCCATCGCCCGCTGCATGCCCTGCGGGATCTCGACGTCCTTGACCTCGACGATCGAGACCTTGATCCCCCACGGGCCGGTCGCCTGGTCGATGATCCCCTGCAAGATCTCGTTGATCTTCTCGCGCTCGGAGAGCAGCTCGTCGAGCATGTGCTGGCCGAGCACCGACCGCAGCGTCGTCTGCGCGATCTGCGAGGTCGCGACCATGAAGTTCTCGATCTCGACGATCGCGCTTCTCGGGTCGACGATCTTGAAGTAGGCGACCGCGTTGACCCGCGCCGGGACGTTGTCCTTGGTGATGACTTCCTGCGGCGGGATGTTGAGGGTGATCGTCCGCAGGTCGACCTTCACGAGCTTGTCGACGACCGGGATCTTCCAGACGAGGCCGGGGCCGCGCGGAGGGTCGACGACGCGGCCCCAGCGGAACATGACTGCCCGCTCGTACTCGCGAAGGACTCGGACGAACCCGAACACGATTCGATCCTACTCCTTGTGGTGCACCGTGAGGACGAGGCCGTTGACCGCGGCGACCTCCACGTGCTCGCCGGGGACGAGTGCGGAGTCGTCGGAGGCGTGAGCATTCCACAGCGCGCCGTCGACGAAGACGAGGTTATGCCCGCGCACCTCCGCGAGCTTCCCGATCATCCCTTGGATGCCGGTCCGCACCGGCTGACGTCTCGCCGCCATCCCCTTGCTCAGCGCGAACGCCCAGAAGAGGCCGAGGGCGCTGCCTATCCCGACGATTAGCCACCGGTTGACGCCGTATCCCGCGGGTTCGTTTTGGAAGAGCAACGCCAGGCCGAAGCCGAGCGAAATCACCCCGGCCACAGTCAACACCCCGTGTGTTGGCGCGTGGAGGTCGACGAGGAAGAGGGCTACGCCGAGGACGATGAGCGCGATCCCTCCCCAGCTCGGCGTCAGCACCGAGAAGCCGTACAGCGCCATGATCATGCTCACCGCGCCGACCACGCCCGGCAGCACGGCACCCGGGTGGAATATCTCGAAGAAGATCCCGATCAGCCCGAGCAGGAACAGGAGGCTGATGAGGTTCGGGTCGATGATCGTGTTGAGGAAGCGCGTGAAGAAGCCTGGGCCGACGTAGTCGATCTGCGCGCCCGCGAGGTTGAGCGTGAACTGTCTCTGCGCGTCCTTCGTCTTGTAGCCCTGGAGCTTGTCCAACAGCGCGGGCAGCGACGGCGCGATGAAGTCGATCACGTGCATCTGCAGCGCCTGCTGCGCGGTGAGGTTCGAGGCGACGCGGACGGCTCTCGCCGGCCACTGCGTGTTGCGGTGGTGAGTCTCTGCGAGCGCCGTGAGCGACGCCACCGAGTCGTTGATCACCTTGCGCCGCAGGTCGGAGGGGAGATTCGAGTCGTTCGAGTCGATGGGCGTCGACGAGCCGATGTTCGAGTCGGGCGACATCGCGAGGACGTCCGCCGCCTGCGACACCCAGACGCCCGCGGAGGCGGCGCGCGCGCCCTCCGGCGAGACGTAGACGATCACCGGCACCTTCGAGCTGAGCTCCGCCTCGTAGATCGTCTTCATCGAGGTCGAGAGGCCGCCGGGCGTGTCGAGGAGGATCACCGCAGCGTCGTAGCCGCCGCTCGCCGCGTCGGAGAGCTCGCCCGTGAGGTAGTCCTGCGTGACGGGGTTGATCTCGAGATCCCCCTGGAACCTGATCGCGAGTACCCGCGGCTGCAAGCTCGACGCGCCGGCGTGGCCGACGGCGACAAGTGCGACGAGCGTGACGAAGAGCAGGAAGACCCGCTTCATCTCTCCAGCAGGATACGCCGCGCGCCACTCCCCTAGGCGAGCCGTGTAGCCTCTCCGCCCTGGTGGGGCGTCCGGCAGCGGCGGAGGACAAGCGGCGCCAGATTCTGGACGCCTCCGTTCGCGTGTTCGCGCGCAAGGGATTCCACGCGAGCCGGGTCGGCGACATCGCGGAGGAAGCCGGCGTCGCGCACGGCCTCCTCTACCACTACTTCGACTCGAAGGACGCAGTGCTTCAGGCCGTCTTCCAGGAGAACTGGGGCGTGCTGCTCGAGCGGATCGGCAGCGTCGAGGAGACCGACGAGCCGGCCGTCGACCAGCTCCGCCATGTCGCCGCGATCATCCTCCGCACCTGGCTGCACCTCCCTGACGTCGTGCGCGTCGTCATCCAGGAGTTCGGTCGCAGTCCCGAGCTCGCGGAGCGGATCGGTGAGCTCGAGCAGCCGATCGACCTCATCCAGCGCGTGATCGAGCGGGGAATCGCACGCGGCGAGTTCCGGCAAGACATCGATGCGCGCGTTGCGGCCACGGTCGTCTACGGCGGCATCGACGAGCTGCTCACCGCCTGGGTGCTCGACCGGCTTCCCGCCGGCGAGGACGACGTCGCGGCGGCGGAGAAGACCTTCTTCGAGATCAACCTCAGCGGTCTGACGCAGCCGAGCTGACAAGCTCGGCGAAGCGCGCGGCGCCGACGTTCCCGCCGGAGAGGATCACGCCGACGGTGCGGCCGGCGGCGTCGAGCTTGCCGGAGAGGAGCGCGGCGACGCCGACGGCTCCGCTCGGCTCGGCGACAAGCTTCAGCCGGTCGTAGAGGAAGACCATCGCCGCGACGATCTCCTCGTCCGTCACCGTCACGATCTCGTCCACGCGGCTCGAGTTCACGGCGAACGTCAGCTCGCCGGGCTCGGTCGCCTGCAGCCCGTCGGCGATCGTGCGTGGCACATCGATGCGGATGCGCTTCCCGGCCGCGAGCGACTGCCGCGTGTCGTCTCCCGGCGCCGGCTCGACGCCGACGACGCGGCAGTCCGGGCGCAGCGCTTTCACCACGGTCGAGCAGCCGGCGATCAGCCCGCCGCCGCTGACGGGGACTAGGAGGAGGTCGAGCTCCGGGACGTCCGCCAGCAGCTCGAGCGCCGCCGTTCCCTGGCCGGCCATCACGAGCGGGTCGTCGTATGGCGGCACGAGCTCGAGCCTGCGCTCGGCGGCCAGGGCGGCGCCGATCTCCTCGCGGTTCTCCGTCCAGCGGTCGTACGTGACGATCTCGGCGCCGTAGCCGCGCGTCGCCTCGAGCTTCGCTGCGGGCGCGTCTTCCGGCATCACGATCGTCGCGTGCGAGCCGAGCAGCCGGGCGGCGAGGGCGACAGCCTGCGCGTGGTTGCCGGAGGAGTAGGCGACGACGCCGCGTGCGAGCGCGTCCGGCGGCAGGGACGAGATCTTGTTGTACGCGCCGCGGAACTTGAACGCGCCGCAGCGCTGGAAGCACTCCGCTTTGATGTGGACGAGCGCGCCGACGCGTTCGTCGAGGGTTCGCGAGGTGGCGACCGGTGTGCGGTGTGCGACTCCGGCGAGCCGTCCGGCGGCCGCCTCGACGTCGGCGAACTCGATCACCGGCACGGCCGCGCCCCCGCGCCGAAGAGCCCGAATCCCCAGAGGCGACCGGCGTAGAGGTAGTACGCGGTGCGCGTTCCCACCGTGTCGTAGACGAGCGCCTCGTAGCCGCGACATCTCACCGTCCGCAGCTGTCCGGCGCGCTCGTGCACCTGTAGCGGCGTCGCGCCGAGCCGGAGCCCGTTCGAGGCGCGCCAGCCGCGCGGCTGCCAGAGCGTGTAGACGGCTGAGACGCGCCGGCCCGTGAACTCCACCGCGAGGCCCTGCTTGGCGAACGGCGCGTAGGTGAAGTACCACGTAGGGCGCGCACAGTCGGTGCACCTCCCGTAGGACGTCCCGAGCGCGGCGCGGACGGCGTGCTGCGACTCGCCGACCCGGATGCCGCCGAGCGAGCGGCCCGGGTCCAGCGTCCCCGCGCGCGGCAGGCCGGCGGCAGCGGGTGTGGCGACCGTGCAGGCGGCCACCGCGATCGCGATCAAGCTCCGCCTCATATGCTCGGAGTATGTCGATCTGGGATTCCGTCGCAGGCCTCGAGCTCCGCGTCGACGGTTACAGGTTGCAGCGGCGCGAGTCGGAGACACCGTCCGGCTGGACGCGGGTCACGACGACCGTCGTGCTCGATGGCGCCGGCGCGATCGGCGAGGGGGAGGACGTGACGTACGACGCTTCGTTCCACGACGGCGTTCCCGCCGACCTGATGCTCGCCGGGACGTGGACGCTCGACGACTTCTCCCGCACTCTCGACCGGTTCGACGCTCTCGCCGAGGGCTACCGGCGCTGGGCGTTCGAGAGTGCCGCGCTGGATCTCGCCCTCCGCCAGAACGCGCTCGGTCTCGGGGCTGCGGTGGGCCGGGAGGAGCGGCCGGTGCGCTTCGTCGTCTCGACGCGCTCGGCGCCCGAGCGCTGGCTCGAGCACGCGCCGGCGCTCGAGTTCAAGCTCGACGCCGAAACCGACTGGGATCGAGACGTGCTCCGGGGGCTCCGCGCGCTCGACCGGGTCCGCGTCGTCGATCTGAAGGCGTATTACCGCGGCACGAGCGTCGACCTCGTCCCCGACCCTGAGCTCTATCGCGCGGTCGCGGAGGAGCTACCCGACGTCGTGATCGAGGACGCGTGGCTCGAGGACGGCTGCCGCGAGGCGCTCGCCGGCGCGGAGGACAGGCTCAGCTTCGACGCTCCCGTCCACTCGCTCGCCGACCTGGACGGGCTGCCGCTCGCGCCGCGCTGGCTGAACATCAAGCCGTCGCGCTTCGGGAAGGTCAGCGAACTGCTCGACACGATCGAGGCGTGCGAGGAGCGGGGGATCGCGATGTACGGCGGCGGCCAGTACGAGCTCGGGCCGGGCCGGGCGCAGATCCAGCGGCTCGCGGGCGTCTTCTACCCGGACGGGCCGAACGACGTCGCGCCGGCGGCGTACAACGAGGGTGAGCCGCGCGACGGCCTCCCGCAGAGCCCGCTACCGCCGCGTGACGTCCCGGGCCTGGCCTAGACCGGTACGACCGGTACCAGGTACCGGCCTTCTCAGCGGAAAGCGTTTTCCCCCGTCAGGGCTTTGCCGACCGAGAGCGTGTGCACCTCGTGCGTCCCCTCGTACGTGAGGACGGTTTCGAGGTTGTTCATGTGGCGGATGACCGGATACTCGAGTGTGATCCCGTTGCCGCCGAGGATCGAGCGCGCCGTCCGGGCCACCTCGAGCGCGCCGCGGACGTTGCCCATCTTCCCCAGCGAGACGTGCTCGGGCCGCAGCGTCCCTTCGTCCTTCATCCGGCCGAGATGGAGCGCGAGCAGCGCGCCGCGGTTCACCTCGAGCGCCATCTCCGCGAGCTTCTGCTGCGTGAGCTGGTAGCCGGCGATCGGCTTGCCGAAGACGATTCGCTCCTTCGCGTAGTCGAGCGCTGTCTCGAGGCAGGTCCGCGCCGAGCCGACGACGCCGAACACGATCCCGAAGCGCGCCTCGTTGAGGCAGGAGAGCGGGCCGCGGAGCGAGTTGACCTCGGGGAAGCGGCTCTCCTCCGGCACGCGCACGTCCTTGAGGACGAGCTCGGAGGTCACCGATGCGCGCAGCGAGAGCTTGTGGTGCATGAGCGGCGCCTCGAAGCCGGGCATGTCCTTCTCGACGAGGAAGCCGTTGATCTCGCCGTCCTCGGTGCGCGCCCAGACGACCGCGACGTCGGCGATCGAGCCGTTCGTGATCCACATCTTCGCGCCGTTGAGGATCCAGTCGGAGCCGTCGCGCTTCGCCGACGTCCGCATCGCGCCGGGATCGGAGCCGGCGTCGGGCTCCGTCAGGCCGAAGCAGCCGATCTTCTCGCCGGCGTGCATCGCAGGGAGCCAGCGCTGTTTCTGCTCCTCCGAGCCCCACTTCCAGATCGCGTACATCGAAAGCGAGCCCTGCACCGAGACGAGGCTGCGGATGCCGGCGTCGCCCGCCTCGAGCTCCTGGCAGACGAGCCCGTACATCACCGAGCTCGCCTCGGGCAGCCCGTAGCCCTCGAGATGCATGCCGAAGAGGCCGAGTTGCGCGAGCTCCGGGATCAGATCGAGGGGCAGCTCTCCCTTCTCGAACCACTCGCCGACGTAGGGCTTCACTTTCTCCGCGACGAACTGGCGCACGGTGTCGCGAATCGCGCGCTCCTCGTCCGAGAGGAGAGCGTCGATCGCGATGAAGTCGAGCGGATCGATCTCCGTCTTCTTCGAGGTCGTCGCCACGGCGTAACTGTACGGCTCCAGGCGCTTTCCGGGGTCGGGAGGTAAAGTTGACTGACCGTTCAATCAAGTCCCGAGGAGTTCCCGTGGCCGCAATCGACGAGCGTACGACGACAGGCGTCTCCTTCGCCCTGACCGAGGAGCAGAAGGAGCTGCGCGCGCTCGCCCGCGAGTTCGCCGAAAAGGAGATCCGGCCGCTCGAGGCGGAGTGCGACGTCGAGATGCGCCACCCGGCCGAGGTGATCGCGAAGGCGCACGAGGTCGGGTTGATGAACCTCCACGTGCCCGCGGAGCTCGGCGGGCCTGGCCTCTCGGCGTTCGAGGGGATGCTGATGAGCGAGGAGCTCTACTGGGGCTGCTCCGGGATCGGCACGTCGATCACCGCGAACGGCCTCGGCGCCGGCCCCGTGATCGGCTTCGGATCGGACGAGCAGAAGCGCCAGTGGCTGACCCCGCTGCTCGACGAGCCGATCCTCTGTTCCTTCGGGCTCTCGGAACCCGGCGCCGGCTCGGACGTCGCCGCCCTCAAGACGACGGCGGTACGCGACGGCGACGAGTACATCCTGAACGGCTCGAAGACGTTCATCACGAACGCGGGGTACGCCGCGTGGGCGACGATCTTCGCGAAGACGGACAAGAAGGACATGTCGTGCTTCGTCGTCCCGATGGACGCGCCCGGCGTCACGCTCGAGAAGCACCTCGACAAGATGGGGCAGCGCGCGACCGACACGTCCGCGTTCGCGCTCCAGGACGTCCGTGTTCCCGCCGCGAACCGGATCGGAGAGGAGGGCGACGGCTTCAAGATCGCGATGGCGACGCTCGACGCGACGCGTCCCGGAACCGCCATCGGCGCCGTCGGCGTCGCGCAGGCCGCGTACGAGCACGCCGTGGCGTACGCGAAGGAGCGGGTCACCTTCGACGTCCCGATCGCGATGCACCAGGGCGTCAACTTCATGATCGCCGACATGGCGACGGAGATCGAGGCGTCGCGCCTCCTCTGCTGGCAGGCGGCGTGGATGCTCGACCAGGGCTACGGGCGGAAGGCGACGCTCTACTCCTCCTTCGCCAAGCGCTTCGCCGCCGACACCGCGATGAAGGTCGCGACCGATGCCGTCCAGGTCTTCGGCGGCTACGGCTATATCAAGGAGTACCCGGTCGAGAAGCTCATGCGCGACGCGAAGCTGTTCCAGATCTACGAGGGCACGTCCCAGATCCAGCGCCTCGTGATCGCGCGCGAGATCTTCATGCCTAAGGGCTGAGGGGCGGCCCGAGCAGGGTCATGTCGTGCCGCTCGAAGCACGCGGCGACGTCCGCCCGGTCGGGAGCGCCGTTGCGCGTGAGCGGGCCGAGCTCCTCGTAGAAGCGGTGGCCGCCGCCGGGGGTGTAGACGACGACCACCTCGGCGTCGTCGTCGGTGAGGTTGAGGAAGGCGTGCGGCAGGCCGGACGGCATGAACGCGAAGCCGCCGCGCTCGAGAGTCCGCTCCTCGTCGCCGACGCGCACCTTGAAGCGGCCGGAGATGACGTGGAGCGACTCCTCCTGCCCGTGGTGGACATGGAGGGGCGGGCCGCCGTGCGGCGCCACCTCGACGACGAAGTAGTCGAAGGCGCCGCCGGTGTCCTCGCCGGTCACCTTGAAGACGAGATCCCGGCCGGGGCCGGACTGCAGGCGGAGGCCGTCGTCCGGGTCGAGGAACTTCGGGGTGAGCGTCATCGTGAGCCTCCTTCGGCTGTTTCGATTGCCTCGGTGAGCCAGGCAGGAATCCGGGTCGGGCGCATCGTCGCGGCGTCGACGCACGCGTGCTCGGTGTGCCCGTCCGCAATCAGTTCCTCGCCGCGCGTGATTGCGTACTCGTACCGGAACCGCGCGCCGCGCAGCCCGACGCAGCGGCAGTGGACGACGAGTTCGTCGTCGAACCGGGCCGGGATCCGGTAGCGGCAGAACGACTCGAGCACGAGCGCCTCGATGCCGTGGTCGCGCAGCGCCTGGTAGCCGCCGGCGTACGTCCGCAGGTACTCGACGCGCGCGACCTCGTACCAGACGAGATACGTCGCGTTGTGGACGATCCCCTGCGCGTCGGTGTCGGCGAAGCGCACGCGGATGTCGGTCGAGAAGGTGAAGCCGTCCACGGCGGTCAGTATCTCGTTATCGTCGAGTGACCCCTGCTGGAAACGTCGCCGGCGTAGCCGGCGACGTCCGGCCGAAGAGCTTGGGAGGAGAAGCGATGGCACAGCGCAAACAGGACTTGCTAGGACGGCTGGCCGATCTGAGCGAGGACGCGATCCAGAAGCTCTCCGAGGCGCCGGGCGCCGACCGCGTCCTCCAGGCGCTCAAGGGACTCGGCGACCGCGTCGACGAGTTGCAGCGACGCACCAAGGGCTACGAGGCGCTCGACCGCCGGCTGAGCGCGCTCGAGAAGAAGGTCGCGGGGATCGCCAAGACGAAGAAGTCGTAGCTAGCCGCGCGGCACACGCACGCGGAGCGCGGCGGGGACGACCTCGAACCGCGCCGGCGTCGTGCCGATCGGCTCGCCGTCCACCTCCACGGGGAGGGGCTCTGCGGCCTGGATGGTCACGCTCGCGCTGCGGACGTGGTCGACCTTGGGATGCGAGAGGTACTTACCGCTGTAGAGCCTCGGCGCGGTGGTGAGGAAGTCGAGCTTGTTGACATCGCCGATGAAGACGACATCGAAGAGGCCGTCGTCCTGGCTCGCTTCCGGCGCGAGGTTCATCCCGCCGCCGTGCCATCGTCCGCTCGCGACGATCACGTCGTGCATCGCGCCGCGGCGCTCTGCGCCGCTGTCGAGGCTTACGGTCACCTCGGTGTTCTGCCACGCCAGGAACTCGCGCGTCAGCGCGTAGAAGAAGGTCGCCTTGCCGCCGAGGCGCTTGGACATCGCGTTGGCGCGATGGGCCACCGCACCGCTCATCCCCGCCGAGCCGACATTCGCGAAGAAGCGGGTGGAGCTCTCGAGCTCGCCAAGCAGTTCAACCCTGCCGAGGTCGATCGTCCGCGCGTCGCCATCGAGCGCGACGCGCACCGCGTCGTCGAAGCCGGCCGGGATCGCGTGCGTCCGTCCGAAGTCCTGGCCGGTGCCGTTGGGAAGGACGGCGACCTCGGCGTTCGTCCCCGCCGCGCCGTTCACGACCTCGTTCATCGTCCCGTCGCCGCCTACCACGACGAGGAGCCGGTCGCCCGCATCCCGAGCCGCCTCCGCGAGGTGGCCGGGGAACTCGGAGAGCACTTCGTCGCCGCTCAGCCCCAGCTCGGCGGCACGGCTCCGCAGGTCCGGCCAGCGCCTGCCCGTCGCCCCGTTTCCGGACGCCGGGTTGACGAGGAAGAGGATTTCGGGATGGTCGTTAATCGCCGGTGACGGTCGCGAGTGCGACGCGCGTCATCCGGTCGACCGCCGCGCGCAGCTCGTCGTCCGTGATCCGGGTGAACGTGCCCTCGACGATGATGTCCGAGACGGTCAGGAGGCAACCGGCCTGGACGTCCGCGACCTTCCCGATCCCGCCGATCGCCGCGACCGTGAACAGCGCCGCCGCCTCCATCTCGACCCCGAGGACGCCGCGGCTCGACCAGCGGCTCGTACTGCCCCTCGTCACCGTTGTAGAAGACGTCGCTCGAGACGATCGGGCCGACGTGCATCGGCTGGCCCAGCTCCTTCGCCGCGTGCACGGCGGAGTGGACGAGCGACCAGGACGCCGTCGGGCAGTGAGGCTCGTTGCCGACGAGATGCATCGCGGTCGAGTCGGCAGGCACAGCGGTCAGCGCCACGATGAGGTCGCCGAGCGCATGGTGCGGCTGGAGGCCGCCGCACGTGCCGACGCGCATCAGGCGCTTGCAGCCGAGCTGGATCAGCTCCTCGAAGACGATCGTCGCGCCGGGGCATCCCATGCCGGTGCCCTGCACCGACACCGACTTGCCCTCCCACGTGCCGGTGAAGCCGAGGAGCCCGCGCTCACCGTTCACCTGCGTCACGTCCTGCAGGTACGTGTCCGCGATGTACTTCGCGCGCAGCGGGTCGCCGGGAAGGAGGACGGCGTCGGCGTAGTCGCCGGGCTCGGCACGGAGATGGATTGGCATCCCGCGACTGTATCGGTGTGATGATCCCGCGATGGGGGCGACCGTCACGCCGACGCCCGAGCAGATCCTCCGCTTCTGCGCCGAGGATCCGGTCGAGCGCGTCTTCCTGGAAGACGTCGCGCGGCGCGGGCTGGGGCGCTTCTCGGCGCTGGCGGAGGACGACGGACGATTGACCGCGCTCTGCCACGTCGGCGCGAACATCGTCCCGTCGGGGCAGGGGTGCGCTGCATTCGCCGAGGCCGCTGCGCACGGCGGTGCGCGCATGCTCATCGGCGAGGAGCATGCGGTCGGCGATCTGTGGGAGGAGGCGCGCGGCGCGCTTCCGAAGCCGCGCGACGACCGCCCCGGCCAGCCCGTCTACGCGCTGAGCGATCCGCCGGAGCCGGGTGAGACCGGCCTCCGCGAGGCCCGGGCGCACGACCTCGACGTCCTCCTGCCAGCCTGCGCGGCGGCCCATCGCGAGGAGATCGGGATCGATCCCCTCCGCCGTGACTCCGACGGGTTCCGCTGGCGCACGCGCCAGCAGATTGAGGAGGGGCGCTCGTGGCTCTGGCTCGAGGACGGCGTGATCCGCTTCAAGGCGGAGGCGTCGGCGTGGACGCCGAGCGCCGTGCAGCTGCAGCAGGTCTGGGTCGATCCCGAGGCGCGCCGGCGCGGCTACGGCAAGCGCGGGCTCGCCGACCTCTGCCGGCTCCTCCTCGAGCGGACGCCGACCGTGTGCCTCTTCGTCCGTCCCGAGAACACACCGGCGCTGCGGCTCTACGACTCGATCGGGATGAGCCGCGCACTGACGTATCGCTCGCTGATCTTCTAGGCACAATCGCTGCATGGAGGAGCTGCGCGACCGCGTCGAGTGCTTCGTCCGGGAGCACGAGCTCATCGCACCCGGCGGGGACGTGACGTGCCTCGTCTCGGGAGGCGCGGACTCCACCTGTGTCTGGCACGTCCTCGGCGAGCTGGGCTACGCGTCTCCGCCGTCCACGTGAGCCACCAGCTGCGCGGCGAGGAGTCGGACGAGGACGCGCGGTTCTGCGCGGAGCAGCTCGGCGCGGAGGTGATCGAGCTCGACGGCGCCGGGCTCTCCGAGGCCGCGCTGCGCGAGCAGCGCTACTCTGTCGCGCGGGACCGGCTGCGCGCCACCGGCCACACCGCCTCCGACCAGGTGGAGACGATCCTCTACCGGCTCGTTTCCCGTGGCGCGCCGACCGGCATCGCGCCTTGCAACGACGACGGCGTCGTCCATCCGCTCCTGCCCGTCTGGCGCGACGAGACGGAGGCGTACTGCCGCAGCGCACGGTCTCGCCTTCCGCACGGACGTGTCGAACGCCGCCACGAAGCGCGGCGTGATCCGCGACGAGATCCTGCCGCTGCTCCGCCGCCTCCATCCGGCCGCCGACGAGAACATCCTCCGCGCGCTCGACGCGCGCGAGACGCTTTCGCCGGCGCTCGCCGAGCTGCTCGCCGCTCCGGTCGGCTCGAAGCGCGTCGAGCTCGGCGGCGGGCTCCAGGCCGTCCGGGAGCACGAGCGGCTCTGGCTCGAGCAAGGGCCGGTCGAGCTCACCGGTGAGGTGCGATGGGGGGAATGGCTGATTCGCTCGGAGCTGCCAGGCCTTAGAGTTCGGGGATGGAGGCCCGGCGACCGGTTGGCGGGTAGGACGCGCAAGATCCAGGACGTGTTCGTCGACGCCAAGGTGCCGCGCTCGGACCGCGAGGCGTGGCCGCTCGTCGTGCGCGGCGACGAGGTAGTCGCGGTGCCCGGCATCGTCGAGCACCCGGAGGTGTACGTGCGTAGGCTCGACGGAGCACGTGACCCGGAGCCGCCGCCTTGGCCGGCGGCGGAGGAGCAAACAACACTGTGAGCGCCACTGAGCTGGAACGCGCGGTCGGGGAGATCCTGATCGAGAAGGCGCCGCTCCAGAAGCGGATCGCCGAGCTCGGCGCCGAGATCTCCGGCGACTACGCGGGCCGCGACCTCCTGCTTGTCGGCGTCCTCAAGGGCGCCGTCTTCTTCCTCGCCGACCTCATGCGCCACATCACGACGCCGTGCGAGATCGACTTCATGGCGATCTCGAGCTACGGCGCGTCGACCGACTCCTCGGGCGTCGTGCGGATCCTCAAGGACCTCGACATCAACATCGAAGGGCGCCACGTCCTCGTCGTCGAGGACATCATCGACTCCGGCCTGACGCTCTCCTATCTGATGCGGAATCTCGAGGCGCGCGATCCGGCGAGCCTCGAGGTGTGCGCGCTGCTCACGAAGCCGGACCGGCGCGAGATCGACGTCCCCGTCCGGTACACGGGCTTCGAGATCCCGAATCGCTTTGTGATCGGCTACGGCTTGGACTTCGGGGAGCGGTACCGGAATCTGCCGTACGTGGCGGTTCTGAGCGACGAGCTCATGCCGGAGGGCGTGTAGCCGACAGCGGGCGGCGGCATGAGAGAGGCATGCCGCTGGTACCCTCAAGGCCTCGGTGAACCGCTTCTTCCGTAGCGCGCTCTTCCCGCTCGTGATCATCGCGGCGCTCGTCTGGCTGGCCATCACCACGCTCGGCCACAACGGGAAGCAGACCGCGAAGGTCACCTACTCGCAGGCGATCCAGTACGCAGAGAAGGGTCAGCTCAGCAACGTCAACTTCGTGCCGACGAAGCAGGAGATCGACGCGGACTACGGCACGAAGTCGATCGCGGTCAACTACCCGACCGCCGAGTCCGCGACCCAGTTCCAGAACATCCTCCAGCGGGAGAAGATCAAGTTCGACTCGAGCGGAGTCGGCGGCTTCTCGTGGTGGCGAGCCTGCTCGTCTCGTTCCTGCCGTTCGTGCTGCTCATCGGCTTCTGGATCTTCCTCATGAACCAGGTGCAGGGCGGCGGCTCGAAGGTGATGAGCTTCGGCAAGTCGCGCGCGAAGCGGATGACGCCCGACTCGCCGAAGATCGGCTTCAAGGACGTCGCCGGCGTCGACGAGGCGGTCGAGGAGCTGCAGGAGATCAAGGAGTTCCTCGAGAACCCGAAGAAGTTCCAGGCGCTCGGCGCGCGCATCCCCAAGGGTGTGCTGCTGTACGGGCCTCCCGGCACCGGCAAGACGCTGCTCGCGCGCGCGGTCGCCGGTGAGGCGGGCGTTCCGTTCTTCTCGATCTCGGGCTCCGACTTCGTCGAGATGTTCGTCGGCGTCGGCGCGTCGCGCGTGCGCGACCTGTTCGAGCAGGCGAAGCAGGCGTCGCCGTGCATCGTCTTCATGGACGAGATCGACGCCGTCGGCCGCCATCGCGGCGCCGGCCTCGGCGGTGGTCACGACGAGCGCGAGCAGACGCTCAACCAGCTGCTCGTCGAGATGGACGGCTTCGAGATGAAGGACAACATCATCCTCATCGCCGCCACGAACCGGCCCGACATCCTCGACCCGGCGCTGCTGCGTCCCGGCCGCTTCGACCGGCAGATCGTCGTCGACCGGCCCGACCGGATCGGCCGCCGCAAGATCCTCGAGGTCCACACGAAGGGCAAGCCGCTCGCGCCGGAGATCGACCTCGACACGCTCGCATCGGGCACGCCCGGCTTCACCGGCGCCGACCTCGCGAACCTCGTCAACGAGGCCGCGCTGCTCGCGGCGCGCCGCGGCAAGAAGATCATCGAGCAGGAAGAGCTGGAGGAGGGGATCATGCGCGTCGTCGCCGGCCCGGAGAAGAAGGCCCGTCTCCTTTCCGAGCACGAGCGCAAGATCACGGCGTACCACGAGATGGGGCATGCGCTCGTCGGCCACTTCCTCGAGCACACCGACCCCGTCCACAAGATCACGATCGTCTCGCGCGGCCAGGCGCTCGGCCTGACGATCTCGCTGCCGACCGAGGATCGCTACCTCACGACGCGCTCCGCGCTCATGCACCAGATGGCGATGACGCTCGGCGGCCGCGCGGCGGAGGAGATCGTCTTCCACGAGGTCACGACCGGCGCGGCGAACGACCTCGAGAAGGTCACGTCGACGGCCAAGTCGATGATCATGCGCTTCGGGATGAGCGAGAAGCTCGGCCCGCGCGTCCTCGGCCGCAACCACGACCAGCCGTTCCTCGGCCGAGACTACGGAGCCGAGGCCGACTACTCCGAGGAGATCGCGCGCGAGATCGACGACGAGATCCGCCGCGTGATCGAGGAGTCGCACGAGCAGGCGCTCGCCGTGCTCCGCGAGCACATGGACGACCTCCACAAGATCTCGGCGATCCTCATCGAGCGCGAGACGATCGACCGTGACCAGTTCGAGCGGCTGCTCGCCGGCGAGGACGAGACGTCGGTCTTCCCGGACGAGGCCCCTGCGCAGGCGGACGCGAAGCCCAAGGCGGAACCGAAGCGTCAGCGCCAGCCGCGCCCGCGCCCGTTCCCGCTCCCGGGCTCGGCGATGCAGGGCCCGGATCCCGCGAAGAGCTAGCGGTTCACGACGCCGGCATTCACATACCGTGACGGCATGAGCAAGACCGGCAAGTTCCTGGGCATTCCGTACGACTGGCGACGGCCGACCATCGCTCGTCTCAAGTCGCGGTGGTGGAATCCGGCCGACTCCCGTCTCTTCACTCCGAAGACCTACGGGTGGGGCTTCGAAATCAACCTCGCGCGACTTCTGCGTCGTAGACCGTCTCGCTGAGTCGTCTCGCGGTTAGGGTCGCGGCCGATGGGCGACAGGCTGCGGCCACTCTGGGACTTCGACGACCTCGACGCGAGCCGGGAGCGGTTCCTCGTGCAGCTCGCGGAGGAGACGACCGACGCCGGGCGCGCGGAAGTCCTGACGCAGCTCGCGCGGGTCGAGAGCCTCCGCGACGAGTTCGAGAAGTGCGACGCGCTGCTCGACGAGGCGGAAGCCGCCGGCGGAGTCACCGCTCGTTCCCTCCTCGAGCGCGGGCGGCGCGAGCGGTCCTCCGGGCGGGACGACGCGGGCCTGGAGGAATTCCGGCGCGCGTTCGAGCTGGCGCGGGAGAGTGGCGACGACGTCCTCGCGGTCGACGCGGCGCACATGCTCGCGATCGTCGGCGACAGCGAGGGCTGGACGGCTCGCGGGGTCGAGATCGCCGGCTCGTCGGACGATCCCGGCGTCCGCTACTGGCTCGGGCCGCTCTACAACAACGTCGGCTGGTCACGTTTCGACGCGGGCGACCACGCCGGCGCGCTCGAGGCGTTCGAGCTCGCCCTCGCCGCCCGCGAGCGCGACGACCCGCGCGAGTCCGCGCTCCAGCACGCGCGCGACGCAGTCGACGAGGCGCGCCGCGCCCTCGCCGGCGAGGCCTAGCTTCCGGCGCGCGGCTGCCGCCACGGCCAGCCGAGGAGGACGAGGCCGGCGACGACGCAGCCCGCACCCGTCACGCCCCAGAAGGTGCTGCCGGTCATGAAGGAACCCGTGATCCAGCCGAGCCCTTGCCCGATCCAGACGACTCCGGTCAGGAAGAGCAGCGCTCCGATGATCCGCCTGGCAACAGTCATCGTGCAGGCAACTTAGCGAGCGGCTGACCGGAGCGTGGTTTAGGCTCCGCCCGGGCGGTTGGTCTCGTCCCCCTGGGTGAAAGGAGTTCGATGGACGTCCTCAAGAAGCTCTCGCGCGAGACGCAGGTTGTCCTCGGCGGCGGAGTGGTACTGCTGATTCTCTCGTTCCTCGATTGGCAGCAGGTTTCCCTCGGCGGTTTCGGCACGTACGGCGTCACCGAGTGGCACGGCATCGGCATCCTCGCCGGACTGCTCGTGGTCGTGCTGGTCGTGTGGGAGGGTCTGCGGCTGTTCGCGGTGAAGGTTTCGCTCGGCTCGCTGAGCGAGGGTCTCATCTCGGTCGCCCTCGCGTTGCTCGTCGCACTGTTCACCGTGATCACCTTCCTCACGCACGGCACGGCACGGCACTGGCCGGCGTGGATCGGGTTGATCGTCGCGCTCGTCGTCGGTGCGGCCGCGGTCGTTCGCGCCCGTGGCGAGGGCGTGCAGATGCCCGAGATGAAGCAGGGCTCGTCGGGCGGCGGCACCTCCGAGTAGCTCGCAGGGTGGGCGGGGCGTGGGGGGCGCCCTGCCTAGCCCGTAGGCTTGCCCGCGTGGTTCCGATCGAGGAGCGGTTCCCGCGGCCGTCCGTCATGGGCGTCGTCAACGTCACGCCGGACTCGTTCTCGGACGGCGGCGTCCATCTCGACCCCGACATCGCGGCCGCCGCGGCGCGGCGGATGTTCGAGGAAGGCGCCGCGATCGTCGACGTCGGCGGCGAGTCGACGCGTCCCGGCTCCGCCGGCGTCTCGGCGGAGGATGAGCTCGGGCGCGTCGTTCCCGTTCTCGAGCGGCTCGGCGGCGACGTGCCCGTCTCGATCGACACCTCGAAGGCGGCCGTCGCGCGCGCGGCGCTCGCGCGCGGCGCGACCCTCGTCAACGACGTCACTGCGCTGCGCGACGACCCGAAGCTGGCGGGTGTCGTAGCCGACGCGGATGCCTATCTCTGCCTGATGCACATGCTGGGCACTCCTAGGACGATGCAGCAGGAGCCGCGCTACGCCGACGTCGCCTCCGAGGTCGCGGCGTTCCTCGAGGAGCGGCTCGCGTTCGCCGTCGCACAGGGGATCGCCGAGGAGCGGATCTGTCTCGATCCCGGGATCGGCTTCGGCAAGACCGTTGAGCACAACCTCGAGCTCGTGCGGCGCCTTGACGTCTTGCTCGCGCTCGGCCGGCCGGTGGTCGTCGGCTTCTCGCGCAAGAGCTCGCTGAAGAAGCTGACCGGCTCCGACGACCTGCTCGGAGCGAGCGTTGCTGCCGCCGTCGCCGCGTTCCATCGCGGTGCGACGATCCTCCGCGTCCACGACGTCAGGCCGACGGTCGACGCGCTGACGGTCGCCGGAGCGATCGCGTGATCACGGTGCATGTCCATGACCTACGCGTCTTCGGACACCACGGAGTCCGCGGCGCGGAGCGCGAGCGGGGTCAGGACTTCGTCTTCGACGTCGAGCTCGACGTCGGCGAGCGCGGGACGAGCGATCGGCATCAGGATGCCGTCGACTACGTCGACGTCTCGCGTGTCATCCAGGAGGTCTCCGACGGACAGCAGTTCACGCTCGTGGAGGCGCTCGCGTCCGCCGTGGCCGACGAGCTCGAGCGCCGCTTCTCGCCAGAGCGCCTCGTCGTTCGCGTCCGGAAGCCGGAAGTGCGGCCCGCCGGCCTCGAGGGCACGGTCGGCGTGACGGTGACGCGGCCGTGACACGCGCGTTCATCGGGCTTGGCGCCAACCTCGGCGATCGCGAGACGACGATCCGCGCGGCCCTCGATGCGCTCGGGGTGGAGGACGGGATCGAGGTCGTCGCCGTCTCCACGCTCCGTGAGACCGAGCCCGTCGGAGTCGGCCAACAGCCGCTCTTTCTCAACGGAGCAGCGGAGCTCGATACCACGCTCACGGCGCGCGAGCTCCTCGACCGCCTGCTCGATACCGAGCGGCGTTTTGGGCGCGTGCGGGCTCCCGGCGAGCACGGTCCGCGCACCATCGATCTCGATCTCCTCCTCTACGGCGACGAGCGGATCGACGAGCCCGGCCTGACCGTCCCGCACCCGCGGCTGCGTGAGCGCTCCTTCGTCCTCGAGCCTCTCGCTGAGCTGGATTCGGGGCTTCCGGGGCTACACTGACCGCTCGATGTCGCACCTCGACGATCTCGACGATTACGAGGCGGAGCTCGAGCTTGCGCTGAAGAAGGAGTACCAGGCGGTCTTCGCGCTCTTCCGCTACTGCGTGCTCACGCAGGACGCGACGTACCTCTGCAACAAGCTCGACGTCCAGCAGGCGGCCCCGACCGCGCCCGGCGCGCTGCCGTTCTTCCAGCTCGAACTCGAGGACGTCTGGGTCTGGGACAAGAACCGGCCGACGCGGATCATCCCGCGCACGAAGGTCTTCACATCCGGCGACGTGACGATCGAGGAGCTGCGCGGCGAGGGCGACGGGCCCGCGCTGACGGCCGAGGCGCTCGCCGAGCGGATCGGCGAGCCGTTCCGTCCCGACGAGGAGTAATCCGGCTCGCATGCTGCTCGCGGTCGACGTCGGCAACACGCAGACGGTCTTCGGGCTGTACGAAGGCGCGGAGCTCGGCCGTCGGTGGCGTATCGCGACCGAGGCGCAGCGGACGGGCGACGAGCTCGGCGCGCTCCTCGGGGACTTCCTCGATCTCACTGCACTGGAGGGGATGTGCCTCTCGTCGTCCGTCCCTCGGTTGATCCGTGAGTACGAGCACGTCGCGGAGCGCTGGGCGAAGGCGCCGCTGCTCGTCCTCGGCCCGGGCGTCGCGACCGGAATCGCGATCCACTACGACGACCCACGCGAGGTCGGCTCCGACCGGATCGCCAACTCCGTCGCCGCGCGCGAGCGGTTCGGCGCGCCGGTCATCGTGGTCGACTTCGGCACCTCGACGAACTTCGACATCGTCGGGCCGGACGGCGACTTCGTCGGCGGCGTCCTCGCGCCGGGCATCGAGACGTCGATGGAGGCGCTCTTCTCCCGTGCCGCGCGGCTCGTGAAGGTGGACTACGTCGAGCCACCGCACGTGATCGGGAAGACGACCGAGGAGGCGCTGCGGTCGGGGCTCGTCTACGGCTTCGCCGGGCAGGTGGACGGAATCGTGGACGCGATCCGGGCAGAGCTGGGCGTCGAGGCGAAGGCTGTCGCGACCGGCGGCCTCGCCGAGCTGATCGCGCCCCACTCGCGCGCGATCACCGAGGTCGTCCCGTTCCTCACTCTCGACGGCCTGCGGATCATCTGGGAACGCAACCGCGGCGCTTAGCCGCCGCCGTAGACGGAGATCGGGAGGCCGTCGAGGACTACGTCCTCGGTCGGATCCGGCAGCTCGGCCTCGAGCTGCTCGACGAGTTCCGCCGCGCCGGGCGCCGCCGCGAACAGCCGCGTCACGACCTCTTCCGTCGTTCGCAGCATCACGACCTCCTGCTTGAACGGCTTGGGGAAACGGCCCTGGCCGAGGTACCAGCCGTAGAACTTTTTGAGGAAGCCGACCGCGCGCTGCTCGCCGAGCTCGCGCACGGCCTCGCGGATGAACACGATCAGCTCCGCCGCCACCTCCTCGCGCGTCGGCGCGAACGCCTCGCCCTCGATCATCTCCCGCAGCGCCCACGGATTCCCCTGCGCGCCGCGCGCGACCATCGCCGCCGCAGCGCCCGTCCGCTCGAGCACCGCGATCGCCTGCTCGCGCGTCGTCACGTCGCCTGAGGCGATGACGGGAACCGGGACGCGCTCGACGAGCTCGGCCGTCAGCGCGTGATCCGCGTCCCCGGTGTACATCTGCACCGCGGAGCGGGGATGGAGCGTCAGCGCCGTGGCTCCCGCTTCGACGAGCCGCGGCCCGAGCTCGAGGCATGCGCGCGAGCCGTTCTCGACTCCGCGTCGCATCTTCACCGTCACCGGAACCGCGACCGCATCGGCCACCGCGGAGACGACCCGGCACGCGAGCTCCGGATCCTCCATCAGATGCGCGCCGGCGCCCGTCTTCGTCACCTTCCGGACGGGACAGCCGAAGTTCATGTCGACGATGTCCGCGCCTGCAGCCTCGACCATCCGCGCCGCTTCCGCCATTGCGGCCGGATCGGAGCCGAAGATCTGGATCGCAAGCGGATGCTCGTCCGCTGCGACGCGCAGGTAGCCGAACGTCCTCTCGTTGCGGTGCTCGATCCCGGCTGCGGAGACCATCTCCGAGCAGACGAGACCCGCGCCGAAGCGCCGTCCCTGGCGGCGAAACGCCTGGATCGAGACGCCCGCCATCGGCGCCAGCACGATCCGCGACGGCACCTCGACCCCCGCGATCGACCACGACTCCCGGAGGTTCACGGCCACGGCGTCGATGGTATCGGTGCCGGTTTGACGAGTTCCGGAGCCGGGGGTACCATCCGCCCCCGCCGCGGGGCGCTTCGCCAGCGGCCGTTTGTCTGCAAGGGGCAGGAGGCCACGTTGAAGGAAGTCATTCTCACGCCGGACGGCTTCAAGAAGCTTCAGGCGGAGATCGAGGAATTGTCCACCGCTCGCCGCCGCGAAGTCGCGGAGCGCATCCGCGTCGCGCGCGAGTTCGGCGACATCACGGAGAACGCCGAGTACGACTCCGCCAAGAACGACCAGGCCCATCTCGAGGCGCGCATCGCGATGCTCGAGGAGCGGCTGGCGAACGCGCGGGTGGTCACGAGGAAGGAGATCCGCTCGGGCGAGGTGTCCGTCGGGACGTTGGTCCGGCTCAAGGACATGGGCTCGAACAAGCAGTTCGAGTATCACATCGTCGGCTCGGCCGAGGCGAACCCCGCGGAGATGAAACTCTCCAACGAGTCGCCCGTCGGCAAGGCGATCATGGGCCACAAGAAGGGCGACGTCGTCGAGGTCTCCGCGCCGCGCGGCGCCCTGAAGTTCAAGATCATGGAGATCAAGGCGGCCTAGGCTTGGACCTTACGCTCCCCGAACACGACCCGGAAGGATGGCTGGTACGGTGACTCCGATGCGTCGCGTGGCACTCGTTCTGCTTCTCGTGGTAGCCGCGTTGCTCGCGGCGTCCAGCGCTGCCAGTGGCAGCGGGTCGGGCAGTTGGAGCAAGCCCGCGACTCTCGTCGCGGTCGGAACGGCGACGTATCAGCCGGCTGTAGCGACCGCGCCGAACGGGACGACCGTCGCGGTCTGGGACGTCGTCAACGACGCGAACGGGACGTTTTCGCTGGTAGCCGGCATCCGCTCGACCTCCGGCAAGATCGAGAAGCATCCCCTCGGCAAGATGACGGGGATCTTCCCGCCGTCGTCGCTCGCCGTGGGCGGTGACGGCACGTTCGCCGCCGCCTGGGCGGCCCCCGGCAAGACGAAGTCGAAGAAGATCTTCGCGGCCGTCGCCGTCGGGCGGCCCGGCAAGCGCGGCTTCGGCAAGACGACCTTCCTCTCTCCCGGCAACCTCAGCACCGCACCGCAGACGCAGGGAGACACGCCGCAGGTGGCCGTCGACGACGTCGGCACGGTCTACGTCGTCTGGGAGGGCATGTACGGCGAGAAGACGCGCGTTGTCGAGTCGCAGCTCGGGGCGCACGCGAGCGGATTCACCAAACCGCGCTTCCTCTCGGCCGCGTCCGACAGCTCGCACGCAGCCCGCATCGCAGCCCACGGCAATGGGAACGTCGCCGTCTCCTGGACGGACGCGGCCGGGGCGGTCTGGGGCAACATCATCCGTGCCGGCCACATCGGCAGGGCGAAGAAGATCTCACGAGCCACCTACCCCGCGAGCCCTCCGAGTGTCGCTGCCGGTAGCGGAAAGGCGGTGGTCGTGTGGCAGCAGACCGGCGGCGCCTCGAACCAGATCGCGAGCAAGATCACCCGTGGGGCCTCCTTCCCGTCTGCGGCGCAGAACCTCTCCGGCAAGACTCTCTCGAGGTACCAGGCAGTCGCTCTCGCCGCGAACGGCAGCGGGGTCGCCGCGTGGGAGAGCAGCCCTCACGGGGGCAGCGGCTGGCAGATCCGCGCCAGCACGATGTCGGCTTCGGCCGATGCCTGGAGCGGCGCCAAGAGCCTCAGCCGGGTCGGCTCGGCCGTCTTCGGCTGGGCGCCTTCCGTCGCTGCCGCGAACGGTCGCGCGTTCGTCGCGTGGAATGAGAAGGTTGGGGGCAAGTACGCGGCGGGAGTCCAGGTCATCGTCGGCGGCCGCTTGCTCTCGGCCCACACGTTCCCCACGCTCGGACAGCCGGCCGTTTCGGCCAACCCGAGCGGCGGTGGTCGTGTCCTCGGCGCGCTCGTCTGGCCGGCGCTCGCCGGTCTCGAGATCTCGGTCTTCGGCCCCTGACCGGCCGGCACTAGAGCGGGCGCGATCTGCGTGCTCCGGAGCCGTACACACCGGCGCCCGCCGTCCGGCTCCGTTTAGCCTACGCCGATGGCCGCTCCGAAGCGCTTTCCCGACCGGAACGAGGTTGCGGCTGTCCGCGCTGACGCCGAGCAGCTAGACGCGGGAGCGTCTTCCGAGACGAAGCGTCGCCTTGCGGGGCGGGTCATGGCCCGCCGGGACATGGGAAAGCTCGTCTTTCTCGACCTCGTCGACCGCTCGGGACGGATCCAGCTGATCTGTCCCGCCGAGCGGACAGGAGAGCTCGACCTTCACCTCGGCGACGTGATCGGCGTCACCGGCGCGCCGGCGAAGTCACGCCGCGGCGAGCCGTCGCTGCAGGTCGACGAGCTCGAGCTCCTCTCCCGCATCCGCGAGTCGCTGCCCGACACGTTCCATGGCCTCACCGACATCGAGCAGCGTTACCGCAAGCGCTATCTCGACCTGCTGATGAACGAGGACGTGCGCGCCGATTTCATCCTCCGCGCGCGGATCGTCACCGCGATCCGCGGCTATCTCGACGGCGAGGGCTTCGTCGAGGTCGAGACGCCGATCCTCCAGCCCCGCTACGGCGGCGCGTTTGCCGAGCCGTTCGTGACACACCACAACGTCCTCGACCAGGATCTCTACCTCCGGATCGCGACCGAGCTCTACCTCAAGCGGCTGATCGTCGGCGGGCTGGAGAAGGTCTACGAGATCGGCAAGGACTTCCGGAACGAGGGCGTCAACTACAAGCGGAATCCCGAGTTCACGATGCTCGAGTGGTACGAGGCGTTTGCCGACTACCAGGACACGATGCGGCGGATGGAGTCGCTGATCGAGCACGTCGCCCTCGCGACGCTCGGCACGACGAAGGTCGCGTTCAAGGAACAGGAGTTCGACCTGAAGGCACCGTGGAAGCGCGTGCGCCTCGTCGAGGAGTTGAAGGAGCTCGACCTCTGGACGCGGGACTACGACGACCTCAAGCGCAGGCTGGAGGAGCGCGACGTCGACGTCTCCCAGGACAAGACCTGGTCGCAGCTTGTCGACAAGGCGGTGACCGCGTACATCGAGCCGCGCCTCGTCGAGCCGACGATCCTCTACGACTATCCGATCGAGCTGTCGCCCTTCGCGCGCACGACCGACGACGACCCCGGGATCGTCGAGCGCTTCGAGTTCTTCGTCGGTGGGATGGAGCTCGGGAACGCGTTCACGGAGCTCAACGACGCCGAGGAGCAGGCCTCCCGCTTCGCGCTGCAGGCGCAGGAAGGCGCGGGCGGCAATGTCGCGGCTGAGCAGGGAGATCCCGACTACGTCGAGGCGCTGTCGTACGGGATGCCGCCGACCGGAGGGCTTGGGCTCGGCATCGACCGGCTCGCGATGGTGTTGCTCGGCCGCGACTCGATCCGCGACGTGATCCTCTTCCCGGCTCTCCGCACCAAAGACTGACCACTCTGTACAGCCGGAGGGGTGGGCTACGATGGGCCGGCTTTGTTCGAACGCTTCACGGAACGCGCTCGCCAGGTGGTCGTCCTAGCCCAGGACGAAGCCAGGGCGCTCAAGCACAACTACATCGGCACCGAGCACATCCTGCTCGGGCTGCTGCGTGAGGAGGAGGGTCTCGCTGCCCGCGTCCTCGAGTCGCTCGACATCACGGTCGAGGAGGTGCGCGCCCAGGTCGCGCGCATCGTCGGCCAGGGCGACGAGGTCACGACCGGCCAGATCCCGTTCACGCCGCGCGCGAAGAAGGTCCTCGAGCTCGCGCTGCGCGAGGCGCTGTCCCTCGGCCACAACTACATCGGCACCGAGCACATCCTGCTCGGCCTCGTCCGTGAGAACGAGGGCGTCGCCGCCAGGATCCTGCTCGACTTCGACGCTGACGCGGAGAAGATCCGCAACGAGATCATCCGCATGCTTTCCGGCCCCGGCCGCCGCCAGGCGGGCGCGGGCGGGCCGGCGGGGGAGAAGTCGAAGTCCTCGAAGCTCCTCGACCAGTTCGGCCGGAACTTCACGAAGCAGGCCCAGGAGGGCAAGCTCGACCCGGTCGTCGGCCGCCAGACGGAGATCGAGCGGATCATGCAGATCCTCGCGCGCCGCCAGAAGAACAATCCCGTCCTGATCGGCGAGCCGGGCGTCGGCAAGACGGCCATCGTCGAAGGGCTGGCGCAGCGGATCTCGTCGAACCAGGTGCCCGAGATCCTCAAGGGCAAGCAGATCTACTCCCTCGACCTCGCCGCTCTCGTCGCCGGCTCGAAGTACCGCGGCGAGTTCGAGGAGCGGCTGAAGAAGGTCATGAAGGAGATCCAGCAGCGCGGCGACATCGTCCTGTTCATCGACGAGCTCCACAATCTCGTCGGTGCCGGCGCGGCCGAGGGCGCGATCGACGCCGCCTCGATCCTCAAACCGGCCCTCGCGCGCGGCGAGCTCCAGACGATCGGCGCCACGACTCTCGACGAGTACCGCAAGTACCTCGAGCGCGACGCCGCCCTCGAGCGCCGCTTCCAGCAGGTTCGCGTGGAGGAGCCGTCGGTCGACGACTCCGTCCAGATCCTCCGCGGCCTCCGCGACCGTTACGAGGCGCACCACCGCGTCACGATCACCGACGACGCGCTGCAGGCCGCCGCCGAGCTCTCCGACCGCTACATCCAGGACAGGCATCTGCCCGACAAGGCGATCGACCTCATCGACGAGGCCGCGTCGCGCCTGCGTATCCGGTCGATGTCCGCGCCGCCGCGCTACCGCGAGCTCGAGGACGAGATCGAGCGCGTCCGCAAGGACAAGGAAGCGTCGATCGAGAACCAGGAGTTCGAGAAGGCCGCATCCCTCCGCGACAAGGAGCGGAAGCTCACGCAGAAGAAGCGCGAGCTCGAGGAGCAATGGCGCACCTCTGAGAACCAGGAGGCGCAGCCGCAGGTCGACGAGGAGGACATCGCCGACATCGTCTCGATGTGGACGGGCATCCCGGTCTTCAAGCTCACCGAGGCGGAGTCGGCGCGGCTCGTCCGCATGGAGGAGGAGCTGCACAAGCGCGTCGTCGGCCAGCAGGAGGCGATCGTCGCGGTCGCCAAGTCGATCCGTCGCGCGCGCGCCGGCATCAAGGATCCGAAGCGTCCGACCGGCTCGTTCATCTTCCTCGGCCCCTCAGGCGTCGGCAAGACCGAGCTCGCGCGGACGCTCGCCGAGTTCCTGTTCGGCGACGAGGACGCGATGATCCAGGTCGACATGTCGGAGTACATGGAGAAGCACTCCGTGTCCCGGCTCGTCGGCTCGCCGCCCGGCTACATCGGCTACGACGAAGGCGGCCAGCTCACCGAGGCCGTGCGGCGCAAGCCGTACTCGGTGCTCCTGCTCGACGAGATCGAGAAGGCGCATCCCGACGTCTTCAACATCCTCCTGCAGATCCTCGAGGAGGGAAAGCTGACCGACGCCCAGGGGCGCCGTGTCGACTTCCGGAACACGATCGTGATCATGACCTCGAACCTTGGCGCCGCCCAGATCTCGAAGAACACCGGCTTTGGCTTCACCGTCGGCGACGAGTCGGGCCTCTCGTACGACGAGATGAAGAGCCGCGTGATGGGCGAGCTGAAGAAGGTCTTCCGGCCGGAGCTGCTCAACCGGATCGACGAGATCATCGTCTTCCACAAGCTTTCGAAGGAGGAGATCCTGTCCATCGTCGATCTCCAGCTCCGCCGGCTGCGCGAGCAGATGGCGATTCACGACGTCGCGATCGAGCTCACCAACGAGGCGAAGGAGCTGCTCGTCGACAAGGGCTACGACCCCGCGATGGGCGCCCGGCCGCTGCGCCGCGCGATCCAGCGCGAGATCGAGGATCCGCTCGCCGACTTCGTGCTCGGGCGCGAGCTCGAACCGGGCTCGACGATCCTCGTCGCTCGTACGGTGAACGAGGACGGCACGCCGGGCGACGAGGTCGACATCACCTTCATCCCGGGCGACGTCACGCCCGAGAAGGTGACCGTGCCGCCCGAGGAGCCGGAGGCTACGGCCGACAACTCCGACGACGAGCCGGCCGACGAAGAGGAGTAACGAAGAGGACGGGGGCGGCCCGTAGGCCGCCCCCGACGTTCCTGGTGCTGACGGAACTGGTGCGCTAGACGCCCAGCGGCGTCGTCGTGACAGAGCTCACTTCCCTCTTGGCGACCGGGCGCTTGAAGGCCCAGAACTCGTTCGCGAGTGCGCCGCCGAGCGAGAGGATCAGGAAGCCGAAGCCCGAGAGCAGCAGCGCGATCCCGACCACGATCCCGAACAGACCCATCTGATCGGCCATGTACGAGGCGTTGAGCGCGGTGGTCAGCGCGGTCTCCGTGACCCAGATGTTGCGGGCGCCGTTCTGGATGGGCTGCTTCGTCGTCGGATCGATGGCGGCGTACGTCGTGTTGTCGGTGCCACCGCCCGGCTCAAGCTGATTCTTCGGCGCGTTGGGCAGCGCCGTGTAGATGCCCATCTGCGAGTAGGTGTAGCCATGCGTGGCATCCAGCGTGTGGATCCGCATGTACTGCGCGAAGCACCGCGCGCTGCTGCCGCTGTTGATGGGCTGGTTGGCGACGGTGCACGTCGGAATCGGCGTGGCCGATACGACGAGGCCGGACGCCTTCGCCTCGGCCGTGATGGCCTTCGGCGACATGTCGGGCGTGCCGACGATCTTTTGCAGTGCGAGCTCGTTGGAGACGGTGTTCCGACCGTTGACTCCGAGCACAATCGCGGCGACGCCGAAAGCGATGAGAACAACGCCTGCGACGACTCCGCCGATTTCGAAGAACCTCTTCATGAGATTCCCCTCCTTCGACTTTGGCGTTTTGTTGGACATTGGAAGGCATGCTCGCGGCGGTCCGGACGGGCAGCAGCCGTGCGGGCACCGAACCCTTTTGCGGTTTTTCCGCACGCGCATGACGAAGTCGGCCCCCTTCGGTCACAAGCCGCGTCCGCTCGGCTCCGTACGCTGGACGGGTGGCAAAGGCGAAGCCGGCAGTCCAGTTCAGCTGCACCGAGTGCGGCTACTCCGCCGGGCGCTGGTTCGGGAAATGCCCAAGCTGTTCCGCGTTCGGGACCCTCGTCGAGGAGGTAGTCGGGCAGGTCTCCAGAGCTTCGGCCCCGCCGAAACCGCTGCTGCGGCTCGTCGACGTCCAGGTCGAGGAAGCCGCGCGGATCCCGACCGGAGTGCCCGAGCTCGACCGCGTTCTCGGCGGCGGGCTCGTCCCCGCGTCTCTCGTTCTGCTCGGCGGCGAACCGGGCGTCGGCAAGTCGACGCTGCTACTGAGCGCCTTGGCTGCGATCTCGCAGGAGCGGCGCGCGCTGCTCGTGACGGGCGAGGAGTCGGTCGCGCAGGTGAAATTGCGGGCCGAGCGTCTCGGCGGTGCCGAGCGGGTCGAGATTCTCGCGGAGACGGAGCTCGACATCGTGTGCGAGACGCTGCGCGCGGAACGCCCCGACGTGTGCGTCATCGACTCCGTCCAGACATTGCACGCGACCGAGCTCGGCTCGGCGCCCGGCTCGGTGGGCCAGGTGCGCGAGTCCGCCTCGCGGCTGCTGCGCGTCGCGAAGGAGTGCGGAGTCGCGACGATCCTCGTCGGTCACGTGACGAAGGACGGCTCGGTCGCCGGCCCGCGCGTCCTCGAGCACCTCGTCGACTGCGTCCTCCAGTTCGAGGGCGATCGCTACCACGCGCATCGCGTCCTCCGCGCCGTGAAGAACCGCTTCGGCTCGACGAACGAGATTGGCGTCTTCGAGATGACCGGAGCCGGACTCTCGGGCGTCCCGAATCCGTCCGAGGTCTTCGGGAAGACGGTCGCCGGCGAGCCGGGAGCCGCGGTCGCGTGCGCGCTCGAGGGGACGCGACCGATCCTGCTCGAGATCCAGTCCCTCGTCGCCCAGAGCGAGCTCGCGATGCCGCGCCGCGTCGCGACCGGCGTCGATCCCAAGCGGCTCGCGATGATCGTCGCCGTCCTCTCCCGTCACGCGGGCGTCCCGCTCGGGCAGGCGGACGTCTTCGTCAACGTCGCAGGCGGCGTTCGCATCGACGAGCCCGGTGCCGACCTGGCGATCGCGCTCGCGATCGCCTCCGCGGCCCGTCGTGTTCCCGTCAAGGAAGGGCGAGGCGCGTTCGGCGAGATCGGCCTCACGGGCCGGCTCCGCACCGCTGCGCAGGCCGAGCGCAGGCTCGAGGAGTGCGCGAAGCTCGGCCTCACCGCCGTCGTCGCTCCGGCCGGAACGCCCTCCGGCGGCAAGATTCGGGTCGAAACGGCCGAAACGCTCCGTGCGGCCGTGAAAGCAGGGCTCGATCCCGCTGAATCCCGCTCTGATAACGCGAATTTGGCTTAGTTAGGCCATTTCTGCTACAATCTGAACCCGTGGCCGGCGCCCGGAAGCGCGCCGGCTTTCTTGACGGAAGAGCGTATTTCTTTCAGCAGCGTCTTTCAGTAAGGGGAGGTCGGGCTTGTATCAGGTCGGCGACAAGGTGGTCTATCCCCACCATGGTGCGGGGACGGTCGTCAAGAAGGAGAAGCGCGAGGTGCTCGGCGAGCAGCGCGAATACCTGACGATCCAGATCCTCCACAACGACATGACGGTGCAGGTCCCGTCCGAGAACTGCGACAAAGTCGGCCTCCGGCGCGTGATCGGCGAGAAGGAGATCGGCGGCGTCCTCAAGGCGCTGACCGGCGTCTCGACCGAGATGCCGAAGAACTGGAACCGCCGCTTCAAGCACAACCGCGACAAGATGAAGACGGGCGACATCCTCGAGCTCGCCGAGGTCGTCCGGAATCTCGCTCTCCGCGATCGCGAGAAGGGTCTGTCCACCGGCGAGAAGCAGATGTACGTGAAGGCGAAGAAGATCCTCGCCTCCGAGCTGATGTACGCCAAGGGCATGGACGAGGAGACGTGCGCCGACTGGCTCGAGGAGGTTCTCGCCTCCGACGGTCCGGTGCCACGGAAGAAGACGGCGGCGAAGAAGAAGACCGCCGCGGCCGCAACGGCCTAGGCTCTTACGGGCGTGTCCGTCTGGGCGATTCTCGTCGCTGCAGGGCGGGGGGAACGACTCGGTCTAGACCGGCCCAAGGCGTTCGCGAACCTCGGCGAGGAGCCGTTGCTCGCGGAGTCTCTGCGTCGCCTCGACGCTTGCGCCTGGATCGACGCCATCGTCCTCGTCGCGCCGCCGGGCTGGGAGGAGCCGGCGATCCTGCTCGCTGAGGAGGAGGGCTGCGGGAAGGTGCGCGCCTGCGTCGCCGGCGGGGAGTTGCGGAGCGACTCTGTCCGCGCGGGCCTGGCCGAGGTGGCAGAAGATGCGCTCGTGGTTCTCGTCCACGACGCAGCCCGTCCACTCGTCTCCGACGAGGTGGTCGAGCGCGTGCTCGCGCCGCTCTCCGAAGGCTGGGACGGCGCGGTACCCGGGCTTCCCGTCGGCGACACGCTGAAGCGGGTTGGCGGCGATGGCGGGGTCGAGGAGACGGTCTCGCGCGACGGGCTGTGGGCGGTGCAGACGCCGCAGGCGTTCGCGGCGGACGCGCTTCGCCGCGCGCACGCCGGCGACAGCGACGCGACCGACGACGCCGCGCTCCTCGAGGCGGTGGGCGCGCGCGTCAAGGTCGTCGAGGGCGATCCGCGCCTGCTCAAGGTGACCTCCGAAGCGGATCTCGCCACGATTGCGGGCTGGCTCGCATGACGGAGTTCCGGATCGGCAGCGGCTTCGACGCGCATGCGTTCGAGGGCGGCGTCCCGCTCGTGCTCGGCGGCGTTCGGCTCGACCATCCGCGCGGGCTCGCCGGCCACTCCGACGGCGACGTTCTCGCCCACGCGCTCACCGACGCGGTGCTCGGCGCGGCCGGGCTGGAGGACATCGGCGCGCTCTTCTCCTCCGACGATCCGGCGCTCGCCGGCGCCGACTCGGTCGAGTTGCTCGCGCGTGCCTGGGCGCAGGTCCGCGCGGCGGGCTGGGAGCTCGCGAACGCCGACGTCGTGTTGATCGGAGAGGAGCCGCGACTCGCTCCTCACCGCGACGCCATGCGCAAGCGGCTCGCCGGAGCGCTCGGCGTCACGCCCGAGCTCGTCGCCGTGCGCGCGACGACGACGGACGGGCTCGGCTTCACCGGCCGGCGGGAGGGCCTCGCCGCCCAGGCAGTCGCGCTTCTTCGGCGATGAAGCTGGCGCTTGTCACCCATCAGGAGCGGCCGCGGCTGCGCGGGACGCTGCCGAATCTCTGGCCGGAGTTCATGGCGCACGACAACGTCGTCCAGTCCTTCTGGCCGCAGCTCTACGACGTCTATCCGGACTTCCAGATCTGGGTCGTCGACCGCGAGACCCAGCCGCGCCGGGCGATCGGCTACGCGTGCAGTGTGCCGGTGCGATGGGACACCGAGAACCCGTCGGCACGAGGGCTGGACTGGGCGCTGACCCACGGTGTCGAAGGGCCGCCGACCGCGCTATGCGCAATCGTCGCCGGCGTCGTCCCCGAGTACCGCGGCCTCGGGATCGCCGAGGCGGTCCTCCGCCGGCTCGGCGCCGTCGCCGCCGGACACGGTCTCGAGTCCCTCGTTGCGCCCGTGCGGCCGACGTGGAAGGAGCGCTATCCGCTCGTTCCGATCCAGCAGTACGCGGCCTGGCGGCGCTCCGACGGCCTCCCGTACGACCCCTGGCTCCGCACACACGAACGGCTGGGCGGAGAGCTGCTCGGCAGCGCGCCGCGCTCGCTCACCATCCTGGGCAAACGTGCCGAGTGGGAGGAGTGGACGGAGATGACCTTCCCGGACGACGGCGACTACGTCGTCCCCGGCGCGCTCGTGCCGGTGCACTTCAAGAACGGGCGAGGCCTGTACGTCGAGCCGAACGTCTGGGTCCGCCATCAGGTCTGAACTCGACGGAGGCTAAGCCAACGGCTTAGCCGGAGTTCCTTCAACAGCGAGCGAGTGGGGAGCACTCGCGAGCTAACGGCCGCGCTTCCGCTGCTTGTCCAGCTGGCGGCGCATCTGGCGATTCGTCGCCTCCTCGGGAACCATGCCCTGCTGATCCTGCATCTCCAGCAGCGCCTGCCGCTCCTGCCGCGTGAGCTGCGACATCGCCTTCTGCGCCCGCTGCGGATCGTGGAGATGCTTCTGGTGCGGCTCGAGCTTGCGCATCGCGCTCGCGAGCTCCGGATTCGTCCGCTCCATCGCCGCTCTTGAGCCGCGCTCGATCCAGCGTTTGAAGAGGGGCACCTTCATCAGGAGCGTGATCAGGGGGCGGAGGTACCGCCCGTTCTTGACGCGTCCGAGCAGGCCGAGGACCAGGAGCAGGGCGACGAGCCCGAGCAGGATCCAGAGCGGGATGAGCAGGGTGACGATGTCGGCGATCACGGCGCCGAGGATGGTAGCGCGGCTACCCCGTCGCGGACAGCCACCAAGCCGTCACGGGCGAGTGCGGCGACCGCCTCGGCGTCCTCGGGCTGCTCGCCGGCGAGGACGACGCGGAGGGCAACCGCGCGGCGCTGGCGGAACGAGCCTTCGTACGGCCCCTGGCGCCGTTGTGGCTCGAAGCGCATCCCGCGCGAGGGGCACGCGGCGGCGAGCGGGCACGTTTCGCAGCGCGGCACCCGCGCCAGGCAGACGAACTTGCCGAGATCCATCAGCGCTTGCGCGGCGGCGGAGGAGAAGCGGTGGCCGGTTCGCTCCGAGACCCGGCGGACGTTGACATCCACCGGGAGGACGTCGCGGCCGAACGCGAAGCAGGCGACGGCGTCAGCGGTGTAGCGGCCGACACCGGGGAGCTCCGTCAGGTCGTCGGGCCAGCCGTGTGCGGCGACCTGCCGGGCGGCCTCGTGGATCGCGAGGGCGCGGCGGTTGTAGCCGAGTCCTTGCCACTCGCGGATCACGTCTGCCGCCGGCGCGGCCGCGAGCGACTCCACCGTCGGCCAGCGTTCCAGCCACTGCTCCCACCGCGGCAGGACGCGCTCCATCTGCGTCTGCTGCGCCATCACCTCGCTGACGAGGATCGCGTACGGGTCGCGCGTGCGGCGCCACGGGAGGTCGCGTCCGTGCTCGCAGAACCAGGCGAGAAGCAGTTCCTCCACCGGGCGAGCGTACTCGGACAGGCATGATCGGGCGGATGCGCCGCTTCCTCGTCGTCGCCGGCATCCTGATCCTCGTCGCCGGCGCCGCTAGCGCGTACTACGTCACGAGGCACCGCTTCGGCGGCAATGTCATCGGCTCCCCGAGCGGGTTCGTCAAGACGGACACCGTGCCGGCACCGAGTGCCGGCAGTGGCCTCGTCTCGCCGATGTTCGGCGGAGTGCCCGAGCATCTCCACGTCGGCATCGGCCACGTTCGGCCGCCGTTTCACCTCGACTGGCAGGCCTCGGGAACGTCGCTCGTCGAGTTCCCGCCGGCGCTCGCGTTCCACTACCTCTACTACGCGACCCTCTCCGGCAATCTCGTCGCCGTCTCGACCCGCACGACGCGCAGGCTCTGGACCGTCCACGTGCATCGTTGCGAGGCGGCCGGGCCGGCGGTGGACAAGTTCCGCGGCGGCACGGTCTTCGAGACGTTCCTCAACCGCAAGCCGTGCGGACGCGGCGTCAAGGATCCCGCGAACGGGCTGCTCCTCGCAATCGCCGCCGGTCGCCCGCACACGGTCCGCTGGCACAAGCAGATCGGCGCCTCGGAGACGTCGCCGACGATCGTCGGGAAGCGGCTCTACGTCGGGAACGCGGAGGGCGACGTCTACTCGCTCCGGGCGGACGACGGGAAGACCGTGTGGCAATACCACGTCAGCGAGCCGGTCAAGGGCGCGATCACGTACGACCGCGGCAAGGTCTTCTTCGGTTCCTACGACGGCAACCTCTACGCGCTTCGGGCAGGCACCGGGGAGCTCGTCTGGCGAGCCCCCTCCGGCCGCGACTGGCTCGGCGGGCATGGCACCTTCTACTCGACGCCGGCGGTCGCCTACTCCCGCGTCTACATCGGCTCGACCGACGGCAGCGTCTACTCGTTCGACGAGCGCACCGGGAAACTCGCGTGGTCGCACGGGACCGGCGGCTACGTCTACGGATCCCCGGCTGTCTGGGGCGGACGGGTGTTCATCGGCTCGTATAGCCACTACTTCTACGCCCTCAACGCCGCGACAGGGGCCGTCCTCTGGACGTTCCACGCGGACGGTCCGATCTCCGGCTCCGCGACCGTCGTCGACGGCGTCGTCTACTTCGCCACGCTGGGGACGCCGGGGACGCGGCACACGTACGGGCTGAACGCGCGGACGGGCAAGCAGGTCTGGTCGTGGCATGACGGCGGGTTCGGCCCGGTCGTCACCGACGGTTCGAAGCTCTATGTGGTCGGCTGGGGGAAGGTCTACGCCTTCAGTCCGCGCCGCCCGCACCGTCACCGCTGACGCTCGTACACTCGCCGCATGGCGAGAGTCCGCTTCGCTCCGAGCCCCACGGGCTCCCTCCACATCGGCAACGCGCTCAGCGCCGTGGCCAATCGCCGCCTGGGCGACTGGATGCTCCTCCGTATCGACGACACCGATCCGCAGCGCAACGTCGCGGGCGGGGAGGAGGCGATCGTCGCGGATCTCGAGTGGCTCGGAATCGCGTGGGACGAGGGGCCGGTGCGCCAGAGCGACCGTGCGGAACGGCATCGCGAGGCCGGCGCCGCGCTCGGCGATCGCTTCGAGGGAGTGACGCTGTTGCGGGAAGACGGCTCGCCGACGTATCAGCTCGCCACCGTCGTCGACGACATCGACTTCGGGATCACGCACATCGTCCGTGGCAACGACCACCGGCCGAACGAGGCAGTGCACCGGCGGCTGTTCGAGGCGCTCGGCGCGACGCCGCCGGAGTTCGTCCACCACGGTCTGATCCTCGGCGACGACGGACGGAAGCTCTCGAAGCGGGCCGACGGCGCGACGGTCGCGTCGCTGCGGGATGACGGCTTCCCGGCGGAGGCCGTGCGCGCGTATCTCGAGGAGCTCGGGGTGCCGAAGCATGACGTCCATCTCGACCTCTCGCGGGTGCGGCGTCTCTCCACGGAGACGATCGGCGCGCTCTCGGACGAGGATCTTGCCGCGAGGGTCGGCGTTCCGGTCTCCGTCGCACCGGTGCTGCGCGGCGCTCGCGACCTCGTGGAGGCGAAGGAGTACGCGAAGCTCGTCCTCGACCCTGCGCCGGCGGCTGTCGACGCGCCCGAGACGCTCGAGCGGTTCCGCGAGCTGGTCGAGGCGGGAACCGAGCCGAAGGCGATCGTGCGCGAGTTGAAGGCGGTGGGAGGCGACTTGAAGTCGCTGCGCCTCGCGCTCACCGGTGCGGAGCGCGGCCCCGAGCTTGCAGCGGTGATCGAGGCTCTCCCGCCGGAGGAGCTGCTCTCTAGGCTAGAGGGGTGAGGCTCTACAGCACTCTGTCGCGGCAACTCGAGGAGTTGCCCCCTCCGCCCGGCCCGATCCGGATGTACTTCTGCGGCCCGACCGTCTACGCGCGTGCGCACGTCGGAAACGCGATCCCCTTCGTTCTGCCGATGTGGCTGGGCCGTTGGCTGCGCTCGTGCGGCTACGACGTCAGATTCGTGCACAACATCACCGACGTCGACGACAAGATCCTGGAGGCGAAGGGGCCGAGCAAGCAAGTCGCGCTCGAGGCGACTCGGTGGTACCTCGAGGACACGCGCGATCTCGGTCTCGGAATGCCCGATGCGCTGCCGCGGGCGACCGAGAACATTCCGCAGATCCTCGCTTTCATCCAGCGACTCGTCGAGACCGATCACGCGTATGCCGTTGGCGGGGACGTGTATTTCCGCGTCGCGCTTGATCCCGAGTACGGGCAGCTGTCCGGCCAACGGCCTGACCAGGTGGCCGAGCAGGAGCCGAACCCGCTGAAGGATGACCCGCGCGACTTTGCGCTCTGGAAGGGAGCGAAGCCGGGGGAGGACATCTCCTTCGAGTCGCCATGGGGGCCCGGCCGGCCGGGTTGGCACATCGAGTGCTCCGCAATGGCCGAAGACGCGTTCGGGCCGGTGTTTGAGATCCACGGCGGCGGGCTCGACCTCGTCTTCCCGCACCACGAGAACGAGCTGGCCCAGTCGCGCGCGCTCGGGCACGAGTTCGCGCGCATCTGGATGCACAACGGCATGCTTCGCTTTACCGGCGAGAAGATGTCGAAGTCGCTCGGCAACGTCGCGACGATTCGAGAGGCGCTCGACGAGTACGGCCGCGAGACGCTACTCCTCTTCTTCCTCACCGGTCACTGGCGGAAGCCGCTCGACTACTCCGACGAGACGCTCGAGCAGGCGCGCGCGCAGCTGGAGGGACTCCGCAACGTCTTCCGTGGGCCGAGCGAGCCGGTCGGGGAGTGGGAGGCGTTCGCGGCCGCGCTAGAGGACGACTTCAACACGCCGGAGGCCCTCGCGGTGCTGCACGGCTGGCGTGACCACGAGCTGCTGCGGCGGGCGTTCGGCATCTTCGGGATCGAGTCGATCGCGGAATCCGAGGAGGCGCCCGACGAACTCGTCGCTCTCGCCGCCGCTCGGGTGGCCGCCCGCGACGCGAAGGACTTCTCCAAGGCCGACCGGCTGCGCGGCGAGATCGAGGCCGCCGGCTGGGAGGTGCGCGACGTCGCCGAGGCTCCCGGCTACCGGCTCGTTCGCCGGTCGTGAGCACCCGGGATCTCGTCTACGGGCGGCGGCCGGTGCGCGAGACGCTGCGCGGCCCGCGCGAGGTGCTCGAGTTGTGGGCGAGCGAGAACGCGCTGAAGTCGGAGGAGTGGCTGCGCGAGATCGAGAAGCCGCGCGTCCAGACGAAGCTCGAGCGCGATCTCTCCGAGGCCGCCGGGACGCGCGACCACCAGGGAGTCGTCGCGTGGGCAGAGCCGTTTCGCTACGCGGACGCGTTCGAGATCGCGGCCGGCGAGGCGCCGCTCCTCGCGTGCCTCGACCAGGTCAGCGACCCGCGCAACCTCGGCGCGGTGCTGCGGAGCGCGGAGGGAGCCGGCGCGAGCGGCGTCGTCGTCACCGCGCACGGGTCGGCGCACGTCACGCCCGCGGTCTGCCGCGCTTCCGCCGGCGCGGTCGAGCACGTGCCCGTCGCGGTCGTCACGAATCTCGCCCGCTATCTCACCGAGATCAAGCGCGGCGATCTCTGGATCGCCGGCGCGGTCGGGGAGTCCGGCACGCCGATGTGGGAGGCCGACCTCTCCGGTGGCGTCGCCTTCGCCCTCGGCGCGGAGGGGAAGGGGCTCCGGCCGCTCGTCCGCCGCGCGTGCGACCTCGAGGTCTCGATCCCGCAACTCGGCCGCATCGAGTCGTTGAACGTCAGCGTCGCCGCCGCGTTGCTCATGTACGAGGCGAGGCGTCGGCGTGGCTGAGCCGACCCTCTACCTCTTCGACGGCTTCAACCTTCTCCACGCCGGCGGCTTCGGATCGCCCGAGGAGCTGCGCGACCTTCTCGCCAGCTGGGTCGCTGCCCAAGGTGCGCGCGGAGTGCTCGTCTTCGACGGTGAGGGGGTAGACGCGCAGTTCGGCGCCCTCGAGGTTCGCTGGGCGGCGGACGCCGACACGCTGCTCGAGCGCCTGGCGGCCGAGAACCGCGGCCGGGAACAGGTTGCAATCGTCTCCTCCGACTCCGCCGTTCGCGGCACCACGGGGATCGAGGTGCGGAAACTCGCCTCGCAGACGTTTCTCGGCGAGCTCGCCCGGCCCACGCAGCCACACGCTGTTCGCGGCGACCTGCGCGACAAGCTCGACCCCGAGACCCTGAGCAAGCTAGAGCGCTTACGCCGCGGGCAGTAGCACGCGAGGTCCACGGCAAGTTGGGTCCAGAGCAAGTGGACTTGTAAAAACTTGGACCGACTGCTATCTTCGCCTCAACCACAGGGTGAGGGTTCACTCTGGCAACCCCGGGAGAGGCCATGGCTGCGCGTGCCGCGAGAGCGTATTCGCCGCAGAAAGCTCAACGAGAGCTCGAGGATCTCCAGCTCGTTCTGAAGGCCAGGAACGGCGACGACGTGGCGATGGACGCCCTGATCCGCCGCTACACCGGATTCGTCCGGCTCAAGGCGAGCTCGTACTTCCTCGCCGGCGGGGACAATGACGACCTCCTGCAGGAGGGACTGGTCGGCCTCTACAAGGCCGTCCGCGACTTCCGCACCGACAAGGAGACGTCGTTCCGGAGCTTCGCGGAGCTTTGCGTGACGCGGCAGATCATCACCGCGATCAAGACCGCGACCCGCTTCAAGCACGCGCCGCTCAACACGTACGTGTCGTTCAGCCACACGCCCGCGGGCCAGGACGGCGAAGGCGAGTGCTCGCTGGGCGACGCGCTTCCCGGCCCGGCTGTGCAGGAGCCGCCGATCGTCGTGATCTCGACCGAGGAGCTGCAGAGCCTCGTCGACAACCTCGGCACAGGCCTGTCCCCGCTCGAGGCGGAGGCGCTCAAGCTCTATCTCGAGGGCTCGTCGTACGAGGAGATGTCCGTGGATCTCGGCTGCGACACGAAGACGATCGACAACGCGCTGCAGCGGGTCAAGCGGAAGATCCTCGCGCACCAGAAAGACCGCGAAGTCCTCCTGTAATCGGCGGCGCTAGGCTGGCCGTTCCGTGCCGGAGTAGCTCAGCTGGTAGAGCACCGCTCTTGTAAAGCGGTGGCCGTCGGTTCGAGTCCGACCTCCGGCTTCAGTCTGTCGGTAGGAGCCGCGCCGGCGCGACTTCCGCGAACGCGTCCTCGAGAATCCCCGCGATCTCCTCCCGGTCGAAGCCGCGATCGAGGCGGACGCCGATCCAGCCGCGGTGCCCGACGTACGGCGGCACGTAGAACTGCTCCGGATCGGTCCCTACGAGCGCTTCCTGCAGGCCCGGCGGGGCAGCGCAGATGAGCGCGAAGCGGCCGTCGCCGTGGTGGTCGTCCCACACGGTCGCGAACGACCGCTTGCCCTGGATGAAGAACGTCGGCGCGCCGTGCGACAGTCGCTCGCTCGTCTCCGGGAGCGCGAGGCAGATCTCGCGGACGGCGGCGAGAATCCGCGACTTCGACACGCCGGCGCCGCTCAGGGCGAGCCGAGCGCCTGCTCGAGGTCGGCCCAGAGAACGTCCGGATCCTCGACGCCGACGCTCAGGCGAAGAAGCCCGGCCGGAACGCGATCGCCCTCCCAGCGCGCCCTGCTCTCGATCAGGCTCGTTACGCCACCGAGCGACGTCGCGTTGACAATCACCCGCGTGGAGGTCTCCACGTGCCGCGCCGCCTCGGCATCGGCGACGTCGAATGAGAGTAGTCCGCCGAAGCCCGGATAGCGGACCGTCAGCACGCTCCAGTGGTCTCGGAGCCGGTCGGCGAGCATTGTCGCCGTCTCGGTCTGCCGGCGCACCCGCAGTTCGAGCGTCTTCAGCCCGCGCAGCAGGAGCCAGGCGGGATCGGGCGCTGCGACGATCCCCGTCCGGCTGCGGAACGCGAGCAGATCCTCTGCTGCGGTCGGGTCCCGGCAGACGACAGCGCCGAGCAGTGCGTCGCTGTGGCCCGCGAGGTACTTCGTCGCGCTGTGGACGACGAAGTCGGCGCCGTGCTCGAGCGGCCGGAGGTGGACGGGAGTCGCGGCAGTCGAGTCGACAACGACGCGCGCCGGATGGGCGGCCGCCGCCTCGAGGTCGGGCATCGTCAAGAAGGGATTCGTCGGCGCCTCCAGCCAGATGAGATCGGCGGCCTCCGGCGGCGCGCCTGTCTGGTCGAACTCGACGACGCGTAGGCCCCAACGGTCGAGCGCCTCGAACGCCTTGCCCGTCCCGTAGTAGCCGCCCTCCGCGAGCGCGATCGTATCGCCGGGCTGGAGGAGGGCGAGGACGAGCGCAGTCGTCGCGCCCGCACCGGACGGGAAGAGCAGCGCCGTGCCGCCGTCGAGTTCGCCGAGCGCCGCCTCGGCAGCGGCGACGGTCGGGCTTCCGAACCGTTGGTAGGAGAACGCGCCGACCTCGCCGCGCTCATAGGGCCACTGGGTCGAGCGGTCGAGCGGCTCCGACATGCGGACGAGCCTATACCGGCTCGGGCCTCATATCTTCGAGGCGTCCGACGCGCGAGAGCTCGGGGAAGATCCTCCGCCACGAGCCTGCGATGCCGACCATCAGCGCGCCGCCGAGCACGACCGCGCGCACCGTCCCGAGCGCCGCCGCCATCCCACCGGCCTCGAAGGCGCCGAGCTCGTTCGAGGCACTGATGAAAACCCACTCGACGGCGTTCACGCGTCCCTGCAGCCGCAGAGGCGTGATCACGGCGAGCATCGTCGCGCGGATGTTGACGCTGACCATGTCGACGAAGCCGCTGACGAAGAGCGCGGCGAGGGAGAGGGGCAGCCACTTCGAGATCCCGAAGACGATCGTCGAGACGCCGAAGCTTGCAACGACGACGAGCATCGTCGGACCGGCTGGCCAGCGGAGCGGTTTCCGCGAGATCAGGTATGCGGCCAGCAGCGCGCCGACCGCCGGAGCGGTTCGCAGGACGCCCAAGCCGATCGGACCGATGTGGAGGATGGCGCTGGCAAAGACCGGTGCCAGGGCGATCGGGTCGCCGAGCAGAACGCCGAAGAGGTCGAGCAGGACGACGCCGAGCAGCGTCCGTGTGCGGACGATGAAGTTCACGCCTGCGACGAGGTTCTCCCAGTTCACCGGCTCCTCGTTGCGCGAGACCGTGGGCGGCAGCGCGAGGAAGGCGAGGAGAGCGACGCTGAGGAGGCCGGCCGCGACTGCGTAGGTGGCGACCGGCGCGAGGTAGAAGATGAGCCCGCCGAGCGCCGGGCCGACGACGACGCCGATCTGCCCCGCGACGTTGCGCAGCGCGATCGCGCCTTGGAGGAGCTCTCCGGGCACAAGCTCCGGCGTCAGCGCTCGCGTCGCGGGCGAGCCGATCGCGGATGTGATCCCGGCGAGTACGGCGACGCCGAGGTACGGCCAGATCGAGTCTGGGCCGATTATCGTGATGACGAGCAGGACACCGGCGATGCAAATCTGAAGCCCTCCGGCGGCCGCGGCGACCACGCGGCGTGATGCTCTGTCCGCCAGCGCGCCGGCGGGCAGCGCGAGCAGCGGCAGCGGCAGGAACTCGGCAAGCCCGATCAGGCCAAGGTCGAGCGTGCTGTTGTGCAGGTGATAGACCTGCCACCCGATCGCGACCACGATCATCTGCGAGGCGAGGCCCGTCGTCAGCGACGCCGTCCACAGCAGCGCAAATGCCCGCAACCGCAGCGCGGGAGGTAACCGATGCCTCACGATTCGCGAACGTTAGGCTCCATGGACGTGGCCGAGACGCACGAAACAACGGCGGGCAAGCTCGAGTGGCTCGAGGAGCTGCGCGAGCAGGCGCTCCACGCGGGCAGCGAGAAGGCCGTCGCGAAGCGGCGCGAGGAGGGACGGCTGCTCGCTCGCGAGCGCGCGGAGAAGCTCTGCGACCCCGGTTCCTTCGTCGAGCTCGACCGCTACGTCCGCCACCGCGAGTCGAACTTCGGGATGATGGATCGTCGCCCGTACGGCGACGCGGTCGTGACCGGCTACGGAACCGTCTTCGGGCGCAAGGTCTTCCTCTTCTCCCAGGACTTCACCGTCTTCGGCGGCTCGCTGAGCGAGGTCTTCGCCGAGAAGATCTGCAAGGTCATGGACATGGCCGTCAAGTACGGCTGCCCCGTGATCGGGATCAACGACTCCGGCGGCGCGCGGATCCAGGAGGGCGTCGTCTCGCTCGCCGGTTACGCTGAGATCTTCTGGCGGAACGTGCAGGCGTCGGGTGTCATCCCCCAGCTCTCGCTGATCATGGGGCCGTGCGCCGGCGGCGCCGTCTACTCGCCCGCGATGACGGACTTCATCTTCATGGTCGAGGGCTCGTCGTACATGTTCATCACCGGCCCCGACGTGGTGAAGACTGTGACCGGCGAGGAGGTCACGTTCGAGGAGCTCGGGGGTGCGGCGACGCACGCGTCGAAGTCAGGCGTCGCGCAGTTCAGCTCCCCGGACGAGGAGTCGTGCCTCGAGGATGCGCGCTACCTCCTCAGCTTCCTGCCGCAGAACAACGCCGAGCAGCCGGCCTGGAGCGCGCCGACGGATCCGGTAGACCGCGAGGATCCCGCGCTCGACACGTTGATCCCCGACCTTCCGACCCACCCGTACGACATGGGCGAGGTGATCCGCCGCGTCGTCGACGACGGAGAGTTCCTCGAGGTGAGCGGGCGCTGGGCGGAGAACATCGTCACGGGGTTCGCGCGGCTCGGAGGCCACTCGGTCGGCATCGTCGGCAACCAGCCGCGCTCGCTCGCGGGTGTCCTCGACATCGACTCCTCGAACAAGGCCGCGCGGTTCGTGCGCACGTGCGACGCCTTCAACATCCCGCTCGTCACGTTCGTCGACGTCCCCGGCTTCCTGCCCGGAACGGCGCAGGAGTGGGGCGGAATTATCCGCCACGGCGCGAAGCTCCTCTACGCGTACTGCGAGGCGACCGTCCCGAAGCTGACGGTGATCACGCGCAAGGCGTACGGCGGCGCGTACGACGTCATGAGCTCGAAGCACGTTCGCGCCGACTTCAACTTCGCGTGGCCGACCGCGGAGGTTGCCGTGATGGGGCCGGAAGGCGCGGTCAACATCGTCTTCCGGCACGAGCTGGAGGGAGTGGACGACGTCAAGGCCCGCCGCGACGAGTTGATCGCCGACTACAAGGAGAAGTTCGCCAACCCGTACAGCGCAGCCGAGCGAGGCTACGTCGACGACGTGATCGAGCCGAGGCGCACGCGTCCCGTGCTCATCGACGCGCTCGAGACGACGCTCGGGAAGGCCGAGCCTCGCCCCCGCCGCAAGCACGGCAACATCCCGCTCTAGCTCGCGAAGCTGACACTTCGCTCGCTGGTTGAAGGAACTCGGGCCGGGAGAGCGCGGTCTCCCGGCCCTCGTGCTGCAGGGCTCGTTGCCGGCCGGGGCGGGCGCGTTCCGCGCGTGCCCGGGAGCCGGATAGGCATCCGGCTAAGCCCCGCTGCGCGGAGTCTTAGCGTCCGGCCCTGCGCGGCGAGCCGGCCATTAGTGCATGTGCTTGCCGTGCGCGTGGGCTCGGCCGAGGTCGAGCGCGATCGCCGCGAGCAGCGTTGCCATCCACACGTTCACCGGGTCGAGCGTGAGCGGCTCCGGCGAGCCCGTGTGATCGGCGATCAGCCAGATGATGAACCACAGGATGGTCATGGCGCCAGTATCTCGCTAAGCGACGGCGGCGTCAGGCGCGCGCGTTGAGCCGAGTTCCTTGGCGAACGCCTCGACGACGAGCGGGTCGAATTGCGTGCCCGCGCAGCGGGCGAGTTCTGCGAGCGCCTCTACCTCGGTGCGCGGCCGGCCGTGCGTGCGCGTCGGGCCGCGGTCGGCGGTCATCGCGTCGAACGCGTCCGCGACGAAGACGATTCGCGCGCCGAGCGGGATCTGGTCGCCGGCGAGGCCTTCCGGATAGCCGGTTCCGTCCCAGCGCTCGTGGTGATACAGCACGCACTCGGCGACCGGCTCGACGCCGAGGCTCTCGAGCATCCGGTAACCGATCTGGGGATGGCGCTCGAGCACGAGGCGCTCGCCGTCGCTGAGCGCGGTCGGCTTGCGAAGCAGTTCCTCCGGAATCGCGAGCTTGCCGAGGTCGTGGAGGCTGCCGGCCAGGCGGATCAGCTCGATCGTCGGCTCGTCGGCGCCGAGCCGCCGCGCAATCCGCGCCGCGTATTCGCCCACACGCTGCGAGTGGCGCCCCGTGTACGCGTCGCGCGCGTCGACCGCCTGCGCGAGGCTCTCGGCCGCGCGATACCGCGCGGCGCGGTCGGGACTGTCCGCGAACTGCTCGAGGTTCGCGCGGAGGATGGACTCGGCGGCGTAGGCGCGGACGCGGTTCTTGCCGTCCTCCTTCGCCCAGTAGAGGGCACTGTCGGCAAGGCGGATCAGCTCGTCGCGGCCGGCGCCCTGGGTCGGGTAGGTCGCCACGCCCGCGCTGACGGTCACCACCTCGACGTTCTCCACCTTGATGGTCGCGATCCGCTCGACGATCGAGCGCGCCACCGCGGTCGCCTTCCGCTCGTCATGCGCGGGGAGGAGGACGGCGAACTCGTCGCCGCCGAGCCGGAACGCCTCGCCTCCCTGCCGCAGGCGCGAGGCGACGTGACCGAGCACCGCATCGCCGGCGGGATGCCCGAAGCGGTCGTTGATCGTCTTGAGGTCGTCGAGGTCGAAGAGGCAGAGCGCGAGCGAGGTTCCCGCGTGCTCTGCTCCCGTGAGCTCTCGTTGCAGCCGCTCTTGGAAGCTCCGGTGGTTCCCGAGCCCGGTGAGTGGGTCGGTCAGAGCGAGCCGCATCGCCTGCATCGCGTTGAACGTCGAGCGCTGGTAGAGCGCGATCGCGAGCAGCGGTCCGGCGAGCGCGAAGGAGAGAACGGGTGTGCGCTCCCAGAGGACGATGAGCACGAGCGCGGCGGACGTCATCAACGCGAACGGCGCGCTCGTCTGGACGAGGTTCTCCCGCGCCACCTTGAAGAACGACGTACCCGAGTCCGCCGCGAGGACGGCGCTCACGAGCGCGAGGTTGACGATCCAGTAGTAGACGAACGCCGCGATAAGGCACTTCGCGACGACGATCGCCACCGTGTCGCCGTGCAGCTGGTCGATCACTGCGCCGGCTGCGAGTGCCGAGAGCGCGAACATCGAGCCGTTGTACGCGACGCGCACGAGCGGGCGGCCGCCGATGAGATGCGTCACGGACGGGCCGACGACGACGACGACGACCGCGCCCGGCCAGCCGAGCAGGACGATCGAGGCGACGGAGAAGACGAAGCCGACCGTGACGCCTCCGGCTCCCATCCCTTCCACCGGAACCGGGAAGCGTTCGGCGAGCGCGATCGCGGCGAGCAGCCCGGCGAGCTCCGCGACTCGCGCCACGGTGTGCGGCTGGTGGGCGTAGCGATACGCAGCCCAACCAACGGTGAAGACCCCCGCCACGATCACGGGGGTCGCCACCAGAAGAACCTTGCGGGGAAGCTCAGCTGCTGTCTTCACCGCACGAGCCGACTACTCATGGACCGAACCCACCCTCCCCTACGAGGTCGTGCTGGTCGCTCAGTGACCGGGAAGCTTGATGTCCCAGCCGTAGTTCCCGAGGACTGCCGCAACTGCCGTTGCAGCAACCACAGCGAGAACGATGAAGCGCGACTTCAACTCCAGCATTTCTCCTCCAGGGGGCTTGTTCGGGGACGCCAGGTAGCAACAATTGTGCGGTCGGGAGGGGGTCCGAGGAATCACCCGAAGGGGGTAACCGTCGGCAATTGGGCTTTCCACAGCCGGTTGTGGAGAGTTCTACGGCTCGAGACCGGCTTCGCGGAGCGGCCTGCGGCCCCACGCGAACTGCTTCCGGTACCAGCCAGTGAGCTGTGCGAGAGCGACTCCCTGATCCGACGACTGGATGAACCAGCCGTTGCCGACGTAGATCGCCGTGTGGTCGATCTCGGCTCCCGACGAAGACTGTCCTTCGGAGCCGAAGAAGATGACGTCGGCCGGCTGGAGCTTCGCGAACGGGATACGCTCGGACGCCGGCACCTCGACGCTCATCGTGTACGTCGTCCGTCCCTGGATCCGCGACGCGAGATCGCCTTCGCCGGGATAGCTCTGGAGCTTGTAGACGCGCCAGATGAAGCCGGAGCAGTCGTACCCGCCGCGCGACGGCACGCCGAACGGCACCTCGGAGCCGTCGCTCGTCCCGCCCCAGATGTACGGCATCCCGATCTTCGAGAACGCGACGTCGAGGATCCGGCGCTGCCAAAGGTTGAGCTTCGGCAGCGTGAATGCGGCGGACGTCTGCCTCGCGTAGCCGATCTGCCAGCTGTCGGCGAGCATTCCGAACGAGAGGATCTGGGCGGCCGAGTAGGCGGCCTCGGCGCGCGTCGCGGTGTCCTGCGGGCGCAGCTCGAGATAGTCCTGTGCGGCGGGATGGTTGATGCGGAGGCCGAGGAGCCGCGCTACGGCTTCCGTCCCGAAGCGGTTCGGGACGGTGAGACCGGCGGCTGTTGCTCCCTTCGAGAACTGCCCCGCCTGGTGGAGCAGTCCAAGCGAGATGACGAGCTGGCGGTCGAGATCCGCCATCGTGGCCGGCAAGGAGCCGTTGGCTGTCGTCGTGGTGGTCGCGTCCGTCGTCGTGGGGTCGGTACTCGTCGTGGACGTCGTCCCCGTGGTCGTCGTAGCGCCCGTCGTCGTCTCTCCGGCCGTGGGCGTGGTCGGCGGCGGTGGCGGCGGCGCGAGCTCCTGCTTGAGGCCGGAGCTGAGATCCGCGAGCGTCTGACGCGTAAGCGATGCGTTTGGATGGAACGACCGTTTGCTCGCGCCCATGAGCCCGTGCGCCACGACGGTCGCGATCTGCTTCGCCGCCCAGTTGGGAGGAGTTGTCGTCGCGGTCGACCCGGGAGCCGTCGTCGCGAGCAAAGCCGCGCCTACTATCGCCGCGGCGAGCATGCCAAGCCGTTGACCCACGTAGTTCCCATCGACCCTCAGCCCCGGGCGCATTAGCCTTCTTCTCAGTGAATCTCGAGATCACCCCCGAACCGGACGAAGCCGAGCGCGCCGCGATCGCCGCCGCGCTCGAGGCGGAGGAGAAGGAGAAGGCGCAGGCCGAGCCTTCCCGCTGGGCGGAGGCCGCCTTCCCCGAGCACGCCTCCAGCGACGCCCAACAGCCGTAGCTGGGAGCTACTCAGGCTGGGCGCGCGCAGCGCTGAAAAGCCTGGGCGCGCTCCACGCGTAGTCGAGCCCCGACACGAGCGTGAGGACGACGGCGACGAGGAGAGCCCACCAGGCGACGTGGTGGTTCCACGCGGCGGCGGCGGTGAAGCCTCCCACAGCCGCGGCGATCGCCTGAGCCCACGTCTTGAGCTTCCCGAGATCGCGTGCCGCGAGGACGATGCCGCGCTCGATCGCCGCTTGGCGGAGCCCGGTGATGAGCACCTCCCTCACCACGATCAGCGCGACCATCCAGGCGGGGACGACCCCGAGACCGACCAGCATCACGAGCGTCCCGAGGACGAGCACCTTGTCGGCGATCGGATCGAGGAGCGTCCCGAGCGGCGATGACCGGCCATGGCGGCGTGCGAGCCGGCCGTCGAACCAGTCTGTCGCCATCGCCACGCAGAAGACCGCGGTCGCCCAGTACGCATGGCCGTGGAAATTCCAGGCGAAAAGCAGCACGACGACTGGTACGGAGGTAGCACGTGCGACGGTCAGTTGATCCGCGGAGGTCATGCCCACAGCGGGAGAATACGGTGCGTTCATGTTCGACAAGGTCCTCGTCGCCAATCGGGGGGAGATCGCGATCCGCGTCTTCCGGACGCTCCGCGAGCTCGGAGTCGGAGCCGTGGCCGTCTACTCCGAGGGCGATCGAGGCGCGCTCCACGTCGCGTATGCCGACGAGTCGTTCCTGCTCGGGCCGACCCCGGCGGTCGAAAGCTATCTCCACGTCGAGCGGATCCTCGACGCCGCGCAGCGGGCCGGCGCGCAGGCAATCCATCCCGGCTACGGCTTCCTCGCGGAGAACGCCGGCTTCGCACGCGCCGTGGAGGAGGCGGGCCTCGTCTGGATCGGGCCGCCGCCGGCGGCGATCGAGCTGATGGGGAACAAGACGGCGGCGCGCACTGCGATGAAGGGCGCCGGCGTGCCGATCATCCCTGGCACCACGGATCCGCTCGGCTCGGTCGAGGAACTGCTCGCGCTTGGCGAGGAGATCGGCTACCCGCTCTTGATCAAGGCGGCTGCGGGCGGCGGGGGCAAGGGGATGGAGGAAGTCCACTCGCCCGAGCAGGCAGAGAAGGCGTTCGAGACCGCCCAGCGCCAGGGCCAGTCCTACTTCGCGAATCCGGACGTCTACGTCGAGAAGCTCATCGTCGACCCGCGGCACGTCGAGGTGCAGGTGCTCGCCGACGCGCACGGCAACGTCATCCACCTCGGCGAGCGCGACTGCACGATGCAGCGCCGCCATCAGAAGCTGATCGAGGAGACGCCGTCGCCGGCGGTCGACGAGGAGCTGCGGGCGCGGATCGGCGCGATCGGGGTCGAGGCGGCACGCGCCGCGGGCTACCGCTCCGCCGGGACGATCGAGGGTCTCCTCACGCGCGATGGCGACTACTTCTTCATGGAGATGAACACGCGGATCCAGGTCGAGCACACGGTCACCGAGATGGTCACAGGGGTCGACCTCGTCCGCGAGCAGATCCGCGTCGCGCTCGGCGAGCCACTGTCCGTTCGGCAGGAGGACATCGAGCTGCGCGGGCACGCGATCGAGTGCCGGATCAACGCCGAGGACGCGAGCCGCGGCTTCCTCCCGGCGCCGGCGCCGGTGACCGGCTATCGCGAGCCGTCGGGGCCGGGTGTGCGCGTCGACTCCGGCGTCGCCGCGGGCTACGAGGTCTCCGCCTCCTACGACCCGATGATCGCGAAGCTCATCGTCCACGGCGCCGACCGCGAGCACGCGCGCCGGCGGATGCTGCGGGCGCTCGACGAGTTCTGGATCGAGGGGCCGCAGACGCTGATCTCGTTCCACAAGGCGCTGCTCTCGCACCCGTGCTTCATCGGCGGCGAGACCTGCCACGGATTGGTCGAGTCGGAAGAGCTCGCCGCGCAGTCGGTCGAGCTCAGGGGGCCTGCGATTGCCGAACCGAGCGCAAATGGAACCGGGCCGAAGGGACGGACGACAGAGCGGATCCGGACGGTCGAGGTCGACGGCCGGCGGTTCGAGGTGCGGCTGTCCGAGTCCGAGCCGGAATGGCGTGCACTGGCGCAGCGGCGCCATGAGCGCGTCCACGCGGGCGGCGCCGGCGGCTCGGGCCAAGACGCGGTCGTCTCCCCGATGCAGGGGACGGTGCTCGCTGTGAGCGTCGGCGACGGCGAGGAGGTCGAGCCGGGAGAGGTGATCTGCATCGTCGAGGCGATGAAGATGGAGAACGAGGTGCACGCGCACCGCGCCGGGCTAGTCTCCCAACTCTCCGTCGAGCCCGGCCAGCCGGTCACCACCGGGCAGATCATCTGCGTGATAGCGGGCGAAGCTGACGCTTCGCCCGCTGAGTGAAGGAACTCCGCGCGGACGAGAGCGCGGTCTCGTCCGCGCTCCGTACTGTTATGGCTTTCGAAGCTGGACGGGATGGTTGTGTGGTGCGCTCGCGGGCAGCGGAGGCTGCCGCGAGCGCGGTCCGGCCTCCGGCTAAGACAGCCGCTGGCGCGGCTGTCTTAGCCTCCGGCCCTTCATCGAGTGAGGGTCGAAGCGTTTCGAACCCTCTCAACGTGACGGCGGCGGCGGAACGTTGCGTTCCGACGCCGCGAACCAGCGAGCGGGCGCGCGCAGCCCGCGCGCTCGCGACCGCACAACCACTCGGACGACCGCGCCCCTCTAAAACAAGCCCTCAGCACGGAGCCGACCGGAGACCGCGCTCTCGGGTCGGCGCAGTTCGATCAAGAGCGAGCGAGTCCGCAGGACTCGCGAGCTAGATCGAGCGCTGATACGCGCGGAAGCACCACGTCGCGAACAGCGACGTGCACGCTGCGACTCCGACGAGCAGCGCGAGATAGATCCCCGTCGGCCCCCAGCTGCCGCCGATCATCACGGCGTTCCGCATCGCTACCGCGCCCCAGTTGACGGGGTTGTAGCGCGCGATCGCCTGGATCCAGCCGGGCGCGAGTGTGAACGCGACAAGGATCGAGGAGAGGAACATCAGCGGCATCCCGACGAAGTTCGCGGCGGCGATCATCGATGACTCGCGGCGCATCAGCAGTGCGATCCCGTGCGAGAAGCCGGCGAAGACCGCGGAGAGGAGGGCGGCTCCGGCGAAGACGACGAGCCAGCCGAGGAAGCCTCCGTAGATGTGCACGCCGATCGCGAGCGCGACGAGCAGGAGGATCAGAGCCTGGATCATCGCCGTGATCGCCGCACGGACGACCTGCGAGAGAACGATCGCCACTCGCACCGTTGGCGCCGCGAGGAAGCGGTCGATCACGTGGCGATCAAGGTCGCTGATCATCGCCATCCCTGACCACATGCCCCCGAAGAACGCGTTCATCGCGATCACGCCGGGCGTGAGGAACTCCTTGTACGGGAAGTGGCTGCTGTGCCCCTGGGCGCCGACGTGCTTGAACAACTGCCCGTAGAGCAGCAGCCAGAGCATCGGCTGAATGAGCATCATCGCGATCCAGATCGGCTCCCGCATGAGGTTGCGCACCTGGCGGACGACCATCCAACCGGTCTGGCGGAAGAGCTGGATATTCACGCCCGTCCCTCGTCCTCGCTCGTGAAGTCACGGCCCGTGTAGTGGAGATAGACGTCGTCGAGCGACGGCCGTGCGGTCGTGACCGACGCGACGCCGATTCCGGCGTTGTCGAGAGCGCCGAGGATGACGGGGATCGCCTGCGCGCCGTTCGGCACGCGGGCGCGCAGCAGTTGGCCGTCGAACTTTACGTCGCTGCCGATGCCGGCGACGATCCGCTCGGCGTCCGCCATCCGCCCGTTCTGTTCCGAGAGCTCCACGCTCACCGACTCGCCGCGGAGATTCCGTTTGAGCTCCTCCGGCGTCCCCTCGACGACGATGCGGCCGCGGCTGACGATGGCCACGCGCTCGGCGAGGCGGTCGGCCTCCTCGAGGTAGTGCGTCGTGAGGAGGATGGTCAGGGTCTCGGCCTGCGCGAGCCGCTCGACCTCGACCCACATCGCGGCGCGTGCCTCGGGATCGAGGCCCGTTGTCGGCTCGTCGAGGAAGAGCACCTTCGGCTTGTGGACCATGCCGATCGCGATGTCAAGGCGGCGCTTCATCCCGCCGGAATAGCCGCGCGCTACGCGGTCTGCCGCGTCGCGCAGGCCTACGAGCTCGAGCAGTTCGTCGACCCGGGCGTGAAGCGGCTTGCCGGCCATCCCGTGGATCCGCCCCTGCAGCAGGAGGTTCTCGCGGCCGGTCGCCTCCCAGTCGACCCCGGAGTCCTGTGCGACGTAGCCGAACATGCGGCGCACGCGCGCCGGGTGAGCGACGACGTCCTCCCCGCCGACGAAGGCACGCCCAGCGTCGGGGCGCGTGAGCGTCGTAAGCACGCGGACGGTCGTCGACTTACCGGCGCCGTTCGGTCCGAGCAGTCCGAAGACCTCGCCCTCGCGTACCGCGAACGAGACGCTGTCGAGAGCTTGAACGGCCTTGTACCGCTTGTGGAGGTCCTCCGCGACAATCGCGTCCATCGCTTCGAGTCTAGACAGCGACAAACCAAAGCTCGCTCGTCTGCGTAGATGTCCCCGAACCCCACGCAGGAGGAGTTGCATGCTGAAGAGAATCGTTACCGCCTCGATCGTCCTGACGCTCGTCGCGGCCGGCGCCGCGTTCGCGGCCTCGGTGAGCACGGGCACGACGGTCGACCTTCATTCGACGAGCCTCGGCAAGGTGCTCGCGACGAGCAAGGGCCGGACGCTCTACCTCTACACGTCCGACGGAAGAAACAAGAGCATGTGCACCGGCTCCTGCGCCTCGGTGTGGCCGCCGCTGCTGACGAAGGGCAAGCCGGTCGCCGGCATGGGCGTCAAGAAATCGCTCCTCGGTACGGCGGAGCGGGGCACGAAGCTCCAAGTCACGTACAACGGCCACCCGCTCTACACCTACACCGGCGACTCGAAGGCCGGCCAGACGAACGGAGAGGGAAGCGGCGGCTTTTTCGTCGTCAACGCCTCCGGCAAGAAGGTCGCCGCGAAGAAGAGCGGCGGAGGCTGGTAGCCGCCCAACTGCGCCGTCCACCGGCGCCGCCTCGCTAGTGTCCGGCGCCGGTGGATCTTTACGAGTACCAGGGAAAGCAGCTCTTCAGCCGGGTCGGAATCCCCGTGTCGGAGGGCCGGCTCGCGACCACGCCGGAGGAAGCGCGGAAGGCGGCCGAGGAGATCGGCGGGCCGGTCGTCGTCAAGGCTCAAGTGCTCACGGGCGGGCGCGGCAAGGCGGGCGGCGTCAAGCTCGCGACCGATCCCGCCGACGCCGAGGCGAAGGCGAAGGACATCCTCGGCCTCGACATCCGCGGCCACGTCGTCCGGAAGCTCTGGATCGAGCGGGCCTCGGACATCGCGAAGGAGTACTACCTCTCGGTCACCTTCGACCGCGGCGCGAAGAAGCCGCTCTTCATGTTCACGACGCAGGGCGGGATCGAGATCGAGCAGGTCGCCGAGGAGAATCCCGACGCGCTCGTCCGGCTCCACGTCGATCCGCTCGAAGGTTTCCAGCCGTGGGTCGCCCGGCGGCTCGTCTACGGCGGCAAGGTCGAGGATCCGTCCGAGCAGAAGCAAATCGCCGCGATCGTCGAGCAGCTCTACACGGCGTTCGTCGACTTCGACGCGATGCTCTGCGAGATCAACCCGCTGATCGTCACGCCCGAGGGCGAGGTCAAGGCGCTCGACTCGAAGTTCACCGTGGACGACAGCGCGCTCGGCCGGCATCCCGACATCGCCGAGTGGCGCGATACGACGGCGGCCGATCCGATCGAGACCTTTGCCCGGGAGAAGCACGTCACGTACGTGAAGCTCGACGGCGACGTCGGCGTTCTCGCAAACGGCGCGGGTCTGGGCATGTCCACGGTGGACGTCGTCGCGCACGTCGGCGGCCGGCCCGCGAACTTCTGCGATCTCGGCGGCGGCGGCAGCGCGGAGGGAGTCGTCGACGCGCTCGAGGTGATCACCCGCGATCCGCAGGTCAAGTCGATCTTCTTCAACATCTTCGGCGGCATCACCCGCTGCGACGAGGTTGCGCGCGGGATCCTCGAGGCGCTCGACCGGCTCGGGATGTCCTATCCGATCGTCGTCCGGTTAGACGGGACGAACGCGGAGGAAGGCCGGAGCATCCTCGCCGACGCGGGCCGCGAGAACATCCATCCCGAGGCGACGATGCTCGACGGAGCGCGGCGCGCGGTGGAGCTGGCGACGTGACCGACCTCTGGAACGAGCGCGCCGAGGCGTACCGCACGAGCCAGACGCACGCGACGGGAGACGACCTCGATCTCGTGGTCGCGTGGAGCGAGCCGGCGGCGGGAGTCACCGTCCTCGACGTCGCGACCGGCGGCGGCCACGTCGCGCGGCGGCTGCGCGAGGCGGGCGCCGAGGTCGTGACCGTCGACGCGGCTCCGGGCATGCAGCCCGACATCGTTGCGCCGGCCGACCATCTCCCGTTCGCCGACGCGAGCTTCGACGTCGTCGCCTGCCGCATCGCCGCCCATCACTTCCCTGACGCACTTGCCGCGGTGAAGGAGATGGCGCGCGTGGCCCGCGACCGGGTCGTGATCTGCGACAACACCTTCACGAGCGAGAGTGCGGAGGAGGCCGACCGCCTGCGCGATCCGAGCCACGTCCGCAACTACGGCGTCGCGGAGTGGCACAGCTTCTTCGAGCTCGCCGGCCTCGAGGTCGCGGACGAGGCGTTCATGGTGCGCGACACCGACTTCGCGGACTGGCTCGAGCGGACGGAGACGCCGGAGGAGGATCGCGCGCGCGTGCGCGAGCTCCTCGACGGCCGCGTCCACGACGGCCGCCTCGACCTCCCGACCGTCGTTCTGAGAGGCGTGAAGCGGTAGTGCTCCGCCCGGCGAATCGGGCACTGCCCTGGCGGCTGCAAAGCTGCGCCATGCGGCGTCCTCAGTCGCGCCGATATGAGTCCATATCGGCGCTCCCTGCGTCCTTGCCTGGCTTGCTTTTCGCGCACCAGGATCAGCACCCGACCCACCGGACGAAGCACTAGTGGCGATCATCGTCGACAACGAAACGCGCCTCGTCGTCGCAGGCCTGACCGGCTCGGAGGGCCGCTTCCACGGTCTCCGCAACCGCGCCTACGGCACGAAACTCGTCGCCGGCGTCACGCCCGGTAAGGGCGGCCAGGACGTCGAGGGCGTCCCCGTCTTCGACACCGTCGCCGACGCCGTCTCGAAGACCGGCGCGAACACGTCGCTCATCTTCGTCCCGGCCCGCTTTGCGGTCGACGCGGTCTACGAGGCCGTCGACGCGGGGATCCACACCGTGATCTGCATCACCGAGCACATCCCCGCCCACGACATGCTCCGCGCGTACACGTACTTCCGGGGCAAGGACGTCACGATGATCGGCCCGAACTGCCCGGGCGTCCTCTCGCCGGGCAAGGCGAACGCCGGGATCATCCCCGCGGAGATCTTCAGCGAAGGCAGCGTCGGACTCGTCTCCCGCTCGGGGACGCTGACGTACCAGATCGGTCACGAGCTCACCCAGCTCGGGCTCGGCAACTCGACCATCGTCGGGATCGGCGGCGATCCGGTCGGCGGATCGTCGTTTGTGGACGTAATCGCGAAGTTCGAGGCGGACGAGCAGACCGAGTTGATCGTCCTCGTCGGCGAGATCGGCGGCGACGAGGAGGAGAAGGCGGCGGCCTACGTCGCCGAGCACGTGACGAAGCCGGTGCTCGCCTATATCGCAGGCTTCTCGGCGCCGCCCGGGAAAACGATGGGTCACGCGGGCGCGATCATCTCCGGCTCCTCGGGTACCGCGGCCGGGAAGAAGGAGGCGCTCGAGGCGCGCGGCATCGAGGTTGGCACGACGCCGACCGAGGTCGCGCAGATGGTCGCTGCGCGCCTGAAGTAGCGCGATTACTCTCGACGCATGATCTCGTTCGCCCGCGGCGTCCCCGCGCCGGAATGTCTCGCCGTCGACGAGCTCGCCGACTGCGCGAGAGCCGTGCTCGAACAGGACGGGCGGACGGTTCTCTCCTACGGGCCCGGCGGCGGCTACCGCCCGCTACGGGAGGAGCTCGCGGCGCGCCACAACGTCGCACCCGGGCGGATCCTCGTCACGAGCGGCTCGCTGCAGGGCTTCGTCTTCCTCGCCGAGCAGCTCGTGAAGCCGGGAACGCGTGTGCTCGTCGAGGCCCCGACGTACGACCGGCCGCTCAAGATCCTCACGCGCCTCGGCGCCGAGATCGTGACCGTGCCGATGGACGACGAGGGGCTGATCCCCGACGACCTCCCGGACGGCGAGTTCGCGTTCCTCTACACCATCCCCACCTTCCAGAACCCGAGCGGGAGGACGCTCTCGGCGGAGCGCCGGCGCCGACTCGCGGAGCTCGCCGCCGAGCGTGGGCTGCTCGTCCTCGAGGACGACCCGTACGGCCTCGTCCGCTACGAGGGCGAGCCGCTGCCGAGCCTCTTCGAGATCTCCGGCGGCGCGACCGCGTATTGCTCCTCCTTCTCGAAGACGGTCGCACCGGGCCTGCGCGTCGGCTGGTTCGTCCTGCCGGCGGGGCTCGCGGAGGAGCTCGAGGCGCTCGCCACGTCCACGTACATCTCGCCGCCGTTCCTCTCGCAGGCGATCGTGCTGGAGTTCCTCCGCCGCGGCAGCTTCGGGCCGAACCTCGAGCGCGTGAACGGGCTGCTGCGCGAACGCCGCGACGCGATGCTCGCCGCGCTCGAACGGGAGATGCCCGAAAACGCGAGCTGGACGCGGCCGGACGGCGGCTACTTCGTCTGGCTCGAACTCCCGTCCGGCCCGCCGAGCGCCGAGCTGCTCTCGAAGGCCGAGGCGGCGGACGTGAGCTTCGTCAAGGGAGCCGACTTCTTCCCCGGCGCAAACGGGGGCGAGCGGTCGCTCCGGCTCGCCTTCAGCTTCGTCTCCCCGAAGGAGATCGCGGACGGCGTCGCCCGGCTCGGGAAGCTCGTCCGGGCTTAGGGCCTAGGCTGCGGCCTGCGCCGAGACGCCGCGCGGCACGAGCCGCGGCTGCTGCGGCGGCGCGAGGCTGCCGGCCGAGACCGAGCGGAAGGTGGGGCAGATCGCGTCGCCGGCGAGGGCGCAGAGACCGGCGCGGCCGAAGTAGCAGTCGCTGCAGGTGGGCTTGGCGCGCTTGCTCATCCGGCCCAGGATGATACGACCGCGCCTCGGCTCCAACGCGTTGCCGCAAACGAAAACTGACGAATTTCCGCCAGATTCGCCGGGATCGAAGCGCCGATTTCTACTTCAACTTCGGCAGCGTTGCCAGGGCATGCAACGCCTGGCCGATCGACCTCACCGGGATGATCTTCAGGTTCGGCCCGGCGTACTTCTCGGCCGTCTTCGCGTTGCCGCCGTCGACAGGGACGAGAAAGACCTGCGTGCCCGCGTCGCGGACGCCCCACGTCTTCTGTTCGACGCCGCCTATCGCGGAAACCGTTCCGTTGAGGTTCATCTCGCCCGTTGCAGCGATGCGGTAGCCGTGCGTGACGTTGGCACCAAGCTGCTCCATCACCTCGAGCGTGAAGGCGAGGCCGGCGGAGGGGCCGCCGATGTTCCCGGCATTGATCCTGACTTTGATCGGCAGGTGGATTTCGGCCGCCTGTGCCGGCGCGAAGCCGACGAGCGCGCGGCCGTCGTCGTTGATGGTGCGGATGCGCTCGACCAGCGTGTTACCGGCTCGCCGGATTCGAAGCGTGGCTACCTGCCCCGGCTTCATCGCGGCGAGGATCGCGCGAAGCTTCGAGATCGTGGGCGTCGGCCGGCCGTTCAGGTCGGTGATCACGTCGGTCGGCTGGAGCTTCCCCGCGGCATGCGTCCCGAGCTCGATCTCGTTCACGAGCACGCCGTCGGGATGGATCACGACGTGATAGCCGAGGCGGCGCAACGCCACGGCGGCGGCGATCCGCTGCGACTCCGCCATCTGGCGAAGCTCGGCATGTTGAAACGCCGAGTCGGTCGAGCCCGGCGGCAGCAGCTCCGCCGCCGGAATGAGAGTCGAATGCGAAGGACGGAGCCAGGGGAAGAGGACTTGGAGTTCGCTCGCCTCCTCCTCCCGGACGTCGACGAAGTAGAGCTTCCCGCCGTCGACGGGAGGCGAGTTGCCCTCGACGTGGACGAGCGGGGCGACCGGGTGCGCGATGTCGGGAAGCAGGAGGTACTGGCCACTCCCCCCTGGAAAGTTTCCCGCCGGACGCAGGAGGAGCACGACCACCACGGCCAGCGCGATGACAATTCCGACGATGACGCGGACTGGGGTGAGCCGCGCTCTCAAAACAGCGCCTGCTGCAGGCCGCCGTCGACCACGATCGTCTGCCCCGTGACGTAGCGCGCGCGGTCGGAGGCGAGGAAGCATACGACGTCGCCGAACTCGCGCGGCGTGCCCAACCGGCCTAGCGCGATCTCCTCGAGCTGCTCGGGAGTGGGGCCGCCGGGATAGAGGTGTTCGAGCCGCGCCGTGGCGATCCGGCCCGGCGCGACGCAGTTCACGGTGATCCCGTGTGGGCCGACCTCCCGGCTGAGCGTCTTGAGCCAGCCGATGAGCGCGGGGCGGAAGGTGTTGGAGAGGGCGAGGTGCGTGGTCGGCTCGAGCGCGGCGAGGGAGCTCACGGCGACGATCCGGCCGCCGTCGCTGCGTTCCAGGTGCGGCAGGGCGAGCCGGACGAGGGTGACCGCCGGCCGCAGGAGGAGCGCGTACGCGCCGTCGAGGGCTTCCGGATCGGCATCGAGCGCACCGCCGGGCGGAGGGCCGCCGCCGTTCCAGACGAGGATGTCGAGGCCGCCGAACCGCTCGACCGCGGTCGCTACCGCGCGCTCGAGTGCGGCGTCGTCGCCCACGTCGCCGGCCACCGCGACGCCGCCGAGGCGCGCCGCATGCTCCTCGAGCTCCTCCTGCCGGCGCGCGAAGAGCACGACGTTCGCGCCCTCCTCGGCGAGTGCTTCGGCGCTGGCGAGGCCCAGGCCGGAGGAAGCGCCGCAGACGAGCGCCGTCCTGCCGCTCAGGCCGAGATCCACTTAGCTCGTGAGGACGCCGACGACCTCACGCACGGCCTGGGAGCTCGCCTTGAGCGCGGCCTGCTCCTCGTCGGAGAGGTCGAGCTCGACGATCTCCTCGATGCCCTTCGGACCGAGCTTGCACGGGACGCCCATGTAGAGGCCGTCGATTCCGTACTCGCCCTCGAGATACGCGGTGCACGGGAGCACGCGTTTCTCGTCGAGCATGATCGAGTCGACCATCTGCGCGGCGGCCGCGCCAGGTGCGTACCAGGCCGAGGTGCCCATCAGGTTGACGAGCTCGCCACCGCCCTTCGCGGTGCGCTCGACCATCGCCTGGATCTTCTCCTCGGCGACGAGCTTCCGCAGCGGGATGCCGCCGACGGTGGTCGCGGAGACGACGGGGACCATCTGGTCGCCGTGGCCGCCGAGCACCATCGCCTGCACGTCCTTCACGGACGAGTCAGTCTCCCACGCGATGAAGGTGGAGAAGCGCGCGGTGTCGAGGATCCCGGCCATCCCGAAGACGCGCTCCTTCGGCCAGCCCGAGACGTTCTTCGCGACGTGGCACATCGCGTCGAGCGGGTTCGAGACGACGGTGAGGATCGCGTTCGGGCTCTGCGCCACGACCTGCTCGGTGACGGAGCCGACGATCTTCTCGTTCGTCTGGACGAGATCGTCGCGGGACATACCCGGCGAGCGCGGCAGGCCGGCGGTGATCACGACGACGTCGGATCCTGCTGTCTCCTCGTAGCCGTTCGAGCCGGTGCAGTTCGGCTCGTAGCCGAGCACGGCGCCCATCTGGTTGATGTCGAGCGCCTTGCCCTGCGGCAGGCCCTCCTTGATGTCGACGAGGACGACGTCGGCGTAGTCGCGGGTCGCGAGGACCTGCGCGCACGTCGCTCCGACGTTTCCGGCGCCGACGACGGTGATCTTTCTCCTAGCGCTCATACGGCTACCTCAGCCTCCAGTTTCTCGATCACCGCGTCCGCGACCTGACTCGTCCCGACAGCGGTCGGGTCGTCGCGGCTCGGCTTCATGTCGTAGGTGACGCTCTTCCCCTCGGCGATGACGGCGGCGATCGCCTGCTCGAGGCGGTCTGCCGCGTCGCGCTCGTCGAGGTGGCGGAGCATGAGGACGCCCGACAGCATCTGCGCGATCGGGTTGACCTTGTTCTGGCCGGCGTACTTCGGCGCGGAGCCGTGCGTCGGCTCGAAGACCGCCGAGTTGTCGCCGTAGTTCGCCCCCGGCGCGACGCCGAGGCCGCCGATCATCCCGGCGCAGAGGTCGGAGAGGACGTCGCCGTAGAGGTTCGGGAGCACGAGCATGTCGTACTCCTCCGGCCGCTGAACGAGCTGCATGCACATGTTGTCCACGATCCGGTCGTCGAACTCGATGTCGTCGTTCTCCGCGGCGACCTCGCGCGCGACGCGCAGCCAGAGGCCGTCGGTGAACTTCATGATGTTGGCCTTGTGGACCGCCGTGACCTTGCGGCGGCCGTTGTGGCGCGCGTAGTCGAAGGCGAACTCGAAGATCCGGCGCGTGCCGGTGACGGAGATCGGCTTGATCGAGATGCCAACGTCGCGGTGGCGGAACGTGCCGCCCTTTGCCTCGATCCACTCGATCAGCTCGGCGGCCTCGGGCGTGCCTTCCTCGTACTCGATCCCGACGTAGAGATCCTCGGTGTTCTCGCGGACGATGATCAGGTCGACGTCGTCGAAGCGGCTGCGCACCCCCGGGTAGCTCTTGCACGGCCGGATCTGCCCGTAGAGGTCGAGCTCCTTGCGGAGCGCGACGTTGACCGAGCGAAAGCCGCCGCCGATCGGCGTGGTGATCGGGCCTTTGAGCGCGGTGCCCGCCTCGCGGATCGCGTCCAGGACTTCGGGAGGCAGCGGGTTACCGCCGTGCTTGTCCATCACGTCGGCGCCGGCCTCCTGGACGTCCCACTCGAACTCGACGCCGGTCGCCTCGAGAACGCGGCGCGTGGCCTCCGTCAGCTCGGGCCCCGTGCCGTCGCCGGGGATGAGGACTACGCGGTGCGCCATCGCGGGCGAGCGTAGCGAAGGGGCCGTTACGCTCGGGAAGTGAACCTCGCGGAGGCAGCGGCGCAGGCCGAGGAGCTCGTCGCGAGCGGCGACGAGCGCGAGCTCTCGCAGCTCCGCACGCAGTGGGACGAGGAGCTGGAGCACGCCGCGCGCAGCCAGGACTTCCGCGAGCGCGCGCTCGCGTTCCGCGCGGTGGGGATGTTCCGCTGGCGCTCGAAGGAGGAGCTTCTCCGGCGCGGCCTCGACGACGGCAGCCCTGCGGCGCGCGGCTCGGCGCTCCTCTCGATCGAGCTTCTCTCCCGCGACCATCCGAGCACCGTCAACTCGGTGCGGCCGCTCCTCCACAAGATGCTCGCGGACCCCGACGAGAACGCGGCCGTGCGGCGCCTCGCGGTGCTCGCGCTGAAGAACGGCTCGGCTCAGCGGGAGACGATCGTCCTGCTCGAAGGGACGGCGGCGGACGACGAGGCGAATGCGGATCTCACGCGGGCGGCGGCAAGCGTCGCGCAGGCGCTGAAGCAGAAGGCGCGCGCGAAGAGCTAGCGCGCCCGAGTGCGGCGCGCATGCGGGTGCGCCTGGAAGTACAACTCGCGCCGTCTGCGATCGGACACGTGCGTGTAGAGCTCGGTCGTGGCGAGGTCGGCATGGCCGAGCATCTCCTGCACGGCGCGCAGGTCGGCGCCGCCCTCGAGCAGATGCGTGGCGAAGGAGTGGCGTAGCAGATGCGGGTGGACGCGGCCCGGTTCGAGGCCCGCCTTGTCGGCGAGCCGGCGCAGGATGAGGAAGACTCCGGCCCGCGTCAGCGGCCCGCCGCGCGCGTTGAGGAAGAGCTCCGGACGGTGGTGGCGGTCGAGATGCTCGCGGCCGTGGGCGAGGTAGCGGCGTAGCGCGTTTACCGCCTCGCGTCCGACCGGCACGACGCGTTCCTTGTTCCCTTTGCCGATGCAGCGAACGAAGCGGTTCTCGAGATCGATGGCGTTCCGGTCCAGCGAGACCGCCTCGCTCACGCGGAGGCCTCCGCCGTAGAGGAGCTCCGCGAGGGCGCGGTCGCGCATCGCGCGCGGCGTCGTCCCGGCCGCTGCGTCGAGGAGGCGTTCCACCTCTCCCGGCGAGAGCGTGCGCGGCAGGGTGCGGTGACGCTTCGGCAGCTCGACCTGCGCCGCGGGGTTGTCGTCCCGCGCGCCGAGCAGCATCTGGTGGCGGAAGAAGGAGCGGATCGCCGCGATGCGCCGGGCGATCGTCGTCGCCGCGAGGCCGTCGGCGCGGAGCTGCGCGACGTAGCGGGCGAGGTCGTCGGCGCTTGCGGTTGCCGGCGAGCGGCCGAGCCACGCGGAGAGGTGCGCGAGGTCGCGGCAATACGCCTCGACGGTGCGCGGCGCGAGCCGCGCGGCAGAGAGCGCGAGGAAGGAGTCGACAGCCCGGTCCGCGACCTTGTCCACGACTCTCCTACTTCGGGACTTACGGGTCGGAGCCTGCCCGCAGAGCCCTCACCACGAGGAGCGGCAGCACCGAGGCTGCGAAGAGGCAGAGCGGATAGAGCGTCCGTTCTCCCGACGAGCGGACGAGATAGCCGAGGTTCGCCGTCGCGTTCACGTAGACGACGACGAGCACGGCGAACAGGCCGAGCCCGAAGACGATTGCGGAGGCCGGCAAGCGCCACGGCTCCCTGCGCGTGAGCGCGAGCGCGGCCGCGCCTGCGGCGATCACCACCACAGCGGCGTAGTTCCCGTCGACGAGGTAGTCCCAGAGCCGGGCCGCGATCCAGCCGACGTGATGGAGGTTGCTCGCGAGGTGCTTGCTGCTCCCGGCGCCGACGTCGTAGCTGCGCAGGTGGTGGACGGAGACGAAGACGCGCCACGGGACGATGGAGAGGAACATCAGCGCGAGCGCGATCGCGACCCTGCGCGCGAGGTCGGGCCGCCGCAGCCGGAACACCTCGACGAACGCGAACAGCGCAAGGACAGCGCAATCCGCGAGTGCGTCGCGCTTGCACGCGAGCGCGGCGGCGCCGCAGAGTGCGGCGAGCGGCAGCGCGCCGGGCGTCTCCTCCACGAGCCAGAGCCCGAGCAGCAGCGCGGCTGCGACGAAGAAGACGGCGAGCGGCAAGTCGCCCGTCGCGTTGAGCGCGAGCTCCCGCGACATGGGGAGCCACAGGACGAGCGACATCCCCGCCAACAGCGGCAGGAGCGGCACGCGCGGCCGGAGGACGGTCCACATCACGAGTGCGAAGCCGCCGAGCAGCGCCGGAAAGAGCAGCGCGGCGTCGGACACCCTCCCGCTCGAGCCGTGTAGCACGACCGCAGTCAGCCCCGGCACGCCGAGCGGATACTCGCGATGAACCGGCGGCGCGATCGACTGGACGGCGAAGGCGCGGTGGTCGAGCGCGCCGAGGAACCAGCCGCCGTCGTGGTAAAGTAACTTCGCCTTCAGCATCCAGATCGCCCAGGCGTCGTACGTGGAGATCCGGGTCTGGACACGATCGACCGCCAGCAGCACGACCGGCGCGGCAATGAACAGGAGGCCGAGCGGGCCGATTCCGACTGCGTCCGCGGCGGTCGAGCCGCGGCGCCGCTCGACTGCGACTCCCGCCGCGAGGACGGCGGCTCCGAGCAGCAGGACCACCGGCAGCGTGGGAGAGAAGCCGATGTAGAGCAGCGGAGGCAGCGCGACAGCGCCCGCCGCCAGTCCCACGAAGAGCGCGAGCCCGGCCCGGAGAGCTCCCGCCGCGAGCCGCCATGCGCCGGCGAGCAGGAGAACGCCGACGCCGAGCGGCGCGAACGCCACGAGTGCGAGGAGTGCGCCGATCGCGTGCATCAACGCTCGACCAGCCAGTCCCGGCCGTAGCGCCAAGCGTGCGCCGGCCGGAGCTGCGCCTCCTGCGGCGTCTCGGCGAAGACGATCGTCCAGCGGGTCGGGACGTTCGTGAGCTGCCGTGGCGCGATCACATAGGCGAGCCAGCGCGTCCAGCCGGTGTCGAGCTTGCCGCCCGCGACGGCGACCGAGGCGTGCGACGGGACGTGCGCCACGATTCCGGCGAGCAGGCGCTCGTTCGACTGGCGCCAGTGGAACGGCGGCGGCGGAGCGTACGTCTGCGCGTACTGCGAGAGCGAGGAGTCGGCTTCGGCCCGGTTCCGCTCGCCCCTCACGAAGCCCGGCGCCACGATGGCGACGGGAACGACGAGGACGGCGACGGCTAGCAGGCAGCGGAGGCGCTGCGGCGACACGAAGGGCGATTCTAGGAGGTCGCAACGCGGCGGGAGTGCTCGGGCGTCGCCCAGACGATCTCGCCGGGGGTGAGCTCGAGTTCCTCGATGTCGTCACGCCGCAGGCGCGCGGTTATCCGTTCGCCGCTTCCGTCCACCAGCTCGATCCGCATATCGGCGCCCATAACGACGAGCCGCTCGATCTCGACCTCGACCGCGCCGTTGCCGGGGAACCGGGACAGCGAGATCTCGTGCGGGCGGACGAAGCCCTCTCCGAGCTTGAATGCGTCGCCGAGGAAGCGGAGCACGAACTCCGACGCGGGCTTGTCGTAGAGCTCGGCCGGCGCGCCGACCTGCTCGAGGTGGCCGCGATTGAGGACGGCGACACGGTCGGCGACCTCCATCGCCTCCTCCTGGTCGTGCGTCACGAAGACGGTCGTCACGTGCACCTCCGCGTGCAGCCGCCGGAGCCAGCCGCGCAGCTCTGCCCGCACGCGCGCGTCGAGCGCGCCGAACGGCTCGTCGAGGAGCAGGACGCGCGGCTTGGCGGCGAGCGCACGGGCAAGCGCCATCCGCTGCCGCTGCCCGCCCGAGAGCTTGGACGGGTAGCGGTCGGCGAAGCCGTTCAGCTGGACGAGGTCGAGCAACTCGTCGACGCGCTCGCGGATCTCCGCCTTCGGCCGTTTCCGGACCGCCAGCGCGAAGCCGATGTTGTCGCGCACCGTCATGTGCTTGAAGGCGGCGTAGTGCTGGAAGACGAAGCCGACGTCGCGGCGCTGCGGCGCGAGGCCGGTCGCGTCCTGTCCGGCGAGGAGAACCTCGCCGGAGTCGGGCCGCTCGAGGCCGGCGACGATCCGTAGCAGCGTCGACTTGCCGGAGCCGCTGGGGCCGAGGACGGCGGTGAGCGATCCGTCCGGAATCTCGAGCGAGACGTCGTCGACGGCGATGAAGTCCCCGAACCGTTTCGTGATGTTGCGGACTTCGATCGACATCTAAAGCTCCTCCCGGGGCCGGATCACCGTCATGGCAACGAGCACGAGCACGGCGATCGTCGCGAGGACGAGGGATACCGCATACGCGCCGGCCGTGTTGAAGTTCTGCGTGTAGTCGTCCACGAGGATCGTGGCGGTCTCGGTCTTGCCGATGATCCGGCCCGAGACGACCGCGACTGCGCCGTACTCGCCGAGGCAGCGCGCGGTCGTGAGGACGACGCCGTAGATCACAGCCCAGCGGATCGACGGCAGCGTGATCCGCCAGAATCGCTGCCAGCGCGTCGCGCCGAGGGTCGCCGCGGCCTGCTCCTGCTCGGTGCCGAGCTCGCGCAGCGTCGGGATGACCTCGCGCGCGACGAACGGGACGGAGACGAACACCGTCGCGAGCACGATCGCGGGCATCGCGAACAGGATCTGGATCCCGTGGCGTGCGAACCAGCTGCCGAACCAGCCGTTGCGTCCGTAGAGGAGGTAGAGGGAGAGTCCGATCACGACCGGCGAGACGGCGAGCGGCAGGTCGATGAACGCGTTGAGGAGCCCCTTCCCCGGGAACCGGCGTCGCACGATCGCGAGCCCGCACAGGACGCCGAAGATCGTGTTCAGTGGCACGGCGATGGCCGCGGCGATCAGCGTCACCTTGAACGCGTGCACGGTGTTCGGGTCGGAGAGCGCCTGCCAGACAGGATGGAGCCCGCTCTGGAAGGTGCGGTAGAAGACCATCCCGAGCGGCGCGAGCAGAACGACGAGGAGGTAGCCGAGGGCTACCACGCGGAGTCCGAGCTTCTTACGCACGCTCGTGCCTCGTGGCGAAGAACCGGAGCGCACCGAACGCGAGCAGGAGCACGAACGCGGCGGCGAGGAGGACGATCGCGACCGCGGCCGCGTTGGCCGGGTAGCCCGCGTTGATCTGACTGAAGATGAAGTACGACGCGACCTCGGTGTGGTACGGCAGATTCCCCGAGATCACGATGATCGAGCCGATCTCGCCGAGCGCGCGCGCGAGCGCGAGCACGACGCCGGAGAGGATTCCCGGCAGGAGGTTCGGGAGGACGATCCGCCGGAAGACGGCGAACTGACCCGCGCCGAGCGAGCGCGCCGCCTCTTCCATCTCCACGTCGAGCTCGTGCAGGACGGGCTGGACGGTTCGCACGACGAACGGCAGCGTGACGAAGCAGAGCGCGAGCACGACGGCGCCACGGGTGAAGGCGATGTGGAGGCCGACCGGCGAGCGTGGCCCGTAGAGAGTGAGCAGAGTCAGGCCGGCAACGATCGTCGGCAGCGCGAACGGCAGGTCGATGACGGCGTTGACGAGCGACTTGCCGCGGAAGTCGTCCCGGACGAGAACCCAGGCGGTGATCGTGCCGAGCACGGCATTGATCCCGACCACGACGAACGCCGCGCCGAAGGTGAGCTTCAGCGCCGCGACGGCCTCCGGGCTCGAGACGACCTGCCAGAAACCGTGTGCGCCGGCCTGCTTCGCCTCCCAGACGAGCGCGGCGATCGGCAGGAGGACGACGACGAGCAGGAACGTCGTGATGGCGCCGAGCGAGAGGCCGGTAGTGGCCCTCCCGCCCGCGCCGAGCTTGCGTGACTCCCGTACGGCCGCAGCCGAGAGGGCGCTAACTGGTAGGCCCTCCCACCGCTTGCTCGATCTTCATCATGCGGCCGTTGGGGGAGAACCAGACGTTGCTCGCCTTCAACCAGCCGCCGAAGATCGGGTCGGTGATCGGGAAGATCACGTGGCCGCCTGGCTTGAACTTCGCCTTCCAGCCGGCGAGCGACTTGTTGTTGAGCACCGACTTGATCACCGGGCGATAGCCGGCCTCGGTGAAGATCTTCTGCGCCCGCACGGAGTGGCAGTACTTGATGAACGACGTCGCCTGAGCCGGCGCGCTCTTCAGCGGCACCATCGGCAACTGGATGAGGATCGTCTGCTTCGGGATCACGATCTGCAGCGCCTTGCCCGCGGCGAGCGCCGTGTACGCCTCGCTCTCGTAGGTGAGGAGGACGTCTCCCTTCCCCGAGAGGAAAGTCGTCATCGCGGCTGAGGCCGACGAGTCCTGCGAGACGACGTTCTTGAAGAGCGCCTTCACGTAGGCCGTCGCCTGCTTGTCGGTCTTGCCCATCTTTCGCTGCGCGCCGTACGCGGCCAGGATGTTCCACTTCGCGCCGCCCGAGCTGAACGGGTCGGGCGTGACGATCTGGACGCCCTGCTTGGTCAGATCGGCCCAGGTATGGATGTGCTTCGGGTTGCCCGGCCGCACGACGAACGTGACGACCGAGTTGGCGACGATCCCGCCCTGCGGCAGCTTGTGCGGCCAGTTCTGCTGGACGAGGCCGGCGGTGACGAGCGTGTCGACGTCGAGGGCGTTCGAGAGGAAGGCGATGTCGGCCGGCTGCCCGGCGACGATCGCGCGCGCCTGCGAGCCCGACGGCCCGTAGGACTGCGTGAAGGTGACGCCCTCGCCCGCGGGCGTCGCGGTCCACTTCGAGATCAGCGTCTGCATCACGGCCTTCGGCGTGGAGAACGCGACGAGGTTGAGCGTCGTCCCGCTCGCCGACGCGATGCCGGTGAAGACGAAAACGGAGCTGAGGAGCGCGAGGAAGAGAAGTCTCCGCATGCGACTGGGCCTGCCTTTCCTGGGATAACCTACCGATTTAGTGGGTATTGGCAGACCTCATTATTGCGATAAGACATCCCGCGGTGCAAGGGGGAAGGTGTCAGCTTTTCGTAACGATGTCCGCGAGCGTGGTCTGCTCGAGGACTCCCCGCATCTGCAAGCGCAGCTCGAGCCAGATCTCCCGCAGTCCCGCCGCGGCGCCGGCGTACTCGAGCTCGTCCGGGCGCGCCCCGCGCACCGTCGCGATCGGCCCCTCGAGCACCCGGATCACCTCGGCGATCGAGATCTCCTCCGCCGGCCGTGCGAGGCGGTAGCCGCCCTCCGCGCCGCGCTGGCTCGACACGAGCTCGCCGTTTCGGAGCTGCGCGAGGATGCTCTCGAGGAACTTCGGCGGGATCTGCTGCGCCGACGCGAGCTGCTCGGCCGTCATCAGGGCGGGCGCCGCCGCCGCGAGCTCGGTCATCGCCCGTAACGCATAGTCGACCTTGGCCGAGACCCGCATGGGGCCATTGTCGCCCTCAGGAGCGGGGATGCGCGCTGTCGTACGCGCGCCGCAGATGGCGCGGGTCGACGTGGCTGTAGATCTGCGTCGTCGAAAGAGAGCTGTGCCCGAGCAGCTCCTGGATCGTCCGAAGGTCGGCGCCGCCCTCGAGCAGGTGCGTGGCGAACGCGTGGCGCAGGCGATGCGGATGCGGGATGACCCGGCGCAGCGTGCTCGTGTCGAGCCGGCGGCCGCGCGTAGAGAGGAACAGCGCGTCGTTCGCTTCGTGCGCCAGCTCGGGCCGCGCGTCGCGAAGGTAGCGGCCGACCCAGAACTGCGCCTCCTCGCCGAGCGGCACGACGCGGTCCTTGCCGCCCTTGCCGTGGCGGACGTGGACGAGCTCCTGCTCGAAGTCGACGTCGCCGAGGTCGAGGCCTACCGCCTCCGCGCTGCGCAGGCCTGCGGAGTAGACGAGCTCCACCAGCGCGCGGTTGCGGAGCGGGATCGGGCCGTCGCCCTCGAGCGCGGCGAGTGTCTGCTCGATCTCGGCCGTACTCGGGGCGTCCGGCAGGCGCCGCGGGCGCCGCGGCGCGAGGCGTCCGCCGGGGACCCGCTCCGGGCCGAGCGCGTGGCGGAGATAGGCGCGGACGGCGGCGAGCTTCCGCGCAATCGTCGTCGGCGCGAGCTTCCGCGAACGGCGCGAGCCGAGCGACGCGACGTAGTCGGAGAGGACGCGGACGTCCACCTGCTCGAGCGCGATTCGCTTCTCCTCGAGCCAGTCACAGAACTCGCCGACATCGCCGCGATAGGCGCGGCGCGTGCCCGCGCTGAGGGACGGCGAGGCGAGGAAGCGGTCGGCTGCGGCACGGGCGTCCATCCAGCCGAAGTTCGACGCGCGCGGGGCTGCGCCTACCTCCGCTCCGGCCCGATGCCGTGCGCTAGCGTGACTCCTCGTGATCGCGAAGCACGACGTGCTCGTCGTCGGGGCCGGCTGCGCAGGAATGCGCGCCGCGATCGAGGCATTCGATGCCGGTGCCGACGTCGCGATGATCTCGAAGATCCACCCGACTCGTTCTCACTCGGGAGCGGCCGAGGGCGGCATCAACGCGGCGCTCGGCAACGCCGCCGACGACAGCCCCGAGATCCACGCGTACGACACGGTCAAGGGCTCCGACTACATCGGCGACCAGGACGCGATCGAGCTCTTCGCGCAGGAGGCGCCCGACGACATCGTCCAGCTCGAGCACTGGGGGGCGGTCTTCTCGCGGCAAGCGGACGGCAAGCTCGCGCAGCGCCCGTTCGGCGCCGCCGGCTCGCCGCGCACCGTCTTCGCTGCCGACATCACCGGCCACGTCCTGATCCAGGTGCTCTGGGAGCAGGTCTGCAAGCGCGATATCCCGGTCTACGACGAGTTCTTCGCGTGGCAGCTCGTCGAGAACGACGGACGCTGCCAGGGCGTCGTCTGCTGGGATCTTCTCCACGGCGGGCTTAAGACCGTCGGTGGGAAGACGGTTGTGCTCGCCACCGGCGGCGCCGGCCGCCAGTACCGCGTCACCACGAACGCCTACGCGTGCACCGGCGACGGAACGGCGATGGCGCTGCACCTCGGGCTGCCGCTCAAGGACATGGAGTTCATGCAGTTCCACCCGACGACGCTGTTCCCGACCGGGATCCTCCTCACCGAGGGCTGCCGCGGCGAGGGCGCGTACCTGATCAACAAAGACGGCGAGCGCTTCATGAAGCGCTACGCGCCGAACGCGCTCGAGCTCGCCTCGCGCGACGTCGTCTCCCGTTCCGAGCAGACGGAGATCGACCAGGGTCGCGGGATGGACGGGAACGTGATGCTCGACATGCGCCATCTCGGCGCGGAGAAGATCCTCGACCGGCTCCCGGGCTCGCGCGAGCTCGCGATGACGTACGCCGGCATCGACCCGATCTACGACCCGGTGCCCGTGCGGCCCGGCGCGCACTACCACATGGGCGGCGTCGAGACGGACAACGGCGGCGCTACCGAGCTGACCGGCCTCTACGCGGCGGGCGAGTGCGCGTGCGTCTCCATCCACGGCGCGAATCGCCTCGGCGGCAACTCCCTCATGGAGACGATCACGTTCGGCCGCCGCGCCGGGCGCTCGGCAGCTGAGTGGGCGCTCTCGAACACGACCGTCGACGTGCCGGAGTCGGCCGAGCGCGACGCCGAGGCGAAGCTGAAGGAGCTGCTCGGCCGCACCGAGGGCGAACGGCCGTGGAAGCTGCGCGAGGAGCTCGGCACCTCGATGCTCGAGAACTTCGCCGTCTTCCGCCGCGAGGAGCAGATGGCGAAGCAGATCGAGATCATCGAGGACTTGCGCGAGCGCTATCCGAACGTCGTCGTCGAGGACAAGGGCGACGTCTTCAACAGCGATCTCACGCAGGCGATCGAGCTCGGGAACATGCTCGACACGGCGCTCTGCATGCTCACCGCCGGCCTCGCGCGCAAGGAAAGCCGCGGCGCCCACGCGCGCCCGCACGACTATCCGACTCGCGACGACGAGAATTTCCTCCACCACTCGATCACGCGGTGGAAGGACGGCGGCGTCGAGCTCACGAATTCCGACGTGCGGTTCACGAAATGGCAACCGGAGGAGCGGAAGTACTGATGAAGGTCGGCTTCAAGGTCTGGCGCTACGACTCGACGACGGGCGAGCGCGCGTTGCGCGAGTACGAGATCGACGCGCCCGAGGAGGCGACGCTTCTCGACTGCCTCGACATCGTCAAGGACCGCCAAGACGGCTCCCTCGCCTACCGCAAGAGCTGCCGGATGATGATCTGCGGCTCGTGCGGGATGCGGATGGACGGCGCCGCCGTCCTCGCCTGCAAGACGCGGATGTACGACATCGCGCAGGAGGGCCGCGTCCCGACGATCTCGGCGATGGGGAACCTGCCGATCGTCAAGGATCTCGTCGTCGACATGGATCCCTTCTGGGCGAAGTTCAAGGCGATGAAGCCGTACCTCCAGCCCGGCTACGAGCGGCCGGGCGACGGGCGCGAGTACCGGATCTCGCAGCAGCGGATGAACGTGATCCACAAGGAGTCGCTCTGCATCAATTGCGGCTGCTGCGTCTCGGAGTGCAACGCGATGGAGTCCGACCCCGAGTTCCTCGGCCCGCAGGCGCTCGCGAAGGGGATGCGGTTCGTCGGCGACCCGCGCGACGGCGCGACGGTCGAGCGGCTCGAGCAGTACAGCCAGGAGCACGGGATCTGGGACTGCACCCGCTGCTACTTCTGCAACGAGCGCTGCCCCAAGGGCGTCGACCCGCGCGACGCGATCGCGAAGCTCGGCGCCGAGGCGATCGCGCACGGCATCGACCGCGACATGGGCGCGAAGCACGCGAAGTGGTTCGTCCGCTCGGCGGAGACGACGGGCTGGCTCCGCGAGGAGGAGCTGATCCCGAAGACGCAGGGCTACGTCGCCGCGATCAAGCAGCTCAAGTTCGGCATGTCGCTCGCAAGGCACGGCAAGGTACGCCCGATCCCGTTCCCGCACACCGCGAAGGACGTCGGCGAGGCGCGCAACCTCCGCAAGCTCGTCCGCGAGCAGGACCGCGGCGGCGCGCTCGGCCACGTCCAGGGCGAGAAGGCACTGGAGCGGCTCGCGCACGGGCACGCGCTCGGCGGCGAGACGCTCGAGGAGATCTACGCGCGGCCCGGCGCGGCGCCACGTCCCTATCTACCCGAGGAGGAGCAGGCGTGAAGCGTGTGGCGTACTACAAAGGCTGCCTCGCCTCGCTCTCGGCGAAGGAGCTCGACACCTCCACCCAGGCGCTCGCGCCCCGCGTCGGACTCGAGCTCGTCGAGCTCGAGTCGGTGACGTGCTGCGGCGCCGGCGACATTCACGAGGCGGAACCGGACTACTACGTCCATCTCAACGCGCGGATCCTCGCGTACGCCGAGGCGACCGGCTGCGACACGCTGATGACGGTCTGCAACGTCTGCACGCTCAACCTCCGGCAGGCGAACCACATGCTGCAGGGCGACTCCGACCTGCTCGCGCGCGTCAACGAGAACCTCGTCACGGTCGGCGTGCCGCCGTACTCCGGCAAGATCGAGGTGCGGCATCTCCTCTGGGAGATCGCGGAGGGCGACGGCTTCGAGCTCCTCAAGCAGGCCGCGCACAAGGGCCTGAAGGGACTGAAGGTCGCGCCGTTCTACGGCTGCCAGATCCTCAGGCCCTCGAAGATCATGGGCTTCGAGGATCCCGATCGCCCGTGGTCGCTCGAGCGGATCATCGAGGCGTGCGGCGGCGAGGCGATCGACTATCCGGCGAAGGTGAAGTGCTGCGGCTTCCCGATCATCGCGGCGCGCGAGGAGACGGCGATGGGCGAGCTGATCCAGCCCATCTCGCAGGCGATCGAGGCGGGAGCCGACGTGATGGTCACCCCGTGCCCGCTCTGCCACCTCTCGCTCGACGCGTGGCAGCAGAAGCTAGAGGCGTCGACGGGGAAGAGCTTCGGCCTACCGATCCTCCACCTCGCCCAGCTCGTGGGCGTCGCCGCGGGGCTCGAGGACTCGGAGCTGAAGTTCAAGCGCCACATCGTCGATCCGCGGCCGGCCCTAGAACGCCTGGAAGTCTGAAAGCCCTCGGCGCTCTCGCCGCGGCCGGGCTGGGCTGGGGCGCGTTCGAGGCGAGCTGGGTCCGGCTCCACGAGCTCGAGGTCGAGCTGCCCGGCCTGCCGGCGGAGCTCGACGGGCTCCGGATCGCGCACCTCTCCGACTTCCATCTCGGTGTCCCGTCGCCCGGGCTCGGCGCAACGTGGCAGGCGGTGGAGTGGGTGCACGACCGGAGGCCGGACCTCGTCGCGGTCACGGGCGACCTCCTGACGCACCCGCGCGGCGAACCGATGCTGCGCCGGATCGTGCGCGTGCTGCCGCAGCCGACGTTCGCCGTGCTCGGCAACCACGATGTCGCGATCAGCCGCGATCCGCAGGCGAAGGCGTCGAACCTGCACGAGCTCGACCCGGGGACGCTGCTGCGCAACGAGGGACAGCTGCTCGAGCTGCGCGGGATGAAAGTGTGGATCGCAGGCGTGGATCCGTTTCTCATCCTGCGCGGCCGGCCGCGCCTCAACCCCAACGAGCTGGCGCACGACGCGGACTTCTCGATCCTGCTCTGCCACTACCCGCGCGTCCTCGACCTGCTCGAGCCGGAGCGCTTCGACCTCGTCCTCTCGGGCCATCTCCACGCCGGCCAGATCTGCCTCCCGTATCCCGGCGGGAAGATCGCGCTCGCGCATCCGACCGCGCCGTATACGGCGGGGATCTACCGAACGCCCGCGGCGACGATGCACGTCTCGGCGGGGCTCGGCACGACGTTCGTCCCGTTCCGCTTCGCGGCGCGGCCGGAGGCGACGGAGCTCGTTTTGCGCCAGGGCTAGGCTTGATGCGTGGCCGACCAGGCGACGATCGCGACCGACATCCTCGCCCGCTACGCCGCCGACGCGGCGCGTGAGGTGGAGGGAGTGCGCGCGATCTCGGGCCGGCGCGGAGTTCGGATCTCCGGCAAGGACACGATCCGCATCGAGCTCCATGTCGTGGCCGAGCGAGGAGCGTCCATCCCGGCGCTCGGCGGCCGCGTCCAGAAGCGCGTGCGCGAGTACCTCGGGAGCATGGCCGACGTCGAGCCCGCGAGCGTCGACGTCGTCGTGGACTCGCTCGAATGACGCGCATCGCCGGGCTGACGGGGGCGACGCTCGAGACGGCGCCGTCGGTCTGCCACGAGTGCATCTGGTGGCAGACGCGGAGCGGGCGCAGCACCGACAAGCGCAAGTGGATCCGCGAGACCGAGGACGACTGGGGAGCCTGGGGTGCCGTCTACCACGATGATGAGGGACGCCTGCTCGGCTCGATGCAGTACGGGCCGGCGGATCTCTTCCCGCGCGCGCGCGAGCTGCCTGCCGGGCCGGCGAGCCCCGACGCCGCGCTCGTGACGTGCGCGTATCTCACCGATCCGACGCGGCCGTGGGTGATGCAGTCCCTCTTCCTCACCGCGATCGGCGACGTGCGTGAGCGCGGCGCGCGGGCGCTCGAGGCGTTCGCGTATCGCTACTCGGAGGGGGCGACGAGCTTCTCGCGTTTCCATGCCCACCGGACGATCTTCCCGGCGGACTTCCTCGCGGATTTCGGATTCGTCCCCGTGCGCTCGCACGGGCGAGTCGAGCTCGCGCGGCTGGAGCTCGGCGGGCTGCAGCCGGTGGAGGAGGGCGCGCGCGAGAAGGTGCTGCAGGTTGTGCGCGAGGCGTTCATGCCGGCGCCGGCACCGCAGCGGCCCTAGTCGCGGCGGTCGGGCGAGAAGCGGCACTCGCGCAGGCGAGGCAGCGATGCTCTGGCAGGATGAAGGCGATGCGTGACTGGCCAGGCCGCGCCCACGTTGAGACGCTACGACTGCGGCCCGAGCTTGCACAAACTGTCTCCCGGATCGAGGCTCATCCCGATCTGTTCTCAGGCGCGCTTCTCATCGGCTCGCTCTCGCGCGGCGAAGGTGATGCCATCAGCGACGTCGACCTAGTCGCAGTGACCCGGCCGGATCGATGGCAGGAGGCGTGGGATGCACGCAACCTGCTCTCACCAGGAGCACTGGTCACGTTCGACCGCTCCGAAGGAAAGCCTGGGATCGCAGGTCACTCGTGGCTCTCGTCGAGTCTCGTCGAGGTCGAGTGCCTCATTACCGAGACGGGCTGCATGCGGCTCGCCGGGAGCGTGGCTGTGATCTCCGGGGAGAACGACCTACTGGAAGCGTTCGAGAATGTCCCGCCCTTCACGCGCCAGGAGATCGACAACTACGCCGCCGGGCTTCGGGAGTCAAATGCGATCTCCGACATCGAGCCTGCCTATGGCGACTTGATAACATTGCTTCGTCGCGAGGTCGCCCGGATTCCACACGTGCGCTCGGGTGACATTCCCGAGCACTCGCGCAGCCGAGCGTCCGGTCACCGCGGCCTCCGCGCCCAAGCGCAGACCCCCCACCCTCGTCGCCACGCTCCTCGGCGATTGTGGGCTTCCCCGCACTAACCGAGCGTCAAGGCAGACACTTGCGAAATCTGGGAAGATGTGATCAGTCGCGGCAGTCACTGACTCGCGGTTGCGGCTAAACACACTTCGGGAGCGCGATGCAGAGTTTTGGTGCGGATGGTTCGAGGCGATTCCGCAGGCGGATGCCGCTCGTCTTCCTCGCGGCGCTGGTCGGCGCGCTCTTCGTCGCCGGCGGCGCGAGCGCGCAGAGCCCGACCATTCAGGGGATCACCTTCTGCGTGAACAAGAACAACGGTGACACGCGCATCATCAAGGTGTGGGACTCGTCGTACATCCGGCACTTCGGCTCGTCGTGCAGTAGCACCGAGACGGCAATCGTCTGGGAGAGCCCGACCGGCCCGACCGGCCCGACCGGCCCGAGCGGCTCCAGCGGCCCGAGCGGGCCCGAGCGGCCCGACCGGTGATACCGGCCCCACCGGCCCCACCGGCCCGAGCGGCCCGAGCGGCCTGAGCGGCCCGACCGGTGATACTGGCCCCAGCGGTCCGAGCGGTCCGAGCGGCCCGAGTGGCCCGACCGGTGATACCGGCCCGAGCGGCCCGACCGGTGATACCGGCCCGACCGGCCCGATCGGCCCGACCGGTGATACCGGCCCGAGCGGCCCGAGCGGCCCGACCGGCCCGATTGGCCCGACCGGCCCGAGCGGCCCGACCGGTGATACCGGCCCGAGCGGCCCGACCGGTGATACCGGCCCGACAGGTCCGTCAGGCCCGACTGGTCCGAGCGGCCCGTCGGCAGGTTCGGGTGAGAAAGTGGTGTATGCCTCGAGCACGTCTGCCACTTCCGTGGCAGTGAGCTGCCCGGCGGGTACCTATGCGATCGGCGGCGGCGGGAGCGCGGGCGGCGCCGGAAATTACCTTTACGCTTCCTATCCGATTGACGCTGGGGGCAAGGACACAGACGGCGGGCTCGCCACCGGCTGGAGAGTCACCTATTTGTCTGCCGGTGGCAGCACGTTCCCTGACACGGTGTACGCGATCTGCTCGCCGTGACGTGAGCCGCTAGCTTCCAGTTCCCTGACTCAGGGGACATTCCCCAGCACTGGCCCAGCCGAGCCAGGGCTAAGGAAAGCCGATTCGGTCGGGTGGCCAGTACCGGAGGGCAACGGGGCCGATCAGGTTTCCGCGTGGCACGGGTCCCCACGTGCGTGAGTCACACGATCCGGCGCGGTTGTCTCCCATCATGAAGTACTCGTCCTTGGGGACGTGCCACACCTTCCCGAAGTGTCCGGTATCAGCGAGCCGGTGCGTGGGACTGACGTAAGGCTCGTTCAGCTTCGTCCAGTTCGTAGTACCGGGTTCGCGGATCCAGATGAATCCATGGTCATCCTCGTGAATCGCCTCGCCGGGTAGCCCGATGATGCGCTTGACGAACGTCGTGCCGCCATCGCCGGCTGCGCACTTCGCCGCCGTCGCCGGTGCCGTGAAGACGGCAATCTGGCCGCGTTGGGGCGACTCGAAGTCGTATTCGAGTCGTAGGGCGAGCACGCGGTCGTCACTCGTTCCCAGGCAGCCGTAGGCAGGCTTCGCGCAGTTCAGGCCGTTCTCCATCGATGAGGATGGGATCCGGTACGGCTGGGCGACCTCCGCCTGAAAGGCGAGAACGAACACGATCGCAAAGCCAATCGTCAGCAGCCAATCGAGCATGTGACGCCATGGCTGCGGAACGCGACTCAGCGGGTGAACGATCCCTCGCATGGCCAGCCGAGGATAGCGCCTCGTCCCGTCAGATCCGGGGGACACTCCCGAGCACTTGCCCAGGCGACGGTTTAGCCGTTCCGGCGGTCTTCGCGGGTCAGGGGTCGACTGCGGCCATGGCGATTGCAGCGGCCCGTCGAATCGGAACCACGATCCGACCGAACGGCTGCCGCACGACCGCGATCCCGATCGCGAAGGCGACGAGGTGCTCGGTGTCGAGGAACGTCAGCGTGGGGCGGAAGGCAAGACCTACGCCGAGACAGACGAGGCAGCCCGCGGCAACGCGGAGATGACTGTGGCGCGCCCACGCCACGCAAGCCACGGCGCCGATCCACGCGGCGATCATGGCCGAGAAGCCGAAGTCCGGCAGGTTGACGACCGAGGCGAACGCATGCCCGTCGAGGAGTCGGGTGCCGCCGATGATCCCGTAGATGAGGAGCGTCGAGACGAGCTGGCCGGCTACGGCGGCCGCGACCACGTGACGCGGCGATAGCACGTACAGAGCGACGGCGAGGACGATCGCGAACCCGAGCAGCGATGGAAGCCACGGCGTGTCGGCGATGAGCCCGCTCGTCACCAGCAGCCATAGCTTGCCCTCGCCGATCGCGTGCGGAGTTGCCGTCACCGATGAGAGCGGCACGCCGGCCAGCCGATTGGCCGCGGTTCCAGCTCCCGCGACGGCCGTCGCTCCGAGGACCACAAGGGGCCTTCCCCCGCGCACCCTGCAGAGGTTACCCGGATGTCCCCGCTCGGAAAAGTCCGCGCTCGAGCGCGGTTAGGCTGCGGCCCGCGCCGGTTCGAGCAGCAGCTCGGCGATCTGGATCGCGTTCAGCGCAGCGCCCTTGACGAGGTTGTCGCAGGCGAGGAAGAGGACGAGGCCGTTGCTTTCCGCCGCGCGGTCGGGGCGGATGCGGCCGACGAGCACGTCCTCGGTCTCGGCCGCGGCGCGCGAGGTCGGCAGCTCCACGAGCCGGACGCCGGGAGCCGCCCCGAGCAGCGACTCCGCCTGCTCGGGCGAGAGCGCCTCCTCCGTCTCGATCCATACCGCCTGCGAGTGGCCGATGAGCACGGGAACGCGCACCGACGTCGCACTGATCGGCAGCTTCGGCAGCTCGAGGACCTTGCGCGCCTCGCCGCGGATCTTCGCCTCCTCGTCGGTCTCGTCGCCCTCCCAGTCCCAATCGAAGGCGAGGTCGTGCTGCTCGGGAGACTCGTCGCGCAGCTGCTCCATCCGCTGCGCGCCCGCGCCGGAGACGGCCTGGTACGTCGCCAGCCGCACGCACCGGAGGCCTGCCGCGTCGTGCAGCGGCTTGAGCATGCATGTGAGCGGGATCGTCGAGCAGTTCGGGTTGGCCACGACGCGCGTCGTCTCGAGCGCCGCGAGCGCGCGGTCGCCGTTCACCTCGGGCACGACAAGGGGATAGCCGTCCACGAGTCGGTAGGCACTCGACTTGTCGACGACGAGCGCGCCGCCGTCGACGGCGTGGGGGACGAGCTCGCGCGAGGCGGCCGTCCCGCAGGAGAAGAGCGCGAGGTCCAAGCCGCCGGCAGCGAGCGTCTCCGGCGTTGCCTCCTCCACCACGAGCCCGCCGAGCTCCTGTCCGGCCGAGCGCGAGGACGCGAACGCGCGGACATTGGCGTAGCCGCGCTCGCGGAGGAGCCGCAGCGTCACCGTCCCGACCGCGCCGGTCGCCCCGACGACGCCGATCCGCGCGTCGCGCATCAGGCGGTCCCGAGCTCGAACGCGTCGTGGAGTGCAGCGACCGCCTTCGGCACGTCTCCTGTCGCGACGTGGCAGGCGATCTTGATCGGCGAGGTGGAGATCACCTCGGCCGTCACGCCGATGCCCTCCAGGGTTGCGAACGTCTTCGCCGCGATGCCGGGATGGCTCTTCATGCCGGCGCCCACCAGCGAGACCTTGCCGAGGTCGTCGCGCATCGACCACTCGACCTCGAGCGCGCCGAGCACCTCCTCGCACGCCGCGCGATCCTCCACCGGCGCGCTGAATGCGATCTCGCCGCCGGTCACCTGGAGGATCGTGTCGACGTTCACGTTCGCGTCGGCGAGCCGGGCGAACAGGCGCGCCGGATCGATCGAGGCGACGCGGTAGAGCAGCTCGCAATCCGTGTGCGCGACGCCGCTGATGATTGCCTTCTCGAGCACGGGATCCTCTTCGTCGACGATCCACGTTCCCCCTGCGTCGGAGAACGTCGACCGCACATGCAGGCGCACGTCGTGGTTGCGCGCGAACTCGACCGAGCGTAGCTGGAGGACCTTCGCGCCGCTCGCCGCGAGCTCGAGCATCTCCTCATAGGTCACCGCGTCGAGCTTTCTTGCGTCGGGAACGAGGCGCGGGTCGGCGGTGAAGACGCCTTCGACGTCGGTGTAGATCTCGCATGCGTTCGCGCCGAGCGCTGCCGCGAGGGCGACTGCGGTGGTGTCGGAACCGCCGCGGCCGAGCGTCGTCACGTCGTGCGAGTCGGCGGAGACTCCCTGGAAGCCGGCGACGAGGACGATCTTCCCGGCGTCGAGCGCGTCGTTGATGCGCGTCGCGCGCACCTCCGCGATCTTCGCCTTGCCGTGGACGGTGTCGGTCACGATGCCGGCTTGCGAGCCCGTGAGCGAGATCGCCTCGTAGCCGAGATCCTGGACGGCCATCGCGCAGAGCGAGTTCGAGATCCGCTCTCCGACGGAGATGAGCATGTCGTACTCGCGCGGGTGCGGCTTCGGCGAGATCTCGCGGGCGAGGCCGATGAGCGCGTCCGTCGAGTCGCCCATCGCCGAGAGGACGCCGACGACGCGCTCGCCGTCGGCGCGCGCGCGCACGAGCCGCCGCGCGACCTCCTTGATCTTCTCCGTGTCGGCGACGGACGTGCCGCCGAACTTCATCACGACCATCGCCGAAGTTTGCCTAGACCATGTCGCGGCGGCCTATGAGCGCCCGCCCGAGCGTCACCTCGTCGGCGTACTCGAGGTCGCCGCCGACGGGAAGCCCGCTCGCGAGCCGCGTGACGCGAACCCGGTCGCGGAGCCGGCCGGCGAGGTAGGAAGCCGTCGCCTCTCCCGTTGCGTTCGGGTTCGTCGCGAGGACGACTTCCACCACGCCGTTGGCCTGGACGCGCTGCATGAGCTCATCGATCCGCAGGTGCTCGGGCTCGACGCCGTCGAGCGGGGAGAGCGCCCCGCCGAGGACGTGGTAGAGGCCGCGGTACTCCGCCGTCCGCTCGAGGGAGACGAGATCGACCGGCTGCTCGACGACGCAGATCGTCGTCCGGTCGCGCCGCGTGTCAACGCAGATCGAGCAGAGCTCGTCCTCGGTGAGGTTGCCGCACTCGCGGCAGAAGCGGACGCGTTCCTTCACCTCACCGATCGCAGTCGCGAGTGCGAGCGCCTCTTCCTGCGGCACCTGGAGGATGTGGAAGGCGAGCCGCTGGGCGGTGCGGCCGCCGATTCCCGGCAGGCGCGTCAGTTGCGCGACGAGGTTGTCGACGGACGGGCTGAGCATGGGCGGAGGGTACTGGTCCGTTTCGGACGTACAATCCCCGCATGGCAGATCCCGTCTCCTGGCTCATGATCCGCCCCGGCTGGAAGGTCTACTCCTCCGACGGGGCCGAGGTCGGCTCGGTGGACGAGGTCGCGGGCGACGAGATGCAGGACATCTTCGACGGGCTCGCGGTCGCACGCTCCGCCCTCGCCAAGCCGACGTACGTCCCCGGCGAGAGCGTCGGTCCGATCACCGAGGGACGGATCGAGCTGACGCTGACGACTGCCGAGGTCGACGCGCTCGGCGAGTACCTGGAGCCGGCGACGAGCGCCGAGATCGAGCCGGACGACCATCGCGGCATCGGCGAGGCGCTTGGAGCCGACGTCCGCAAGCTCGAGGGGAAGACGATCCATCCGCTCGAGCGCCAGAAGTCGGTAGGACTCGTCCGCCGGATCGCGTTGTTCTTCCGGCGAATGCGCTCGCGCGACTAGCGCGGGCTGAAGTCGAACGCCCAGCCCCAGACGACGACGCCGATCAGGGCGAGGACGATCGCGGCCCAGAGCCAGTTGGAGAAGATCTCGCGCACCTTAGGTCTCCCGCTCGCGCGCGTCGAGCTCGTCCGTGAAGATCCCGAGGATCTGCTCCTCGCCCGCAGGTTCCTCGGGCGCAGCGACCGGCACGGGCTCGCCCGCGTCGCCGAGCTCGAACGAGACCTCGAGCCGCCGGCCGGTCACGTCGTAGAGCGCGTCCACGAGGAGGGTCGCGTTCTTCGGGTCGCGTGCTTGATCGAGGTGGAACTGCGCGGTCGGCGGGAACTCGAGCGTCAGCGTGTCGCCGTGGAGGTCGGCCGGATGCGCCTCGCGCAGGATCGACGCGGTCGGGATCCCGCCGCGCTCCTCGACCGCCGGCAGCACCGTGTGCGCCCACGCCTCCTGGAGGTCCGTGAGAGCGATGTTCGGCGCGGCCGGAGTCGTGGCCGGCGCCGGCGCGGCGGCGGCGCGTGGCTGTTCGGGACCAGTCCCGGTACCTGGTACCGGGACGTGGCCCGTTGGGGCCTGTCCCTGCTCGAGCCGCTCGAGCCGGAACGCGACCGACTCCCGCGACAAGTCCGCCGCCGGCCGCGTCACCTTGACGAGCGCGAGCTCGAGCGGCAGGCGCGGGTCGCCGCCCTGGCGCATGTCGTCGACCGCCACGGCGAGCAGGTCGATGAGCCGGAGGACGGTCGCCTCGCCGATCTGGTTCGCCTGGGACAGCAGCCGCTCGCGCGTCTCCTCGGTCACCGGCATCGCCTCGGGCACTTCGCCGAGATGCTGGACGAGCATCAGCTGGCGGAGATGCTCGAGGAGATCCATGACGAGCCGGCCGAGGTCGTTGCCGCGCTCCGAGAGCTCCTCGATGTACGTCAAGGCTCCGGCCGTATCGCGGTCGATCACGAGGTTGCAGAGCGTGAAGAGCGCCTCCTCCTCGACGGCCCCGAGCAACTCGAGTACCGCCTGCACCGTGACCTGATTCCCGGTGGAGGATGCGAGCTGGTCGAGCGCCGACTCGGCATCGCGGTACGCGCCCCGCGCGCCGCGTGCGACGAGCGCGAGCGCCTGGTCCGGGGCGTCGATCCCCTCCGCGTCGGCGATCAGGCGCAGCTTCTTGACGAGATCCTGCAACCGCGGCCGCTGGAAGACGAACGTCTGGCAGCGTGACCGGACGGTCGGCAGCACCTTCGAGAGGTCGGTCGTGCAGAAGACGAAGACGAGGTGCGGCGGCGGTTCTTCGATCAGCTTCAGGAGCGCATTCCAGGCCGCGTCGGTGAGCTGGTGCGCTTCGTCGAGGATGTAGATCTTGTAGCGCCCTTCGACCGGCTGGAGGACGACGCGGTCGCGGATCTCGCGGATGTCGTCAATGCCGCGCTGCGACGCGGCGTCCATCTCGACGACGTCGAGGGACGTGCCCGCGGCGATCGCCTGGCAGGCGTGGCAGGTGCCGTCGGGCGTCGTCGTCGGTCCCTGCGCGCAGTTGAGGCACTTGGCGAGGATCCGCGCCATCGACGTCTTCCCGGTGCCGCGCGGGCCGGCGAAGAGGTACGCCTGGCGGACCGCGTCGGTGGTGATCGCGTTGCCGAGCGTCCGGACGACCGCCTCCTGCCCGACGACTTCCGCGAAGTTCTGGGGGCGGTACTTCCGGTACAGCGCAGCCATTCGACGATTCAAGCAGAAGCCCGCGCGCGTGTAGCCTCCGGCCGGAATGCCGGACGACGCCCGCAAAGCCCTGCTCTCGCGGCTCTTCGACCACGCGCCGATGTTCCCGCCCGCCCGGATGGAGCTCGCCGACGCCGTGGAGGAGGATCGCCGGGCGCAGGCGAGCGAGCACGCGTGGCTGCTCGGGCGCTTCGTCGTTCCCGCCGGAACGGAGGTGGACGACCGCGCGCTCGCGGTTGTCGGTGGAGGGCAGGAGCGGCAGGACGACGCCGTCTATCTCGAGGCCGAGACGCTCGACGAGGTCGCCGCGCGCGGCGTGCGCGCGAAGATCCGCTGCGGCGGCGAGCACATCCCGTCGGTGGAGGATCTCGCGGAGTTCGTGCGCGGCTGCCGCGCCCGCGGCCTCATCTTCAAGGCGACGGCAGGGCTGCACCACGCGTACCCGACCGCTGACGGAGAGCACGGCTTCCTCAACGTCCTTGCCGCGGCCGTCTTCGGCGACGAAGAGGATGCGCTGCGCGAAGGCCCGGCCGCCTTCGAGCTCGACGAGACCTCGTTCCGCTGGCGCGGCCGCGAGGCGTTGCCGGCGCGGCTGGCCGACATCCGCGGCTCGCTCTTCCACTCGATCGGGAGCTGCTCGTTCTTCGAGCCGGTCGAGGAGCTCGAGAAGCTGGGGATCCTGTGAGTTTCGGCGCGGGCGAGCGCGGCTTGTTGTGGCGCGACGGCGACGAGGCGGTCGACCTCTCCGGCTTAGGCGACGTCTTCGCGCGAGCCGGCGCTCAATCCGTTGCTTGCGAGCGGGCGACCGGCGTGGGAGCAGGCGGTCGAAGCGGCGCAGGGGCACGACGGCCCGCGCCTGAAGCTCAGTTCGGCGCGGCTCCCGTTCGCGGTCGCCGACTATGTCGACTTCTATTCCTCCCTCGAGCACGCGACGAACCTCGGGCGGATGTTCCGGCCCGACCAGGAGCCGCTGCTGCCGAACTGGCGCTGGCTCCCGGTCGGCTACCACGGCCGCGCGGGCAGTGTCGTCGTCAGCGGCACCGACGTCGTGCGGCCGCAGGGACAGCGGAAGGCGGCGGCCGGGAATGCGCCGACGTTCGGGCCGAGCGGCCGGCTCGACTTCGAGCTCGAGCTCGGCTTCGTCGTCGGCGTCGGGAGCGAGTTCGGCGAGACGGTGCCGGTCGACGCGTTCGCGGCTCACGTCTTCGGCGTCGTCCTCGTCAACGACTGGAGCGCGCGCGACATCCAGGCGTGGGAGTACGTGCCGCTCGGGCCGTTCCTCGGCAAGTCGTTCCAGACGTCGATCTCGGCCTGGGTCACGCCGCTCATGCTGCTCGAGGACGCTCGCGTCGAGGCGCCTGCGCAGGAGCCGCCGCCGCTCGAGCATCTCGCGGGCGGCCGCGACTGGGGACTCGACATCGCGCTCGAGGTGGAGCTCAACGGGGAGACGATCTCCCGTGGCAACGCGCGGACGCTCTACTGGACGCTTCCGCAGCAGCTCGCTCACGCGACGTCGAACGGTGCGCCGATCCGCACCGGCGACCTGATGGCGAGCGGGACGATCTCCGGCGCCGAGCCCGGCAGCGAGGGCTCGATGATCGAGCTCTACCGCGGCGAGCGGTTCCTCGAGGACGGCGACGAGCTCGTGCTGCGGGGGCGCGCCGGGAACGGGGTCGAGCTCGGAGAGGTGCGCGGCCGCGTCCTCCCGGCGCGGTAGCCGATGCTGATCGGCATCTTCTTCGCGCTCGCAGCCTCGGCGCTGTTCGCGTTCGGGATGGGGCTGCAGACGCTCGAGGCGCGGCAGGCACCGGCCGATAGTGCGCTCCGCCTCTCGCTTTTCGGCCGGCTCCTGCGGCGCCGGCGCTGGCTCGCCGGAACGGGGCTGATGATTCTCGGCTGGCTCTGCCAGGCGTTCGCGCTGACGAAGGCGCCGCTCACGCTCGTCCAGCCGCTGCTCGGGATGACGCTCGTCTTCCTCCTCTTCATCGGCGTCCACCAACTCGGCGAGCACGTTGGACCGCACGAGACGTTCGCCGCGCTTGCCGTCGCGGGCGGGGTGCCGCTGCTCGCGGTCACGACGCCCGCGCGGCACGTGTCCCACAGCCACGGCCCGCGGCTCTGGGTGACCCTCGGCGTGCTGGCCGTCCTCGCGCTCCTCCCGCTTGGGCTGCGCGGCGCGGCCCGCAGCGCGAGCCTCGCCGTGCCTGCGGCGGCCGGATTGGCGTACGCGCTCGACAGCCTCGCGACGAAGTTCGCGGCGGACGACTACACGCGCAGCCTCTGGTTCGGCGCGATCGCCTGGGTCGCGCTCCTGGGAGCCGCCGGCCTGCTAGGGACGCTCGGGGAGATGTCGGCGCTCCAGAGTCGGCCCGTCACGCATGTCGCGCCGCTCGTCCTCGCGCTGATGACCTTCGTCCCGGTCGCGCTGGCACCGCTGCTGGCGCACGAGTGGTGGCCGACCTCTCCGCTCCGGCTCGCGGGGCTCGTCGTCGGTCTCCTCGCGACCGGCGGCGGAGCCGCGGCGCTCGCACGGAGCGGAGTGGGCGCGGCTGGGATCGAACCGAGCGTCGCCCCTCGCCGCGCTCGCCAACTGTGACCAGGGCGGGCGCGGCGCCACTCTGTGGCTTTGCTCTTCCGCTTGGTAGCGTGATGTCGGATGGGAGGAGTCTGCAGGCGGTCTGGAGTGACTCCTTGACATCCAAGGGCATCGAACCGGCAAAATCATGAACGTCGCAGGCTGTCAGAGAGCGCGGGATGCATGAGGGACGAAATGACCGAGCAGAGACTACGTGCCCCGACCCGCCTCTCCCCGCGGGAGCGCCGTCGCCGCCACCGAGCGAGGCGAAGGCGTACAGCCTTCGCGACGTTGGCGGTCGCCGCGGCTGCGGGAATCATCGTCTGGCTCGTGATACTGCCTGCCGGCTCGAATCACCCGAGAGCAACCATCGTGAGTCCGATCGCTCCGGTTGCGCTCTCCGCGTCGGGCTTGCGCACGCTTGCCGGAGCTGTCGGGCAGCCGATCTACTGGGCCGGCCCGGCCCGGGGCCACAAGTACGAGCTCACCCGCACGAGTGCGGGGAACGTGTACATCCGCTATCTCCCGCGCGGCGTCGAGGCGGGCGCCACGGGGGCGAAGTATCTCGTTGTCACAACGTACCCGCAGCAGGGCGCGTTCGCGGCGCTTCGCGCCGCGGGCGGGAAGGAGCTCAGCGTGGCCGGCAGTCGCGGGATCGCCGTCGTCGAGCCAAACCGCGCGACGAACGTTCGGGTGGCTTTCCCGGGCGTCGACTACGAGGTCGAGGTGTACGACCCGTCGCCGCGCGTCGCCCGCGCGATTGCGACGTCACGGGCTCTCGATCCCGTGGCCGAGCCGTAGCTCGCGAACCACCGCGCCGTCTTCACGGTGTGTTATCTTCTTGTGCTGCTAGCAGGCTGGTTCAGGCGATCGATCTCCGGGAGGCGAATGATGGTGAGGTTTGGGGTAGGACGGAAGGTAATTGACTCGTGGCGCGGGCACCGTGCTGTGCGGCTGCCGCTCGTCTTGGTTGCCGTAAGCGTCGGCATGCTCGGCGCCGCGGGCGCCGCGAGCGCGGAGAGCAACATCGTTGACGCAGATCGGCTTTTGCGTGAACAAGAACAACGGTGACGCGCGCATCGTCAAGGTGGCGTACTCCGAGTCGTCCACGCGGCACTTCGGCGCGGGGTGCAGTAGCACCGAGACGTATATCGACTGGGTGAACACCGGCGCGACAGGCGCGACCGGCGCGACCGGCCCGACCGGCCCGACAGGCCCGTCAGGCACAGGCCCGACAGGCCCGCCAGGCCCGGCTGGCACGACAGGCCCGACAGGCCCGACAGGCCCGTCAGGCACAGGCCCGAGCGGCCCGTCCGGCCCGAGCGGCCCGAGCGGCCCGACCGGCCCGAGCGGCCCGAGCGGTAACACTGGCACGACTGGTGCGACTGGCGCGACCGGCTCGTTGGTGCTCGCCGGCAGTGGTGTTCCACCCACAACCGCTGCTGGCCAAAACTACTTCCCCTTCGGCGAGCTCAACCAGAGCACCACTCAGGCCGACGTGGAGACCCTGCTGCCCCTCGGCGGGACGCTGTCCGACCTCTATGTGTACGTCTCGTCCGGGCCTGGGACGGGTAACACCTGGGGGTTCAACGTCATGGTGAATGGCACGTACCACGTTCTGCATTGCTCGATCAACGGCTCGGGCACTGGTATCGGTCAGACCAGCGCGACGAGCTGCGCCTTCACCTCCGGCACCTATGCGGTGAGTGCGGGAGACACCTTGGATCTCAGGGTGTCCGCCGTCCACACGAACGCCGCGTTTGATGCGACCTGGTCGGTGGAGCTGACTCCCTAGCCTCGACTGACGGACACGGTGTGAAGACGGGAGGCCTTCGGGCCTCCCGTCCTCGTACTGAGCTCGGATTGGGCTCGGAAGGTCGATGTGAGATTGGCGCAAAGGCCCCGTAGGTCCCGAATCGACCCGGGAATGTCGCCCGAGCCTTGGGGCCTGAAGAACCTCCTTTCCCGCGGAACCATCGCAGGCGTCAGCACGACGCAGCGCGCAGGCGCGCCGCCGCAGTGCTCGCGGTCGTGATCGCAGCCGGCGTCGCGGCGTGGTTCCTGACCCGCTCGAGCAGCAACCCGGCCGCGACGACCACGACGTCGGCGGTGACGCCGATCGGGCCGATCGCGATCACTCCTGCTGCGCTCGCGGCGTACTCCCGGACGCTCGGCCAGCCGATCTACTGGGTCGGGCCGAGGAGGGGCTATACGGACGAGCTGACCGAGACGTCGAGCGCCTACTATCTGCCTCCGGGCCACGAAGTTCAGGCCAGCGCCGCCGCACCGATTGAGTGAATGCTCCTGTTCCTTGCGGCCGCCGCGGCTCGGCTTCACGGCATGGTTCTGGCTCCGGTGGAACCGCTCACGACCGCCCATAGGGATCGACCAAGCCAGGGGAGCTACTCCACTTCGAGCAGGACGAACGTCCTGCTGTCCTCAATGACCTTCAAGCCGCCGCCTGCTAGCCACCCGTCGAGCATGCGCCGTTCGTCGGGCCGCTCGACGTCATCTACAAGAACAAGCCCCCCAGGTCGCATGCGATCGCGGAGCCGCGGCCAGGCAGGGGCGCGAGCCAAACGGCCCGTTGTACCTGGGGCCATCAACAACGAGCGCGTCGATGCGGTCGGGTAGCTCCTCGATGAAGGCCGGGTCGTACCACTCGATGACGCGACCACCGAAGCTCTGCGGCGTGAGAGGGGCCTCGAGGAGCCGGTAGGGGCCGTAGCGTCCGAGGATGACGCTCGAAGCGCCGGGACCGAGCTCGACCACCGACTGCATGGTCGACGTTGTCGCCGCGATCATCGGGCCTTCGACGGAGCTAATGCAAGGAGCGAGCGAGAGACAGCGAGCTAGACCCTCGCACGCCTCGTGTCGTATGAGAAGCCGTCGGGGGACATTCCCGCACACTCGCGCAGGCGAGGGCTATCCGGCCCTCTGTTCGGGCCTGTGTGTTAGCCGCGCGTAAGTCTTCCCGCAGTCGACGGTAAAGCGCGCTTCGCGGCACAGTTGATCGGTGCCAGGTCGGGAGATGATTTCGGCCGGCCGGCCTACAACGAGCTGCTAGAAGCGTGCTCTTCCTGACGCCCTAGCCGCGATGGGTGGCCGGGGTGCGCATCCCCGGCCATCCCCGCCGGTCGCGTGAACGACCTCCGGCCACACTCTCGCGAGGCTTCCGTCGAGGATGTAGCGGGCAATCGACCGACCACGTTCCTGGTTGGCCGTCCGCATCGCGATCCGCTCGGAACCTCAAGGCTCCGAGCATGAGCCCCGGGTCGCGCTACGGAGTGACTTGGACGGACCAGGACACGGTCGCTGGTGTCGGGCTGGAGACGGGGACGGCGAGAAGATCGAGCTTGTCGCCGTTCGACACGGGCATGGTGTCGACGACGTCCGAGCAGATCGTGCCGGTCGTGATGGTGCACTGGATCCCAAAGTTGCCGTTCTGTCTCACATAGAAGGTCCAGTAACCGCCGCCGCCGCCGGGATCGGTCGAGATGGTCACGTAGAGGTTCGAGAGTGTTCCGCCGACGGGTAGCGGGTGCTGGACGATCGCCTCGCTCGGGTCGATCGTGAACGAGCCGAAGGCCACATAGCTGTCTGCGCCGTTGGGCAGGGGGGTCGAGCCGCTGCCGCCGCTGAACTCGACGGAGCCGGTCGCGCCGGTGGGGCCGGTGTCGCCGGTTGGGCCAGTGTCGCCGGTCGGGCCGGTGTCGCCGATCGGGCCTACCGGGCCTGTCGGCCCGGTGTCGCCGCTCGCTCCCGTGTCACCGGTCGCGCCGGTCGGGCCGGTCAGGCCGGTGTCGCCTGTCGCTCCCGTCGCGCCGGTTGGGCCTACCGGGCCGGTCGGGCCGACGTCGCCCGTGTCGCCCACGTCACCCGTGGCGCCGATCGCACCCGTGACACCCGTCGCACCCGTGTCACCGGTCGCGCCCGGGTCACCCGTGGCGCCCGTGTCACCCGTGGCACCGGTGTCGCCGGTGTCGCCGGTCGGGCCTACCGGACCTGTCGGGCCGGTGTCGCCCGCGTCGCCCGTGTCACCGGTCGCGCCCGTGTCACCCGTGTCGCCGGTGTTGCCGGTTGGGCCTACCGGGCCTGTGGGGCCGGTGTTGCCGGTGACTCCTGTGGTACCCGACGCGCCGGCGTCGCCCGTGGCGCCCGTGTCACCCGTGGCACCCGTCGCGCCCGGGTCACCCGTGGCACCCGTGGCGCCCGTGTCACCGGTGTCGCCGGTGTCGCCCGTCGGGCCGATCGGCCCGGTCGGGCCGGTGTTCCCGGTGAATCCCGTGTCGCCCGTGGCGCCCGTATCACCCGTGGCGCCGGTGTCGCCGGTCGGGCCGATCGGCCCGGTCGGGCCGGTGTTCCCGGTGAATCCTGTGGTACCCGACGCGCCGGTCGCACCCGTGGCACCCGTCGCGCCTGTGGCACCCGTCGCGCCCGTCTGACCTGTCGCTCCGGTCGGCCCGGTCGGCCCGGACGGCCCGGTCGCACCCGTGGCTCCCTTCGCGCCGGTAGCGCCTGTGGCACCCGTGGCACCGGTGGCGCCCGTCGCGCCGGTGGCGCCCGCTGCGCCTGTGACACCGGTTGCACCTGTCCGACCGGTTGGCCCGGTCGGGCCGGTCGGACCGGTCGGGCCGGTCGGGCCCGAGGGGCCGGGAGCACCGCTGGCTCCGGCTGCCCCGATGGGGCCTGTCGCTCCCGCCGCCCCGGCGGCACCGGTCGCGCCTGTCGCGCCTGTCGCTCCGGCGGCGCCCGTCGGGCCGGCCGGGCCGGTGTCGCCCGGAGCCCCGTTGTTGCCCTTCGGGCCGCGCGGACCGACGAAGCCGGGGATGTAGATAACGACCTTCCTCGCGCCTGCGGGACAGTGCAGCGCGAGCTCGCCGTCCGCGTTGAAGCAGAGCACGAGCTTCTTGATCTTCACCAGGTGCGCCTGCCGCGCCGCGCCCGCCGACGGAACGACGAGCAGCGCCGCCGCGAGCCCAAGCCCCAGCAAGCCCAGCAAACCGATGCAGTGGCGACGTCTGATCATGGGTTGAGATCCACCGACCAGTAGACCGTCGCCGCGTTCGCGTTGAAATTCAGTAGGAGAAGCTCGACCGTGTCACCCGCAGAGACGCTCACGTCGTGGGCAGGGCTGTTATCGGAGCAGCTCGTAGAGGCATTGTTGATCGTGCAGATCAGCGTCGAGATACCGCCGTTCACCAGCACGGCAGGGATCCGAGCGTTGCCGGCTCCAGGGGCGGCGCTGACAGTGACCGAAAGGTTCGACAGCGTTCCCCCGACGGGTACCGGAATCGCGACATCCGTGTCCGTCGCGCTCACCGTGAAGGATCCGTAGGCGACGAACTCGTCGGCATAGCCTCCTCCGAGCAGGGCGCCCCCTCCGGTCAGCTGGAACGCGCCGGCCGGACCAGTCGGGCCGGTGTCGCCCGTCAAGCCGGTGTCGCCGGTCGGCCCGATCGGGCCGGTGTCGCCGGTGTCGCCGATCGGGCTGGCTCCCGTGTCGCCCGTGTCGCCCGTGTCACCCGTCGCACCCGGACCGCCCTGGTCGCCCGTAGCGCCGGTGTCACCCGTCGGGCCGGTGTCGCCGGTGTCACCCGTGGCGCCCGTCGGCCCGGTCGGGCCGGTCGGTCCGGTGTCGCCCGTGTCGCCCACGTCACCCGTCGCGCCCGTCGCGCCCGTCGCGCCCGTCGCGCCCGTCGGGCCGGTCGGACCGCCCGGACCGGTGCCGCCCGTGTCGCCCGTGTCACCCGTCCCGCCGGTCGCACCCGTGTCACCCGTCGCACCCGTACCGCCCTGGCCGCCCGTCGCGCCGGTGTCACCCGTGGTGCCCGTATCACCCGTGGCGCCGGTGTCGCCCGTCGGCCCGGTCGGGCCGGTCGGTCCGGTGTCGCCCGTGCCACCCGTGTCACCCGTCGAGCCCGTGGCGCCGATCGCGCCCGTCGCGCCCGTCGGGCCGGTCGGACCGGTCGGGCCGGTGCCGCCCGTGTCGCCGGTGTCACCCGTCCCACCGGTCGCGCCGGTGTCACCCGTCGCACCGGTTGCGCCGGTCGCGCCCGTGTCGCCCGTCACTCCTGTCGGTCCCGTCGCGCCCGTGTCGCCCGTGGCGCCGGTCGGCCCGGTCGGGCCGGTCGGGCCGGTGTCGCCGGTGTCGCCCGTGTCACCCGTCCCACCGGTCGCGCCCGTGGCACCCGTCGCACCAGCACCGCCCTGGCCACCCGTCGCGCCGGTGCCACCCGTCGCGCCCGTCGCGCCCGTTGCGCCCGTCGCGCCCGTCGGGCCGGTCGGCCCGGTCGGGCTGGCACCCGTCGCCCCGGTCGCGCCAGTAGCCCCGCTCGGGCCAGTAGCGCCGGTCGGGCCGGTAGCGCCGGTCGGGCTGGTTCCCGCCGGGCCTGTCGGACCCGTCGGACCCGTGCCGCCGGGCGCGCCCGCTGCTCCGGTGGTTCCGTGCGCGCCGGTCGCGCCAATCGCGCCCGTCGGGCCGGTCGGGCCGGTCGGGCCGGTGCCGCCGGTCGCGCCCTTGTTCCCCTTCGGCCCCCTGGGGCCGCGCGGGCCGGGCAGCGTGATGACGATCTTCGGATAACCCTTCGGACAATGAAGTGCGATCTCGCCATCGGTCTCGACCGGCTCACTCGGCTTGTCGGGCGTCCCCGGATGCTCCTTGCTGTCCCTGATGCAGAGGACGAGCCGGTGGTACTTCGGCTTGATCGTCTTCTGGGCGGCACCGGCGGGCGCAGCAACGAGCAGCGCCACGGCAACGGCGAGGCCGAACAAGCCCGGATACGCGAGACGCCTCACGGGGTCAACTCCACAGACCAAGTCACCTTCACGGGCGTCGTCACAGTTCCAACGGGAATGGCCTCGAGATCCACCAGGTCACCGGCGAGAACGACGGGGTTGTGGGCGGTATCGAGGCAGCTTGTATTGGGGGTGATGATGTTGCAATGCAACGCTGTGTTGGAGCCGCCGTCGTTCACATAGAACTGGTATTCAGCATCGGAGTCGGCCGAAACGGTGACGTAGAGGTTCGACAGCGTCCCGCCGACGGGCAACGGCGTCTCGACGTCCGACTCGTTGCCGACGTCGCTCCACGCGAAGGCGCCGAAGGCGACGAAGCTTTGATTATTGATATTCAGCGTGCTCGGGAAGCTGCCGCCGGCCAGCAGGTAGGACCCTGTGCCGCCGGTGACGCCGGTCGGGCCGGTGTCCCCGGTCGGGCCGGCCGGGCCGGTCGGCCCGATTGGGCCGGTGTCTCCGGTCGGGCCGGTTGTGCCGCTGGCCCCGGTGTCGCCCGGCGCGCCCGTGTCGCCCGTCGCTCCTGTCGGTCCCGTCGCGCCTGTGTCGCCCGTGGCGCCGGTCGGGCCGGTCGGGCCGGTGGGACCGGTGGCTCCCTGGTCGCCGCTCGCGCCTGTCGATCCGGTGGCACCCGTTGCGCCGGTCGGGCCGGTCGGGCCTGTCGGGCCGGTGTCGCCCGTGTCGCCCACGTCACCCGTCGCGCCGGTGTCGCCCGTCGCGCCCGTCGCGCCCGTCGCACCGGTTGCGCCGGTCGCGCCCGTGTCGCCCGTCACTCCTGTCGATCCCGTCGCGCCCGTGTCGCCCGTGGCGCCGGTCGGGCCGGTCGGGCCGGTCGGGCCCCTGGCTCCCTGGTCGCCGCTCGCGCCTGTCGATCCGGTGGCACCCGTAGCGCCCGTGTCGCCCGTCGCTCCTGTTGGGCCGGTGCCGCCGGTGAGTCCCGTGGTACCCGTCCCACCGGTCGTGCCCGTCGCGCCGGTCGCGCCCGCCGCGCCCGTGGGGCCGGTGGCGCCCGTGGCGCCTGTCGGACCGGTTGCTCCCGCTCCGCCGGTCTGACCGGTTGCTCCGGTCGGGCCGGTGGGGCCGGTCGGGCCGGTCGCGCCCTGAGCACCGCTTGTACCTGTAGAGCCCGTCACCCCGGTGGCGCCTGTCGCGCCTGTTGCGCCTCTCGCGCCGGTGGGACCGGTCGGGCCGGTCGGGCCGGTGGCGCCCGTGTCACCGGTAGCGCCGGTAGCGCCCGTCGGGCCGGTGTGACCCGTCACGCCGGTCGCGCCCGGTGCGCCGGTCGTGCCGGTCGCGCCCGGTGCGCCGGTTGCGCCGGTTGCCCCCACTGCGCCGGTGGGGCCGGTGTTGCCGGTCGCCCCGGTCGGGCCGGTGGGGCCGGTCGGGCCGGTCGGGCCTGCGGTGCCACGCGCGCCCGTCGCGCCCGTCGCTCCTGTGGCACCCGTCGCGCCCGTCGCGCCCGTCACTCCGGCCGGACCCGTCGGGCCTGCCGGACCGGTGTCGCCCTTCGCGCCGTTCGGCCCTTTCGGGCCGCGCGGACCGACGAAGCCCGGGACGTAGAGGAAGACCTTCTTCGCGCCGCGAGGACAATGAAGCGAGAGTTCCGAGTCGAGGCCGACGCAAAGCACGAGCACATGCACCTTCGGCACATGCGCCTCACGCGCCGCGCCCGCAGCCGGGGTGATGAGGAGCGCGGTGCAGAGCGCAAGGCAAAGCAGGCCAACCAGGCCGGCAAAGCGCCCAAAACTCAGCCTCTCGAACCGCACGCGCGCAAATCTCCTCATAGACGACAGGGCTACAGCGATCTTACGGTCTCGCCGGGAGAACTCCTGCACTCTATCGGCACGGTGAGACGGCGTCTAAAGCCCTCGAGGCCCCGAATCGACCTGGTAATGTCGCCCGAGCCTTGGCGTCTGAAGAACCTCCTTTCCCGCGGAACCATCGCAGGCGTCAGCGCGACGCGGCGCGCCGGCGCGCCGCCGCAGTGCTCGCGGTCGTGATCGCAGCCGGCGCCGCGGCGTGGTTCCTGACCCGCAACTCGAGCAGCAACCCGGCCGCGACGACCACGACGAACACGACGTCGGTGACGCCGCTCGGGCCTATCGCGATCACTCCTGCTGCGCTCGCGGCGTACTCCCGGACGCTCGGCCAGCCGATCTACTGGGTCGGGCCGAGGAGGGGCTACACGTACGAGCTGACCGAGACGTCGAGCGCCTACGTCTACGTCCGCTACCTGCCTCCCGGTGTGAGGGTCGGAGACAAGCGCGCGAACTGGCTCATCATCGCCACCTATCCGTTCGCGAACGCCGAGGCTCGGCTGAAGGAGATCGCGCACGGGGGCGGGGCGACGCTGCCGGGCGGCGGGTTCGAGCTGCCCGACGCGAGCTATCCGGACAGCGTCCATCTCGCGTTCCCGCGGGAGAACTACGAGGTCGAGGTCTACGACCCGAGCCCAGGCATCGCACGGGCAGTCGCCGCGTCCGGCACCGTGAAACCGGTCGCCGGCTGAGCTGACGCGATGGCGACTCTCGCCGTCGCCTGGGTTGCTTTCCCGCTCCTTCTCGGAGGCATCTCGCTCGGCGCGGGCCTGTTCGTGCAGTCGGTCAGCCGCATCGAGCTGCCCGGAGTGCTGCTGCTGCCGGTCGGCTTCGCCGCGGTAATCGTCCTCGCCGACGCCGTCACGGCCTCTGCCACCACCGCGAAGGCCGCCGTACCCGCGGTCGTCGCGCTCGCCGCCGCCGGGTTCACGCTCGCGTATCCGTTGCGGCTGAATCTCGAGCGGTGGACGTCGGCCTCGACGCTGCTCGTCTACGCCGTCTACGCGGCGCCGATCGTGCTCACGGGAACCGCGACGTTCGCCGGCTACATCAAGCTCGACGACACCGCGACGTGGCTCGCGCTCGCCGACAACGCGCTCGTGCGCGGCCGCAGCCTTGCCGGCGTCGCGCCGTCAACGTACTGGGCGCTACTCCACGAGTACCTCCACACCGGCTACCCGCTCGGCTCGATGCTGCCGCTCGGGATCGGCGCGAAGCTGGTTCGCGAGGACCCGCTCTGGGTCTTCCAGCCGTACCTCGCGTTCCAGGCGGTGCTGCTCGCGCTCACCTTCCAGGGAGTGCTCGCCGGCGTCATCCGCTCTGCCTGGGTGCGCGCGGTGGTCGTCTTCCTCGCCGCGCAGTCGGCGCTCTTCTACGGCTACGCGACGTGGGGCGCGATCAAGGAGGTGGTGACGGTGCCGCTGCTCGCGCTCGCCGCGGTGCTCGTCTCGCGCCTGCTGCGCAACCGGCCGCTCGGGAACGTCGTGCCGCTGGCGATCACGATCGCGGCGATTCTCGCGGTGCTCGACGTCGGCGGCGGCGTCTGGATCGCGATCGCGCTCGTCCCCGCGCTGCTGCTCGCGCGGAAGCTGCCGCCGCGCGCCCTGGCGCTGCGCGCCGTGGTCTTCGCAGGGCTCACGGTCGTCCTCTCGATCCCCTCGCTCGTGATCGCGCGTGCCTTCCTCGGCACTGCGCAGTCCAGCCTCACGAGCGGGGGCGAGTTCGGCACGCTCGGGCACGCGCTCGACCCGCTGCAGATCTTCGGGATCTGGCCGGTCGGTGACTTTCGCTCGCGGCCGACCGATCTCGCGCCGACGTACGTCATGATCGGGATCGTCTGCCTCGGCGCGCTCGTCGCGCTCGCCGACACGCTGTACCGCCGGCGCGCCGCGCTTCCCACCTACGTCGCGGTCTCGGCGCTCGGCTGCGTGATCCTCACGCGGTTCGGCTCGCCGTGGGTGGACGCGAAGTCGTTCGCCACCGCGTCGCCGGGAATCCTCCTCGTCGGCATCGCGGGGCTCGCGATCATCTGGGAGCGCGGCTTCAGGCTTCCCGCCGGGCTGGCAGTCGCGGCCGTCGGCGGGATGGTGCTCTGGACGTCGTTTCTCGCGTACCACGAGGTGTGGCTCGCGCCGGCCGACCAGCTCGCCGAGCTCGGGCAGATCGGCAAGGACTTCGCCGGGCAGGGGCCGGCATTCGTGACGGAGTTCCAGCCGTACGGCGCGCGAGATTTGCTCCGCTCCCTCGATCCCGAGGACGCGAGCGGCGTGCGCGTGCAGCAGGACTTCCTCGCGAACGGGGAGACGGTGGCCTCGGGCGGCTTCGCCGACATCGACGACTTCGCGCAGTCGACGCTCGCGAACTTCCCGCTGCTCATCCTCCCGGTCTCGCCTGTCGCGAGCCGCCCGCCGTCGAACTACGCGCTCGCTGAACCGGGGAAGTACTACGAGGTCTGGAAGAAGCAGCCGAACGCGCCGCAGGTGCTCAAGCACGTCTCCCTCGGCGACGACCTCGATCCCGCAGCGGTTCCCTCTTGCCGCGCCGTGCGCGCGCTCGCGAGTGTCGCGTCGAAAGCCGGCGGCGAGCTGGCGGCGGTGCCGCGAACCGACCCGATCGTGGTCTCGAATCTCGCGCGCCTTTCGCATCCCTCGTCGTGGCCGGTGTTCGACGGCGACGTCTTCCCACTCCAGCCGGGCGACCTGACGGCCACCATCGACGTTGCGAACGCCGGACGCTACGAGCTCTGGATCGGCGGCTCCTTCCCGGGGCGCCTCGAGCTGCTCGTCGACGGAGTCGTCGACGGCTCGGCGCAGGACCGGCTCGAGCATCCCGGCCAGTACGTCGAGGTCGGAGGGGCGACGCTCACGGCGGGCCGGCACTCCCTCGTCATGCGCTACCTCGGCTCGTCGTGGCGCCCGGGCTCGAACGCGCACCTCTATATGTCGATGGACTCCGTCGTCCTCGGGCAGGAGACGGCGAACCTGCCCGTTCAATACGAGCCTCCGGCGGACTACAGCTCGTTCTGCGGGAAGTCGCTCGACTGGATCGAGGCCGTCTCCTAGCTCACCCTCTTGCCCAAGAGCCCGCGCAGGCGGCCGAGACCCATAGCCGCGTAGAACCGGGCGGTGCCCGGCTTGCCGCGAAGGGCAAAGTACGCCGAGCCTGCGAGGACGTACGCCGCCCGCCGGAGCACGAACAGCTTCGAGTAGCCATGTTCCTTGAGCAGGCGCGCGTGCCCGATCCCGTACACGTAGCCCTTCGCCATCGTCGTGCGGTCGCCGAAGCTCGGCGTGTACGAAGGATGGTGGACGACGATCGTCGGGTCGTAGCTGAGGACGAAGCCGAGCGCGAGGGCGCGAAGGAGGTAGTCCGAATCGCCGCCTCCGCCGTCGCTCAACGTTCCGTCGGCGCGGACGCGCATACCGCGCGTCTCGTCGAAGTCGCCGACGGCCTCGACGACCCTGCGCCGGAAGAACATCGCCGCGCCGATCGAGCGGCGGAAGATGTTCCGGCGCGTGACCGGCCCCGGCGTCGTGTCCCAGCGCAGCTGCGTGTCGGTCCCGTCCCGGTCGGCCGTTCGCCCGGCCAAGCCGTCCCACTCCGAGTGAGCGACGAGAAGCGAGAGCACCTTCTCGACGAGGCCATCGGGATAGGCGCAGTCGTCGTCGGCCACGGCGATCACGTCGGCGCTCGCGTGGCGAAGGCCCGCGTTCAACGCATGGGCGGCGTTGACCTGCTCCTCGCGCAGGTGGACGAGCGAGAGTTCCGTCCCGAACCGCTCGACGAGCGGGACGAGCCGGTCGTCAGGGTTCTGGTCGATCACGATGACGCGCGGCACGGGCCGCTGGCGGGCGAGGCTCTCCAACAGCTCCTGCAGCTCCTCCACCCGGCCCACCGTCGGCACGAGCACGTCGATCGACGACTCCCCCGGCACGGAGCGACCTTACAGGCGCCGCAACAGCGCAGCGGCGTGCGCGTGCAGCCCGTCTCCTAGCTCACCCTCTTGCCCAAGAGCCCGCGCAGGCGGCCGAGACCCATCGCCGCGTAGAACCGCGCCGTGCCCGGCTTGCCGCGAAGGGCGAAGTACGCCGAGGCGGCGAGGACGTACGCCGCCCGCCGGAGCACGAACAGCGACGAGTAGCCGTGCTCTTTGAGCAGGCGCGCGTGCTCGATCCCGTAGTCGTAGCCCTTCGCCATCATCCGGCGGTCGCCGAAGCGCGGCGCATACGACGCGTGGTGGACGACGAGCGCCGGGTCGTAGACGAGGACGAAGCCGAGCGCGAGCGCGCGGAGGACGTACTCCGAATCGGCGCCTCCGCCGCCAAGGTTTCCGTCCGCGAGGACTTTCGGGCCAAAAGTCTCGTCGAAGTCGCCAACGGCCTCGACGACCCTACGCCGGAAGAACATCGCAAAGCCGATCGAGCGGCGGAAGATGTTCCGGCGCGTGATCGGCCCCGGCGCACTGTCCCAGCGCAGCTGCGTGTCGGCCCCGTCCCGGTCGGCCGCCCGCCCGGCTAGCCCGTCCCACTCCGGATGCGCGGCGAGCAGCGAGACCACCTGCTCGAGGAGGCCACCGGGATAGGCGCAGTCGTCGTCGGCCACGGCGATCACGTCGGCGCTCGAGTGACGGAGCGCGGTGTTCAACGCGTGGGCGTACCCGCGCTGCTCCTCGCGCACGTGGACGAGCGAGAGCTCCGTCCCGAACCGCTCGACGAGCGGGACGAGCCGGTCGTCAGGGTTCTGGTCGACGACGATCACGCGCCGAACGGGTCGCTGGCCGACGAGGCTTTCGAGAAGCTGCCGCAGCTCCTCCGTCCGGCCGACCGTCGGCACGAGCACGTCGATCGACGGATCCCCGGCCACGCGGCGACCCTACAGTCGTCGCAAAAGCGCGTGCGTCGCCGCGCCGTGCTTCGGAAACCTCAGGAATAGTCTCGCCATGTCGCCGGCATGGACATGCGAGCCTGAGGGTTTGCCTGGAGTTGCGCCTTGACCAAGGCAGTGCGCGTCTTGCATGTCCTGCCGCATCCGCGCGGAGGCGGCGAGACCTACGTTGACCTCCTATCCGAGATGGACGGCTTCCAGTCCGAGAAGGTCTTCCTGGTGTCCGGCGCGGACGAGCGCAGAGATCTCGGGCAGCAGGGCCGCGCGCGCATGCTGGACCGCGTCACTGTGCGGCAGATGCTCGAAACGACACGGGACGTCGATGAGCAGGTGCTCCATCACTAGATCTCGCACTTCCTCCTCTGAGGCGAGGGTTTCGGTGGTGATCCCCTGCTTCAATCACGGCGCGACCGTGGAAGAGGCTGCTTCCTCCGTTCTGGCGGGAGCGCCCGTTGTCGAGTTGGTGGTCGTCAACGATGGCTCGACGGACCCTGAGACCGTGGAGGCGCTGAAACGGCTGGAGGAATCGGGCATAGCGGTCGTTCACCTCGAGCAGAACCGTGGCCCCTCGGCCGCGATGATGAAGGGGTTCGAGGTGACCTCAGCTCGCTACTTCATGCAATTTGGGGCGGATGACGTGCTCGAGCCCGGAGCAGTCGAAGATCTCGCTGATGTACTCGACGAGAATCCAGGCACCTCTGTGGTGTGGGGAGACGTGCAGACATTCGGGATCACGACCTTCCGGATCCAGGGAGTCCGAGCCATGGACGCCTGGCTCCTTACGTATGTGTGCTGCATCTTCGGCGGTGGGACGCTGGTTCGCCGTGACGCCATCGCGGACGTCGGCGGGTTGCGGGAGGTGGAGAGATGGGAGGATTGGGATCTCTGGATGTCCCTTGCCGAGCGCGGCTACGAGGGTCGATATGTCCCGCGAACCGTTTTCCGATACCGGCGGACGGGACTGGGACGCAACGCATCGTCGTCGCCCGGAGCTGAGTCATACTACGCCGTCTTACGCCAAGGGCACCCGGCGCTCTTTGCCAGTCGCGCCGAGAACCGGAGGAAGTCGAACGCACCCCGGGCACTGAAGGTGTTGGTGCCAATGGCAGATTCGGTTCCGGGCGTCTCACGGCTGACGAAGATTCATCTCTGCGAGCTGCTCGCACGGCTCCTCTGGGGCGGCGGTGTAGGAGGGACGATCCCAATGGTTATCCAGGCAACTCTGATTCGCCTCAGGCGCCTATCGCGAGTGCGTCCGGCAACCGGCGCGGGACAGCCGCCTCGGTGAATTCAGTGGTGACCGACCGCTGAAGGACTCGTCACCACCCGCGGCGCGTTGCGATGCGCGACAGGCGGATCGTCGGAAACTCGGCCCGGCGTCGTTGCCTCTACAGCCGCCGCAAGAGCGCGTGCGTGATGTCGCGCGGCACCGCGTCGAGCGACCAGGCAACGGCGGCGTACAGCACGACGCCGCCACACGCCGCGCCGAGCGCCGGGAGGCCGGGGACAAACGCGAGCGCGACTCCGGGCACCGCTGCCGCCGCTAGCTTGAGCGGGGTGGCGAGGCGCTGCCGCAGCTCGGGCTCGACCCGCACGAGCATCGCGAGCGTCGCGAGCGCGAGCAGCCACTCGCCGAGCGCCGCCGTGATCGCGGCTCCCCGCAGTCCGACCGTCGGGATGAGCGCGGCGCCGAGGACGAGGACCAGCGTCAGGGCGAGGACGTTCAGGCGGATCAACGCCGCCTGCCGCTCGAGCGCGACGAGGACGGCGGCCAAGATGCTGCCCGCGAACGTTCCGGCCAGCGCGAGTCCCTGGATCCGGAGGACCGGCGCGGCGCCGGCGTACGCATGGCCGCCGAGCGCGTCGACGATCGGCTGCGCCGCGACGGCGAAGAAGAGGATGCAGGCGCCGGCGAAGAAGAGGCTCGTGTCCATCAGCTGCTGGACGACGTTGCGGAGCCGCTCGATGTCGCGCTCCGCCGCTGCCCGCGCGATGATCGGGAACGCGCTCGCGGTGATGACTGCGCCCAGTCCCGCCACGACCTGGACGATCCGGTCGGAGGTGGCGTAGAGCCCGGTGTGGTACTTCGTCGCGATGAGCGAAGTCATGATCAGGACGGCGCGCAGGTAGAGCGTGTTGACGACGAGGGCCGCGCCGAGCGGCGCCGCCCGCACGGCGAGCGAGAGCCAGACTCGAGCGTCGTAGTGGAGCCGGCGATCGCGGATGAGCGCGACCGCGAGCGCGAGCGTCGCCATGCCGACGAAGACCTGCAGGACGAAGAACGACATCAGTCCGCTGCCCACGACGACGAGCAGGACGATCCCCGCGCATTGCGTCGCGTCGCGCATGCCCGAGACAGCGGCGGTCGCGCCGTAGCGCAGCTCCGCCGAGATCGGCACCGTCATCGCGAGTCCGATCGCGACAAGCACGGCTCCCGCTCCCGCGAGCGCTGTGCCGACGAGCATCGTGTGCCCGTAGCGCGCGAGCTCGACGAAGACGAGTGCCAGCCCCACGCCGAGCGGCGTCAGGATGAGGCGGATGCCGACGATCGCGGATGCGAGAGCACGCCGGCGCGCGGCGTCCTTCGCCGCGACGTACTCGCGTAGCCCGACGACCGAGACTCCCGAGTCGGTGAGGACGCTCACCACGGCGACGATCGCCGTCACGGTCGCGTAGCGCCCCCAGTCGACGACTCCGAGGTGGCGAAGGAGGATGAGCGCCGCGGCGGAGTTGGCTCCTGTCCCGACGATGTAGCCGACGGCGCGGATCGTGCCGCCGCGAATCGCCGTCGCGCCGGCGGTTGGGAGGTCGAGAACCGATTCCGGCTCGACGGTCACTGCTCGTACCGGTCGCAGACGGTCTCGATGGAGCGCTGGAAGGAGAGCCGGTCGGCGTTCGCGGCGAACCAAGTCCTTGTCGACCTGCGCAGCTCCTCGCCCGCGTCGCGGACGCGGACGATCGCCGCCGCAAGATCGTCGGGCGACGCGGACGGCGCCACGAAGCCGTTCGCGCCGTCCTCCACGAGCTCGACTGCCGCGTTGTCGGAGCCGGCCACGACGACGGAGGGCGTGCCGCTCGCCGCGGCTTCGAGGACGACGCGCCCGAAGCCCTCGCGGCGCGACGGGAGGACGAGGCAGAGCGCCGAAGCGATCGCGGCGCGCACGCGCTCGGCGTCGACGAAGCCCGGCGCGTCGATCGCCTCGCCGAGCCCTTGCTCGTCGATCGCGCGCAGCAGCGCCGGCCGCTCGGGACCGTCCCCGTAGAGCTCCGCGCGCAACTCGGGCGCACGCTCGCGGGCGCGGGCCAGCGCGGGGACGAGCGCTCCCACGTTCTTCTCCGGGATGTGCCGCCCCGCAAAGACGACCGTCTGCGTCACCGGCAGGCCGGCAGGCCCGGCGTCCTCCTCGCGGTAGAAGCCCGCGAGCCGCACGACGTCGGTCAGCCCGAGCTCACGCAGCCGGCGTGCGTGGAGGTCGGAGAAGCAGAAGGCGCGCTGCGGCACGCCGACGCACAGTCTTTGCACCATCCAGCCGAACGGGCCGCCGATCGGGCCGAGGTACTCGCTCCAGTACTCCCGCGTCCACACCTCGTGCCAGTCGACGAAGATCCGGTACCGCCCGAACGGCCGCACGAGCGCCGCGGCGAGCAGCGAGAAGTACGGGAAGGACCCCATGTGGACGACGTCTGTCCGCCTGCCGTGGCGCAGCAGGTAGACGAGGACACCGACTCCGAAGACGAGCGGCGGCAAGATCCGCCGCCGGCCGCGCCGCGTGTACAGCTCGAGCCTCGGCCCGACTGCGACGACGTCGACGCTGGAAACCTCCGGCTCCTGGCCCCGAGGCCATTGCCGGAGCGTGAGGTATGTGACACTGTGATTGCGTCGGTGAAGCTCCTCGGCCAGGTCGCGATACCAGCGCTCAGCGCCTCCCACGGTGTACGGATAGAGACAGTCGTAGACGACGCAGACACGCACGAATGAGTGAGCTTATCCCCGCAGAAGTGGCGCCAGACCGCCGGGAGAACGCGGAGCAGGAACCGCTCGTCTCGGTCGTCATCCCGTGTCTCAACGAGGCTGCTCACATCGAGGAGTGCGTCTCGCGCGCGTGGGCGGCGCTGAGGGAGAACGGCCTCGATGGCGAGGTGATCGTCGTCGACAACGCCTCCAACGACGGCAGCGGCGAGCTCGCGCGACGGGCCGGCGCGACGGTCGTCGAGGAGGCGCGGCGCGGTTACGGCAGCGCGTACCAAGCAGGCTTCGCGGCGGCTCGCGGGCGCTATCTCGTGATGATCGACGCCGACCTCACCTACGACTTCGCGGAGATTCCGAGGTTCGTCACCGAGCTGGAGGGTGGCGCGCAACTCGTGATGGGGAACCGTCTTGCGAACGTCCAGCCGGGTGCCATGTCCATCGTGTCGCGCATCGGCAACCCCCTGCTCTCAGGCTTCCTCAACCTGCTCTATCGCACGCCGGTCAGCGACGCGCACTGCGGCCTGCGCGCGCTGCGGCGCGACCTCCTGCCGCAGTTACACCTGCGCGCGACCGGGATGGAGTTCGCCTCGGAGATGGTGATCCGCGCCGCGAAGGAGCGGGTCGCGATCGCGGAAGTCCCGATCGAACTGCACATGCGGAGCGGCGAGTCGAAGCTGTCCCCCCTCCGCGACGGGTGGCGCCACCTACGCCTGATGCTCGTGTACAGCCCGGAGTTCCTGTTCACGATCCCGGGGACGCTGATGACGCTGGCCGGCGCGGTGATCATCGTGGCCGTCGTCGCGAAGGTGACGATCGCCGGGCGCGGCCTCTACATCCACACCGAGATCGTCGGCTCTTTGCTCGTGATCGCCGGCCTCCAGATCGTGTCCCTCGGACTCGTTGCGCGGACGTACGGCGTCTACTTCATGGGCGAGCGCGACCCATTCCTCGAGCGGATGCGCGCCCGCTTCAAGCTCGAACACGGCCTGCTCGTCGGGGGCGTGCTCATCGTCGGCTGCATCGCCGGGGGGATCGGGATCTTGATCCACTGGGCACAGCGCGGGTTCGGCGGCCTCGGCGGCGGCGAGTGGGCGCTGCTCGCCGGGACGGTCTTCATCGCGGGGCTCCAGATCTTCTTCACCTCATTCCTCCTCTCGATCCTGGGCCTGCGCCGCCCGGACTGAGCACGATCGGCGGCGACGCGCACTGCACCCGCTATTGCAGGGACAGGCTGGCCGTGACGGTGTGCGTTGGATCGCCGGGCGTCGCGCCGGTGCCGCTAACGGTGAAGGTGTAGGAGTGACGCAACTGTCTCGTCGACGCCGAGATCGTCAGCGTTGCGGACGTCTGCGACGAGCTCGAGAACGAACTCTTGAGCGCGGAGGGGAGGCCACTCACCGAGAAATTGACCGGATGATTGAAGCCGCCGAGGTCTGTGATGGTGATCGTGTATTTCGCGCTGCCAGGCGTCCTCAGCGTCTGGCTCGTTGGGGAGATCGAGAGGGAGAAGTCGGGTGCCTGGACGACGAGGGTTGCGGTCGCCGTGTGGATGAGGGTTCCGTCGCTGCCGGTGAAGGTGAGCGTGGAGGTGCCGTGCGAGGTCGAGACTGACGTGCTCACGTTCACCGTGCACGAGGGGGTGGACGAGGCGAGGTTCTGGCATTGCGTCAGGTCGGCTGAAGCACCGCTCGGTGTTCCGGCTACCCCGGTGAGCGAGACGGTGCCGCCGTAGCCGTTGGAGGGCGTCATCATGACCGTATAGCTCGTCCCGTTACCGGGAGCGACGGTTCGGCTCGAAGGCGTTGCGGAGAGCGAGTAGTTGGGGCCGGGCGGCGTGGTGGCGAAGGCGCCGAGCCCGTTCGGCGTGCCGAGGCCGGTGGGGCCGTCGTAGCCCGGCCCGGCTGTGCAGAGGTAGCTGCCGCTGCAGCTGCCGTTCGAGCCGCTCGTGACGTCGTGCAGCTGGCCGGCGTTCGCGTAGGGCGCCGACGGGCTACTCGTGTTGCCGCTGAGCGCGAAGACTGCGGCGATCAGCGGCGAGGAGAGCGACGTGCCGCCGACCTGATACCAGCCGCTGTAGCCGTACGTGTCGTAGACGGCCGCGCCGGTGTTCGGGTCGGCGTCGGCCGAGACGTCGGCGACGGTGTGGTGCGAGCAGCCGGTGTCCTTCTGCCAGCTCGGCTTCGGCTCGTATTTGGAGCAGCCGGAGCCACCGTCGACCCAGGCCGACTCGCTGGCGTAGGTGTTGTTCGCGTTCAGGTGCAGCGTCGTGCCGCCGACGCCGACGACGTACTGCGAGGCAGCCGGATACTCGACGCCGTAGCCCGAGTCGCCGGTCGACGCGGTGATCACGACGCCGGGATGGTTGAAATACGGATCGTAGGAGCTCACCTCGGGGGGGTTGGACGACTCGCCGCCGCCCCAGGAGTTGGAGACGACGTTCGCGCCGAGCGCGACGGCCTCGTTCTCGGCCGTGCCGAGATTCGCAAAGGAGTTAGAGGTCGCCTCGACGAGCAGGATGTTGCAGTTCTGGCAGATCTCGTGCGCGGTCTCGACGTCGAGCGCGATCTCCAGCCCCCAGCCACTGTTGGGCGGCGGGTAGCTCGTGCCGCCCGACTGGTTCACCTTGCGGAACCAGGGGCCCGGCGTGCTGCTGTTCGTGTACGTGTTCAACTGCGGCAGGCTGTAGGACGTGTTGAAGGCGGCGAGGTCGCTCGCGATATTCGGGTCGTCGTACGCATCGACGATCGCGATCGTCTTGGGCGTGGCCGCGGTCGTCGGCAGGTTGTAGCCCGTGTGGAACTGAACCGGTCCGGAGGCCCCGGCCGGTGGGGTCGAACTTGGCAGGGGCATTCCGGCCGAGTTGGAGACCATCTCAGCGTTGCAGGCCACTGCGCCAGGGCGGGCCGCGTTGCAGGCATGCTCGAACCAGTGGCCGCGACCGTGGTCGCGCAACGGCTGGCTGTGCGACGCCGAGTCGGCGCCGCCCGGAAAGCCCGCGAGCAGCACGCCGGCCACGGACGCGAACAGCATCACCCGAGGGACAAGCTTCACGGGGATGACGTTGATCCGACTGGCCCTGCGCATCTGGCCGTGATGGTAGCCCGAAACGTACGCACGCCCATTCCCCTGACGGGGGACATCTTTGCCGTCGTGCGTAAGCGGCATGACCGAGGTCGACGCCCGGGCGCTCCGTGATCTTGGCTCGACGGTGGGAAAGTGCTGCGGGGTTCGAGCCCCGCCGCTCCCACTCTTCCGCTCAACGGAGGCGATGGGCGCGGCTGGGATCGAACCAAGCCGGGCAGTGAGCCGCTAGGGCCCACTCAGGGCGATTCTTCCCACGATTTGCAGGGGGAAGAGGGCGCCGGGGAGGGCGATCCGGATCGACCACGACCAACCGCGTCCGACTGTGCACTTGGACAAGGGTTGGACAAGGATGAGCCCCGACTAGACGACCACCCGCGTTCGCAGCGCGGGCCGTCGGTCGAAGCTGCGATTCCGCCTGGTGGTGCAGGCGATGAGCCGCCGCGGTGAGCGTAGCGCGTGGGCCCCCGCCGACGAGGCGGGGCCCCGCGGTAGCTCACCCGGCGCGGTCGCTGACCACGCCGGTTCGCATCGCCCAGTCCATGCTGTCGCGGCCGCGCCCGGGGGGGCCGGCCGCGCAGCGGCCGGTGGCGCGGCCGCTCTTGACCTGCATGAGGGAATTTGTGACCCAGCGCTCGGGGGCTGCCAGCGTTGGCCGGAGCACCTGCGGCTTCTTGACCACTCGACGGGCGAGCTCCTGCGCGGGCGCTGCCGCGCCACGAACCTGTGCCGCTACTGCCAGCGGCTGTACGTGGTGGAGACAGTGGAGATGCTCACCCTCGACGCTTTGGAGTACGCGCCGACGCTCTGGCTTGTTCTCACGGGGCGCGAACATCTGACGCGGGCGGACACCCATGCGCACCTTCGGCAGCTGCGCAGGGCAGCCAGGCGGCGGTGGCCGGAGGTCGAGTGGTTCGTCCAGGTCGAGTTCCAGCGGCGTGGGGCGCTCCACCTGAATCTTCTCGTCAAAGGGATCGCTGCTGCGGATCTCGATGCGTTCTCGTCGCTTGCGTTTTCGGTCTGGTGCTCACGGGTGGACGCGCTTCCCATCGCGCAGTGGGCGGAGGTCGTGAATGACGGTTACGGCGTTACGCGCTACATCTCCAAGATGCTCGCGCACGGACTGAAGGCGGAGCAGGCGCCACCGCTCGGGTGGCGGGGGCATCGGACTAGTCAGACGCGCGGATACCTCGTCCGTCCCGCGAGCGTGATGCGTGTGGAGGCGCGTAGGTCGCTTCGCGCGAAGCGCGTGCTGTGGCGGCTCGCGAACCTGCACGCGGGGCTCGACGCGTGGACGCTTGAAGAGCTCGTCGCTGTAGAGGTGGCCGCGGTCGAGGCTGCGGAGTGGTCACTCGCGCGGGTTCAGCGCGTACCGGCAGTGCTGCGCTGGAAGGACACCCAGCGCAAGATCGTGGCGTGACTTCTGGCCTGGGCCAGTGCTCGGGAGCGTTACCCGGCGGGGGCCGCTCGTGCGTCTGCCCGCGACCCGGCCTCCCGCGCGCCCGCCCGCGCGCAGGGACGAGCACGGGCGGCCGCGGCGGGCCGGTTCGGTGGCACGCTCCTGAGGGCGTCGTGGGGGTCAGTGCTCGGGAATGTCCCTTGAAGGCGCGTGCGAGAACTCTCCGTAACGTCTGTCTCGCTTACGACATAGACAGGGTGAGAGATGGAGCAGCGGTTCGAGCAGATCTATGCGGAGCATCGCGAGGCGGTTCGCGCGTACGTGCGGCGCAGATGCCCCGAGGCAGTGGTGGACGACGTGGTGTCGGAGACATTCGTTGTCTGCCTGCGCAAGATCGATCGAGTCCCGCCTGAGCCATTGCCGTGGCTGTATGCCGTCGCCTGGAAGACGCTGGCGAACGAGCGGCGAAAGAGGGCGCGGGTCTCGCCGAGCGAAGTTCGGCTCGTCGTCGAGCCTGAGCCCGTCGGCGACGGCATCCTCGCTGCCGCCTTCAATCACCTCAGCAAGAAAGACCGGGAAGTCCTCCGGCTAATCGCCTGGGAGGGGCTGTCGCTCACTGATGCCGCGATGGCCCTTGGATGCTCCGGCGTCGCCTGTCGAGTTCGGTTTCACCGGGCGAAGTCACGGCTCGCGTCCCGGCTCGAAGCTGCTGCCTCCGTTAGTCCCAAGCCGAAGGAAGTGACGAGATGAGCAACGATGTGATCGGCCGTCTGGCCGCCGCGAACCCGGTACCTCACGACGGACCTCTTCATCTTCCCGGGCCGGTCATTGCCTTGCCTTCCTCGAGGCCGGTGTTCGGGGTCGCCATCGCGGTCGCCGCCCTCGCGGGCGCAGGCGTCGCAATCGCCGCCGGGTTCGGCGCATTCAACGGGATCAGCGCAGCCCAACATCCGTCGACCGCCGCCGACAAGCTCGACCCGTCCGCCGCAGCCTTGGTCGCGCAGAACCCACAGATGGAGGCTGACAGCGTGCGCTTCGTGACTCAACTCGCAGATGGAGTACGCATCTATGCCGTTGCTACGACGACGGGTGGCCTATGCGCGCTCGCCGAGAGACTGCCGAACAACAATGGGAACAACGATGCCGCTGCGATGGGATGCGGCTCGCCGCTCACCCAGACCCAGCCCACCACCATCGCATCCTTCCAGGCGAACGAATCCACGCCCACTATCAGCTACGGCATTGCTCTCGACAACGTCGCCGCCGTCTTGTTCATGGCAGCCGGACAAGAAGTGACGGTCCCGGTCAAGGACAACGTCTGGGCCTACGAGGGCGACAACTCGTCAGCCACCTCCCTCACCGTCCAGTTCAAGAACGGCAGCACAGAGACCATTGGCTAGCGGCCAATCTCGCCTGGGCGAGTGTGCCGCAGTGTTCCCTGAGCGAGCGTCTGCGTATCCTGTTCGCGGCACAGTGCGGCTAAAGAAAGCCGGGTCTTCGTGCGTCGTACATTCATGAGCGATCGCCGTGGCGTCGGTGCCGACCCAGCGTTGATCGCGCAGCTTTACGAGCGGCAGTTCCGCGAATTCCTGGCAGGCGCGTATGCGATTGTTGGCGAGACCGAGACGGCGCGAGACGTGGTGCAGGAGGCGTTCGCCCGTGCACTGCGAGAGCAAGGTCGCTTCCGGGGCGACGGGCCGCTGGAGGCTTGGCTGTGGCGGATCGTCATCAACGTTGCGCGTGACGATACGCGACGATCGCGATCCGCCGACCTATCGGCCGACGAGCTCGCGGAGATCGCTCAGCTCGGGAGCGAGATGTCGTCAGAGCATGATCTCCGCGACGAGCTGCGTGCTCTGCCCGATCGGCAGCGGCTGGCGGTGTTTCTCCACTACTACGCGAATCTCCCCTATGAGGAGGTTGCGCAACTGCTTGACATCGCGCCCGGCACGGTCGGCGCGTCCCTTAACGCGGCGCGGAAGACCTTGCGCCGCCGGATTAAGGAGGCATACCAATGAGCGAGAGCACGGTCGTGGAGCGGCTAACGCTGATCCAGCCCGACTGGTCAGACGTTACGCGCCGCAGCCAACGTCTCCGTAAGCAGCACCTCCGCAGACAAGCGGTGTTCATCGTCTGTGGGGTTCTGGCGGCAGCCGTTCTTGCGGGCGGCGCATATGCGGCCGCGCACGCGATTTGGCCTGCCCGCAACATGACTCCAGCAGACATCAATCGCCAGGCGACCACGGTCTACAACGACAAGTGGGGCGAGTGCGACCGTCACGGGCATTGCAAGACCGTGACGGGCACGCACAAGGAGATAACGATCCTGCCGTCGATGGGTGTGGTCTTCGTGCTGCCCGACGGGTACAGCACCTCGATCGTTCCTTCCGTGGGGATCTGGAACATCCCTGCCGCAGGAGGGCCACGCAACACAGGCAATCACCCGCCGTTCCGTGACAACGCCGGCAACACCTGGGGCGTCGCACGTCCTCTGATCGGTGCGTCGGGACGGTGGCGCGGTGGCATCTGGCGCGTCTCGCTCCCGAACGGCGGCACGCGCACGATCACCTGGCGCACGGCCACCGGCGCCTTCACAGTCAGCGATCGCCACGGACGCGAGACCACGCACACGAAGCTGCATAGCGGCGACGTGGTGCCGCTCATTCCTGGCAGCCTCAACAGTGACCCACGGTCGCTCGACAAGGCGGTCATTTTCGATCTCCCGCCCGGCGAGCGCGTGATCATCTTCCCGCGACTCAACGAGACCTACATCGATGCTGTGAACCCACCGCCGATGGCCGAGCCACTTGCGATCGGTGAAGCAGCCAAGTACGGCCTCACGCCCATCGGCCGTTACAACGGGAAGCTGCCGGTGACCCCGAGCGGAGGCAGGTGGACGGCACACCTACCAGGAGGGCTCACGCGCACCATCAGTTGGCATGCTGGAGACTCCTTCGTCACCGTGAAGGACAAGGCCGGGACATCAGTGAGGAGAACGCAAGTCCCGATCGGGCACGAACTCCCGCTCGCTCCCTTCAAGAGATAGCGCGCTCGCCTGGGCCAGTGCTCGGGAATGTCACCCGAGCGAAGAGCACCGGGCGACAACGCCTGCGGGATGGCGGGCGCTGTGGGGATCGGGCGCACTGAGTGTCAGCACGAGCCGCTTGTCGTGCGTGGTGCGGTAGCCGAGGTGCTCGGGGACAAGCAGTCCAATCGAGTCGCTTCCACGTCCTCGGCACCAGACCTGGTCGCCGCGTGGCAGGTCGGGAAAGGTTCGCGAGTGACCGACGCTGATAAAGACACGCGTGGCAGTGGAGGCCGCCGTGCTGGGCCGTGATGAGCCGCAGGCCGTAACCGCGGTAAGAACACCAACCGCGACGAGGAGGGAGAAGGCCTTCACGGGATGAGTGTGACAGCCGCTGCGCCGGTTGTCACAACGATTCGTGAGGGACTCACCTCGGCTGGGCCAGTGCTCGGGGATGTCCCCTGAGAGCGGCTAGCCGATGTACTTCACGTGGGCGACCATGCGAACGAGGAGCATGGCGTCTATGCGTTGCTGCGGCGTGTTGAGTCCGTTATCGCCCGAGCTCGAGCCTCCCGCGTCTATCCAGACCGTGAGGCGGCCGCGCTTGATGCAACGCCACGCGTCTTGCCTAGGAGGGATGCCCCCGCCATAGTCGCTCCACCTGATACGCACACCGTTCAGCCAGAACGTGTGCATCGAGTTCCCGGCGCATCGGTGACCTGATGGAACTTCACCGACGCTGAAGGTCAGGACGTCTGGGCCTCCTGGCCCGCTGAAGCTGAGGCCGAACGAGTTTGGAACATTGGAGAAGAAGTCGGTGAAGTGAGAGCCGTAAGGGAAGGCCGGGAGTTCGGTGGGGACATAGGCGATGCGCGGGAACCTCATCACAATCGCGCGCTGCACGTGCTGTGGGAGGATCGGCGAGAAGCCGGAGCGGGAGCCGCAACCGGCCAAGGCCGACGCGACTGTTAGCAACGCGAATGCGGTCCCCAGCCTTCGCACGAGCGAGATGGTACGACCATGGCTCTCGCCTGGGCGAGCGCTGCCTCTCACTTGATCTCGTAGACCACGCCGGTAACACCGGCTGAGGGTTCGTCCGCGCGCAATCATGCGTAAGCCTCCCTGCTACACTAAGGCCATGCCTGACACCAACACGCCTTCGGAACTGGCGGTGCTGTTTGCGCGGAACCGGGCCGAGCGGGATGACCTTTCGAACGGCCTGGAGGCCGCGAAGCAGGAACTCCGGCGACTCGTACTCCGGGGACGTTCAATCTCAATGGAGGTATCGGAAATGTCGAACCTAGCTGGCGTCAGCCGCGACACGGCTCACCGGATCATCCGGGAGGCGGGGGCTGTCTCCTGGAAGGACAAGCAAGGATGGACGCGGGACGTTCTCGCTGCCATCCCGCGGGATCGCGGGAACATCGACCAACAAATGTTCAGGAGCCTCGTCGAGATCGAACTTCTTAGCGCACTCGGAAGCAAACAGGATGCCGTGCCTCCGTCGCTCGGAGACATCTTTAAGCGTGCCACGATCTCCGTTCGGGAGAGGGGGAGCACGAGCTTCGTGCCGGCGATCGACGAGGCTGGGCTCGCGCAGCTGGCGGAGTGGCCGGTCGAGCCGTTTGAGATCGTCCAGCTAGGTACCGGCGAGCTCGCGAGGTTCCAACTGCAGCAACAGGGCATCGCGCTCGCACCAGTGCGGGAGACGCCGCTGGAGGTGGCCCGGGATCTCCTTCAGTACGGTGGTAAGAAGCCGACATACCTTGACCGAACTGGCCCCGAATGCGTCATGCCTGACGGTCGTCGAGTTAGCTGGGGGCTTCTGAACGATCTGGCGCGCAAGTCCGGTTGACGAGCGGCGCCTGGGCTGACATACTAGGTCAGGTGACTAAGTGGGTCAGGTATGGCGCGTAGGGCGGTCGACACGGTGCTCGGCCATTGCATCGCGCGCGCGGTGATGCAGGACGAGGGTGGGCTCGACGCTGCCAAGGCGAAGTACGGCGAGAACGCCGAGCGGTGGTCGACGTGGGGCCAGCTGCGGGCGGTGACGAAGGCGACGCCGAAGGCGATGCGGGTGGCGACGTTCATCGTCTGCTGGGCGCTCGGAATGTGGGACGAGGGCAAGGACAGCTACTCGATTACCGAGTACCAGCGGTATTGGAAGGAAAGTGAGCGGCAGGCGTACCGCGTGCAGGACGAGTTCCGCGAGCTGTGGCCAGAGTTCAGGACGCCGAACGAGCTGGCGGCGCAGATCGTGAAGCAGATCGACAGGCGGATGGCGAAGAGAGACGCTGCGAAGCTGCCGCGGACGCTTGAGGTGGAGGCGCTGACGTATGGCTGACGACGACCCTGAGCGCCACTACAAGACGGCCGAGCTCGCGGAGCTCTTCGGAGTCTGTCCTGAGACGATCCGCCGGCTAGCAGCGAGGGGAGAGTTGCCATCAGTTCGGTTCGGATCGGAGCGGCGCTATCCACGGTCGGGCGTTGTCGAGTTCTTGCGCCGAAACCGGGAGGTAGAGGCGTGAGCGTTCGGCGGCGAGGAACGCGCGCGTATCAGGTGCGGGTCGCGCCATTCCCGGCTAAGACGCTGCCGACGAGAGCGGCGGCTGAGAAGTGCGAGCTGGAGCTCCTGCTTCGTCGCTCCGAGGGCGATCGGTACGTCGAGAAGCCGACGACGTTGGGGCAAGAAATTGAGGGATGGCTCGCGCGCCGGCGGGCGCGGCAGGGCCGTGGGCCGACGATGCGCTTCTACGAACGATCTGCGGTCATATGGTCGGAGTTCGCCCACATTCCGGTTGCGGCCCTTCGCCGGGGTCCGGTAGAGGACTTCATTGTCAAGCGGGGCTCGGAGCGTGAGAGGTCGGCAAAGAACGAGCTCGAGTTCCTGAAGCGAGTGCTCCGCGACGCACGGGGGCGCGGGCAGCGCGTCGACGAGGGCGTGCTTGCGATCGATCCGATTGCACACGAGCCACGCGAGGGCAAAGCGCTGACCGTCGGGGAGCTCTACGAGCTGGCGTCGTGGACCTCAGAGCACTCCAAGCGGCTGATCCTGTTGGCGGGAATGGTTGGCCAACGTGAGCGGGTGTGGTTCGAGCTGACGGACGACCTGCTCGACCTGAAAGCAGGAACCCTTGCGATTCCCGCGTGGCTCGCGAAGAACCGGAAGCCTCACCAGGTCTACCTCACTCCTACGGAGGTCGGGCTGTTCCGCGAGCAGCTGATGGCGCGCGCGACCGGCACGGCGCTGGTGTTTCCGACGCCAACGGGGAAGCAGTGGACGGAGAGCGCGTTCCGTCAGCGGGTCTTCGCGAAGGCGATCGCCGCGGCGGTCAGGCACGAGGAGCCGGCGAACGGACGGCCGTCGGTGTTCGAGGGGTTCACGTTCCACATGCTCCGGCATACGGCGGGCTCGCTTATGGCAAGGGCCGGCATCGACCCGGCCGTGGCTTCGGAGCGCCTGGGACACACGGACGGAGGCGGGTTGTTCCTGAAGACGTACCGCCACCTCTACGAGGCTGAGAAGCGGACGCAGGCGCTGCGGCTTGAAGATCTCATCCGGGCGAGCTTGGACGAGTCTTGGACAGAGGACGCGGCGGACGCTGATTCTCCCCTCAACCAAGCCGCAGAGGATGATGGGCGCGGCTGGGATCGAACCAGCGACCCCTCGCGTGTGAAGCGAGTGCTCTCCCGCTGAGCTACGCGCCCTGAAGCGCGTAGTTTAGCCGTCTTGCGTCTCTCCTGAGCCTGCACATCGTGCAGGATGCTAAGGCATGTGAGGCTGATGCGAGATTCAGGCGCCGGCCGGTCTTGCTGATGTACCGGAACGCGGTTCACGAGTAGGCAAACGAGATCGAGCCGATGCAGGACAGCACGGTTGGGCTGCGCCAGAATCCTCACGCCTGACCCTGCGATGGGGCCCTGGGGAAACTACTCCTGGCCCTTCCTCACTGTGAGCGCGACCTTGCCCCCGCTCTTCAGGTGTTTGCCGGGCTTCGGGTTCTGCGCTACGACGCGCCCCTTCTTCAGCTTCGAGTAGACCGTCGTGATCTTCCCGACGCCGCAGTGAGCCGCGGTGAGCGTCTTCTTGGCCGTGCTGAGCGTCTTTCCGACCACGTTCGGGACGACGCAGGATGAGACGGAGTTGACGACGAACGCCTGGTAGTGGCCGGAGCCGTCGGTGTAGTAGCCGCCGGCCGCGCAGTCGCCCGTAGCACACGAGACCGAGTTCACCTCGGCGTTGCCGCCGCTGTTGAGGGTCGCCGTGCCCGGCACTTCGACCGCGTCGCCCCAGACGCCGCCCGTCTCGCTGACCACGAATGCCTGGGAGTGGGCGGAGCCGTCGGTGTAGTAGCCGCCGGCCGCGCAGTCGCCCGTAGCACACGAGACCGAGTTCACCTCGGCGTTGCCGCTGTTGAGGGTCGCCGTGCCCGGCACCTCGACCGCGGCACCCCAGCTGCCGTTCGTCTCGCTGACCACGAACGCCTGGTAGTGGGCGGAGCCGTCGGTGTAGTAGCCGCCGGCCGTGCAGACGCCCGCCCTGGCACACGAGACCGAGTTCACCTCGGCGTAGCCGCCGCTGTTGAGGGTCGCCGTGCCCGGCACCTCGACCGCGGCACCCCAGACGCCGCCCGTCTCGCTGACCATGAACGCCTGGTAATGGCCGGAGCCGTCGGTGTAGTAGCCGCCGGCCGCGCAGTCGCCCGTAGCACACGAGACCGAGTTCACCTCGGCGTAGCCGCCGCTGTTGAGGGTCGCCGTGCCCGGCACCTCGACCGCGGCATTCCAGACGCCGTTCGTCTCGCTGACCACGAACGCCTGCCCGTCGCCGGAGCCGTCGGTGTAGTAGCCGCCGGCCGCGCAGACGCCCGCCCTGGCACACGAGACCGAGTTCACCTCGGCGTAGCCGCCGCTGTTGAGGGTCGCCGTGCCCGGCACCTCGACCGCGGCACTCCAGTTGCCGTTCGTCTTGCTGACCACGAACGCCTGCCCGTCGCCGGAGCCGTCGGTGTAGTAGCCGCCGGCCGCGCAGTCGCCGGCCGTAGCACACGAGACCGAGTCCAACCCAGCGTCGCCGCCGCGGTTGAGCGTCGCCGTGCCCCGCACCTCGACCGCGGTACTCCAGCTGCCGCCCGTCTTGCTGACCACGAACGCCTGGTAATGGCCGGAGCCGTCGGTGTAGTAGCCGCCAGCCGTGCAGTCGCCCGCCCTGGCACACGAGACCGAGTCCGTCCCGGCGCCGCCGCTCCAGTTGAGCGCCTCCGTACCCTCCTCGATCGCAGCACCCCAGCTACCGCCAGTTTCGCTGACCACGAAAGCCTGCCCATCGCCGGAGCCATCGGTGTAGTAGCCGCCGGCCGCGCAGTCGCCCGCCCTGGCACACGAGACCGAGTTCACCCCGGCGTCGCCGCCGCCGTTGAGTCTCGCCGTGCCCCGCACCTCGACCGCGCTGCTCCAGCTGGCCGCGACCGGCGTCGCTGCAGAACCGCCAGAAACTGCCCCCAACACCCCAACCAGCCCGAGCAATCCGAGCAACCCGAGCAACCCGAGCAACAGAAACCTTCTCCTCATCTCACTCCCCTCGCCCACCGAGCGCACTCGCGATTAGCGTCACCTTAGGTCAGCGCCAGCGCCCGACGCCGCTAAGCCGGGACTCGCAGCCTCGTGCGCCGCACCGTCACGAGGGCCGCGGCGCAGAGGCCGGCGGCGATCACGAACGGGACGACGTCGCCCGCTGCCGCTGCGACCGCTCCGCCTGCGGCCGGTCCGACCAGCGCTCCGGTCGCCCACGCGGCGTTCATGAGGCCGAACGCCATCCCCTGCGGCAGGCCGCTCCGCTCGGCGCCGTTCGCGATCAGCACGAACGCCGGCGTGAAGAGGACGCCGTACGCACCGCAGGCGGCGACGATGAGGGGGACGTAGCCGAGCGGCCGCAGGCCGAGGGCCAGGCCGGCCGAGAACACGACGCCCAGCGCCAGCGACACCTGAACGGGGAGGAGCGAGCCGCGCCGGTCGAGGAAGCGGCCGACGAGCGGCGACAGCGCGCCTTCGACACCGGCGCTCGTGAGGAAGACGGCGCCGATCGCGGCGGCTCCCCAGCCGGCCGCGGCGAGATGGAGCGGCGCCAGGGTCTGGACGACGCCGAAGAGCAGCGCGGGGAGGCTCATCAGGGCGAGGCCGCCGAGAAAGACGGGATTGTGGAGCGCTCGCGCGGCGGCTTCCCGCGATGGCCGTTCGGGTGGGACGGGCTCGAGCTGCAGCGTCCACCAGCCGAGCACCACCGCGAGCCCGGCCAGCGCCGCGAAGACGGGAGCGCGGCCGAGCAGCGCGGCGATCGCGCCGACGACCGGCCCGAAGAGCGCACCGAAGATCGCGGCTCCCATCGCGCTCCCGATCAGCGCGCCGCGCCGCTCCCGCGGGGCCGCCGCGAGAAGCCACGCGAACGCGCCCGCCCACGTGAAGGCGCTGCCGCAGCCCTGCAGGAAGCGCGCCGCCGCGAGCGGCCAGAAGCCGTGCGCGAAGGCGAACCCCAGGCTTGCGAGCCCCATCAGCGTCAAGCCGACGAGCACCGACCGCCGCGAGCCGAGCCGCGCGGCCGCGGCGCCGCCGGGGAGTCCACCGACGAGCGCTCCCGCGGCATACGCGCCGACGAGCGCTCCCGCTCCCGCCTTCGACAGGTGCAATGTGTGGGAGAAGTGGGGCAGGAGCGGCGTCAGCGCCGCGAAGAGCATCGTGTCCACCCAGACGAGGGCGCTGACGAGCAGGAGCAGCCGGCGCATGGCAAATGAGCCTACGGTTCCGCTGTGACACTTCGACGGGTCGGCGCCGTATGAAGCACGTGAACGCAATGCCGGCGGCTATCGCCGTCCCCCGTTCGGGCCGTGGTCAGCCCTTCGCCGATGTCGTCGCGGAGAATCTCGACGCGGTCTACCGCTATCTCGTCTACCTCACGGGCGACCGGGTCGCGGCGGAGGATCTTGCGGCGGAGACGTTCGAGAAGGCCTTCCGGGGCTGGCGCCGCTTCGATCCGAATCGCGGCGCGCCGCGCACCTGGCTCTGCCGGATCGCGCATTCCGTCGCCGTCGACTGGTTCCGCGCCGAGGCGCGGCGGCAGCGGCGCGAGGACACGTACATGCACGACGCCGCGATGATCGAAGAGTCGGTGTTCGGCGACGGGTTCTCTCCGGATCTCGAGCGGGCATTGCAGCGATTGACGCCTGCCGAGCGGGAGGTCGTCGCGCTGCGGGTGCTGCTCGAGCTCGACGGCCCGAGCGCGGCGCGCGTTCTCGGAATCAGCCAGACGGCGTGTTCCACCCGGCTCAGCCGGGCCATGACGCGATTGGAAGAGGAGGTCGGAGATGTCCGCGAGTGACCCGATGTTCGAGGAGCACAAGGCGCTCGTAGCCGAGTTGCGTGCGGGGACGCTTGACGCTCCCGAGCATCTGCATCGGCGCGTGCTCGCGGGCGGTCGTGAGAAGCGGCGGCGCTGGGCGGAGTTGTCGCGCGGGCGGCGGGCTCTCCTCGTCGTTCCCGTCGCGGCGACGCTCGCCGTCGGGGCCGCCTTGGTGCACGGCGCGTTCTTCTCCGGCTCGGGTCAGCCGTTGAGGGTGAACGCCGCACTGGCCCCGGTGCTTCGCAGTCCGAATAAGACGCACGCTGTGGCTACGCACGGGGAGGGCCAAGTCCTGCATGGCACAGCAGCGTTTTCCACGCAGAAGCGCGTGACCTTGGACAGCCTTAAGGCGGGAACTTCGGCGGCCTCGCAGGGCAGCCTCACCTCGGATTACGCCCAGGTCGTTACGAACGGCGCAGTCACGATCCCGAAGAACCGGCTCGTCCACGCGGACGCTTCGCTCCAGGTCGTCGTCCGCAACCACGACGCTCTCTCGCACGCGACGAACGAGGCGACCCAGATCGTGACTCGGCTTGGCGGCTACGCGCAGAACGTCCAGTTCCAGGCGTCGCGCAACGGCGACGGGAACGCGTACCTCGAACTCCGCGTCCCGGTCGGCAGGGCCGAAGCGGCGATCGGGAAGCTGAGCGGGCTCGGCCGGCTCGTGTCGCAGTCGGTCTCGACCCAGGATCTCCAGCAGCAGTTCTCCAAGCAGAGCGACACGATCGGCTCGCTCCAGCGCGCGATCGGGATCTACGAGCAGGCGCTGCAGAACGGGTCGCTGTCGGGCTCGCAGCGGGTGATCGTCGAGGTTAGGCTCGAGAACGCCGAGCACCAGCTCACGCAGTTGCGGAAGGCGCGCAGCCAGACGGTCGCCTCCGCGGCGACGGCGGACATCCAGCTGACGCTGACGACGAACCAGCACGCGTTCGTCACGCCGGCCGGCAAGAGCGGACGCCTCGGCCGCCTGCTCGGCAACGCGGCGGACTTCCTCGGCCTCGAGGGGATCATCGTCCTCTACATCCTGATCGTCGCCGGCCCGATCCTCCTGCTCGTGGCGCTCGGGTGGGGACTCGTCCGCGAGCGGCGCCGGAGGGATGAGAGGCGGCTGCTCGCAAGTGCGTAGAATCCGGCCGTGCTGCTCGCCGCAGACCTGACGACCGGCCACAAGATCGCGCTCATCGTCGTCGCGGCGGTGTTCATCGCCTTCGCGCTGACCGCCTCGTTCGTGATCCCGCGCAAGAAGCCGGACTTCCCGGGGCCGAACGGGCTCAGCGTGTTCGTGATCGCCTCGATCGTGATGTTCGTCCTGATGGTTCTCGCCATCAACTTCTTCGGCTGAGCCTCGCTAACCTGTCTCGTCCCGGAGAAGTGGCCGAGTGGCTGAAGGCGGCGCCCTGCTAAGGCGTTATGGGGCTGAATGGCTCCATCGAGGGTTCGAATCCCTCCTTCTCCGTTAGCGCGGCGCCGCGGTCGCGCGCACCCGCGGAGGGGTGGCAGAGCGGTCGAATGCGGCGGTCTCGAAAACCGTTATCCGTCGTTAGGCGGATCGAGAGTTCAAATCTCTCCCCCTCCGCTCTCTGTGCCGGATCGGAGCCGGGCGTGCTCCGGAGCTGCCTCAGGAGCCGACTCACATCGGCCTCTCATCGCTCTCGGGCACCGTCGCAGCCGCGATGGCCTGGCTCAATACCTAGTGCGCGCCATTCGTCTGTTCGCCGCGCTCTCCGTGGTCGCCGTGCTCGGTGGATGCGGCGGCGGCACAGCGACATCGCGAACGAGGACGCCGGTAGCGCCGCAACCGTTGGCGGTCTTCGCCGGAGACCGGCTGCTCGGGTCGGTCTCACCGGGTAGGGCCGGCCGCCTCCGTCTGCCGCGCCGCGTGACGTTCCGCCGCGGGCGCGCCAGGCTCGTCGTGATGGTCCCGCGCCGCCGCGCCCGGCGGGAGATCGCGCGGGCGCTGAGGTTACACGAGTCGCGGCTCGACCTCACCGTCACGGCCGTCCGGAGTTCGATCGCGCTTCGCCCCGTGCGACAGGTTCTTCACAACGACTGCGAGGCAACCGCCCTCTCGATGCTGCTGAGCGCGGCACATGTCCAGGTCGGCCAGCTCGAGCTGCAACAGCAGCTGCCGCGGAGCGGCCCGCTCGACCCCGAGCCCGTCGCGGGAAGCGCGCTCTTCCGGTGGGGCGATCCAGAGCGCGGCTTCGTCGGCAGACCGGCAGGAGGTGGCGAAGAGGGAGGTTTCGGGGTCTATGAGCCGCCGATCCGCGCTCTTGCTGCGCGCTACGGCGTCCACCTCGTTGACCTGCGCGGCAGCAGTGTCGCCGCGGTTCGTGCTGCGGTGCTGGCCGGGCATCCCGTGCTCGCGTGGGTCGGTCTCGCTCCCGGCCCCTATCTCAGCTGGCTGGCGCCGTCCGGACGCGAGATCACCGTGAACCTCAACGAGCACGCTGTTGTGCTCGTGGGCGCCGGACCGGGGTACGTCCTCGTCGACAACCCGCTCAGCGGTGAGCGGGAACGGTGGAGCGAGCAGCTGTTCAGAACCCGCTGGCAGCTGCTGGCGCGGCGTGCCCTCGAACTGCCGTAGAGGCCAGCTCGGGCCGGCGCGCAACGGCCACACCGGCCTCGTGCTCGAGCAGCACGATCCGCACCTGCTCGAAACCGCGGTCGCGGAGCATCCGCTCCCAGCCGTCCGGCGTTGCGGGCTGCTCCCAGCGGCCGGCGAGGAGCCGGCCCGCGTTACGGAGGATCCGCACGAATCCCGCAGGCCCCCGCTTCAGCATCGCCAGGATCTTCTCTGCGACGAGGTGGCGGTCGCGCGACTCGAGCGAGAGCGAGAACATCATGTCGCAGATCACGAGCCGTCCGCCGGGCCGGAGGATCCGCCGCGCTTCTGCGAGTGCGAGCTCCTTGCCTGCGTCGTCGAGGTGGTGGAAGACGTAGTTCGAGACCACGAGCGTCGCGGACTCGTCCTCGAGTGGAATACGGCGGAGGTCCGCGACGAGCGTCTTGATGTGGTGGACGCCGTCGGCGGTCGCCGCCCGGTCAAGCCGCTCGAGCATCCGCTCCGAGATGTCGACCGCGACGAGTTCGTCCACGCGGGGGGCAAGTGCGAGAGCGACGAGTCCTGTCCCGGCCCCGAGGTCTACCACCCGGTCGTCGCGCCGGGGCTCGGCGAGCTCGACGACGCGGTCGCGGATGGCGAGGAAGGCATCGCTGGTCGCGACCTCCTCCCACGCGTCTACGCGCTCGTCCCAGCGATACGGATCACCGGTCATACCCGCAATCGTTCCTCCGAACGCGTGAGCGAACGATGAGCGGAAGGGTGCCGGGGTTCTCGTCTCAGCCGTCGCTGTGACCGTGGTGCGAAGCGAAGAACTGCACCCACGGCTGTGCGTAGCGGACCGTCGCGACGGCGACCATGACGCCGGCGACGATCGTCGCGGCGAGGGCCAGCCGCCGCCAGGCGGCCCCCGAGACGACGCTCGCCGGCGCTACGGGCCGACGCCGCCAGTCGGCGACGGTGAGCCTCGGGATCGCGCGCAGGTGCGCGAGCACGTGGATCGCGGTGACGACCAGCCAGAGAACGAACGACGCCTTGTGTAGCCCGACGACCAACCCGGCCTGCTGTCCGGTGACGAGCAGCGCGACGCCCGTTGCGAAGACGGCGAGCGTCGACACGACGACGAGCGGTGCCATCAGCCGCAGCGGCAATCGCGGCGGCCCGCGCCGCACATACTCCTGCGCGCCCGTGTAGAAGCGGAGGAAGCGCCATCCCGTGCTGCCGAGCTTGAGCAACACAGGAGGAATCAGGAGCATCCCGATGAGCACGTGCCACCAGACGAGCTGGCCGATCGAGAGGATCGTCACACCAAGCGCGGCGAGCAGGACGATCAGCACGACCCCCGTGGCTGCCGTCAGCCGCTCATTTCCGTCCACGCCGCCGCTTTGCTCCGTCGTCGACACGCCCCACATGGGAGCGCAGCGGAATGAGAGCGTCCTGAGCTGGTTCATCCCTTTCTCATGGCCCGGGCGACAATGGAGCTGTGCGCGTGCTTGTGGTCGAAGACGAGAAGAAGCTCGGGGAGCTGCTCGGACGGGGGCTGCGCGAGGAGGGCTATGCGGCCGACGTCGCGGAGCGCGGCGAGGACGCGCTCTGGATGGCGCGCGCGGTCGACTACGACGCGATCGTCCTCGACGTCATGCTGCCTGGCGTTGACGGCTTCGAGGTCTGCCGCCGACTGCGGCGCGACGGTATCTGGTCGCCGGTGCTGATGCTGACGGCGCGCGACGCGGTCGATGATCGAGTCGGTGGCCTCGATGCCGGGGCCGATGATTACCTGACGAAACCCTTCTCCTTCGAGGAGCTGCTGGCGCGGCTGCGCGCGCTGACCCGGCGTGCGCCCTTCGAGCGGCCGCCGGTGCTCGCAGTCGGCGATCTCCGGCTCGACCAGGCTGCGCACCGGGTCTGGCGCGGCGACGACGAGATCGACCTCTCGGCGAAGGAGTTCTCGCTGCTCGAGCTGTTCATGCGCCGACCGGGAGTGGTGCTGACGCGCACGCAGCTGCTCGATGGCGCCTGGGACCTTGCGTTCGAGAGCCGTTCGAACGTCGTCGACGTCTACATCCGCTACCTCCGGGAGAAGATCGACCGCCCCTTCGGTCGCGAGTCCATCGAAACGGTGCGCGGGGTGGGCTACCGGCTGCGGGCCGAGTTGTGACGCGGCTGCCGATCCGGATCCGGCTCACGCTCGGCTTCGCGCTCGCGATGGCGCTCGTCCTTGCCGCGGTTGGGCTCTTCGTCTACCAGCGCGTGTCGAACGAGCTGCTCGCGGGGATCGATCAGACCCTCTCGGCGCAAGCGAAGGAGGAGGTCGAGGCCGGCCACGTTGACGCCGACACCGGCGGCGGGACTACCTTCGCCCAGGTCTTCACACCGGCCGGCGCGCTCCGGGCCTCACAACCGGGAGGGCTCCCACCGCTGCTCAACCGGCAGCTCGTCGTCGAAGCCGCCGCCGGGCGCATCTGGCGCAACGCGACGGTGCCGGGCCACCCCGGCCAGTGGCGCGTCCTCGCCGTCCCGAGCCTAGGCGGCAAAGAAGTCGTCGCAGTCGCGGGCTCGCTCACGCCACGCGCAAACTCACTCGACCACCTCCGTCACGAGCTCGTCCTCTTCCTCCCGCTTGCACTGCTCGCCGCCTGCCTCGGCGGCTATGGGCTCACGGCCCGTGCACTGAGACCGGTCGAGCTTCTGCGCCGCCGCGCTGGCGCCGTCACCGCCGACCGGCCGACGCGGTTGCCCGTCCCTCCGAGCGGGGACGAGATCTCCCGCCTCGCGACAACGCTCAACGACATGCTCGAGCGTCTCCACGCAGCCGTCGAGCACGAGCGCCGGTTCGTCGCCGACGCGAGCCACGAGCTGCGAACGCCCCTCGCGCTCCTCCAGACCGAGCTCGAGCTCGCACTGCGCCGGCCGCGGTCGCGAGAGGAACTCGAGCAGGCGCTCCGCTCTGCCGGGGAGGAGACGCAGCGGCTCGTGCGGCTCGCCGAAGACCTGCTCTTGATTGCGCGGTCCGACCAAGGCCCGCTGCCGATCCGCCGCGAAGCCGTCCCGGTTGGGAACTTGCTCACCGGTGTCGCTCGACGCTTCGAGACCCGCGCCGCCTCACTCGGACGCGAGCTGAGCACTGTGCCCAGCCAGCTCACTCTCGACGCCGATCCGACCCGCCTCGAGCAGGCGCTCGCGAACCTCGTCGAGAACGCACTCACATACGGCAAGGGCGCCGTGACGCTGCGTGCCGTGGAGAAGGACGACGCAGTCGAGCTCCACGTCACAGACGAGGGCGAAGGATTTCCCGAGGAATTCCGCGCGCGAGCCTTCGACCGCTTCAGCCGCGCCGACGAGGCACGTGGTCGTGGCGGCTCCGGTCTCGGCCTATCGATCGTCGAACTCGTCGCTCGAGCACACGGTGGCGGGGCCGGCCTGCGCAACCGTCCCGAGAGCGGCGCCGACGTCTGGCTGTCGCTGCCCCGCGCTCGAACGATCGATCCCGCCCACGAGCCTTCCTTGGCGTTGAGATGACGACCCCGCGGGTGTCGCGCCGGGAGCGGCGGCGGATCGTGCGACGCCGCAGACGGGCCGCGCTGGCCGTGCTGCTGGCTGCCTTGGCAGGAGTCGGCCTGGCGGTTGGGCTGGGGCGAGGGCACCAGGCCAAGACCTCGCAGCACATACCGGCAACCAAGCCGTCGACCCCGGTGCGGCCTCCCGCCGTCGAGGCCGGCCTGCTTCCGTGGCAGCTCGCCGCGCCGCTCAGTCGAGAGGTCGTGGTGTCCCAGCCCGGAACGCGCACCGTCGTGATTCTCGGTGGGCTTGGGACGGGTGGGTCGTCGACCGATGGCGTCTACGCGCTCGACACGCATACGGGGCAGCTCTCGCTGCAGGGGCGTCTCGTACATGCGACCCACGATGCGGCAGGCGCGATGCTCGGTGGACGAGTGCTCGTTGTCGGCGGCGGGACGGCGGCGCCGGCTGCGTCGACCCAGATCGAGACGGGCGGCAACACGACCGCCGGCCGCGCTCTTGCCCGGGCCCGCTCCGACGCGGGTGCGGTGACGATCGGCGACGTCGTGTACGTCGTCGGCGGATACGACGGGCAGGCGATGGATCCCGAGGTCGTATCGACGACCGATGGCCGCAGCTACCGCCCTGTCGTTGCGCTCCCTGTTCCCGTCCGCTATCCGGCCCTCGCCGTGCTCGGCTCGCGCATCTACGTTTTCGGTGGACTCGGCTCGAACGGAAAGCCCAGCGACGCGGTCCAGCTCGTCGACCCGGGCCGGCGGACGGCGCGCGTTGTAGGGCGCCTGCCGGTCCCCCTCTCTGGCGCCGCCGCGGGCGTGCTCGACGGCACGATCTATCTCGCGGGCGGCGGCACCGCTTCTGCTCCTGCGGGCGCGATCTATGCGTTCGAACCGCGGGGCTCGTCGTTCTTGCGGGCAGGGTCGCTGCAGGTTCCTGTCGCCAATGCCGGGTCTGCGGTGCGCGGCGGGCGGCTCTGGATCGTCGGCGGCGAGACCGGCGGCGGCCGGCCGACAGCCGGCGTCCAGATGATTGTCCCCAATCGGCGCTTCGGCAGCGCGGGCGATGCCGGAGCCGGCTCGCCGTTCTTCGGGGACAAGCTGCTCATCGCCGACCGGGGCAACGATCGGATGCTCGTCCTCGACGATACGGACAAGATTGTCTGGAGGTACCCGTCACCCGGGCGCTCGGCGCCACCGGGCGGCTTCTACTTCCCCGACGACGCGTTCTTCATCCGCCACGGAACGGCGATCATCTCCAACCAGGAAGACAACGACACCATCGTCGAGATCGCCTACCCATCCGGGCGCATCGTCTTCCAGTACGGCCACCCGCGCACCCCGGGCGCCGCACCGGGCTATCTGAACACCCCGGACGACGCCTACCTCCTGCGCAACGGCGACATGAGCGTCGCCGACGCCGGAAACTGCCGCGTGGTCATCCTCGACCCGCGCACCAAGCGCGTCCTCCATCAGATCGGCACGCCGGGACGATGCGCTCATGCGCCGCCGGCCGCGCTCGGCCCGCCGAACGGCGACACGCCGCTCGCGGACGGCAACCTGCTCGTCTCGGAGATCAACGGCAGCTGGGTCGACGAGCTCACACCCTCCGGGCGACTCGTCTGGGATGTGCACCTTGCGATCGGCTATCCCTCCGATCCCCAGCAGATCGGTCGCGACCGCTACCTCATCGCCGACTATGAGGACCCGGGCGCGATCGTCGAGTTCGACCGGCGTGGCCGGATCGAGTACCGCTACCAGCCGACGAGCGGCCCCGGCGTGCTCAACCATCCCTCGCTCGTGGAGCTTCTCCCTTCGGGCGTTTTCATGGTCAACGACGACTACAACGACCGCATGTTCGCGATCGACCCGGCAACCGGGGCTCTCGTCTGGCAGTACGGCGTGAAGGGGCGTCCGGGCACAGCGACAGGCCTGCTCAATACACCCGACGGTTTCGATCTCCTCGCTCCCGGCGGAAGAACGCCGACGCATCCGACCACCGGCTGACCTCGTGTCCGTCGCCTCCGTGCGGAGCCAGGGCACAACTTCCTTGGTCCCGGAGCCACGTCCGCCGGTCACGCTCACCCCTGGCGACACCCCCGCCAGCCGACCGTAGGGCGGCGAACGCTCCAGCGCCTACTATCGGCAACCACGTGACACCGTTGTTCGCTTGCCGCACCGGCGCGCGGACCGGCGCGCACGCGTGCGGTACGCGCCATCCCTCCCCCCTCCGCTCTCCACGTCCTAGCCCGATACCCTGGGCGCGCCCGGAGAGGTGTCCGAGCGGTCGAAGGAGCGCGACTGGAAATCGCGTGGGCGCCGAAAGGTGTCTCGAGGGTTCAAATCCCTCCCTCTCCGCTGAACCGCTTTGTCGCCCGTGTCCTCAGTCGAGGATGCGGGCGATGAGGTCCTCGCGCTTGAGGACTCTCTGCGCGGTGCCGGCGAGCCGGACGTCGTAGCCGGCGTCCTTCGGGAAGAGCACCTTGTCGCCGGGCGAGACGCCTTCGGCGTCGGGGCCGGCCGCGATCAGGATGCCGCTGCGGCAGTGCGCCTCGAGGCTTGCCGGCAGGATCAGCCCGGCGCGCGTCTCGGCCTCCTCCTCGGCGTACTCGACCACGACGAAGTCGTCGAGCGGCTCGAGCGCGAGTCTCGTGGGACGCGGATGCTCCAACACGACCGCCAGAATACTCCTGGAAATGGCCGACTCCCCGTTCATCGAGCTCGAAATCGGGAAACGCACCGTCAAGGTGACGAATCCCGACAAGCTCTTCTTCCGGAAGCGGAAGGAGACGAAGCTCGACCTCGTCCAGTACTACCTCTCGGTCGGCGACGGCATCGTGCGCGCGCTCTACGAGCGGCCGACGCAGCTGAAGCGGCATCCGGACGGGGCGGAGGGCGAGGCGATCTACCAGAAGCGCGTGCCGCAGCACCGGCCCGACTGGATCGAGACGGCGACGGTCACCTTCCCGTCCGGCCGCACTGCCGACGAGCTCTGCGTGACCGAGCTCGCGCACGTCGCGTGGGCGGCGAACCTCGGCACGATCGACTTCCACCCGTGGCCGTCGCGGCGCAAGGACGTCGAGCATCCCGACGAGCTGAGGATCGACATCGACCCGCAGCCGGGCACGACGTTCAAGCACGCGAAGCAGGTCGCGGCGATCGTCCAGGAGACGCTCGACGAGCTCGGCTTCACCGGCTGGCCGAAGACCTCGGGGAACCGCGGCATCCACATCGCGTGCCGGATCGAGCCGAAGTGGGGGTTCCGCGAGGTGCGCCGCTGCGCGCTCGCCTTCGCGCGCGAGATCGAGCGGCGCGCGCCGAAGCTCGTCACGACCGCGTGGTGGAAGGAGGAGCGCGGCAAGCGCGTCTTCATCGACTACAACCAGAACGCGCGCGACCGGACGATCGCGTCCGCCTACTCCGTTCGCGCGCGGCCCGATGCGACCGTCTCCGCGCCGTTCCGCTGGGACGAGCTCGAGGGACTCGTGACCGAGGACTTCACGCTCGCGACGATGCCGGCGCGTTTCGCGAAGCTTGGCGACGTCCAGGTGGGGATCGACGAGTCGCTCTGCGATCTCCGCAAGCTGTTCGCGTGGGTGGAGCGGGAGGAGAAGGACGGCGTCGGCGAGGCGCCGTATCCACCGAACTTCCCGAAGATGCCGGGCGAGCCGAAACGCGTGCAGCCGTCGCGGGCGAAGAAGAGCTAGCTGAGCAGATCCTCGACCGAGAGGTCGCTCGCTCGGCGCGGCGGCCGCACCTCGCGCCACGTGCACGCGCTTGGATCCTTGTCCGGCCGGAAGCGGAGCAGCCGCGTCCCGTGCCGGAAACGGTGCCTTTCGAGCTTGTCGAACCGCACCTCGACGACGAGCTTCGGCTTCAGCGGCGCCTCCTCCAAGCCGTCCGTCCCCCAGCGGTTCGGCTCGCTGAAGCGCCGGTCGCTCTTCTTGTCGAGGAGTGGGAGGACTTTCGCGGCGATCTCCGCCTGGTTCTTCGCGCCGACCGCGGCCGAGCCGACGTAGTTGAGGGTGCCGTCCTTGTCGTAGAGGCCGAGCAGCAGCGTGGCGATCGTGTCGCGGCCGCCCTTCTTCCAGCGAACCCCCGCGACGACGCAGTCGGCGGTCTTGTGCGGCTTGACCTTCACCACCCCGTCGCGCGATCCGGGGAGGTAGGGGAGGCCGAGCCGCTTCGCGACGACGCCGTCGAAGCCGGCCGCCTGCAGCGTCTTCAGCCAGTCGCGCCCCTGCTCGACGTCGCCGGACACGGGCGAGAGCCGGACATCCCCGGCGGCGACCTTCTCCAGCTCGGCGCGGCGCTTCTCGATCGGCTTCTCGTGCACCGGCTTCCCCTTCCAGAGGAGGAGGTCGAAGGCGACGAATGTCGCGGGGATCTCGGCCGCGAGCTTGCGGACGCGGCTCTCGGCGGGATGGAGGCGCATCTGCATCGCGTCGAAGTCCAGCGCGCCGCCGCGCGCGATCACGATCTCGCCGTCGAGTGCGGAGTGGGGAGGTAGCGCGTCGCCGAGCTCCCGCAGCTCCGGGAAGTAGCGGAGCAGCGGCCGGCCGTTGCGCGACCAGAGCGCGAGCTCGCCGCCGTCGTTCTCGAGCACGCCGCGGAAGCCGTCCCACTTCGGCTCGTACCGCCAGCCGCCCCCCGCGGGGAGCTCGGCCACGAGCTCGGCCTCCATCGGCGGGAACGGGACGTTGGGGCCGGGGGCGTCGGGCACGAGCGCGAATGTAACTTCCCCTCGTGCGGAGGGTTGTGGTCACAGGGCTCGGCGCGGTGACGCCGATCGGCGGCGACGCGCGGGAGACCTGGCGCGCGGCAGTTGCCGGCGAGAGCGGGATCGACTGGATCAAGGCCTTCGACGCGAGCGCGTTCCCCGTGCGGGTCGCGGCCGAGGTGAAGGACTTCGACCCTGCCGCGGTCGCTTCGGCAAAGGACGCGCGGCGGCTCGACCGCAACGTCCTCCTCGCGCTCGGTGCTGCGAAGGAGGCGGTTGCGGACGCGAAGCTCGACGGTGCGTACTCGCCCGACCGCGTCGGGATCCTCTTCGGCACGGCGATCGGCGGGATCGCCGGGATCGCCGAGCAGGTGGATGTCCTTCGCGAGCGCGGCCCCGACCGGGTCGCGCCGACCTTCATCCCCAGCGTCCTCGTCGACGCCGCAAGCGGGCAGCTCGCGATCGCGACGGGCTTTCGCGGCCCGAACTACGCGCCCGTCTCGGCGTGTGCGACCGGATCCACCGCTGTTGGCGAGGCGGCGGAGCTGATCAAGCGCGGCGATGCGGATGCGGTGCTCGCCGGCGGCTCGGAGGCGTGCATCACGCCGCTGATCCTCGCCGGCTTCTGCGCGATGCGCGGGCTCGCGGCGGAGGCTGAGCACCCGCCGCGCGCCTCCCGTCCGTTCGACGCGACCCGCGCCGGCTTCGTGATGGGCGAGGGCGCGTGCATCCTCGTGCTCGAGGAGCTCGAGGCGGCCCAGCGCCGCGGCGCGACAATCTACGCCGAGATTCTCGGCTACGCGATGTCGAACGACGCGCACCATCTCGCGCAGCCGGATCCCGACTCGATCGGCGTCGCCGAGATGATGCGGCGCGCGCTCGAGCGGGCGGACGTCACGCCCGAGCGTGTCGGCTACATCAACGCGCACGGTACGTCGACGCCGCTCGGCGACGCCGCCGAGACGAAGGCGATCAAGGACGTCTTCGGCGCGCACGCCTACGAACTCGCCGTTTCCTCGACGAAGTCCGTCACCGGACACTGCTTCGGCGCGGCGGGAGCGATCGAGGCCATGATGTGCGTCCTCGCCATCCGTGACGGCGTCCTGCCGCCGACGATGAACTACGTCCATCCGGATCCCGAGTGCGACCTCGACTACGTGCCGAACGAGGCGCGGCGGGTGCAGGTCGACGTCGCGCTCTCGAATGCAATGGGACTTGGTGGGCATAACGGCTGTGTGCTGGTGGGTAGGCTCGACGGATGAGCTCATTCGACGAGATCGAGGCGTACGCCGAGGCGCATTCGACGCCGCCGGGCGACGCGCTCGTACGGCTGGGCGAGGAGACCGCGGCGCTGCCGAACGCGCAGATGTCGGTCGGCCACCTCGAGGGGATGCTCCTCCGCTTCATCGTCGCGGCACGGAAACCGCGGCGCGTGCTCGAGATCGGCGTCTTCACCGGCTGGTCGTCGATCGCGATGGCCTCGGCGCTGCCGGAAGGCGGCGAGCTGATCGCGTGCGACGTGAACGACGCGACGACCGCGATCGCCCGGCGCTACGCCGAGGAAGCCGGCGTCGCGGACCGCATCGACTACCGCCTCGGCGATGCGAAGGAGACGATCGCCGGGCTCGACGGCGAGTTCGACCTCGTCTTCATTGACGCGTGGAAGCCCGACTACATCGACTACTACGAACTCGTCCTCCCGAAGCTCGCGCCCGAAGGGCTGATCCTCGCCGACAACACGCTCGGCGGGATGCGCGGCACGGAGGGCATCACGGAGTTCAACGAGCACGTGCTCGCAGACGAACGCGTCGAGTGCGTGCTCGTGCCGATCCGCGACGGACTGACGCTCATCCGCCGCAAGTGAGCTGGGACGGCCCGCCGCCGCCGTACCGCATCGAGACCGAGCGCCTTGTGATCCGCTGCTACGAGACGGACGACGCGGCGCTGCTGAAGGAGGCGATGGATTCGAGCCTCGAGCACTTGCGCGAGTGGATGCCGTGGGCCGACGCCGAGCCGCAGACGCTGGGGGAGAAGACCGAGCTCATCGAGAGCTTCCGCGCGGTGTGGGCCGCCGGCGAGAACTTCGTCTACGGGATCTTCTCCGCCGACGAGAGCCGGTTGCTCGGCGGCAGCGGGCTCCATCCCCGTGTCGGGCCGGGCGGACTCGAGATCGGCTACTGGGTGCGGGCCGATGCGACGCGGCAGGGGATCGTCACGGAGTCGACGGCGGCGCTCACTCGTGTCGGCTTCGAGGTCTGCGAGGCGGACCGGATCGAGATCCGCATCGATCCGCGCAACGCCGCGAGCCTCGGCGTGCCGCGCAAGCTCGGGTTCCTCGAGGAGGCGACGCTGCGGCGGCGGCTCCCGTCGCGCGAGGGGGAGCCGCTGCGCGACGTGACGATCTTCAGCATGTTCTGCGAGGACTTCGACCCCGCGATCGCGCCACGCAAACATGCCTTCACCGAATAGGGCGAACGAGTCCTCTAGGGACACTCCAGTACACCTCTAGGGACACGTCCAGTACCAGGTACCGACATGTCCGGTCCGGCCCTTCCTGCGGCGGCCACCGACGTTGGAGCTGGGAAGGGGGCGAATCAACCAAGTACCATCGACCCCCGCGGAACCGCCGGTTCCGCCATTCGTCATGGACCGTCCGGTACTTCACGCCCTGGTGCGCGAGCTCGTCGAGGACGAGCGCGTCGGCGAGCTTGTGGACGCGCTGCCGGCCCGCGCGCGCGTCTCGGAGGCGGTTCTGCCGGTCCTGCTCGCGACGCTGCACGAGAAGCTCGGGCGTGGCGTCGTGGTCCTTCTCGCCGAGGACGCGGACGCGCGTGACGCCGCCGAGGGCGCGGCGTGGTTCCTCGGCGAGGATGCGGTCGGGCTCCTACCCAGCCGCGGCGTCTCGTACGAGTCGGGCCTCGCGGCTCCGCCGCATCTCGTGGGCGAGCGCGCCCGCGCGCTGCGGGTCCTCGCGCGGGGCGGCCTCGTCTGCGCCTCGGCACGCGCGCTCGCAGAAGGACTGCCGCCGGCCGGCGTGCGTCCCGCTCTGCTCGAGGTGCGGGCGGACCTCGAGCCCGGCGTGGAGGGACTGGCCGAGGAGCTCGCCCTTGCCGGCTACGAGCGCGTCGAACGGGTGGACGACCGCGGCCAGTTCGCAGTCCGCGGTGGCATCGTCGACGTCTTCCCGACCACCGGCCGCGAGCCGCTCCGCGTCGAGTTCTTCGGCGACGAGATCGAGTCGGTGCGCGCCTTCTCGCCGTTCACACAGCGCGCGCTCCACCCGGTCGCCGAGGCGACGCTCTATCCGGCGGCCGAGCGCCGCGCCGATCTCGCCGAGCCGGCCCTCGCGGACGACGATGCGCCGTCGCCTGTCCCGGACGACCTCGTCCCGGCGCTTGCCGGCCCTCCCGACTTCGTCTTCCAGCCCGACGCGGTGCGGCGCGTCTGGGAGGAGGACGGCGTCAGGGCGCCGCCGTCGCTCGCGGGCGCGACCGAGCTCGACCCGTTCCCGCAGACGCAGCCGTTCGCGTTCGAGGCGCAGAAGCCGGCGATCGCCGCCCGCGGCCTCGCGGAGGCGGAGAGCGAGCTGGCCGCGCTCCTTCGTAGCGGCCAGCGGATCGTCGTTGCGTTCCCGCACCGCGGCGAGGCGCTCCGTACCCAGAACCTCCTGCGCCGCGTCGAGGCGCGGCTGCTCGAGCCGGGCGAGGAGCTGCCGGAGGAGCCGGAGCTGCTTTTCGCGATCTCACCGGCGCGCCGCGGCTTCGTCTGGCGCGACCTCGGTCTTGTCCTGCTCCCCGATCACCAGGTCTTCCGCCGCCGCGCACCGCGCGAGCGCCGGCTCGGCGGCCGTGCGCTCCAGTCGTTCGCCGACCTCCGCACCGGCGACTACGTCGTCCACGAGGACCACGGCGTCGGGAAGCTCCTCGGGTTCGAGACGAAGACGGTGGCGGGCGTCACGCGCGACTACCTCTTGCTCGCCTTCCGTGGCGAGGACCGGCTCTACGTCCCGCACGAGCAGCTCGGGAAGGTGTCCCGCTACGTCGGCGCCGACGCGAACGCGCCCGCGCTCTCGAAGCTCGGCGGCAAGGCGTGGCAGACCCTCAAGTCGCGCGCGCGGGAGTCCGTCCGCGAACTCGCCGGCGACCTCATCAACCTCTACGCGCAGCGGCAGACGCGGGAGGGGATCGCGTACGACCTCTCCCACGAGTGGATCCCGCGGCTCGAGGCGTCGTTCCCGTTCCGCGAGACCCCCGACCAGGACGCGGCGATCGAAGCGGTGAAGGAGGACCTCGAGACGCCGCGGCCGATGGACCGCCTCGTGTGCGGCGACGTCGGCTTCGGGAAGACGGAGGTCGCCGTTCGGGCCGCGTTCGCCGTCGCGATCAACGGCCGCCAGGTGCTCGTCCTCGCGCCGACGACGATCCTCGCCGAGCAGCACTTCAACACCTTCCGCGACCGCTACCGCGACTTTCCCGTGCGGGTGGAGATGGTCTCGCGCTTCGTCGCGCCGAAGGAAACGAAGCGGATCCTCGCCGACTTCGGCGCGGGCAAGGTCGACGTCCTGATCGGGACTCACCGCGTCCTCAGCCGCGACGTGATCCCGAAGGAGCTCGGCCTCGTGATCCTCGACGAGGAGCAGCGGTTCGGCGTCGCGCAGAAGGAGCTCCTCAAGTCGCTGCGCCTCGAGGTGGACGTTCTCACACTCAGCGCAACGCCGATCCCGCGGACGCTGCATCTCTCGCTCGCGGGGATGCGCGACATCTCGATCATCGAGACGCCGCCCGAGGGGCGCCTCCCGATCCGGACGACGGTCGGCGAGTACGACGAGGAGCTCGTCAAGCTCGCGCTCGAACGCGAGGCGGAGCGCGACGGCCAGGCGTTCTACCTCCACAACCGCGTCGAGACGATCGATGAGCGCGCCGCGGCGCTGCAGCAGCTCTGTCCGAAGCTCCGCTTCCTCGTCGCGCACGGCCAGATGAGGGAGAAGGAGCTGGAGGAGAGGATGCACGCCTTCCTCCGCGGCGACGCCGACGTGCTCGTCTCCACCACGATCATCGAGTCGGGGATCGACATCCCGCAGGCGAACACGCTGATCGTCGAGCGCGCCGACATGCTCGGCCTCGCCCAGCTCTACCAGATCCGCGGGCGCGTGGGCCGTTCCGACGCCACGGCCCACGCGTACCTCTTCTATCCCGATGCGCACGAACTGACCCCCGAGGCGCGCGCACGCCTGTCGACGCTCGCCGACCACACCGAGCTCGGCGCCGGCTTCGCGATCGCGATGCGCGACCTCGAGATCCGCGGCGCGGGCGAGCTGCTCGGCGCGGAGCAGTCCGGCCACGTCGCCGCGGTCGGCTTCGAGCTCTACGTCGAGCTCCTCAACGAGGCGGTCGCGGAGATGCAGGGCCAGAAGCGGATCGCCGCCAGACCGGTCCGGGTGGACGCGCGTGTCGATGCCTACGTCCCCGCGACCTACGTCGACGGCGAGGCGCTGCGCATCGACGTCCACCGCCGGCTCGCGCTCGCGGAGACCGAGGACGAGCTGCGCGAGCTGCAGCTCGCGCTCGAGGACCGCTTCGGCCCGCTACCGGAGCCGGTCGGAAATCTCTTCCGGATCCAGGAGGCGAAGATCAAGGTCGCGCTGCTCGGCGCCGACTACCTCGTTTTCCAGGGCGGGAAGGCGACGGTCGGGCGCCTCGTGCTCGGATCCGGCGAGCTTCGTGAGCTGCGAGACCGGGCGAAGACGGCGATCTACGCCTCGTCGAGCCAGGAGGTGAGCATGCGCGGGCAGGAGGGGATCGCCCAAGCGGTGGCGCTCGTCGATGCTATCTTGGACGCGCGCCGAGCCGCCTGAAGCTTTTTCGAGCGTGGCGGCGCTCCCGCGGACCTCGACCTCACTGGATGGAAATGAAGACTCGTCTCCTGTTTGTGCTTCTGACCGTCGCGACCGTCGCGACTCTCGCCGCCTGCGGCGGCGGCCCCAAAGCGGTACCCGCTGGCGACATCGCGCTCGTCGACTCCACCCCGATTACGAACGCCCAGTTCAACGGCGTGCTCGCGCAGGCGGAGAGCCAGGCGAAGTCGTCCGGCCAGCCTGTTCCGCAGATCGGCACCCCGCAGTACACGACGCTGAAGAACCAGATCGTTGCCTATCTCGTGCAGGTGTCGGAGCTCGAGCAGCAGGCGCCGAAGCTCGGCGTGAACGTCACCTCCAAGGACATCGACGCGTTCCTCACGAACCTCGCCAAGGTCAAGTACGCCGGCAGCATGAAGAAGCTCGAGGCCGCGCTCAAGACGAGTGGGCTGACGCTTGCGCAGGCGAAGCAGGAGGTTTTCGTGAACCTCACGGCGCAGAAGATCCGCACGAAGGTCACGTCCGCCGCCAAGGTCACGACCGCGAACGAGATGGCGTACTACAAGACGAATCTCTTGACCTTCGCGGTGCCGGCGGAGAAGACGCGGGACGTGCAGCACATTCTCGTCAAGACGAAGAGCCTCGCAAACACGCTCGAGGCGAAGCTGAAGGCCGGCGCAAGCTTCGCGACGCTCGCGAAGAAGTACTCGAAGGACCCCGGCAGCGCTGCGCAGGGGGGAAAGTTCGCGGCGGTCGAGGGGAAAGATGTCGCCCCGTACGACAAGGTCGCCTTCTCGGCCAAGGTCGGGACCATTTCGCCGCCGGTGAGCAGCACGTACGGGTGGTTCATCATCGAGCCGCTCGGCCCGGTCAAGAGCGTGAAGGCGCACACCACGCCGTTCAAGACGGCGCAGGCGTCGATCAAGCAGACGCTGATCTCGCAGCAGCAGCAGACGCTGTGGAGCACCTGGCTCGCCGGCCTCACGAAGCAGTACGCGGGGAAGGTCAGCTACGGCGCGGGCTACGCGCCGCCGGCCACGACCGCGCTGCCGACGACGACTGGCTGAGATGGAAGACAAGGAGGGCCTCAGCGAGGCCCTCCTCCAGCTCCAGGGGCTGACGGAGCGGCTGCGCCGCGAGTGTCCGTGGGACCGCGAGCAGACCGCGCAGACGATCGTCCCGCATACGGTCGAGGAGGCGTACGAGGTCGCTGACGCGGCGCTCGCCGCCGACGACGCGAAGCTGCTCGACGAACTCGGGGATCTGCTCTTCCAGGTCTATTTCCTCGCGCTGCTGCTGCAGGAGCGCGGCGCCGGGGATCTCGCCGAGGTCGCGCGCGGCGTGCACGCGAAGCTCGTGCGCCGTCATCCGCACGTGTTCGGCGAGGTGGAGGCGAAGACCGCCGAGCGCGTCCGCTCGAACTGGGAGCGCATCAAGGTCGACGAGGAGGGCCGCGAGGGGATCTTCCACGACGTCGCCGACGCGCTCCCCGGCCTGCTCTACGCGCGCAAGCTGCAGCAGCGCGCGAAAGCCGTCGGCTTCGAGTACCCCGACCTCGCGGGCGCGCTGGCCGATCTCGAGGACGAGCTGCGCGAGCTGCGGGAGGAGCCGTCCGCCGACGAGCTCGGCGATGTCCTCTTCGCGGCGGTGAACGTCTCGCGGAAGCTCGACGTCGATCCCGAGCTCGAGCTGCGCCGCGCCGCGCAGCGCTTCCGGCAGCGGGTGGAAGTTGCCGAGGCGCTCGCTACGGACGCCGGAGAAAATTGGAGCGAGCTGCCGCTCGAGCGGCAGGACGCGTACTTCGACCAGGCTAAGGAGCAGACCCGATGAGCGGCATCGCCAACGTCCATGCGCGCCAGGTGCTCGACTCGCGCGGCAATCCGACCGTCGAGGTCGACGTCGCGCTCGATTCGGGCGCCTTCGGCCGCGCGATCGTCCCATCCGGCGCGTCGACCGGCGTCCACGAGGCGGTCGAACTCCGCGACGGCGGCGCCGCGTACGGCGGCAAGGCCGTGACGCAGGCGGTGGCGAACGTCGACGGCGAGATCGCCGCGGCCGTGCGCGGCTATGACGCGGCCGACCAGGAGAGCCTCGACCGGCGCCTCTGCGAGCTCGACGGGACGCCGAACAAGGGCCGCCTCGGCGCGAACGCGATTCTCGGCGTCTCGCTCGCCACTGCGAAGGCCGCCGCGGCAGACGCCGGCGTCTCGCTCTTCCGGCACCTCGGCGGGGAGGAGGCGACGACGCTCCCGGTGCCAATGTTCAACGTCATCAACGGTGGCGTTCACGCCGACAACTCGATCGACCTGCAGGAGTTCATGCTCGTGCCTGTCGGCGCGGAGAGCTTCTCCGAGGGCCTCCGGCTGGCCGCCGAGACATACCACGCGCTCAAGAAGCTCCTCTCCGAGCGCGGCCTCTCGACCGGTGTCGGCGACGAGGGCGGCTTCGCCCCGGATCTGCCGGCGAGCGAAGCGGCGATCGAGGCGATCCTCGAGGCGGCCGAGCGAGCAGGCCACCGCGGCCGGGTCGCGATCGCGCTCGATCCTGCCTCGAGCGAGTTCTTCTCCGACGGCGTCTACCGCTTCGAAGGACGCGAGGCGCAACCGGCCGAGATGGCGGAGTTCTATGCCGACCTCGCCGGCCGCTTCCCGATCGTCTCGCTCGAGGACGGCAACGCGGAGGACGACTGGGACGGCTGGCGCGCGACGACCGAGCTGCTCGGCGACCGGCTCCAGCTCGTCGGCGACGACATCTTCGTCACGAACGTCGAGCGGCTGCGCGAGGGCTTCAAGCGCGGCGTTGCCAACTCGATCCTCATCAAGGTCAACCAGATCGGCACGCTGACCGAGACGATCGAGGCGGTGCGGCTCGCGCACGCGAACGGCTACACCGCAGTCATGTCCCACCGCTCGGGCGAGACGGAGGACACGACGATCGCCGACCTCGCCGTCGCTCTCGGCACGGAGCAGATCAAGACGGGAGCGCCCGCGCGCACCGATCGCGTCGCCAAGTACAACCAGCTGCTGCGCATCGAGGAGGAGCTCGGTGACCGCGCGGTGTACCCGGGCTGGGACGCGTTTCCGCGCGCGAAGCGCTAGCTACGCTGGAACACATGGCGATGGAGCGCCGGACGAAGATCGTCGCCACGCTCGGGCCTGCCGCCGACTCGCGCGAGCGTCTGCGCGCACTGCTCGACGCCGGCGTCGACGCAGTCCGGTTCAACCTTTCGCACGGCACGCACGCCGAGCACTCGGAGAGGGCCTGGCTCGTCCGTGAGATCGCGGCGGAGCTCGGGCGGCCCGTCGCGCTGATCGGCGATCTGCAGGGGCCGAAGCTGCGGATCGGCGAGCTCGCCGATCCCGTCGTCCTCCGTACCGGCGACACGGTCACCGTCTGCGCCGAGGAGTCGGCGAGCGCCGGCGAGCTGCCGATCGCGCCGGCGGTGATCGGAGACGTCCTCGAGCCGGGCCACGACATCCTCATCGACGACGGCCTCGTCCGCCTTCGCGTCGAAGACGTGGAGCGTGGTCGCGCGAAGTGCGCGGTCGTCGTCGGCGGCCAGGTCGGTTCGCACAAGGGCGTCAACTTGCCGGGCGTGCCGCTTCCGATTCCGTCCCTGACCCGGAAGGACGTCGCCGACCTCGACTGGGCGATCGAGACCGGCGTCGACTTCGTGGCGCTCTCCTTCGTCCGCTCGCCGGCCGACGTGCGCGACCTGCGCGCGCTGCTCGAACAGGCGGGGTCGCACGCCCACGTGATCGCGAAGATCGAGAAGGCGGAGGCGGTGGACGTCCTCGACGACATCCTCGCCGCGACCGACGCGGTGATGGTCGCGCGCGGCGACCTCGGCGTCGAGATCGGCCCGGCGCTCGTCCCGCTCCTGCAGAAGCGGATCATCCATCGCGCGCTCGAGCTCGGGAAGACGGTCATCACGGCGACGCAGATGCTCGAGACGATGATCCACTCGCCCGAGCCGACACGCGCCGAGGCGAGCGACGTCGCGAACGCCATCCTCGACGGAACCTCCGCGGTGATGCTCTCCGGCGAGACGGCGGTGGGCGAGTACCCTGTCGAGGCGGTCGCGTACATGGACCGGATCGCGCGCGCCGTGGAGCCGAGCCTCGACTACCGGCACGAGCTGCCCGACGCGGCGGACAATCCGACGATCGGGCAAGCAATGTCGAACGCCGCGTGCGACCTCGCCGAGGCGCTGCAGGCGAAGGCGATCCTCGTCCCGACCTTCTCCGGCCACACCGCGAGCGCGGTTGCGCGGCTCCGGCCCCGCCGCCCGATCGTCGCGCTCACGCACGTCGACTGGGCGATGCGCCAGCTCGCGCTCGAATGGGGAGTGACGCCGGTGCTGATCACCGAGACCGGCAACGTCGAGGATCTCTGGCGCCTCGCCGTCGAGGCGGCGCGCGACGCCGGGATCGTCGAATCAGGCGACCGCGTCGTGATCACCGCGGGCACCGCGGTGAACATCCCCGGCTCCACGAACGTCATCAAGGTCGACATCGCCTAGCAGGGATGAGACACGTCCCCGGAGAACTCTCCGGTCCTATGTCTTCCCGGAAGACTCGCCGCCGCACGCGCGGCGTGATCGCTCGCCGCTGGTTCGCCGTCGCGGTTCTCGTGCTCGTCGGGCTCTTCTACTACCGGCCGCTGCACGACGTCGTCGACGCGCGCGCGCAGCGCGCCGAACGCATCGCCGAGGTCGTGAAGCTCCAGCGCGAGCACACGATCCTCGAGCGCCGGCTCCGCGCGGCGTCGTCCCCGACCGCGATCGCGGACGAGGCGCGCCAGCTCGGCTACGTTCGGCCCGGCGAGCACCTGTTCATCGTCAAGGACATCCCGCAGTGGCGGCGCAGGCAGAATGCCTCGCGCCGTGACCACTCAGGCTGACCGAGCCCTCGTCGCGCGCCAGCTAGGCCGCGAGCCGCGCGCCTTCCATCGCGTCGTCGTCCGCTGCCCTTTCGGCGCGCCGGCGGTGACCGAGCAGCAGCCATACACCGGCGAGGGCGAGCCGTTCCCGACGACGTACTACCTCACGTGCCGGCATCTCGTCGCGGCGATCTCCCGGCTCGAGGCGGCCGGAGGAGTCGAGCGCTGGAGCACCGCTGCGCGCGACGAGCCCGAGCTCGCCGCGAGCCTTGCCGCCGCCGACGACGAGCAGCGCCGGATCCGCCGGGAGCTCGCGGGCGACTCGGAGAAGAGCGACGGAGGTGACTCCCTCGACTTCGGCGTCGGCGGCTCGCGGCGCGGCGGCAGCCTGAAGTGCCTCCACGCGCACGTCGCCCACGCGCTCGCCCGTCCCGGCTACGAGCTCGGCGAACGGATCGCCGCCGAGATCCGGCCCTTATGGCCTGACCGCTGCTGCACGGAGCTTTTGGACAGTGGCGACGCGTGAGCTCGGTCGAGGTCGTCCGGCACGAATGGGACGACGGCAGCCGCCGCCTCGAGAGTTGCCGCGACGACGACCGCCGCTACCGGCAGTTGCTCGAGCTCCTCGATCTCATCCTCGACGAGCTCCGCAAGCGGGTCGGCCAGACGTACACGCTCGGCGAGCTCACGGCGGCGTACGGCGAGGCGGAGCCGTGGGCGCGAGAGCTGCTCGACGAGCGGAGCACCGTTCCCGGCTGGCCGAGAGATCTCACGACGGTGCTCGCGGCGGCGTTCGACGCGTACCAGCTGGGCGCCGTCGACTACGAGCCCTAACGGTCAGGTGTAATAAGCGTCAGGTTTGGCCAGTTTCCCTCCCACGAACTACCGCGACGACAGCGGCCGCCGCGAGCCGGAATGGATGACGCTCGGGCAGGCGGCGAAGTTCCTCGGCGTCGCGCAGAGCACGCTCCGGAAGTGGTCGGATCACGGCCGCGTGCCGACCTTCTACACGCCCGGCCGCCATCGCCGGTATCGCCGCGGCGATCTCGAGACGTTCCTCGTTCGCTCCGGTCCGGGACGTGGGCAGACCGGTCCGCCGGTGCTTCTCGTCGACGACGATCACCGGATGCGCGAGCTCGTCCGGCTCGAGCTCGAGCGCGAGGGTTACGACGTGCAGGAGGCAGGGAGCGCCGAGGAGGGGCTCGCCGCGATCGAGACGCGCAAGCCCGAGCTCATCCTCCTCGACGTGATGATGCCGCATGTCGACGGCTGGGAGATGCTGCGGCAGATCCAGGAGCGCTACGGCGCCGGCTCGATTCCCGTTCTGATGTTCAGCGGCCAGATCGATGAGGAGGGACGGCGCCAGGCGACGTCGAGCGGCGCGCGCGGCTTCGTCGGCAAGGGCTTCAACCTGGACGAGCTCGTCGACCAGGCGAAGGCGATCCTCCCGGTATAGCTCGCGAGTGCTGCGGACTCGCTCGCTGGAGTGAAGGAACTCCGCACGGACGAGAGCGCGGTCTCGTCGGCGCTCCGGCGCCCGCTGTGCGGAGTCTTAGCCTCCGGCCAAGTGCCGCACTCAGGTTCAAACGCAGAACCTTCACTGGCGTCAACCAGCGAGCGGGCACGCCGAAGGCCTGCGCGCTCGCGACGGCACAACCCCTCGAACCAGGCGTCCCTCACGACAAGCCCTACAGCACGGCGCAGTTCCTTATCGCAGCGAGCGAGTCCGCAGGACTCGCTCGCTACTCGGAGCGGAGCAGCCCGGCCGCGACGAGCCCGAACGCGGCGAGCAGGGCGACGAAGACGCCGATGCCGCGACCCGCCGCCGGGAAGTACAAGTCCGGCACGGAGATGAGCCGGATCAGGACGAAGATCGACGCGAGCGAGCCGAGCCCAAGCAGAACGAGCCGCTCGGGCACCGTCGGAGGAAGGGAAATTCCCGCCTCCCGTAGCGCCTCGAGGATCAGCGTCGCGAGCCCGATGAAGAAGACGAGCTTGCCGAGCGCGCCGACATGCCAGCCCGTGACCGAGAACGTCAGGCCGTTCGGCTGCGTCGTCGCATACCAGTCCATGAACGGCGAGAGCGTGAGCACGAGGCCTGCGACCCACGCGATGCGTCCGGTTTGCACACGCGCAGTATGGGCAAATCGGAAGTTCGCCGGTGGGGATGGCTAGAATTCGCCGGCGCCGGGAGCCCGATTCTCGGCCGAGCCAAGCCTTGAGACGCGTCGGATCCCTCCTCTGCATCGCGGCCGCCTGCGCCCTCGGCGCCGGCGCTAGCGCCGCGCGCGCGAATCCGTCGCCGACGATCGCGTCCGGCGTGATGATCGGGTCCGTCGCGGTCGGCGGGATGACGTCCGGCCAGGCCACCGTCGCGGTGAAGACGACCTACTACGCGCCGCTCGTACTGCGCGTCGGCCACCACCTCGACTCGATCAAGCCGGTGCACTTCCACACGCTCGTGCCGGTGGACGCCGCCGTGCAGACGGCGCTGACCGCGCCGGCGAGCACGGTCGTGCCGCTCACGCCGACTTACGACATCTCGCGGATCAAGAAGTGGGTCGGGACGCTCGCCGCGCAGGTGTATCGGCCGGCGGTCGCCGGCACCGTCCTACTCCGCCACGCACGGCCGACGCTCACGCACGCGCATCCCGGCCGCGAGCTGCAGAAGTTCGCGACGCAAGTCCTGATCCGCGACGCGATCCTCTCCGGCGACCACACCACAATCGTCGCGCCGCTCCGCACGCTCAACGCGCCGGCCGCGAAGGCCGAGCCGATCATCGTCATCCACCGCGGGATCAACCGCCTCTTCCTCTTCGACGGTACGCACTTCGTCCGCGCGTTCCCCGTCGCGACCGGCCAGGCGATCTACCCGACGCCGCTCGGCCACTTCCAGATCGTCGTCAAGGAGCTGAACCCGTGGTGGTACCCGCCGACCTACGACGCGTGGGCGAAGGGACTGAAGCCGGTGCCGCCCGGGCCGGGGAATCCGCTCGGCACGCGCTGGATGGGGCTGAGCGTCCCGGGTGTCGGAATCCACGGCACCGACGAGCCGTGGTCGATCGGCCACTCCGAGTCGCACGGCTGCATCCGGATGCAGGTGCCCGACGCCGAGTGGCTGTACAAGCGCGTGCGGGTCGGGACACCGGTCTTCATCGTCCCTCGCTGACGTGCCTGCCGTTCCCGGCCTGCTGAAGCTCGCGGGGCAGGCACTGGCGATCGCCGTCGTCGGAGTGCTCGGCGGGCTGCTCGTCTGGGAGCTCACACACCAGCCGCCGCCGCCGAAGGTCGGCAAGCCGGCCCCGGCGTTCTCGCTTCACCGGCTCGAGGGAAACGGCTCGATCTCGCTCGCATCGCTGCGAGGCAAGGCCGTCGTCCTCAACTTCTTCGCGTCGTGGTGCGACCCGTGCAAGCGCGAGGCGCCCGCGCTCGAACGGGTGTGGCGCGACTACCGGGCGCAGGGCGCGGTCGTGCTCGGAATCGACACGAACGACGCCGCGAGCGACGCGCGGCACTTTCTCTCCGTGCACGGGATCACGTACCCGACCGTCGGCGGAGCGGGGGACGGGCTGGCCGCGAAGTACAACGTCCCCGGCCTGCCGGTGACGTACGTCCTCAACCGGCAGGGGCGCGTCGTCGGCGGTGAAATCCTCGGGCCGGTGAGCGAGCAGGCGCACGCGCAGGATCTCTTCCGCTACCTCAACGCGGCGTTGAAGTCGTGACGAGGCGGGTCCGGCTCGGCGGCCAGATCGTCGGCCTCGCGTGCGTGGCGGGGCTCCTCGCGCTGCTCGTCTGGAAGCTCGCGCACCAACAGCACGCGCCGCCGGTCGGCTCTACCGCGCCGGCGTTCTCGCTCTCACGGCTCGAGGGCGCGGGCACCGTCTCGCTCGCCTCGCTGCGCGGTCACGGCGTCGTCCTGAACTTCTGGGCGTCATGGTGCACGCCGTGCAAGGCCGAGGCGCCGGTGCTGGAGAAGGACTGGCTGCGCTATCGGAGCCGCGGCGTGGTCTTCGTCGGCGTCGACTACCACGATCTCGCCTCCGACGCGCGGACGTTCATCTCCGCCCACGGGCTGACGTTTCCGATGCTCGAGGACGGCTCGGGCGCCGTCACCGGAAGCTACGGGATCTCGCAGGTGCCGGAGACGTACGTCCTCGACGCCGACGGGAAGATCGTCGCGCACCTCGCCGGGCCGATCACGGATCCCGCCTTCGCGGCGGAGTTCCGCGCCGCGCTGAAGGCGGTCGGGTGATCGTCCGGCTCCTCGCCGTCTCCACCGCCGCGCTCGCGCTCGCCGCCCCCGCTGCCGCGTGCGCGCAGCCGCGTACCTCGCTCGCGTATCTCGAGGGCCAGGTCATGTGCCCGACGTGCCACACGACGCTCGACCAGTCGGACTCGCAGGCGGCACGCCAGATCGAGGCGTTCATCGCCCAGAAGATCGCGGCCTGCTGGACGGCGCAGCGGATCGAGAACGCGCTCGTCGCGAACTACGGGAAGGGGATCCTCGCGGCGCCGCCCGACAGCGGCTTCGACATCCTCGCCTGGTGGCTGCCGATCGCCGGCGTGCTCGGCGGCGCGCTCGTGCTCGCGTTGGGGGTGTGGCGGTGGAGCCGGCGACGGGAGGACGACGAGCCGCCCGACGCCACGGGGACGGGGCTCGACGACGAGACCGAGCAAAAGATCGACGAGCTCCTCGCGGGGTTGGACTAGGCACTGATGGGCGCTCGCCTGGCGATCTCCTTCGCCGCCGGCTTCGCGTCGGTGATCACTCCCTGCGTGCTGCCGCTCGTGCCGGGGTACCTCTCCGCCGTCTCGAGCATCGAGGCGGGACGGCTCGGCGAGCGCGGCGTCGCGCGGCGTGTCGTCACGTCCAGCCTCCCGTTCGTCGCCGGCTTCACGGTCATCTTCGTCGTGCTCGGCGCGGGAGCTGCGGCGATCGGCGGCGTCGTCTCGGGGGATGCGCAGACGGAGATCGCGGGCTTCGTCCTCGTCGTGATCGGCCTCGCCTTCATGGGGCTGCTGCCGGTGCCCGAGCGGATCCTCGCTCCCGGGCTGCTCGGCGGCGCGCGGCGGCGAGGTTCGGGCTTCCTGCTCGGCGGTGCGTTCGCAGTCTGCGCCGCGCCGTGCATCGGGACGGTGCTCGCGGCGGTCCTCGTCCTCGCGAGCAACACGGGCACGGTGCTCAGAGGCGCGGTGCTGCTTGCCGCGTACGCGCTCGGTCTCGCCGCGGCGTTCCTCCTCGCCGGCGTCGCGTTCGCGCGTGCGATGGGGACGTTTCGCTGGCTGCGCGATCGCTACACGGTGATCCAGGTGGTGAGCGGAGTGACCCTCGTCGCGCTCGGGCTCCTGCTCTTCTTTCACCGCGACTGGTGGCTCCACGTCGCGCTCAACCGCATCCTCGACGACATCGGCCTGACGAAGCCCTAGGAGGACTAGACCCGCGGCGGCTCGAGCTCGAGCGAGCCGCCCGCCACGCGCGCCCGGGCCTCCTCCACCTGCCGCAGGACATCGGCGACGTCGACGCCGCGATGCGTCGGCGCGAACGGGCCGAGCCGCCGCGCCGCCTTCTCGAGCTGCCGCGCGGCCGCGACCGGCTTCCCGCGCCCCGCCTGGTACCACGCGACGGCGACGTGGACGAGCCCCTGGAAGAAATCGCGCTCCTCAGCGGATGCCGCTCGCCATGCCGTTTCCAGCTCCTCGTGGGCGAGGAAGAACTCGCCGGCGCGAATCGCTTCGAGCCCGCTCTTGAATGCCGTCTCCACCACGTTCTAACCTTCCCCCGTGGCGACGATCCTGCTCTGTGGGGTCGATCTCTTCATCCGGGGCAAGCTCGATGCGCTGTTGCCCGAGCACCGCCTGGTCACGGTCGACCATACGGAGGATCCGGAGATCGTCCTCGCCGACGTGTCGAGAGTCGATCCGGAGGAGGTCGCCGACGCGTATCCCGACATCCCGATCGTCGGTTTTACGAACCACACCGACACGGCCGGGCTGCGCGCCGCGAACGCTGCCGGCTTCGACCAGGTGCTCGCCAAGTCGGCGCTCGACGAGCGGATTAGTACCGTCGTGAGCGAGCTGGTGGCCTCGGTAGAGTAGGCCGCCATGACGTACATCATCGCCGAGCCCTGCATCGACATCAAAGATCGTTCCTGCGTCGACGTCTGTCCGGTCGATTGCATCCACGAGGCCGACCGGATCCTCGTCATCGATCCCGAGGAGTGCATCGACTGCGGCGCGTGCGAGCCGGAATGCCCGGTCGAGGCGATCTTCCCCGAGGATGCTCTCCCCGACAAGTGGGAGCCTTTCGTGAAGATCAACTACGCGTTCCCCAATGGGATGGACAGCGTCAACGAGTTGACGAACGCGTACGCGACCGAGCACAACGTCCAGAACGAACCGATCGAGTAACGCCGCCTAGCCGGCGAGGTACGCGCAGGCGCGGCGATCGCCGGGCAGCGGCGACGGCGCGAGCTTCGTGACGCGGAACTGCTGCCCGTCGAGCTCGACCTCGGAGCCGACCGCAGGCGCTTCGCCATCCTGCTCGACGAGCTCGTAACCCGAGGTCTTCCAGACGAAGAGAAGATGCTGCACCGTCGCTCACCGCGGCGCGAAGCTTACTCGCTCGAGCTAGCGGAGCGGAAGCTCGAGGGTCATCCGCGTCCCGGCGTCCTCGCTTTCGACCGCGAGATCCGCGCCGAGGGTTCGCGCCCGCTCGGCGAGGACTTCGAGCGCGCGGCGCCGGCGCTCGCTCGGGGCGTCGTCGCGGATCACGAGATGCAGTGCATCGCCGTCCGCCGTCGCTGAGATCTCGAAGCGGGACGGAGGCCCACGGCGGATCGCTTCCTCGAGCGCCTCGCGCGCGATCTGGTACAGCGCCGCCTGCTCGCGTTCGCCAAGCTCGTCAACCGCGCCGACGTCGAACGAGACCTCGATCTCGTGCTCCGCGGCGCGCGTCTGCCCGAGCGCGTCGACCGCGGCGGCAAAACCGAGATCCCGCAGGACGACCGGCTCGAGGTTGAACGAGAGATCGCGCAGCTCGCCGACGGTCGCGCGCGTCCGGATCAGCGCACGGTCGAGGATGTTCCGCGCTTGCTCCATTTCGCCCTTCTCGAGCAGGTCGAGCGACGCGTCGAGCATGAGTGCGACTCCGGCGAGCGACTGCACCGGCCCGTCGTGGAGGAAGAGCGCGATGCGGCGGCGCTCGTCCTGTTCGGCGGCGAGGACCTGCTCGGTCTCGCGTTCGGCGTCGGCCATCCGTCGGAACTCAGTCGATGATCGCTTCGCGGAGGGCGATCGCGACGGCCTGCGTGCGCGTGTCGGCCTCGAGCTTGGCGAGGATGTGGCGGACGTGGCTCTTCACCGTCTCCTGGCTGATGAAGAGCTTCGTCGCGACGTCGGCGTTCGACATCCCGTCGGCGAGGAGCTGGAGGATCTCCCGCTCCCGCGTCGTGAGCATGTCGTCCTTGCCGCGCCCGGTCAGGAAGGCCGGCATCAGCGCCGGGTCGACGTAGCCCTCGCCGCTCGCGACCTTCTCGATCGCGCGGAGGAGCGTCTCGTGCGGCGCCTCCTTGAGGACGTAGCCCTTCGCGCCGGACTCGAGCCCGCGGCTGAGGAGGCTGCGCTCGCTGTACGCGGTGAAGATGAGGACGGCGCTGTCGGGGACGCGCTCGGTGAGGATCTTCGTCGCCTCTAAGCCGTCCATCCCGGGCATCCGGACGTCCATGATCACGACGTTCGGGCGGCGGCGCTCTGCGAGTTCGATGGCGGCTTCGCCGTCGGCCGCTTCGCCGATCACGCGAATGTGCGGGGCGCGACTCAGCGAGAGGCGCAGTCCCTCGCGCACGACCTCGTGGTCGTCGACGATCAGGGCAGTGATCTCGGGGGGAGTCGTCACGGCCCGCACGATCATACGGCCGCAGGCAAGCCCTCACAGAGCGAGAGTGAGCTGCTCGGCCGGTTTCGCGGGCTGGACCCGAACGCGGCGGCGGTCGCGAACGCCGTGCTCGCGGGCGAGCGCGCGTACGCGTTCGCGCAACGGATCGACCTCGCGCCGTGGGAGATACGAGCCGTGGCGGTAGCGCTCCGCGTACTCCGGCAGCAGCTCGGGCCAGTCGCGCTCGAGCGCGGCGAGGAAATGCTCCCGCGTGCCCGGCTGAAGGTGGAGGAGATTCGCCCAGATCCCGGTCGCTCCCGCGGCGCGCGCCTCGCGGACGACCTCGGCGAGCAGCTCCGGCTTGTCGCTGAGCCCGGGCAGGATCGGCGCCATCCCGACGCCGGCCCGGATCCCCGCGTCGACGAGCGTTGACAGCGCGCGGAGGCGCTGGCGCGGGGGAGCTGTGCCCGGCTCGGTGCGGCGCCAGATCTCGTGGTCGAGCGTGGGGACAGAGAACGCGACGGAGACGTCGGCGCGCCGCGCCGCCTCGACGAGGACGTCGACGTCGCGGACGATCAGCGGGCCGCGGGTGATGATCGAGAACGGGTTCCACGCGTCGGCGAGCACCTCGATGCAGGCACGCGTGAGCCGGTAGCGGCCCTCCGCCGGCTGGTACGGATCGGTCGCGGCGCCGAGCACGACCGTCTCCCGTTCCCAGCTCGGCCGCGCGAGCTCCCGGCGCAGCACCTCGGCGACGTTCGTCTTGACGCGGATGCTCGAGCCGTAGCGATCGTCCCACGGCCGGTCGGCGCGCGCCTCGAACGCGCGGACGTAACAGAACGTGCACTGGTGGACGCAGCCCATGTACGGATTGAGCGACCAGGGGAAGGGCATCCCGCGGACGCGGTTAAGGGCGCTGCGGCACGGCTCCTCCCGGTACTCGACGCGCATCCGCCCCGGATTCTAGCGAACATATGTTCGCTCTGCCCGGTCGCGACCGGACGCACCCCTATACTCCGGCGCGAGAGTTGGACGACAACCTTCCTAGTACCTACGCCCTCCTGGTGAGGGCGTGACACTTTTTCTGGAGCTCCTCGGGGTCGCGGTCCTGATCCTGCTCAACGCGTTCTTCGTGGCGGCGGAGTACGGCCTTGTCACGGCGCGGCGAACGCGGATCATCGAGCTGCAGCACGAGGGAAACCGCCGCGCGCGCGACGTCTTGCGGATCACGTCCGACCCGGGACGCTTCATCGCCGCGATGCAGCTCGGCGTGACGCTCACCTCCCTGGGGATCGGAGCGCTCGGCGAGGTGACGCTGTCGCGCGAGTTCAAGCACTGGATGGCGGCCGCGCTCGCGATCGTCCTCGCGTACGCGATCCTCACCTTCTGCCACGTCGTCGCCGGCGAGCTCGTGCCGAAGGGCGCCGCGCTCGGCCACTCGGAAGGGACGGCGCTCTGGGTCTCGGCTCCGGTGCGCGGCTTTTTCGTCGTCTTCGGCCCGGCCATCTGGCTGCTGCGGCTGACGACCGACAAGATCCTCCAGGGCTTCGGCCTCGAGCCGCCGGGCGCGGAGCGCGACGTCCACTCCGAGGTCGAGCTGCGGATGCTCCTCTCCCGCTCGACGAAGGAAGGCAAGATCGAGCGCGGCGAGCGGGAGTTGATCGAGGGCGTCTTCGACTTCGGGGACAAGGACGTCGCCGACGTGATGGTGGCGAAGCCCGACGTCGTAGCGATCTCGGTCGAGATGCCGCCGGAGGAAGCGCTCGAGACCGTGCTCGCCTCCCCGTACACGCGCTTCCCCGTCTACCGCGAGTCGCTCGACGACATCGTCGGTGTGCTTCACGTGCGCGACCTGTTCAGTGCGATCCATGAACGAGGAATCGTCGGCCTCGATCTCGAGTCGCTGCTGCGAACGGCCTACGTGGTTCCGGAGAGCAAGGACCTCGCCTCGCTCCTGCAGGATTTCCGGCGCGAGAACAACCACTTCGCGGTCGTCTTCGACGAGTACGGCGGGATGGTCGGGATCGCGACGCTCGAGGATCTCCTCGAGGAGATCGTCGGCGAGATCGAGGACGAGTTCGACGTCGCCGACGAGCGGGTCGTGCAGATTGGCGATGACGCGTACCGCGTCGACGGGATGTTCTCCATCGACGACTTCAACGAGCGGTTCGGCACTGAGTTGCCGGAGGAGGACTTCAACACCGTCGCCGGCTTCGTGTTCGGCCAGCTCGGACGGGTAGCCGAGCCGGGCGACGACGTCGCCTACGACGGGATGCGCTTCGACGTGCTCGAGGTAGACGGAAACCGCATCGAGCAGATCGCGGTGACGTTCATCGAGCGTCCGCAGCGACGCGACTCTGCCGACGCGTTCGGCGAGGACGAGGACGAGGTCCAGTAGGGGGTCAGCGGCTCCTCAGGCGAGAGTGACCGCTCGCCCAGCCCAGCGGTACCTGGCAGACCGGGTGTGAGCGGCGTATAAGAAGCCGGGTGAGATCGCTGAGGCGCCCTGTTTGCTGCCTTCTGGTACTGCTCGGCACGCTGTTCGTCCTCGCTGGCTGTGCCAGCGGCGTGAGGCCGAGGTCCGACTTTCCCGGCACTTGGGTGCGCACGCAAGGTCTGGCGCTGAGCGTTCCTCGCGGGTTTCGGCAGTACAGCCTCCGGGGCAACCTTGCTCTCTTGGTGACGGACTACGCGGTGAAAAACGGCGTTAGGGGCGCGTTCTACAAGTGGTCGGACTTCAAGGCGCCCCCTGCGAACCGAGTTGCGCTTCAAGTTGGACCATGGAACACCATCGGCCCTGGGGAGGCAAACAACCTTCATCTCCCGCTCAGCCTGAACCAGCTGTGGCACATCGAGAAGACAAGAGACGGTGCCAGTGGGTACCGCTGGGGCTTCTTCAACGTGAGGGGCCAGCAGTACGACGTCGCGTTCTGGAGCGGCCCGGACGCTCCGCCTCACGACCGCGCGGCCGTCCTCAACGCTCTTGTCTCGATCCGCCCGGCCTAGCCTCGGGGGACATTCCTGAGCACTGGGGCAGGCGACTGACCTGCCGCCCGGTGGAACCTAAGCTGCCGCTGTGAGCACCTTTCTCGGGATAGTGATTGTCGGTGTCAGCGTGTTCACGGGCGCGGTCGTCGCTTGGATGTTCATCTGGGCCGCGAAGAAGGACGGCGAGGAAGACCGGGCCGTGCAGAAGCGCCTCGGCATCCGCCGACGCACTCGGCGCGGGCGATAACCCACGACCCATCTCTCCCCTCGATCGTCGGGAACACTCGTCGAGCACTGGCCCAAGCCAGTCTCCTTGTCGGTCGAACAGCCCATGCTCAGCCCGGCACCGGACAGCCTCTGCGGGGGCTACGCGCCCTACGGGCCTGCCTGGCCCAAGTCAGCTACCCGTCAACACGCGAGAGGTGAGCGGTCCACTCGCAACATTCAGCGTTTCTCTTCTCTGGAAGAAGCTCAGGCGGTCAGAGCAACTACAACGAACAATTTCGGGGCTGGCGTCATCCTGCTCGGCAGCGTCGCGCCGCACCACGACCGCGTGAGGAAGGGCATTGCGCTCATCGTCGTCTTGAGCGTCGTCGTGATCGGGAACGTGCTGCGGATCGCGTCCGCGCTGGCGGTCGGGCTCGTGGACGGCCGGGCGAGCCTCACCCTCTTCCACGACTGGGTAGGCGGTATCTTCACGTTCATCCACATCCTCGGCGCGTACATCCTTTCCTTTCCTGTTCATGCTCCTGCCGCACGCCGCGTACTCGCCCGGCGCCTCTCCCCCCGAGCCGTGTCGCGGTCTGAGCTCTCCATCATCGTCGCGGGCGCCATTCTCCTGGTGCTCGGGCTGGCCTGGGCGCGCTACTCGGCGCGCCGCCGCACCTCCGCCGAGGGCCTGAGGGCGGCCCTCCACGCCCCCGAGGCGAATGAGCGGATCGCCGGCCTGATGCTGGCCGCCTCCGACGGGATCAGCAAGAACGCGCCGTGGCTCCTCACCGTCGCCCGCAGTGACGACGATCCGACCGTTCTCGACGCGCTCGCGCGCATCGTCGCCCAGCACCAGTGGGAGCCGGCGACCCGGCCCGAGGCGATCGAGCTGCGGCTCTGGGCGCGGGAGTATCTCGCCGGCGGCCAGCGCAGGACGGCAGCTCCCGCCGCGACCGCTTCCGACTGGCCGTCGCCGGCGCCACTGGAGAAGGAGCCGGAACCGGTGCAGCCGCCGGCCGCCGAGGGGGCCCTCCCGTCGCCGCCTGCCCCCGGCGAGGTCACCGCGCTCCTCTCTCCGCCGGCACTCGCGCCGTTCGTGCCGGTGGCCTCTCCGCCGCTACCACCCGTCGTCGCTACGGTGCCGCCGGTCGTAGCTCCGCCGCCGCAGCCGCAGTTCGTGCCTCCGCTGCCGGCCTCGCCCGAATTCGCCGGCTTCCCCAGCAGGCATGAGCTGCTCGAGCGGTTGGAGGCCTACGAGCGCGACCTCGAGCAGCAGCTCGCCGGCATCGCCGACTTGATCGTGCACCTGCGCGACCGCGACGAGGGCCAGTCGCAGCAGAGCTAGGAAGAGCTAGCGCTGGCGGACGCGTCAGTCCGCGAGGGGGAGGCTCTAAACCGTCTGTGCCGAGGAAAGCCCGGGGGCCCTCTCAATCCAGCGCGGGCCGGCCGAGTGCGCCCTCGGGTACTGCGAGAGCACGTACCACTCCGTCTAGGGCGAGGCGGGTAGGCCTGATTCGGCGACGGCGATCAGCTGTGCCGAGCTCAGTCCATCTGCGGCGACCCCGAGGTATGATCGCCTTGGGCGACGGGGATCTGGCCGAAGAGCGCCTCCTGGGGATCTCCCGGCACGAGGAGGCCGTCGTACGCTCCGACGCTCACTGCCTGCGCATCGGGCGGGGCCGTCCAGTTCCGGGCGACGATGGTCACCCCGATGCAGCCTCCCTCCGCCGATGCTGCCGCCCGCATCGAGTGGATGACCGTGTTCGGGCTGCCGGGGTAGAGGTTGCCGGCTGGCACGCGTCGGAGGACGTGTAGCCGCCAGGCAGCCTGAAGCTGTAGCCCGCGAGCTGGATAGTCGGCCCGCTCAGAGTGAGCTTGTGATGTCCGGTCGTTCGTGTCGCTGGCGCGCTTCCAGGGGCGATCTCCAGCGAGGCACCGTGGCGGCCGCAGCGAGGACGGTCACCGCGACGAACGCGAGCGCTGCGCGTCGCCGTCGGTGATACGAATTACACGCCGCCGATCCTAGCCCTCGGCTCCGAATGGAACAAGCTGCGGCCAGGGGACATTCGCGAACACTGGCCTAGACGAGTGAAATGCTTCGAAATACCCAAGCGAGGGATGTAAATCACTCAATCGAGGGTCGAAATCTCTCAAGTGTCTCGTACTATGGGTGCGTGACACGGCGTCGCCACTAGCTGCCGCCTGGTTGAATATCGGATTCCTGCGGAACAGAAGAGGTGTTTCTGAATGAGATCGTCAACTCGGACAGGTCTTGTCGGTCGGTTCGGTCGGAAGACGCTTGCGGCCTCCGGTGCGGTGTTGGCCGTCGGGTTGCCGCTGATGTTCTTTGCTCCGGCGGCCAGTGCCGGCGGTTCCCAAGACCCAAGGGCGACCCCCTCCGGCGGCAACGTCACGACATGTGCCGCCGTGGGCTTTGGCTCCGACACGCAGATGGGTTCCAGTAGCGACTCGAACGCCAGCGATTCCAACGTTTCCGGAACCGTGGATGGGACAGGCGAATACTTGCAAGATGTCGTCATCACGGGATCGAACGTCGTCATTGACGCGATCGTCGTCAAAGGTGGCGACAACTACAACGTCTACAGCGATTCCACGTATCTGCCTCCCAAGCTTGCGGCACCTCAGAACTACGACTCGCCGCCCAACGGGGGCGGAAACATCCCGACGATCAGCCACTGGTTCGTTTGCTACAACACGAACGGGACGCCCTTGCCCCTTGGCACTATCGGGGGCGGCTTGGGGATCGCCGCTATCACCGCAATCATGTTGGGCGTGGCCCAATGGCGGTCACGTCGACGGAAGCGAGCGTCAGCAGCCCAAGTGCGGTGACGCAGTTCCGCTCAGGGGACATTCCCGAGCACCGGCCCAGCCCACACTGCTCGATCAAAGGTGCATAGAGAGCACGATGCGGGCGACTCGATGCTGCGGGCTCATACAGAATCCGAGCCCGTCTAGGCTGCTGCCCCCCGAAAGGCCGGAGCTGGTGCTGCTGCCTCCCTGGTCAGCGCGATACCACCAGCAGGTCTGATGTCGCACGACGTACTGCCTTATCGGATTACCCAACCGAGAGCGGACGACTGTCGCATCCGTGCCTATCCTGATCCCGAGGACGGATTTGGTCAGGGACGACGCTTGCACCCCTCGACCGATGTGGATGACGCCGCCCGAGAGACTGACGCTCGTGCTGGACCCGCAGGCCGACAGGACAACAACAAGAGCCCCGACCCCCGCGTAGACGCGAGCACGTCTCATCACGCACAACATACGACACCGAGTCGATGAAGCGTCACATCCCGCTCGGGTGACATTCCCGAGCACTTGCCCAGGCAGCGAATCCCGATTCTCGTCCTGCGCTTTGAGCTACTGCTGGGTCAGTGTGCTGAGGAACTGTCGAGCTTCCCGTTTCGACCCGATCGCCCGTAGCAGCACGTGCCCTCCATGCTGGGAGATCATCGCGCGTGCCTGCTCGGCCTCTGAACGACGGTGACGCCAAATGACCCTGACCAACCGCCACTCGTCCCGCAACCGTCGTGTCGCCGAATCTTCGCAGCCTTCGGGCATCTCACCCACGGGCTTTCGGAGCCCGCGCAAGAACGCGCGGGCGGAGCAAATCCACCAAGGCGTTTCGAGAAGAACGACGGTGTCGGCGCGTTCAAGCCGCAGATCGAGTGTCTCGGGGTCGTTGCCGTCGACAATCCAGGCAGGGCCCGCGAGCAGGCTGCGTTGCTTCTCGCGCCACTCGCTTTCGGACGGTTTCATCCAACGTGGTTTCCAGTAGTGAACGTCGAGATGAATCACGGGTAGACCTGTCCTCGCCGAAAGCGCCCGCGCGAACGTGCTCTTGCCCGCCCCCGCCATTCCGATGACGAGCACGCGGGAACCGATTGGCCGAGCGACGCTTTGCACGACTCTAGTGTCCCACGTCGCTTCGAAACCTCACCTAGACGGCAGGCATCGAACCGCGACAGCTCGCCGTCGTCAGGGGACATTCCCGCACACTG
>CAVTSV010000002.1:0-118981 GCA_963737515.1 uncultured Actinomycetes bacterium | reverse complement strand
CTCGCTCCTGCATCGGCAAGGCGTCGACTGGGTGACGATCGGCGCGATGGTGGGGCAGCGCTCGAAGCTCGTCACGGCCGACCGCTACTCGCACGCGCTCGTCGACGCGACCGAGGTTGACCGGGCGAAACTGCTCGAACGTGCCAGAGACGCTCGCGGCGTGCTACCCCCGGTGCTACCCCGGCCGGATGAAATCGCCCCGTTTGCAGGGACGTTCTAGGTCAGTACCGCCCATCTGAACCCACGGAGCTACGCGGAAACCCGCATGGCTCCGTGGGTCAGGTGTGCCAGAAGTGCCGTGACTGCGCGTGTGGTGCTGTCCCCCGGTGCTGTCCTCGAGATCAGTCGCCCGGGCGCCAGACGGCGGGCCCGATTACGAGCACTCAGGGCGAGTGGACCGCGGCGTGGGCAAGTGGTTCCTCTCGCCTGACGCAGCCGGTAGGGGTCAGGGGTGCGAAAGTCCAAACGCGAAGCGAGCCGCGACCCCACCTGCCTCTGCGCGACGGCCCTCGTTGCCGTTCGGCGAGCCACGCACCGACCGGCCGCCGCCGCCGTCGACTGACTGAGACCGTGGGAGTAGTCTCGGGGCACGAGACGGAGCGAGTTCGTTCAGCAGTCGGCGGGCGTCGTCGTGGCCCTGGCACTCCCCAGGTGGGCCAGGCACGCCGCTGCCTCGGACCCGGCGGTCGCGAAGCTGGCGCGCGAGCTCGACGGGAAGGTCGTCACTCCGCAGAGCGCCGGCTACGCGACTGCGCGCGAGCTCTGGAACACGCGCTTCGACAGTCTGCGGCCGCGCGCGATCGCGTACTGCGCGAACGCTGCTGACGTGCAGCGCGTCGTGAGCTGGGCCCGGAACTACGGCGTCCGGGTCGTCGCGCGCTGCGGCGGCTGCAGCTACGCCGGCTACTCGAGCGGCAACGGCGTCGTCATCGCCGACGTCTCAGCTCTCGCGCGCATTGCGGTGTCCGGCGGGCGGGCGTCGGTCGGCGCAGGCGCGCGGATGATCCAGGTCTACAGCGGTCTCTGGAAGCACGGCGTCACGGTCCCGGGCAGCTCCGGCCCGAGCGTCGGGATCGCCGGGCTGGCGCTCGGCGGCGGGCACGGCTATTCCTCGCGGAAGCTCGGGACCACTGCCGACAACCTCCGCGCCGTCCACATCGTGACCGCGGACGGGCGGCTGCTCACATGCGATTCGTCCGAGCACGCGGATCTCTTCTGGGCCTGCCGTGGCGGCGGCGGCGGCAACTTCGGCATCGTCACCGAACTCGACTTCGCTACCCATCCGGTCTCGACCGTCTCCCGCTACGAGGTCGAGTGGCCGTGGGCCCAGGCGGCGCAGGCCGTCGCGGCGTGGCAGGAGTTCGCGCCGCACGCGAGCGACGCGCTCTTCTCCGTGTGTGACTTGATCGCTACCGACCCGACGGCGAAGAACGCGCGGACGCACGTCGTCTCGGCGGGCCAGTACTTCGGCAGCGCGAGCGACCTCCAGACGCTGATCCAGCCGCTCGCCTCGACGGGCACGCCGACGAAGGTGACCACGACGAACCTCTCGTACTACGACGCCGTCCTCCACTGGGCGGGCTGCGGCGGGGCGGGAACGGACTGCGCGAATCCCCGGCAGGGGTTCAAGGGGAAGTCCGACTACGCCAACGCTCCGCTCTCGGCGACGGCGATCGGCAACTTGGTCGCCGCGATCACCGCGCGTCAGGGGCAGGGCAAGGGAGCGGTGTACATGGACTCGTACGGCGGGGCGATCAACCGGGTGGCGCCGGGCGCGACCGCCTTCGTCCACCGCAACGCGCTCTTCTCCATCCAGTACACGGCGCAGTGGAACGGCAGCTCGTCGCAGAGCCGGAGCTGGATCGACGGGCTGTACGCCCAGATGCGGCGGTTCGTCTCCGGCTACGCCTACGTGAACTACATCGACCCCGAGCTGGAGAACTGGCAGCACGCGTACTACGGCTCGAACCTGCCGCGCCTGAAGGCCGTGAAACGGAAGTACGACCCGCATGACGCCTTCCGGTTCCCGCAGAGCATCCCGCTCTAGGCGTTCTCGAGCATCGGATCGAGGTGCTCGATGTACTCCTCGGCGCGTCACGGCCCATACCGGCGGCATCACGGTCTCGAACTGCAAGGGCTCGGCGAGGAGCGGGACGTTCACCGTCGCCAAGACGTCGAAGAAGCTCTCCTGCATCGTCCCGAACGCGGGCGCCCGAGAGGGCGCCCGCGGCTTACTGCCCGCGTCTCGCGGTGCGGGTTAGGCCGGCGGCGAGTCGCGTGCGTGGCAGCCAGGGGAGTTCGCGAGCCGCCCTGGCCGGGTCGAGGACGCTGTGGAGGACCTCCCCGGGGCGCGGTTCCCTGAAGCCGGGCTCCTGCTCGCACCCGGCGACCACGGTGCAGAGGCGGTGCAGCTCGAGGATGCTCGTCGCGACACCGCTGCCGACGTTGTACACGCCGCCTCCGGGAGCTGCGGCGGCGGCGAGGAACGCTTCGACGACGTCGCCCACGTAGACGAAGTCGCGCGTCTGCGTCCCGTCGCCGAAGATCTCCGTCGGCCGGCCCGCGAGCAGCCGCTCGAGGAAGATCGCCACGACGCCCCCCTCGAGCGTCGCGAGCTGGCGCTCCCCGTAGACGTTCGCGAGTCGGCACGCGACATGACTCGTCCCGCGCAGGCGGTTCCATGTTGAGAGGTATCCCTCCGCGGCCAGCTTCGAGGCGGCGTAGGGGGAGAACGGGCGCGGTTCGTCGTCTTCGCGCGCGGGCCGCTCACACTCACCGTAGATCGCGCCGCCCGTCGAGGTGAAAACGACGCGGGCGCCTGCGGCGCGTGCCGCCTCGAGGACGCGTACCGTGCCTACGACGTTCACCTCCGCGTCGAACGTCGGCCGTTCGATCGAGGTTCCGACGTCGGCCTGCGCGGCGAGGTGAAAGACGACCTCGGGCCGTAGCCGCTCTGCCAGCGCCTCCAGCTCCTCGTCCCGCACATCGAGCTCGTGCAGCTCGACGCCCGCCGGGACGTTCTCACGCCTGCCGCTCGAGAGATCGTCAACGACCCGCACATCGTCACCGCGCGCGAGCAGAGCCTCAACGAGGTGAGAGCCGATAAACCCCGCGCCGCCTGTCACGATCGCCCGCATCCGCACCCGATCGTAAAGAGCCTACGGGCTTGCGGCGCAATGAGAGCACCGGAGCTCCGGAAAGACCTTGTTTTCGAAGGTCAGTACCTCCCATTTCCCCGCCTGCAGGCGCTAGGTCTTCGGAGCAGTCCGGCGCAGCGTGGTGGCGATGACGTGCGCGTAGGTCACGCAGGCGCTCGGCCACGGATGCGTTCCGTCCGAGAGCATCGAGTCCGTCGAGTGGCTGTACCAGTCGGCGATGTGCGCCGTGTGCCAGCCGCGCACCCACTGCGCGATCGCGCTGTTCGACTCCTGCTCCCAGCTCGTCGAGTTGCGGACGTTGACGACAATCACGTCGGGGACGCCACGTAGCGCCGCTCTCAACCGGACGAGATCCCGGTAGTAGAGCGGGCCGTTGTTGCCGATCTGGATGATCACTTTCTTCGGGAGATGCCCCCACTTGTGCCGGATCCGGTAGAGCTCGGCGATCGTGGCGTCGATCTGCCGGGCGACCGCAGCGTCGACGCGGACGCGGTTGTCGAGCGCCGTCCGCAGCTCCGACGCGCAGCCGAGCATCACGGAGTCGCCCATCGCCAGGAACCGGCCGGGCGGCAGCAGGTGTTTCGGCTTCTTGTGGTGCCCCGGGTGATGGCCGTGGGGGTGGTGCGTGTGGTGGTGCGTGTTCCCGGTTCCGGCGTTCGCCTGCTGGACGGCGTTGAGCGGGCTCGGCGTGATGAAGAGGACGAGGAAGGAGGCCACGATCGCGGCGGCTCCGGCGCCGACGAGCTCGAGCCGCCGCCGCTTCTTGAACTCGGCGAGCCGCCGCTGCAGCCGGCCCGTGCGGATCGGCTGCTCGACGAAGCGGAACGAGAGCGCAGCGGCTGTAACCGTCAGCGCGGCCTGCGCGGCAATCAGTCCGGGCCCGGTCCACGAGACGTCGATTCCCGGGCGGGTGATCGCGATGATCGGCCAGTGCCAGAGGTAGATCCCGTAGCTCCGCTCGCCGATCCAGCGCAGCGGTGCTATCCCGAGCGTCTTACCGATCCGCGTCGCCGGATGGGCGACGGCGCCGACGAGGACGGCGAAGCAGAAGGCCGCTGCCAGATCGCCGCCCTGGTAGATCGACGAGTAGTAGTCGTGCACCGTCCAGAAGAGGTAGATCGTCATCCCGAGCGCGGCCAGTCCCAGCAGCTCGAGCAGTGGCAGCGCGCGCCCGCGGATCTTCTCCACGTACGGCCAGAGGAGCGCGAGCAGGATCCCCATCAGGAGCAGGAACGCGCGCGTGTCCGTGCCGTAGTAGACGCGGGACGGGTCGCCGTCGGGGTTGTAGAGGAGCCACATCTCGGCCGCGGAGCCGGCGATGCCGGCCACGACGAGGAAGGGCAGATAGCGGCGGCCGAGGAAGATGAGGCCCGGCACGAGCAGTAGCGGCCAGACGAGGTAGAACTGCTCCTCCACCGCGAGCGACCAGAAGTGCTGGAGCAGCGACGGCCGCCCCATGAGCTGGAAGTACGAATGGTTGGCGATGATCAGGTGCCAGTTCGTGAAGTAGAAGAGAGAGCTGATCGCGTCGCTGCGCGTTCGGGCGAGATCGGTGCGCGCGAAGATCGCCGCGAGCAGGAGCGACGCGAGGACTACGACGATGACGGCTGGGAACAGCCTCCTTGCCCGGCGTCCCCAGAACCGGAGCAGGTCGATCCGGCCGTTGGTGCTCCCACTCGACGAGCAGCAGCGACGTGATCAGGTAGCCGCTGAGGACGAAGAACAGGTCGACGCCGAAGAAGCCGCCGGGCAGCCACGGGTTTCCGTCCGAATGGGGCCGTGCGTGGTAGAGAAAGACGCCGGCAACTGCAAGCGCCCGCAGCCCGTCGAGGCCGGGGCGGTAGGTGAGATGTGGTCCTTTGGCCGGCTTGGGCACGTTGTGAGGTTAGGCGGTTCTCTGCCGACCCGTGAGCTCCTTCTCGACGGCCTCCGCGAGGCAGGCGGAGGGTTCGGCGAGGGCGCGCTCGGGGCCCCAGAGTGCCACGAGAGATACGGCGTCGAGGGGGGAGTTCGTCACGACATCGCCGGCGATCACGAGCGTCTCGACGCCGGCGCGCGCGGCGCGGGCGAGAACTCCTCCGACGACCTTGCCGGTCAGCGAGGTCGCGTCGACGAGCCCTTCGCCGGTGACGACGAGGTCGGCTTCGGCGAAGTGCGCAGTCGAGGTTCAGCCGGCCGGCGACGAAATCGAAGCCGGAGACGAGCGTCGCGCCGAGTGCGGCGAGACCGCCGGCGAGCCCGCCTGCAGCGCCGGCTCCCGGCACGTCGGGAACGTCGAGCGCCGCGAGGCGGTCGCGTAGGAAGGCGACCTGCTCCGGTGTCGCTCCCTTCTGCGGGGCGAAGACATCGGCCGCGTCGAGCCAGCGCGCGTCGACGTCGTACGCGACCTCGAGCGGAACGGGAGCGAGCCGAGCGCCTCTACTGCGCCGACGCCGCCGTCGGTAGAGGCAACGCCGCCGACGGTCACGACGACGCGCTCGGCTCCCGCCGCAACGGCTGCCGCGATCAGCTCGCCGACGCCGCGGCTCGTCGCGCGCAGCGGGTCGTTTCCCTCCGCTCCGCCGGCGAGGGATAGCCCACAGGCCTGCGCCGCCTCGATCAGCGCGACGCCGTCGTCGAGGCGCCACGCGGCCTCCACCGGCGCGCCGAGCGGCCCGGTGACCACCGTCGACCGGTTCCCGCCGCCGAGGACGTCGAGCGTTCCCTCACCGCCGTCCGCGAGCGGGAGCCGGGTCGCCTCCCAGCCCGCGCGCGCCGCGCCCGCGGCAATCGCGGCGGCCGCTTCGGAAGCGGTGAGCGTCCCCCTGAACTTGTCCGGAGCTGCCAACACGCGCATGACTCGTCGATTGTGCGCTACCGTTCGGAGTGTTCTTGCACTAGAGCGTGTACCGGGTTCGCACTTCTGCGCCTCCCAGTCCGTTCAGAACTTCCGGAGGGAGGTGTTTCAGATATGGCAACCGGAACCGTGAAGTGGTTCAACGATGCGAAGGGGTATGGCTTCATCACCCCCGACGAGGGCGGCAAGGACGTCTTCGTCCACTTCAGCGCGATCACCAGCGAGGGCTTCAAGACGCTCGCCGAGGGTGCGCGTGTGGAGTTCGAGCCGGCCGAGGGCGAGAAGGGCCCCGAAGCCCGCAACGTCGTCCCTGTGGCGTGACCAGGTCGAGCGGGGCGCCTCACAGGAGGCGTCCCGCTCCCATCTAATTCGTATCCTTGGCTTCTCTTATGAAGGTGCTGCTTCCTGACAGCTCGGAGCTCGAACTCCCGGACGGCGCGAGCGGGCTCGACGCCGCGCGCGCGATCGGGCCGAAGCTCGCCGAGCAGGCCGTCCTCGCCCGCGTCGACGGCCGCGTGCAGGACCTCCGTGCGCCGCTCGCCGACGGCGACCGCATCCAGCTCCTGACCACGCGCGACTCGGAGGATCCGGACGCGCTCTACGTCCTCCGTCACTCCTCGGCGCATCTTCTCGCCGAGGCGGTGCGGCGTCTCTATCCCGGCGTCAAGGTCGCGATCGGCCCGCCGATCGAGAACGGCTTCTACTACGACTTCGACTTTCCCGAGCCCATCACCGAGGCTGATCTCGAGCGGATCGAGGCCGAGATCGCGAAGGAGCTGAAGGAAGGACGTGAGTGGACGCGCGAGGAGATCACCCGCGACGACGCCAAGAAGCGCTTCGCGGCGGAGGACGAGCCGTACAAGGTCGATCTCGTCGACACCGCCGAAGGCGACATCTCGCTCTACACCCAAGGGGACTTCACGGATCTCTGCCGCGGCCCGCACCTCCAGAACTCGAAGCCGATCAAGGCGCTCAAGCTCACGCATCTCGCGGGCGCGTACTGGCGCGGCGACTCGACGAAGCCGCAGCTGACCCGGATCTACGGCACCGCGTTCTACTCCCAGGCCGATCTCGACGCGTACCTTGAGCGCCAGGAGCAGGCCCGTGCGCACGACCACCGTCGCCTCGGCACCGAGCTCGACCTCTTCCACCTCGCCGAGAACTCGCCGGGCTCGCCGTTTTGGCACCCGAAGGGGATGGTGATCTGGAACGAGCTCGAGGATCTGCGCCGGCGCGAGAACCTCCGCCGCGGCTACGTCGAGGTGAAGACGCCGTTGCTCTACGACGTCGGGACGTATGTCACCTCGGGGCACTACGAGAACTACCGCGACAACATGTTCTTCACGCACTCGCACGCGAGCGAGGGCGAGTTCGCCCTCAAGCCGATGAATTGTCCCGGCCACATGCTCCTGTTCGGCTCGGCGCTGCGCTCCTACCGCGACCTGCCGTACCGCTACGCGGAGTCGTCGACGCTGCACCGGAACGAGCTCGGCGGCACGCTGCACGGGCTGCTCCGCGTCAAGCACGTCACGCAGGACGACGCGCACATCTTCTGCTCGCCGGACCAGATCGAGGACGAGATCTTCGGCTGTCTCGACTACGCGTCCTTCCTCTACGACCTCTTCGCGATGGAGGCGCGGTTCGAGCTCTCCACGCGGCCGGAGAAGAAGCTCGGCACCGACGAGGAGTGGGACTTCACCGAGGGCGCGCTCCGGTCGGCGCTCGAGAAGCGCGGCATCGACTACGTCGTGAACGAGGGAGACGGCGCCTTCTACGGGCCGAAGATCGACCTCCACATGACCGACGCGCTCGGTCGCTCGTGGCAGATGGGGACGATCCAGCTCGACGCGCAGATGCCGCAGAACTTCGGCCTCACATACATGGGGGCCGACAACCAGGAGCACACGCCGTACGTCGTCCACCGGGCACTGCTCGGCTCGCTCGAGCGCTTCATCGGCATCCTCATCGAGCATTACGCCGGCGCGTTCCCGTTCTGGATCGCGCCCGTCCAGATCCGCGTGCTGCCCGTCGCCGACGCGCATCTCGACGCCGCGCGCACGCTCGTCCTCCGCCTCCTCGAGGCCGGCTTCCGCGCCGAGGTGGACGAGCCGACCGAGACGATCGGCAAGCGGATCCGGTCCGCGGAGCTGGAGAAGATCCCGGTCACGATCGTCTACGGAGACCGCGAGAGCGACGAGAGCCTCGCGGTGCGCGAGCGCGGGGGAGAGCAATCGGAGCTGTCCCTTGCCTCGTTGCTCGAGCGGCTTGCTACCCTCTAGCCTCTGAAAAGCAGGGGCGGACCCGTTCCTCACCTTCTGGCCCGCGAGGCGCTGGCAGGTTCAACCGAGTCGACGCGACTAGGAACGGGCCGCTGCATGACAGCGGCTTTTCAGTTCCGGAATCCAAATAGGAGGAGCAAGCCCGACTTGGTGACTAGCACTTGAGGCCCAGACGCCGGCCGTTCGACCAGGTTCGCCCGACGCCACGCGACACGACTCGCATCAACGATGCGATCAGGGTCCCGCGCGTCCGGCTGATCGACGACGACGGAGCTCAGCTCGGTATCAAGACCACGGACGAGGCGCGCGAGCACGCCTACGGCAAGAACCTCGATCTCGTCGAGGTGGCAGCCCAGGCGGACCCGCCGGTCGCCAAGATCATGGACTACGGCAAGTACAAGTACGAGCAGGAGCAGAAGGCGAAGCAGGCCCGCAAGCACCAGAGCCAGATCCAGGTCAAGGAGATCAAGTTCCGGCCGAAGATCGGGATTCACGACTACAACACCAAGAAGGGCCACGTCGAGCGATTCCTCAACCAGCGGGCGAAAGTGAAGGTCACGATCATGTTCCGAGGGCGGGAGACCACCCATCCGGAACGGGGCCGCGACCTGCTGCTCCGCCTCGCCGAGGACGTCAAGGAGATCGGGGCGATTGAGTCCCAGCCCCTCCTCGACGGTCGCAACATGGTGATGCTGCTCGGCCCGACGAAGAACGCAGGAGTGAAACACGATGCCGAAGACAAAGACGAAGAGCTCGGCGAAGAAGCGCTTCAAGGTGACGGGAACGGGCAAGATCCTGCGCCGGCCGGCGATGCGGAGCCACAACCTGGAGAAGAAGTCGTCGAAGCGTAAGCGCGGCTTCCGCAAGGAACGGGTCGCGGCCCGCTCCGACACGAACGCGATCAAGAAGATGCTGGGGATGCGGTAATGCCTCGCGTCAAGCGTTCAGTCCACGCGCAGAAGAAGCGCCGCAAGGTACTCGACCAGGCCAAGGGCTACTGGGGCCGCAAAAGCACGCACTACCGCTACGCGAAGGAGCAGGTCGAGCACTCGCTCGTCTACGCCTACCGCGACCGGAAAGTGCGCAAGCGGGAGTTCCGGAAGCTCTGGATCACCCGGATCAACGCGGCCGCGCGCGCGAACGGCCTCTCGTACAACCAGTTCGTGCACGGCTGCGGCAAGGCCGGGATCGAGCTCGACCGGAAGGTACTCGCCGACCTCGCGGTCAGCGACCCGGCCGCGTTCGGCGCGATCGCCGACAAGGCGAAGTCAGCGCTCGCAAGCTGATCACCTCCCGCGACAACGAGCGGCTCAAGCTCCTGCGCAAGCTGCACGAGCGGAGCTGGCGCGACAAGCTCGGCGTGTTCGCGGTCGAGGGCGAGGATCTCGTCGAGGCCGGCCTCAGCGCCGGCCTCGAACCTGCAGACGTGCTGGTGGCGGGCGAGGACGTCGAGGCGGAGCTGCTCGCGGAGGTCTCGACGCTGGCGCATCCGCCGCGCGTCGCGGCGATCTTTCGACAGGATGGGCTGCCGAAGGGAACGCGCCCCAAGACACTTGCACTGTGGCACGTCGCGGATCCGGGGAACGTCGGGACGCTGCTGCGTGCCGCCGATGCGTTCGGCGCCGGCGTCGCGCTGTCGGACGGCTGTGCGGATCCGACCGGGCCGAAGGCGGTGCGGGCATCGATGGGCGCGATCTTCCGCGTGCCGCTCGCAGCGTTCGACGAGCCTGCCGGGAGACGGGTGGCGCTCGTGCCGCACGGCGGCACGCCGCTGCCGGAGTTCGTCGACGACGGCGACGTCGTCCTGGTCATGGGGGCGGAGCGGGATGGCTTGCCGCCCGAGGTGCTCGCACGTTGCGTCGAGCGCGTCTCGATCCCGCAGCCCGGCGGCGGTGAGTCGCTGAACGTCGCGCTCGCAGGCGCAATCGCGCTCTACGAGCTGGCTCGGCGCGCCTGAAAGAGAAGTCCGGCCCCTGCGCAGTTAAGTCAACACAGGGGCCGGACCAAAAAATTCACCGAGCCGGTTTCGCTTTCGTCCCCCTCATCCAACCGGCCTTCCGACTTGGGATTGCTCCCTTACCGTTTGACCGCTCGGTCGAGGATTCGACCTACTCGCGTTCCGTGCTCGGTGCAAGAGAGAACCTATGGGGTTGTCGACACCGGATCAAGACCCCCCGTCAACGATTTTGTCGCAATTTGCGCGGGATCACTTCCGGAGGGCGATCCAGACGCTGTCCTCGCCCCCGGCGAACGGCCGCCGGTCGAACCAGCCGTAGCACGCGAGGACGTCGAAGCCGGCCTCGGCGAGCAGCGAGTGCCACCGCGCGGGCTCGAGCCACCACAGCGTCATCGTCGACTCTTCTGCCGGGCCGCGAACGGACAGCGTCAGCGTCTGCGCCGCGAGATCCCAGTCGGCCCGCTCGTCGATGCCCGGCTCCCGCTCGATCCAGCGCCCGTGGGTCTCCTCGATGTCGCCGCGTGAGGGCGTGAAGACGTCGAAGACGAGCCTCCCGCCCGGCCGGAGGAGATCGCGCGCGGCTGCGAGCGCCTCGAGCCGCTCGGCGTCGTCGCGAAGATGGAGGTACGCGCGGAATGGACATGTGACGAGCGCGACCGTCTCGTCCACGGGTGGCGTGCGGAGGTCGCCGAGCCGGAGGTCGAGCCGCCCGTCGACGCCCGCGTCCTTCGCGTGCGCGGCGCAGACCGCGAGCATTCCGGCGGAGGAGTCGATCCCGATCACGTCGACGCCGGCAGCCGCCGTCGGGATCGCGATTCGTCCCGTACCGACGCCGAGCTCGACGACCGGGCCACCGGCCGCCAGCGCTTCGTCGACGTAGAACGAGATGTCCTCGACGACGCTCGCGCTCCACGGGTCGTAGAGACGCGCGATCGCGTCGTACGCGCTCAAGCCGGCTTGCGGGTGACGAAGACGAACTCTTGCGACTGGTCGTTGAACGGCTCGCCGGTCGAACCAGCCGTACAAAGCCTCGAGCTCGAGTCCCGCTACATCGATGAGCCCGTCCCATTCCGACTTCGTAACCCACCAAAGCCGGATCATCCCGTCCTCACGGTCGCCACGGCCGCGCGCGAGATCGATCCGGTTGTCCGAGGGAACCTGCCGGACGAGCTCCCACAGGTCGCCGCCTCGCGTCTGCCGCTGTCCGTGAAGCTTCGCCGCGATAAACGGACTGAAGACGAACGAGTTCCAGGCGAAGCGGCCACCCGGCTTCAGCGCTGCCGCGACCGACTCGAAGACGCGCCGCTTGTCGGCCCACGTCCCGGCGTGGAGGAGCGCGCGAAATGGGCAGATGACGAGTTCGACCGGCTCCTCGACCGTGAAGTCGCGAAAGTCGCCCTCCCTGAAGTCGATCGGCAGGCCGGCGGCGCGCTCGCGGCCGACGGCAAGCATCGCGGGCGAGCGGTCGATTCCGATAACCCGCTTGCCCGTCTCGCGCGCGATCGGGATTGCGATCCGCCCGGTGCCTACGCCGAGTTCGACGATCGGTTCCCCGGCGGCGCGTGCCAGCTCGACGTAGAACGGCACGTCCTCGGTCATCTCCGAGGCCCACTCGTCGTAGTCGGGCGCCCAGGCGTCGTACTCGGCCATACCCCGCGATCGTAGATGGGTACAGTCGCCCACAGTGGAGCCCGAGGCACTTCAGAAGGAGGCGCTCGCCGCTGTCGAGGCCGCGACGACGCTCGCGGCGCTCGACGATGCGCGCGTCCGGTACCTCGGCCGCAGCAGCGAGCTGAAGCTCGCTCTGCGCGAGGTGCGCGACCGCGAGACCGGCATGGCGCTCAACGCCGTCCGGGAGGCGCTCGAAGCGGCGTTCGCGGCGCGACAGGAGGAGCTGGAGCGCGCGGAGCTCTCCGAGCGGCTGACCACGGAGCGCGCCGATGTGACACTGCCGGCCGAGTTGCTCGGCGACGTCCGGCTGCGGCCGCGCGGGACGCTCCATCCCACGACACTCATCCGGCGCGACGTCGAGGACGCGTTCATCGGGCTCGGCTACGAGATCCGCGAGGACCGGGAGATCGAGTCGGTCGAATACAACTTCGACAAGCTCGCCTTCCCGGCCTGGCATCCGTCCCGGTCGCGGCGCGCGACGTTCTATCTCGACGACTCGACCGTCCTGCGGACCGAGACGTCGCCATCCCAGATCCTCACGCTCGAAGAGAAGCCGCCGCCGGTGTACATGGTCTCGATCGGGCGCGTCTACCGGCGCGATGCGATCGACGCGACGCACTTCCCGGTCTTCCACCAGTTCGAAGGCCTCGCGATCGACCGCGGGATCACGCTCGCCGACCTCAAGGGGACGCTGCTGCATGTGATGCGCGCGCTCTTCGGCGAGGAGCGCGAGGTGCGCTTCCGCACCCACTACTTCCCGTTCACCGAGCCGTCGATGGAACCTGACGTCTCGTGCGGTGTCTGCGGCGGCAGCGGCTGCCCGACGTGCAAGTGGTCCGGCTGGCTCGAGATCGGCGGTTCCGGGATGGTCGACCCGCAGGTGCTCGCGAACGTCGGCCTCGACCCGGAGGAGTGGGGCGGCTTCGCATTCGGGCTCGGCCTCGAGCGCGCGGCGCAGCTCCGCTACGACATCCCGACGATCAGGCCGTTCTGGGAGGACGACCTGCGGTTCCTGAGGCAGTTCCGATGAGGGTGCCGCTCTCCTGGCTGCGCGAGTACGTCCGCGTCGACGCGAGCGTCGAGCAGATCGCGGAGGCGCTCTCGATCTCGACCGCCGAGGTGAACACGATCGAGCGGCGCGGGCCGGCCGACACGACGCTCTTCGTCGTCGGGCGCGTGCTCGAGGCGGCCAAGCATCCCGACGCCGACCGCCTCCAGCTGTGCCAGGTCGACGTGGGGGAGGGCAAGCCGGCCCAGATCGTCTGCGGCGCCTGGAACTTCGGGGCGGGGGCCACGGTCGCCGTCGCGCGGCCCGGCGCGACGCTGCCGAACGGCCTGACGCTCGAGCGGCGCGAGCTGCGCGGCCAGATGTCGGAGGGGATGATCCTCGCCGAGGACGAGATCGATCTCGGCACCGATCACACCGGGATCATCGTCCTGCCCGACGGGCTCGAGCCGGGCTCGCCGCTCGCGGACGCGCTGCCGCTCGTCGAGGAGATCCTCGACATCGAACCGACCGGGAACCGCGTCGATCTCCTCTCGGTCTACGGAATCGCGCGCGAAGTCGCGGCGCTCTTCGACGGCGAGCTGCTGCCGCCGGCCGGCGCCGAACCTCCGAAGGACGGCGAGGAGAAGGTCGACATCGCGATCGACGATCTCGCCGGTTGCCCGCGCTATGTCGGGCGGCTCTTCCGCAACGTGACGATCGCCGAGTCGCCGCTCTGGCTGAAGGCGCGGCTGCGCGACGCCGGCGTTCGCTCGATCTCCAACGTCGTCGACGTCACGAACTACGTGATGCTCGCGCTCGGGAACCCGCTTCACGCCTTCGACTTCGACGCGCTCGGCGGCGGGAAGATCGTCGTCCGCCGCGCGAAGAAGGGCGAGGAGCTGCGCACCCTCGACGGCACCGACCGGAAGCTCGACAGGAACGATCTCCTGATCGCCGACGCGAAGCGCGCGGTCGCGCTCGCCGGGATCATGGGCGGCGAGGAGACCGAGGTCTCGGAGCAGACGACGTCCGTCCTCCTCGAGGCGGCGAACTTCGAACCGGTCGGGATCCTCCGCTCGTCCGAGCGGCTCGCCCTGCGCACCGAGGGCTCGAACCGCTGGGAGAAGGGCGTCGACCCGTATCTCGCGGAGCCGGCGGCCGTCATGGCGACGCGGCTGCTCGTCGAGCTTGCCGGCGCACGGTGGACCGGCGCGGCCGATGTCCAGGGCGAGCTGCCCGCTCCGGCGGTCATCCCGTTGCGGCCCGAGAGGACGAACGAGGTGCTCGGTCTCGACGTCGCCGCCGAGCGGCAGGAGGAGATCCTCGCGCGGGTCGGCTTCGCGCGCGAGAAGGCCGGCTTCCGCGTCCCGACGTGGCGCGCGCGCGACGTGACGCGCGAGATCGACCTCGTCGAGGAGGTCGCACGCTTCGAGCTGTCGCAGATCCCGTTCACGCTGCCGCGCCGCGAGGCGATGTTCGGGCGGCTGACGCCATGGCAGAAAGCGCGGCGCGTTGTGGAGGACGTCCTCGTCGGCTGCGGCTGGTCGGAGGCGTACACGCCGTCGCTCGTCTCGGCCGGGGCGATCGTCCTGCCGGAGCCGCTCTCCGCCGAGCTCGGCGCGCTCCGGGAGACGCTGCTGCCGAGCCTCGTCGACGCGGCGCGCGCCAATCGCGCTGTGGACGTCGACGACGTCGCGCTGTTCGAGATCGCGCACGCGTATCCGGAGCGCGGCCGCGAGCCGTGGCACGTCGCCGGGATTGTCGACGGCGGCTTCGCGCAGGCGAAGTGGGCCGTCGAGCAGATCTACGCGGCGCTCGGCGTCCAGCCGGCGTACGAGCGGGCGAGCGAGCCGTTCCTCCATCCGGGCAAGGCCGCGCGGACGAGCGAGGGCTGGGTCGGCGAGCTCCATCCCGCCGAGCTCGACGGAACCTGGGGAGCGTTCGAGCTCGACCTCGACGCGCTCGTCGCTGCGGCCGGGACGGCTCGGTTCGCCGACGTGAGCCCGTATCCGGAGCTGCGGCAGGATCTCGCCTTCGTCGTCGACGAGGACACGCCGGCGGCGGAGATCCTCGCGGCGATCCGCGCGAGCGGCGGCGAACTGCTGCGCGACGTCTCCGTCTTCGACGAGTACCGCGGGCCGCAGACCGGCGAAGGCAAGCGCTCGCTCGCGTTCCGCCTCGCCTTCGGCTCACTCGAGCGGACGCTGACGGACGAGGACGTCGCGCCGGCGCGGGCCGCTATCGCCGCCGCGGTCGGCGAACAGTTCGGCGCGGTGCTTCGGGCCTAGCGCTGCGCCTCAGCGTGAAGAGGATCTTCGCGAGGACGGCCGCGCTTGTCGCCGCGCCGACTCTGGCACCGAGCTTCTTGCAGCGCTTGGCCGCCTGGTCGAGCTCGCCGCGCAGCGACGCAACGGCTTTCTTCAGCTCGCGCCGTTCCTCCGCGAGCTCCGCGCGGATCTCAGGCTTCTTGCTCATCCTGCAGCTCGTCGAGCGTGAGCCGAGCCTCGTCGATCGCCTGCTCGGGAAGCGGCTTCGCGCCGCGGCGCACGAGCGCGAGGCCGATGGCCGCCAGCAGCAGGGCGAAGAGGAAGAGCCCCCCACACATCACGAGCAGCGACTCCCAAACCGGCAGGTAGTGCGTGACTCCGACCGTCGCCGCGGCCAGGCCGAAGATGACCGCGAGCCCGAGCAGCAGCACAGCCAGCAGCGCAAGCGCGATCCCGATCCCGAGCGCCGCGACCTTCCGCTTCATCTCGCTCAGTGCGAGCTGGACCTCGAGCTGGACGAGGGAGCGCGCGTGGCCAGCCACACCCTTCATCGCGTCGGAGAGACCGTTCATTCCGGACGGCGCCCGCCGACGAAGACGGCGCCCTGCGTCCCGACGGGGTGGACGTCGCTCAGGACGCGCGTGACCCGGACCCGGCCGGCAATGCCGTCGTCGTCGAGACGGCCGAGGCAGCGTCCGACCATTCCCGCGGAGGCGCCGTAGCCGTGCGAGCTCGCGCACCGGAAGCGAAAACCGGGATGTCCGGTCTGAGTCGGGTTGAGCGGAGCGCACAGGACGGCGGTGCGGTCGACGTCAGCGCTCGACTCGAGCTCGAGCTCGACGACGAGATCGCTCCAATCTTCAGGCACCACGGCAAGTCCCGCCTGCCACTCGTCGGCGAGCAGCAGCTGCGGCACGGACGGCTTCTCGGGCGCCGTGGCGGAGGAGACCAGCTCGAGCCGCGCGGTGATGCCCTCGCCGTCGAGGCGCTGCAGCAACCGCCGGGCGGCGTCGGGCCCGACGCCCGCGCCGCGGGTCGAAACGGTGAACCGGATCGTGTTTCCCGCGAGGCCCGGCCCTGCCGGCCCGAGGAGCGCGGCAGCCCGCGATTGCGCCTGAACGTCGTGGATCTCGAGGCTGAGTGTCGCCTCGGTCCACCCCAGCTCGAGGCCGCGTTCGACGTGATTCCACCGTTCGACGAGGCGCACGGCCCGAACCGTACACTCCGGCCCGTGGCGAAGGTGGAGCAAAGGGCGAGCCTTGCTAAGGCGGATCTCGGGGATGTGCTGCGCGAGATGCTCCTCATCCGGCGGTTCGAGGAGAAGGTCGAGGAGCGGTTCCGCGCTGGCGAGCTGCCGGGCTTCATCCATGTCGCGATCGGCCAGGAAGCATGCGCTGTCGGCGTCTGCCGTGCACTCGGCGACGGCGACGTCATCGCGTCCACGCACCGCGCGCACGGGCACACGCTCGCCAAGGGGACACATCCCAACGAGTTGATGGCCGAGCTCTACGGCAAGCAGGAGGGCTGCTCGCACGGCTACGGCGGCTCGATGCACCTCTACGACGTCGAGCGCGGCAACCTCGGCGCGAATGCCGTCATTGGGGGCGGCCTCCCGCAGATCACCGGCGCGGCGCTCGCCTTCAAGCTGCGCGGCGAGCCGCGCGTCGCGGTTGCGTTCTTCGGGGACGGCGCGACGAACATCGGCACCTTCCACGAGGCGCTCAACCTCGCCCAGCTCTGGCAGGTTCCCGCCGTCTTCGTGCTCGAGGACAACCACTGGGCCGAATCGACTCCCGAGAGCAAGCACTCTCCGATCCGCGATCTCTCCGAACGCGCGAAAGCGTTCGGGATGAAGGCGCTGAAGGCCGACGGGCAGGACGTCGAGGCGGTCTACAAGACCGCTCGCAAGGCGCTCGAGCATGCGCGCGGCGGCGACGGCCCGGTCTTCCTCCACCTCGACACCGTCCGCTTCGCCGGCCACTACATCGGCGATCCGCAGGTCTACCGCGACAAGGACGAGGCACGCGAGCTCCGCGCGACGCGCGATCCGATCGAGCTGCTGCGCGCGCACGTCGAGATGTCCGGCGAGGAGTTTGCCGAGCTCGACGCCGAGGTCACGGAGATGGTCGAGGCGTCGGTGGAGTTTGCGAAGAACGGCACCGATCCCGCTCCCGAAGACGCGTTGAAGAACGTCTATGCCTGACGCCCCTGACCGTGCACTGCTCCCGGCCGGCGGAGCCGGCCTCCGCAGCGCGCTCTCGCCGCTGGCAGCGCCGTACTGCGCTCGCTCGGCTCGGCCGTACGCGACGTACTGTCCTCGCCTCGCTCGCTTGTCCGGCTCCCCAGCGACGAGTCAGGAGCGCAGGGATGCCTGAGCTGACGTACCGCGAGGCCGTCCGCGACACGCTGATCCAGGCGATGCGCGCGGACGACGACGTCTTCATCCTCGGCGAGGACATCGCCGAGATGGGCGGCTCGATGGGTGTCACGCAAGGACTGCTCGACGAGTTCGGGCCGGAGCGCGTGCGCAACACGCCGATCTCCGAGATGGCGGTCGCCGGCGCGGCGATCGGCGCCGCGATCCAGGGGATGCGCCCGATCGCGGAGATCATGTACGAGGACTTCATGACGCTCGCCGCCGAGCAGATCGTCAACCAGGCGGCGAAGCACCGCTACATGTCCGGCGGGCAGGTCACCGTCCCCGTCGTTTTCCGCACCCAGGGTGGCGCCGGCTGGTCGCCCGGCGCGCAGCACGCCCAGCAGCTCGAGGCGTGGTTCGTCCACATCCCGGGTCTGAAGGTCGTCTTTGCCTCGACGCCCGAGGACGTGCGCGGCCTCCTCTGGTCGGCGATCTACGACGACAACCCCGTCGTCTTCTTCGAGCACCGGACCCTCTATCCGGTCAAGGGCACCGTCCCCGAGCAGATCGAGCCGATCCCGCTCGGCAAGGCGCGCATCCATCGCGACGGTGAGGACGTGACCGTGATCGCGACCGGCCGACTCGTCCACGAGGCGCTCAAGGCGGCGGAGGAGGCGGAGAAGGACGGCATCTCGGTCGAGGTGGTGGATCCGCGGACGCTCCAGCCGCTCGACGAGGAGACGATCGTCGGCTCCGTCAAGAAGACGAGCCGCGCGGTCGTCGCCCACGAGGCGGTGACGCGGATGGGCTTCGGCGCCGAGGTCGCGGCCGTGGTCCAGTACCAGGCCTTCGACTGGCTCGACGCCCCGATCGAGCGGGTTGGCGCGAAGTTCACGCCGCTGCCGTTCGCGCCGGTGATGGAGAACTTCGTCATCCCGCACATGGAAGACGTGCTCGCGGCGATCAAGCGGACGGTGGGGAAGTAGCGATGGCGATGGAGGTGATCCTCCCGCGGCTCGGCCAGGGCATGGAGACGGGCACCATCGTGCGCTGGCTCAAGTCCGAGGGCGAGCAAGTGGAGAAGGGTGAGCCGCTTTTCGAGCTCGACACCGACAAGGTGACGCAGGAGGTCGAGGCGGAGGCGAGCGGCGTCCTGCTCAAGATCGCGGTGGCCGCGGGAGAGGTTCCGGTCGGCCGGACCGTTGCGTTCATCGGGAGTGAGGGCGAGGAGGTGCCCGAGATCGCGGCCGCCGAGGCTCCCGAGCAGCCGGAGCCGGAGCCCACGCCGGAAGCGCCGTCTGTCGAGCGGGCACGTGCGACGACGAATGGACGGATCAAGGCCTCGCCTCTGGCGCGGCGGCTAGCGCGGGAGCGCGGGATCGACCTCGCGACGCTCCGCGGCACCGGCCCCGAAGGACGAATCGTCGCGGAAGATGTGGAGCGCGTCGAGGCCGGCGCACCCGCTCCGCCGCGGCCCTCTGTTCCGGCCGGCGAGGTCGAGCGCATCCCGCTCACGAACATCCGCAAGACGATCGCCCGGCGCCTGGCCGACGCGTGGCAGATCCCGGTCTTCCAGCTGCAGGCGTCGGCCGACATGACGCGGGCGAACGCGCTCGTCGCGAAGCTCCGCGAGCGCGATCCGGACGTTCGCGTCACTGTGACCGACGTCCTCACGAAGGTCTCCGCGCAGGCGCTCATGCGCCACCGGGAGGTGAATGCCGAGTTCACGGAGGAGGCGATCCTGCTCCACCCGAGCGCGAACGTCGGCATCGCCGTCGCCGCGCCGCAAGGCCTCGTCGTCCCGGTCATCCGCGGTGCGGAACGGCTCTCGCTCGCCGAGATCGCGGCCGCGCGCGCCGACGTCGTCGGGCGTGCCCGCGACAACAAGCTGCGCACCGAGGATCTCGAGGCCGGCACGTTCACGATCTCCAACCTCGGCATGTACGCGGTCGAGAGCTTCACCGCCGTCCTCAACCCGCCGCAGGCTGCGATCGTCGCGGTCGGCGCGACCGTGAACAGGGTCGTCCCGGTCGGCGGCGAGCTCGCCGTGCGGCCGATGCTCACGCTGACCGCGACGTTCGACCACCGCGCCGTCGACGGCGCGCCCGCGGCCGCGTTCCTGCAGACCCTCAAAGAGAGCCTCGAGGATCCGGGGCTCGCGCTCTAGCGCTGGGATTCCCCGATGCTTCGGCCCGTCGACCGCCAGGACCCGCGCTTCCTCCGCGACATGCTTCGCCACGCGTACCACTGGCGGATCGCGGAGGATCCCGATCGTCCCCTCTTCCGTTACGTCCAGAACTGGGGACGGCCCGGGGACGCCGGCGTGATCGCCTTCGCCGGCCCGAACGCGTACGGCGCCGCGTGGTACCGCCTCTTCCCCGCGAACGCCCAGGGCTTCGGCTTCGTGGACGAGGAGACGCCGGAGCTGACGATCGCCGTCGTCCCGAGCCACCGCGGCCACGGCAGCGGCGGCGAGCTCCTCGAAGCGCTGCTCGAGCGGGCGCGCGCCGACGGCTTCTCGCGCGTCAGCCTGAGCGCCGAGCCGGGGCAGACCGGCTTCTACGAGAAGCACGGCTTCCGCGAGCACCGGCGCGAGGACACAACGGTGACGATGGTCGCCGACCTCTGAGTAGGCTCAACGGAAATGGACGAGGGAGATGAGCATGGACGTTGACGTCGCCGTCCTCGGAGGCGGGCCTGGCGGGTATACCGCTGCGATCCGCGCTGCGCAGCTCGGCGCGAAGGTCGCCTGCATCGAGATGGAGCCGGAGTTGGGCGGCACGTGCCTCCGCGTCGGGTGCATCCCGACGAAGGCGTGGGTGCAGACCGCGTTCGCGCTGAAGGAGGCGGAGGAGTCCTTCGCGAAGTTCGGCGTCCACGTCGGTGAGGCGACGCTCGACTTCGCTGCCTCGAACGCCTGGAAGTCGGGCGTCGTCAAGCAGATGACGACCGGCATCGCGGGCCTCTTCAAGGCGAACGGCGTCGAATGGGTGAAGGGCAAGGGCACCTTCAAGGACGCGAACACGATCTCCGTCGAGGGCGGGGAGGACGTCACGTTCAAGTCGGCGATCATCGCGACGGGCTCGTTCCCGATGCGCCCGCCGATCGAAGGCCTCGACTCGCCGCGCTGCGTCGACTCCACCGGCCTGCTCGCGCAAGAGTCCGTGCCGAAGCGGCTCGTCGTGCTCGGCGGTGGGATCATCGGCTGCGAGTTCGCCTCGATCTTCAGCCGCTTCGGTTCGGAGGTCACGATCGTCGAGATGCTCGACACGCTCATTCCGCAGGAGGATGCGGACGCGGCGAAGGAACTCGCGAAGCAGTTCTCCAAGCGCGGCATCTCCCTCCAGCTCGGCAAGCAGTGCACGAAGGTCGACGACGACGGCTCCAAGCTCACCGTCCACTTCGGCGACGGAGAAACGGTCAAAGCCGATCTGATGCTCGTCTCGGTGGGACGCGCACCCCTCGTCGAGGGGCTCGGGCTCGAGGCGGCCGGCGTCGAGTTCGACAAGCGCGCCGGAATCGCGACCGACGACCATCGCCGCACGAGCGTCCCGCACATCTACGCCGTCGGCGACTGCGCCGGCTACTGGCAGCTCGCGCACACCGCGTTCCGCGAGGGCGAGGTCGCCGCGGAGAACGCGACCGGCCACGAAGCAATCCTCGACGCCAAGGCGGTGCCGCGTCCGATCTACACGGATCCCGAGATCGCCGGGGTCGGCCTCACCGAGGCGCAGGCGCGCGAGCAGTACGGCGACGACGTCGCAGTCGGCGTCTTCCCGTGGGTCGCGAACGCGCGTGCCGTGATGCAGGACGAGACGGTCGGCTGGGTCAAATCGATCCACGAGACCAAGTACGGCGAGCTGCTCGGGCTGATCATGGTCGGGCCGCACGTCACCGACATGATCGAAGCCGGAGTCGTCGCGCTCGACGCGGAGGCGACGGTGGAGACGGTCGCCGACGGCATCGCGCCCCATCCGACCCTGTCCGAGGCGATCAAGGAAGCCGGGTTGGTCGCTCTGGGTCGGGCTATCCATATCCCGAACCGCAAGCCGCGCGCGAAAACGCCGGCGTAAACGTTCGGTAAAGCCAGGCTCCGGAGGCCCTCGGGCCGGGCTTCGCGCGGGGACACTGCGCGCGGACATCTTCGTCCCAGTCTCGAGTCGAGTCGCCGCCCGCGGACGACCCGGGACTGCCTTTCCGGAAGAGCTGCCACCCGCAGGGCGGCTCTTCCCTGCGCCATTCGATAGCCTCGTTTCCGTGGCCATTGTCAACAGACGCAACGCGATCGTCGGCTGGCTCGCACTGAAGATCGGGAAGGTTCTTGCGCGCAAGCAGGCGAAGAAGCTGAGCCGGAAGCTGCCGTTCGGCCGGAAGAAGATCTGACTTGAGCCTCTTCCGGGCGTCGATCGCCGATCTCGTCCCGTACGAGCCGGGCAAGCCCGTCGAGGCCGTGCAGCGTGAGCTCGGGCTCGAGCGCGTGGTCAAGCTCGCGTCGAACGAAGGCCCGTTCCCGCCGTTCCCTGCCGCGCTCGAGGCGATGGAGCGCGGGGCGGAGGGTCTGAATCGCTACCCGGACGGCGGCGTGTGGTCGCTGCGGGCGGCGCTGGCCGAGCGGGCCGGGGTGAAGTTCGAGGAGCTGATCGTCGGAGCGGGCGCCGACGGGATCATCGACCTCCTCTCGCAGGCGACGCTCGATCCCGGCGACGACATCGTCTGCGGCTGGCCGTCCTTCCCGAGCTACGTCCTCGACGCAGCGAAGCTCGGCGCCGAGGCGCGGCGCGTTCCGCTCCGCGACCACACCTACGACCTCGACGCGATGCTCGAAGCGATCGGCCCCCGCACGAAGCTCGTCTACGTCTGCCATCCGAACAACCCGACGGGAACGGCGAACGGGCGGGAGGAGCTCGTCTCGTTCCTCGACCACCTCCCCGGGCACGTCCTCTGCGTCGTCGACCAGGCGTACTTCGAATACATCGACGACCCGGACTACGCGGACGCGATCGAGCTGTTCCGGGAAGGGCGGCGGCTCGCGGTGCTGCGGACGTTCTCCAAGATCTACGGGCTCGCGGGAGTGCGGGTCGGCTGGGCGGTCGCCCCGGCCGACGTCGTCACCGCGACGAGCAAGGTGCGCCGCGCGTTCGACGTGACCGCGCAGGCGCAGGCGGCAGCCCTGGCGAGCCTCGACGAGGCGGAGGAGATCGCCCGCCGGCGCGCGCTCAACGCGACGGGCCGCGAGCGGCTCGGCGCGATCCTCCGGGAGCACGGCCTGGAACCGGTCGAGCCGGCGCTCGGCAACTTCCTCTTCGCAGACGTCGGCGGCGGGCGCGCGCTCTTCGAGCAACTGCAGCTGGAGGGCGTAATCGTCCGGCCGCTCGACGGCTTCGGCGCGCCGGAGGCGATTCGCGTCAGCGTCGGCATGCCGGAGGAGAACGAGTTCTTCGCTGTCGCTCTCGGACACGTCCTTTCTGGCGTCTCGTAACCGGCGGACTCGGGTGGTACGTTCGGGCGCACTCGCGTGAGGCTTTCGTCTGCTCAGTTCGCCCCGCTGCGGCTGCCGGGGTTCCGGAATCTCTTCCTCGCCACGCTCGGCTCGAGTGTGGGGACGCTCATGGCCGCCGTCGCGCTGGCGATCGACGTGGCGAACCGGACGAAAGCCTCGCCGCACACGGGGCTCTGGGTCAGTGCCGTGCTCGTCGTCGAGTTCCTGCCGACGGTGGTCGTAGGCCTGTTCTTCGGCCCGCTCCTCGATCGGCTTCAGCGGCGCGCGCTGATGATCGCGGCCGACGCCCTCCGTGTCGTGGTCTTCGTCGCGCTACCGTTCGCGCCGAGCGCGGGAGCTGTCGTCGGGCTCGCCTTCGTCGCCGGGCTTGCCACAGGTTTCTTCCGGCCGGCGGTCTATGCGGGCGTGCCGAACCTCGTCGACGAAGAGCTTCTCCCGCAGGCGAATGGACTTCTCCAGACGGTCGAGAACCTCAGCTGGATGGTCGGCCCTGTGGTGGGCGGCCTCCTCACCGCAGCGGCGGGGCCGTCCGCGTCGTACGGGATCAATGCCGCCTCGTTCGTCGTCTCGATCCTGCTGATAGTCAGGATCTCCCCGCGCCTGCTGCAGAGCGAGCGCGCACTCTCGCGCGGGCATTGGCGCGACCTCGCCGACGGTTTCGGCGCAGCGCTCCGTTCGCGCTCGATGCGCGCGGTGCTCATCGCGTGGGGCATCGAGTCTCTGGCAGCCGGTGGGACGAATGTGTCCGCGGTCTTCCTTGCGAAGAACACGTTTTCGGCGGGTGACTTCGGCTACGGGCTGATCTACGGCTCGATCGGTGCCGGCCTCGTGATCGGGAGCTTCACGAGCGCGCCGCTGCTCGAGCGCCACGGCGTTGCCACGGTCTATGGAGCCAGCCTGGCGCTGCTGGCTCTCGGCTTTGTCGCCGCCGGCGCCAGCCCCGACATCTGGGTAGCGGCGGCGTGCTGCGTCGTTCTCGGATGTGGCAACGGCGCAGCGGTCGCGTGCAATGCACTGCTCGTGCAGCGCGGGACGTTCGACGTCATGCGCGGCCGTGCACTCACCCTTGTCATGAGCCTGACGTTCTCCCTCGTCGGAGTCGGCGAGGTCCTTGGTGGGCTATTCGTTCGCAGTCCGGGACCGCGCTGGCTGTGGATTGGCGCCGGCGGGACGGTTCTTATCGCGTCGGTGGCCGGGTGGGCGATCGCCCGGCGGCTTGGCGGCGAGACGGCCGCGGAGGCGGAACTCGCGCCCGCTGCCGTCGCAACCGCCAACTAGATTGGCGCGGTGGCAGGCCGCCGCGACTGGACTCGGGAGGATCTCGCCGCGGGCATTCGCAGCGGTGACCGTCGTGCGCTCGCGCGCACGATCTCGCTCGTGGAGGACGGCGACCCTCTCGCGTACGGAGTAGTCGCCGACGTCTATCCGCAGACCGGCTCCGCCTACTCCGTCGGGATCACCGGCCCGCCCGGCGTGGGGAAGTCGAGCCTTGCGTCTGCGCTGATTCGCCACGTACGTGAGCGCGGCAGCTCCGTCGGCGTTGTCTCCGTCGATCCGTCGAGCCCGTTCTCGCACGGCGCGCTGCTCGGCGACCGAATCCGCCTCAGCGACCACTTCCTCGACCCTGACGTCTTCATCCGTTCGATGGGGACGCGCGGCCACCTCGGCGGGCTCGCCGAGGCGACGCTGCAGGCGCTGCTGGTGCTCGACGCGGCGGGAAAGGATCTCGTCTTCCTCGAGACGGTCGGCGCGGGCCAGAGCGAGGTCGAGGTGATCGGGATCGCCGACACCGTCCTCCTCGTTCTCATGCCCGGCTCCGGCGATGCGGTGCAGGCGTTGAAGGCGGGGATCATGGAAATCCCCGACGTGATCGCGATCAACAAGATGGATCATCCCGCCGCGAAGACGATGCTCAACGAGGTGCGGTCGATCCTCGCCCTCGACCACGATCGGGAATGGCGTCCGCCGATCGTTCTGACCGAGGCTGTTCGCGGCGAGCACGTGCCCGAGCTCTGGGAGAAGGTCGAGGAGCATCGCGCCTTCCTCACGGAGAGCGGCCAGCTCGAGGAGCGGCGGCGGGCGAACCTCGCGCGGGAGGTATTCGCGGTCGCGGCGAGCCGCGCCGGCCGTCATCTCGAGCGCGCGGTCGGAAACGACCCCGAGCTCCTGCGGCTCCTCGCCGAGGTTCAGGCCCGTGAGCTCGACCCACTCACCGCTGTGCGAGAGATACTCGAGAAGGTCTTCCGAATCGACGATGGCGACGGCAACGGCACCCGGACTTCCTGAGATCGAGCGCGCCCGTGAGGTGATCGCGGGCGTCGCACGGGTCACGCCGCTCTATCCGACGGAGACGTTCTCGCGGCTGGCCGGACGTCCCGTGTTCTTGAAGGCGGAGAACCTGCAGCGGACGGGCTCCTTCAAGGTTCGCGGCGCCTACACGAAGCTCTCCTCCCTCGAGCCGGACGTACGCGCGGCGGGCGTTGTCGCGGCGAGCGCGGGTAATCACGGCCAGGCGGTCGCCTGGGCGGCGCGGGAGCTCGGCGCACCGGCGCGCGTCTTCATGCCGCAGGACTCGCCGATGGCGAAGGTCGACGCGACGCGCAGTTACGGCGCAGAGGTCGAGCTGACGGGGCACGCGATCGAGGAGTCGATCGCCGCGGCGCGCGACTACGTCGAGCGGACGGGCCACACGTTCGTCCACCCCTTCGAGGATCCGCTTGTCATCTCCGGCCAGGGCACGATCGGGCTCGAGATCGCCGAGCAGGCCGACGATCTCGACGTGGTCGTCGTCCCCATTGGCGGCGGCGGGCTGGCGTCGGGGATCTCGCTCGCGCTGCGGGCCGTGCGGCCAGGCGTGCGGATCGTCGGTGTGCAGGCGGCCGGGACGCGACCGGGCGGCTCGGGCTTCACGATCGCCGACGGCATCGCGGTCAAGAAGCCGGGCGAGCTGACGATGGGAATCCTCGGCAAGACGCTCGACGACATCGTCCACGTCGAGGACGAGCAGATCGCAGAGGCGATGGTGCTTCTCGCCGAACGGACGAAGTTCGTCGTCGAAGGGGCAGGCGCCGTGAGCATCGCGGCAATCCTCGCCGGCCTGGTCGGCGGCTCGGGGCCGGCGCTCGCGCTCCTCTCCGGCGGCAACATCGACGCGTCGCTCATGGTGCAGGTGATGCGGCGCGGGCTCGCCCTGAGCGGCCGCTATCTCGTCCTACGCACGCGCTTCCCCGACCACCCGGGCGAGCTGGCGAAACTCCTCGACCTCCTTGGCGCCGAGCACGTCAACGTCGTCGAAGTGGAGCACCAGCGGGAGTCGACCGGGCTCCCAATCGGTTACACCGGAGTTGCGCTCACGCTGCTCACGCGCGATCCGGCGCACTGCGACGAGCTGGTCGGAAAGCTGGGCGACTGGGGATACCCGGTCGAGCGGCTCGACTGACGACGACGATGGCGCCGGCAGTGAGGAGTCCGAGCATCCCGTAGAGGATGGCCGGCGAGCCGATGCGGGTGGTCTCGTAGACGCCGACGGCGAAGGCGATGGTCACCGAAAGCGACGTCAGCACCGTGTTGGTGCGCAGGCGCCGGGCGGGATTCGTCGTCGCCCAGCCGTACGCGGCGGACATGAGGATGCCGTCCGCCGTGTCCAGCAGCACCATTCCCGCAGTGAAGAGGAGCGGCAGCGCGAGCGCTCCGAGGAGTGGCAGGCCGCCGGCCGCGCCGGCAGCGAGCGCGAGGAGCGCGATCTCGCCGGCCGTGTCGAAGCCGAGCGCGAAGAGCGCGCCGATCGGGAGGGCGTGCCACGAGCGGCCGACGAGCCGGAAGAGGCGTCCGAGGCCGAGGCGGGTGAGCGGGCCGGCGCTGGACTTGCCGCTGCGGTCGAGGAGGACTCCGAGGTTGAGGAGTCCGATCAGGAGGAGAAAGCCGGCGGAGACGCCCACTCCGACGCCCCCTCCGAACTTGCCGAGTGACGCGGCGTGGAAACCGAACGCGACGATCGCGGTGACGAGCCCAACGACGACCGCCGAGTGGCCGAGCGAGAAGAAGAAGCCCACGCCGGCCGAGCTGCGGCCGCGGGCCACGAGGTTGCGCGTCGCGTTGTCGATCGCCGCAAGATGGTCGACGTCGAACGCATGCCGGAGGCCGAGCGCGTAGGCGAGGAGCCCCAGACCGGCGAGCTTCGTGTCGCCCGGCGCGTAGACGGCGAACAGTCCCCAGGCGACCGCGTGCAGCGCGGCGACTGCGACGACGAGGCCGGCGACTCTCGTGCGCTCCAACATGCTCAAAGCCAAGCCGCAGGCCGGCTCGTCGACATCGGTGAAAGCCGCTACCCGGCTGCGGAAGGGCCGCGCTAGCTGCCGCAGCGCCGGAAGCCGGACAGTTCGCCGCCGTGCGCCTGCCAGTTCGCGATGCCGCCGTCGAGCACCGGGCGCGCGTCCACGCCGGCTGCCTGCAGGACGCTCGCGGCGATCGCGGCGCGCGGGCCTGACTCGCAGATCGTCACGACCGGGCGTCCGTCCAACAGTCCCGCCTCGGCTGCGGCGCGCGCCGTCCGGTACGGCAGGTGGCGCGAGCCGGGGATGTGCCCCTCGTCGCGCTCGTCCGCCTCGCGCACGTCGAGCAACTCGACGGAGTCGTTCGCGAGCAACTGCTCGAGCTCGTCGAGCGAGACGGGTGCAAGGCGCTCGTCCCCGCCGCCCTCCTGCCAGCCCGGGAGGTCGAAGATCGCGACCGCGTGGAGCGAGCGCGCCGCCCGGCCGGCCTCCGTCTCGTCGCTCGCGTGGAGGACAACTACGCGGTCCGGCAGGACGAACGCGCACTTCGTTGCGAAGCTCGAGCCGGAGAGCGGGATCCCGACGGCGCCGGGGCGGTGGCCGGCTGCGAACGCTGCCGTCGGGCGGACGTCGAGGACGATCGCGCCGTCGGGCACCGCGTCGATCCGCCCTACCGCCGGCTGCGCCGCGAGGAACGAGCCGCGATTGAGCTCGACGATCCGCTCCATGTTCGGCGGGCGTGGCGGCTGCGCACCGAGCGCGCCGGCTATGAAGTCGGCGAGTTCTCCCTGGAGTCGGCGGTTGAAGCGGCGCTCGAAGCCGATGGTCGTCGACGCCTTGGAGCTCATCGCGGCGCCGCAGAGCGAGCCGGCGACATGGCCGGGATAGACCTCGACGCCGTCTCCGAGCTCGGCGAGGCGGCGCAAACTGTGGAACTGCCCTTCCGCTCCCTCCTGCGCCTCGACCGCGAGGTCCGGGCGGCCCGCGTCTCCCACGAAGAGACAGTCGCCGGTCAGCACGAGCCACGGCTCGTCGCCGCGGGAGCGGTCGATCACGGCGAAGCAGCAGTGCTCAGGGCGATGGCCCGGCGTGTGGATCGCGTGGACGACGACGGCTCCCACCTCGATCTCTGTCCCGTCCTCGAGCGGCTCGTGCTCGAAGCTCGCGCCCGCGAGGGAGTGCACGCGCACGGGAACGCCGGTCTCCAGCGCGAGCCGGCCATGGCCGGAAACGTGGTCGGCGTGTGTGTGCGTCTCGAGGACGCAGACGAGGGAGACGCCGCGCCGCGCCGCCTCCTCGAGGATCGGCTCGATCGCGTACGGCGGGTCGACGACGGCGGCAACGCCCGCCCGCTCGTCACCGACGAGGTACGAGGCGCAGCCCAGATCGTCGTCCAGGAACTGCTTGAACAGCACGGAGCGACGCTACCAGTGCCCACCGACGGGAGTCTCGCGACTGTCCTCCTCGTCGAGCAGGCGCATGACGAACCAGCCGATCGCGAGCAGGAACACGAGCGTCTGCTCCCCGTTCATGAGGATCCCGCCGAGGTTCTGGTCGCGCGCCGGCGACAGGCCCCAGAGTCGCGGCGCGTGCTCGTAGTACGCGTAGAACGGACGGCTGGAGAAGATGTACGCGAGCCCGAGGAACGTCGAGCCGACGAACCCTGCGGCGAGGTACGCGAGCCCGGTCGGGGGCGTCAGGCGGCCGCTGACGATCGGCCACCAGAAGAGGAGGCCGACCGTGATGAGAATCCCATGCTCGATGTTCAGTCCCCAGCCGGTGCGGAGCGCCCAGTCGTAGAACGGGGCGAGGTGGGTGAGGTACCAGGCAGCGAGCCAGACGGGGAGAATCCAGCGCGAGCGCAGCCGGCCGAGGCCGCGCCGCGCCAGCGTGTCCCGCATCCCCGGCGTCAGTCCGAGCATCACGAGCAGTGGCGCGACGTCGGCGATGAGCCCGTTCTGGAGGAGGTGCATGAGCAGGAGGTAGTGCGCCGCGATGGTCTCGAGCGGCGAGTTGAGCGAGGCGGCGATGAGGAAGAGGCCGGACGAGAACGCGACGAGACGCCAGCGCGGCGGCCGGTCGTTGCGGGCAGCCCGCCAGTAGAGCGCGCCCGCCGCAACCGCGAGCGCTAGGAAGAGCGGCTCGAAGCCGAAGTCCGTCGGGCTCATGCGGCTGCGAACCGGATGTACGGGCGCCAGCGTGGCTTCAACAGCAATGCGACGCACACGCCGAGGGTCAGCAGTTGCTCGACCATCATCACGAGCCCGGAGATCTGCTGGTCGGCAAGCGCCGACAGACCGTAGGCGCCCTGGTAGTACGGGTAGAGCGGCGTGAAGGAGAAGACGAGCACGTCGGTGAGGATCTGTCCCGCCGCGAACATCGTCGCGGCGAGCGCGACGCGTCCCGCGACCGACAGCCGGCGGTGTGAGCCCGGATCGACGAGCAGCGTCCAGATGAGGATCCCGCACACCGTCCAGCAGAGGTGCTCGAAGTCGTGCAGGTTCTGGTGCTCGAGCGCCGCGTCATAGAGATAGGGGACGTGCCACACCGCGAGGTTCGCCGCCCAGAGCGCAAAGGCGATGCGCGGCCGCAGCAGCGTGCTGAGGACGCTCCGCACCCGGGCGTTGCGCGCGAGCGGCCCGAGCACGGGCGCGGGGAGGAGGAAGACGAGCAGCGGCCCGCGCAGCGCAACGATCATCAGCGCTGGCCCCAGATCCCCGATCAGGACGTGCTGGGCCATATGGGCGGAGAGGAGTTTGTTGTCTGCGAGATTGTCGAGCGGCCCGACGAGGGCGAAGAGCGTGATGCCGAGGCCGAGCGCGAAGAGGGCGATCCGATCCCAGCCGGCGAGGTCGGCGCGGCCGCGGCGCCGGAGGCGCACGACGGCCTGGACGAAAAGCAGCGCCGCGACAGCGGCGAAGACGACCGGGATCACTGCAAGATTGTGCCGCGGAGAGACCGAAGGCCGGAGGCTAAGGCTCCGCGAAGCGGGACGTGGCCGCAGGCTCTCCCGCTCCCCGGCGCGCGCCGAAGGCGTCCGCCGCGGCGGGCAACGAGGCCTCAGTACGAAGGCGCGGAAGACCGCGCTCTTCCGCGCCGGAGTTCCTCATGCAGCGAGCGAAGCGTCAGCTTCGTGAGCTAAAGGCCGAGGTGCCGCGCGATCACCATCCGCTGCACCTCGTTCGTCCCCTCGCCGATCTCGAGGATCTTCTGGTCGCGGTAGAGGCGCGAGATCGCGAACTCTTCCATGAAGCCGTAGCCGCCGTGGATCTGGAGGGCGGAGTTGACGACCCTGTTCGAGAGGATTCCGGTATAGAGCTTCGCCTGCGCCGCGGCGAGTGCGTAGTCGCGGCCCTGATCCTTGAGCCACGCGGCGCGGTAGACGAGCTGGCGGCCGGCGTCGATCTCGGTCGTCATGTCGGCGAGCTGGAACTGGATCGCCTGGAACTCTGCGATCGGCTTGCCGAACTGCTGCCGCTCTTTCGCATAGGTGAGTGCGAGCTCGTACGCGCCCTGCGCCAAGCCGACGCCCATCGCCGCGACCGAGATCCGGCCGCCGTTGAGGATCTCCATGAACTGCTGGAAGCCACGGCCGCGCTCGCCGAGCAGGTTCCCCTCCGGCACCTTGCAGTCGCGGAACGAGAGCTCGCGTGTGTCGGATGCGTGCCAGCCGAGCTTCTTCATCGGCGCGGAGATCTCGTAGCCCGGCGTGCCGTTCGGGACGATGAGGTTCGAGATCTCGTTCTCGCCGGTGACCGCGGTGATCGACACGCAGGCGCTGATGTCGGTGCCCGCGTTCGTGATGAAGATCTTCGAGCCGTCGATCACCCACTCGCCGTCGATCAGCGAAGCCTTCGTGCGCGTGGCCCCGGCGTCGGAGCCGGCGTCGGGCTCGGTCAGCCCGAACGCCGCGAGTCCTTCTCCCGACGCGAGCTTCGGTAGCCACTCGCGCTTCTGCTCCTCGTTGCCGAAGAGGAGGATCGGCATCGTCCCGAGCGACGTGTGCGCCGCGACGGTGATCGCCACCGACGAGTCCACCCGCGTCAGCTCCTCCACGGCGATTGCGTACGAGACCGTGTCGCCGCCGGCGCCGCCGTACTCCTCCGGGATCGGCAGCCCCATCAGTCCGAGCTCCGCGAGCTCGCCGACGAGCTCGTAGGGGAAGCGCGCCTCGCGATCGAGCTCCTCGGCGACGGGCGCGACCCTCGAGTCCGCGAACTCGCGGACGGTGCGCCGGATCAGCTCCTGCTCGTCGGTCAGGCCGAAGTTCAACCGAGGATCCTGCCGAGCTCGGCGACGAGCCGGACGCCGTAGCCGGTGCCGCCGGGCTGGTGGAGATAGTCGCCGCGGCTCCGCTCGAGGAAGCCCGGGCCGGCCATGTCGACGTGCGCCCACGGGCCGTCGCCGGCGAACTCCTGCAGGAACTCGGCCGCGAGCACCGGCGAGCCCTGGCGCAGCGTCGAGCCGTTCTTCATGTCCGCGAACGTCGAGTCGATGTAGCGGCGATAGCGGGGATGGAGCGGGAACGGCCAGACGTGGTCGCCGCTCGCCTCGCCGGCCTCGACGATCTTCCCGAGCCACGCGTCGTCGTTGGCGAAGACACCGGCGTAGAAGTCGCCGAGCGCGAGCTCCATCGCGCCCGTGAGCGTCGCGAGATCGAGAACGTGCGTCGCTCTCTCGCGCCTCGCGTACCAGAGCGCATCGGCGAGGACGAGGCGGCCCTCCGCGTCGGTGTTGACCACCTCGATCGTCTTGCCGTTCGCCGCACGGAGGATGTCGCCGGGCCGGAACGCGCCGCCGCCGGGCATGTTCTCCGCCGCCGCGAGGACGGCGATCGCGCGCACCGGTGCGCTGAGCGCGGCAAGCGCGCCTAACCCGTGCAGCGCTCCCGCGCCGCCGGCCATGTCGCCCTTCATGTTCTGCATCCCGGGCCCGGCCTTGAGCGAGATCCCGCCCGTGTCGAACGTGATCGACTTGCCGACGATGCCGAAGAGCACGTCGCCGTGCGTCGGCGACGGCGGCTCGTAGCGGAGGACGATGAGGCGCGGCTCGTTTCTGCTGCCCTGCCCGACCGCGAGAAGGGAGCCCATGCCGAGCTCTCGCATCTCGTCGGGGCCGAGTGCCTCCGCGGTCAGGTGCTCGTGCTCGGCGGCGAGTGCCGCTGCGCGGTCGGCGAGCGTCGCCGGTGTCAGCTCGTTGGGTGGTTCGTTCGCGAGGTCGCGCGCGCGGTTCGCGCGGTCCGCGACGACCGCCGCTCGCTCGACCGCCGCGCGCAGCTCGGGCGTCTCCTCGGCGCCGATCACGATCTGCTCGAACGGATGCGTCTCCTGCTTCGACTTCCAGCGCCCGGGCGAGTATGCGGCGAGGATCGTGCCCTCGACGAGCGCCGCCGCCTGCGCGGGCAGCGGCACGGGCAGCGAATCGTCGAGCAGCCAGACGAGTGTGCCGCCGACCCGGGCGAGAGCCTGGGCCGCCGCTCCGCCCGCTGTCCGGAGCGCGTCCGCGTCGACCTCGTCCCGCTTGCCGACTCCAACCGCGGCGAGTCGCGGCGTGCGCGCCGCGCCGTCGAGGTGGAGGAGAATCGCCTCGCCTCGCTCGCCCCGCAGCTCGCCGGTCTCGCCGAGCCGCGCGAGGCGGCCGTCGAGCTTCCCGTCCAACGGCTGGGCGACGAGCCGCGCGAGCGCGTCCGCGTCGGCCTCCTCCGGATGCGCAAATCCCACCTCCGTCATCGTCGGCGATGCTAGCCGGGCGAGGCATAGACTCGCCCCGCAACCCGAGAAGGAGCGACAGTGGCACAGACAACGCAAGAGTTCTTCGACGGCCTGGCAGCCCAGGCCGACACGAGCCAGACGGCGGGGATGAACAACTCCTACGCCTTCGACATCGAGGGCGCGGGGCAGTGGACCGTCAAGGTCACCGAGGGCAACGTCGCCGTCGAGGACGGCATGGCCGAGGGCGCCGACTGCACGATCAGCACCTCGCAGGAGGTCTTCGAGAAGATCGTCGCCGGGGAGCAGAACCCGACGAGCGCCTACATGACCGGCAAGCTGAAGCTCAAGGGCGACATGGGCGCCGCCATGAAGCTCCAGAAGCTCTTTCCCAGCTAGGAAACGTCAGCTCTGCTAGCTGAACAAGATCTCCGCCGACTCGCAGACGCGGCGGTAGCCGATCCGTTCGTAGATCGCGTTCGAGGTCGGGTTCGCGAGGTCGGTGTAGAGGAAGCAGAAGCGGCGGCCGCTCTCGAGCAGCCGCCGCGAGAGATCCGCCGTGACCGCAGTCGCGTAGCCGTGGCCGCGCAGCTCGGGCGGTGTGTAGACAGGGCCTACGCGGATGCCGTTCGGTGTCCGCCCGCCCCAGCCGGCAAGCGAGACCGGCTCGCCGCCGTCCTCCCAGAGCAGGACTCCCGCGCTGGTGGAGGAGAGGCGGTTGTCGACCATCGCGCCCGCGCTTTCGCGGCCCGGCCCTCCCTCGTGGAGCACCTCGTCGGCGAAGGCGAGCCACCAGCGGAGGACGAGGGCACGGTCGTCCACGGTCGCGACGCGAGCCTCGCCCTGAGCAGGCGGGAGCGGCTGGACGGTCTCGAGCGCGTAGACGCCCTGGCGCATGCCGAGCCGCGGCGTGTCTCCGGTGCTCGCGGCCCAGAGCTCTGCGAACACCTCCGACTCGGGAATCGCTCCGACCACTCCGGGCAGGTTCTCGCCTGCGACGGCGCCGGCCAGGGCGGCGAGCGCCTCCGGCGACTCCGGGCGGGCTAGAACGAGGTTGTACGGCGGCGTGCGCAGAGCCGCCGCGACGGCACGGCCCCCGTCGCGGACGAGCCAGAGCCCGTACTCCTCGTACAGACCGTTACGGATCGAGCCCGCGATCCCGAGGAGGAGGTTGTGGCGCGCCTCGTCGGCGAGCAGCAGCGGCTCCGCCTCGGCGAGGAAGGCCGCCGCGTCGTCGAGACGCTCGACGTTCATTCGTCCAACTCGACAAGCACGTCGCCGCCGGCGACGCGGTCTCCCTCGCTTACGTGGACGGCGAGCACCGTCGCCGCGTAGGGCGAGACGAGCGGCGTCTCCATCTTCATCGCCTCGAGCACGACGAGCGGCTGCCGTGCCGCGACCTCGGCGCCCGGCTCTACGAGGACGCGGATCACGGTGCCCGGCATCGGCGCAGTGACCGACGACTGCTCCTTGCCTCCGGTGCCGTGACTGCCGGCGGTCGTATCGACATCCGGGGCCGGTCGGGACGGCGGAGCGGGGAGGTTGAGGCGCCACGGCTCGCTCCACACGGCTGCGGGAGCGCTCGCCGGCCGCTCCGAGAGCGGCAGGTTCTCGCTGAGGAACGCGGTCGTGACACGTCCGGCGTGGACGAGCGGATGGCCGACGAGCCAGCGCAGGAACGGGAGGTTCGTCGTCACGCCGCGAACCTCGGTCTCGCGCAGCGCGGCGGCGAGTCGCTCGAACGCTTCTTCCCGCGTGTCGCCGGCGGCGATGAGCTTCGCGATCATCGGATCGTACGCGGTGCCGATTTCGTCGCCCTCGCGCACTCCGGAATCGACGCGGATCCCTTCCGGGAGCTGCAGCCGTTCCAGCCGTCCCGCCTGCGGGAGGAAGGTGCGCGGATCCTCCGCGTAAAGCCGCACCTCGACCGAGTGCCCGTGGAGGCGCGCCGTCGTCGCGACCTCGGACAGCGATTCTCCGGCCGCGATCCGCAGCTGCTCGCGAACGATGTCGACGCCCGTCACGAGCTCGGTCACCGGATGCTCGACCTGGATCCTCGCGTTCAGCTCGAGGAAGAAGAAGTCGCGTCCGGCGAGGACGAACTCCGCGGTGCCGGCGCTCTCGTACCCGATCGCGCGCGCGAACGCGACGGCCGCGTCACTCATCCGTTCGCGCAGCGCGGCGTCGAGCGCGGGGGAGGGTGACTCCTCGAGCACCTTCTGATGCCGGCGCTGGATGGAGCAGTCGCGTTCGCCGAGCGCGATGACGGTGCCGTGGCCGTCGGCGAGGAGTTGGATCTCGACGTGGCGCGGCCGCTCGAGGTAGCGCTCGCAGAAGACGGTGTCGTCGCCGAACGCGGCGCCTGCCTCGCGGCGGGCGGCTTCGAGCGCATCGCCGAGTTCGGCCTCGGTGCGCACGACGCGCATCCCGCGTCCGCCTCCTCCCGCCGCCGCCTTCACGAGGAGCGGGAAGCCGATCTCCTCGGGCGTACCGCTCGGGAGGACGGGGACGCCGGCCGACCGGGCCGTCTCCTTGGCCGCGAGCTTGTCGCCGCCGGCGCGAAGCGCCGCGGGCGGCGGGCCGATCCACGTCAGCCCCGCGTCGAGCGCCGCGTCGGCGAACTCGGCGCTCTCGGAGAGGAAGCCGTAGCCGGGATGGACGGCGTCGGCGCCGGACTCGCGCGCGGCACGCACGTGCTCGGCGGCGTCGAGGTACGACGAGATCTCGACGACGGTGTCCGCCGACTCCGCGTGAAGCGCGCCGCGGTCGTCGGGCGCGGCGACGGCGACCGTTTCCAGCCCCTCCGCGCGGCAAGCCCGGACGACGCGCAGCGCGATCTCTCCCCGGTTCGCAACGAGCACTCGGCGCATGGAGGCGGAGTCTATGTCTGTGCTTGTGTCGCCCATTCGTCGGTCCGGCCGGACATCTTGGCCCAGGCGGTAACGGCGAAGGAGAGGACGTAGATGCCGCCTGCGACTCCGATGATGGCGCTGCTGGGTGGGAGCGACGGGATCACGTAGGCGAGGACGACCCCGAGCCAGAGCGAAGCCACGCCGAGCATGCTGGAGAGCGTGAGCCCGAGGTAGGGACTCGCCGTGAGTCGCGCGGCGGCACCGGCTGGCATGGCGATCAGCCCGAGCATGAGCAACGCGCCGACGACCTGCGTCGCCTCGGCTGCGTCGACACCGACGAGCACGAGGAATCCAGCTCCGAGCGCGGCCACCGGCAGCCCTTGGGCGGCGGCCGCCTTGGAGTCGATCGTGGCGCTGAGCAGCGGCCGGGCGATCGCCAGCATGATCGCGAAGATCGCGACGCCGATCACGGCGGCCAGCCGCGCCTGGTCACCGCTCAGTCCGAAGATCGAGCCGAACAGGGTGCGGGCGGCGACGATGCCGTTCCCGCCGCGACTCGAACGGTTGAAGAGATCGAGGAAGAACGCGCCGAGGCCGAGCACCCAGGCAAGCGTGGTCCCGATCGCGACATCGTCGCTCGCCGCCCGGTCACCGAAGAGGGCGAGGAGGAGTGCGACGACGACTGTCGCGACGAACAGGCCGAAGCGAAGATCGACGCCCGCCGCCGCCGCTGCGAGGGCGCCGGTGAAGGAGACGTGGCTGAGCGTGTCGCCGGCGAAGACCTGGCTACGGAGGACGACGAAATAGCCGATCGCTCCGCTCGCGAGCGCGATCGGCGTTCCCGCCAGGAGTGCAAGCCGGATGAAGTCCTGCGAGAGCACTAGGCGGGCATGAGGACGCGCGACAGGCGCGCGACGAGATAGACGGCGAAGGCGAGCGAGGTGACGTAGAAGCCGACGGAGTAGTTCGTGTAGTACGAAAGCGCGAGACCGATCCACGTTACGAGGAGCCCGATCCCGACGCTCAGCGCGATGCCGAGGCCGATCCTCGCCGTGAGCTGTTGCGCGGCGGCGGCCGGCGCGACGAGCAGCGCGAACACGAGCAGGACGCCGGTGATCTGCGCCGTCGCCGCGACGGCGAGCCCGAGCACGAGCAGGAAGGCGACCTCGAGCGCGCGCACCGGCACGCCTCCGGCGCGGGCGACGAGGTCGTCGATCGAGCTGAAGAGCAGCGGGCGGCCTGCGACCGCGAAAAAGGCGAGCGTCGCGACGGCGATCGCGAGCAGGACGGTCACCTGCGTCGCCGTGATGCCGAGGAAGGAGCCGAACAGCAGCGACTCGAGGTCTTCGAGGACGCCCCCGTAGAGGCTGAGGAAGAGAAAGCCGAGCGCGAAGCCGACGACCTGCACCGAACCGATCACCGCCGACTCCTGCGCGAAGTTGCGTCGCTGCTCTGTGCGCGAGCCGGCGGCGATGGCGACGGCGGCGACCGTGCAGGCGGCGAAGTAGCCGAGCGGCAGAGGGAGCCCGGCGAGCGCCGCGCCGCTCGCTCCGGGGAACGACATCACCGAGAGCGCATGCCCGGCAAACGTCTGCCGGCGGAGCACCACGAACCAGCCGGTGACCGCCGCCATCACGGCGACGATCGTCCCCGCCTCGAGCGCGTGGACCATGAACGGGTAGGCGAAGAGGCTCACGGATGCGCGTGCCGGTCGGTGTGGTGCGCGGGAGCCTCCGGGAGCCCGACGACGACGAGCCGGCCGTCGGACGTGCGCAGCACCTCGATCGGCGTCCGGTAGAGAGCAGCTCAACGTCTCGTTCGTGATCACCTGCTCCGGAGGGCCGGCGAGGACGCGGCCGCCGGCGACGTAGATGACGCGGTCGAGGTACGGCAGCAGCGGGTTGACGTCGTGGGCCACGAGCAGCACCGTCACGTCACGCTCGCGCCGGATCCGGTCGACGAGAGCAGAGACCGCGCTCTGGTTTGGCAGGTCGAGGCTGTCGAGCGGCTCGTCGAGCAGCAGGAGTTGTGGCGAGCTGATCAGAGCCCGCGCGATCAGGAGCCGCTGCTGCTCGCCGCCGGAGCATTCGCCGATCGCGCGGCCGGCGTACCCGGTCGCATCCGACGAGCTCTAGTCGCCTCCTGCACCTGCGCGCGACCGCCGCCGCGCCAGGGCAGCGGCAGGCCGAAGCGCGTTCCGTCGAGGCCGAGACGGACGATGTCGATGCCGCGGATCCGCGTCGTCGCGTCGAACGCGTGCCGCTGTGGCACGTAGCCGATCTCGCTGCCATTGGTGCCCGGAGGCTCCGCCGAGCACGGAGACGGTGCCGGCGCTGGGTTGGAGGAGGCCGAGCAGCAACTCGATCAGCGTGGACTTGCCGGCTGCGTTCGGCCCGAGCACTGCGACGAACTCGCCCGGTTCGACGTCGACGTTCGCCCCGCTCCAGACGACGCGGCCGCCGCGTGCGACCGTCACGTCCGCCAGCTCGATGGCGGGCATGTCTTCTACTTTCCGGTCGCCGCGTGCAGCGCCGTGATCAGTCCCTGCAGCTCGGCCACCTGCCACTGCTCGAAGCTGTCGCTCGCGGGTGAAAGTGTCTCGGTGACGGTCGCGATCGGGATGTGCTTGGAGCGGCAGATCGTGTTGATGCTCTGGATGTCCGGGCGTCGCGTTCTGGCTGTTGTAGACCCAGACCTTGATCAGCCGCTTCTGCGCCTGCGCGTCGACCGTCTCCTTGTCCTGGGCGCTGATCTCCGTGCCCTCCGCGATCGCCTTGGCGAAGCTGTAGGGAGTGAGGAGCTTGAGGCCGAGGGACTGGCCGAGCGGCTGGAAGATGCTCTCGCTGTAGCCGACGGGGACGCCGGCGAAGCGCCTGCGGATCTCGGCGCGCAACCGGTTGTAGGTGGCGAGCGAGACCGTTTCGAAGCGGTGCTCCTGCGACGCGAAATACGCCTTGTCAGCCGGCTCGAGCTTGTCGTAGTCGGCGACGATTGCGCCGATCACCTTTTGCACGCTCGTCGGCGAGTACCACTGGTGCGGGTTGTCGCCATCCACGAGACCGAGCAGGTTCCCGACGTCGAGAGTCGTCCGGCCCGATACGGGGTTCGCGGCGAGCAGGTGCGACGCCCACGTGTCGTAGCCGATCCCGTTCACGATCGCGAGCTGCGCGCCGGCCATCGTGCGGGCGTCGCTCGCGGTCGGCTCGTAGGAGTGGGGGTCGGTGTTCGGGTTGACGATGATGCTCTGCACCGACACTTTCGAGCCGCCGAGCTGGGAGGCGATGCTGCCCCAGAAGTTCTCCGCGGCGACGACCTGCAGTTTCCCGTGGGAGGACGCCTGGCCACCGCCGCCGCAGCCTGCGAGGGCTACGCAGAGTGCAGTGATAACGAGAACGGTTCTCAATCTCATAGGCGCTACGATACGCGACATGTCAAGTGCGGGGCAAGACCTCTCCGCTCTCCTCGACCGGCACGGCGTCCGTGCGACGCCGCGGCGGCTCGAGGTGCTCGAGGAGCTCGCGGGCGAGCGTGACGACGTGACCGCGCAGGCGCTCTGGAGCCGGCTCCGCGAGCGCGACTCTCGCACCGGGCTCGCGACCGTCTACCGGACGCTCGCCCTCCTCGAGGCGGCGGGAGTCGTCGACGTTCTCTCCCACCACAGCGGCGAGCAGTGCTTCCGCCTCTGCAGTGAGGCGCACCACCATCACCTCGTCTGCGAGCGCTGCCATCGCGTCGTCGAGATCGAGAACTGCGATCTCGACGGGTGGGTGAACAGAGCCGCGAAGCGTCACGGCTTCGTCGCCACCGCTCATCGCGTCGAGATCAGTGGGCTCTGCGCGGACTGCCGGTAAGGTCGCGTCGATGCGTATCGCAGCGATTCTTGTGGCGACGCTCGCGCTCGCGGGTTGCGCCGTCCACGCGCATTCCAGCTCCTCCGTGAGCGGAGCGAGAACGGTGACAGAGACGGTCACGGTCACACAGCCGCAGCCGAGCTCCGGTCCGCTGAGCCAGACCGCGAACGCGCGCTACTTCGGGACGCCCGTCTCCATCACACAGGTCGACGCGAAGCGTTACCTGCTCGTGCTGAAGCCGCAGTTCTTCCTTGTCGGAGTCACGGCGAACGTCGCCTTCGCCGCCTCGCAGGGAACGCAGTGCGCGCCGCTCGTGTGTCCCGGTGTCGACGACGACCGTTGGGTGATCCCGGCGGGGACCCAGAACTTGACCTTCGTCCTTCCCGCGACGACGAAGGGAACCGTGATCACGGTCGGCAAGAGCCAGATGCACAACACGACCGTCACCGCCGCGCAGCTCTCCGCGCTCGTCGCCGGAGGGAAGAGCCCGAAGCTGATCGAGCCGCTCGACTCCGGGCTCTGGCTCACGGTCGACGTCGACTCCGTGACGTCGTTCGCGCAGCAGTTCCAGCCCTAGGAGGGCTCTAGCGCCAGTTCGGCGGGCGCTTCTCGAGGAAGGCGCGGAGACCCTCCTGGCCTTCGTCGCTCGTCCGCCGCTCGGCGATCCAGCGGGCGGTCTCAGGGCCGTCGGGCCGCTCGCGCACGAGCCGCTTCGCCCAGCGGGCGGCCAGCGGGCCGGCGCTCAGCAGCTCGCCGACAACGCGCTCGACCGCCGCGTCGAGATCGTCCGCCACCTCGTGGACCAAGCCGATCCGCAGCGCGGTCGCGGCATCGAAGCGCTCGCCGGTGACGAAGTAACGGCGCGCCGCCGACGCGCCGATCTTCGCGAGCGCGAACGGGGAGATGACCGAGGGGATGATCCCGAGCTTCACCTCCGAGAAGGAGAAAACCGTGTCGGGCGCGGCGATCGCGATGTCGGCCGCAGCGACAAGTCCGGCGCCGCCGCCGAGCGCATGTCCCTGCACCCGCGCGACGACCGGCGCCGGGCACGCGTCGATCGCGTCGAGCATGGCGCGCAGGGCGTTTGCGTCGGCGACGTTCTCTTCGTATGAGAGGTCGGCGGAAGAACGCATCCACTCGACGTCGGCGCCCGCCGAGAAGCTCGGCCCGTCTCCAGCGAGAACAACCGCGCGGACGCGTCCGACGTCGACGAATGCCTGCGCGAGCTCGGAGATGACCGCTGCGTCGAAGGCGTTCCGGCGGTCGGGCCGCGTGAGCGTGATGCGGAGGACGTCGCCGTCGCGCTCGGTCGTGAGGTTCGGCGCCACGACGAGGAGCTTAGAGTGGACGAGATGGTGAAGGGCGCCCTTGCTGCTGCCGTGACGCCGCTTCGGGACGGACGGCTCGACACGGCTGCGGTCGGCCCGTACGTCGACTTCCTCGCCGGACACGGCGTTGACGGACTTCTCGCGCTCGGCACGACCGGCGAGGGGGTGATGTTCCCGGCGGCCATGCGGATGGAGATCGCGGAGGCGTTCTTCGCCGCCGCCGCCGGCCGGATCCAGGTCGCGGTGCACGCCGGCGCGCAGACGACGCAGGACACGGTCGCGCTCGCGGCGCACGCGGCTGAGCTCGGCGTCGACGCCGTCGCGGTGATCGCGCCGCCGTACTACCCGCTCGACGGGAATGAGCTCCTCGCGCACTTCACGGCGGCGGCCGCAGTGTGCGCGCCGACGCCGTTCTACCTCTACGAGTTCGAAGCCAGGAGCGGCTATGCGATCCCGCTCGCGGTGATCGAGCGGCTCCGCGAGCGCGCTCCGAACCTCGCGGGGATGAAGGTCTCGGACAGCCCGTGGGAGCGCCTCGAGCCGTACCTCGTCGACGGGCTCGACGTCTTCATCGGCGCCGAGGCCCTGCTCGAGCGGGGCCTCGCCGCGGGCGCGGCAGGCGCCGTGTCCGGTCTGGCCGCGAGCTTCCCGGACGCGGTCGTCCCGCTCGTCCGCGACCGGACGTCTGAGGCGCAGGAGAGGGCGAGCGTACTGCGTGCGTCACTGCAGCGTCTCCCGTTCCACGCCGCCTCGAAGACCGCGCTCAGGTTGCGTGGCGTGCCGCTCGAGCCCGAGGTGTGTACGCCGCTGCGGGGCCTGACGGACGAGGAGGGCGCGGAGGTGGAGCGGATCGTCGAGGAGTGGGGCTGAACGCGGTCCGCCGCGTCCTCCTCGCCGCAGCCGACAGCCCGCGGCTCGGCCGGCTGGTCCAGCGGTACGGCTTTCGGCTCGGGGCAGCTCGGTTCGTCGCCGGGGAAAGCCTCGACGCCGCGGTACCCGTCCTGCGCCGCCTGAACGAGAGCGGCCTGCTCGCGAACACGACCCTCCTCGGCGAGGGAGTCGCGACGGAGGAGGAAGCCGCTGCCGTCGTCGCCGCCTATCGCGAGCTGCTCGACCGCATTGCTGCCGAGGGTCTGCGGACGAACGTCGCGCTCAAGCTCACGCACCTCGGCCTCGCGATCGACGAGGAGCTCGCGCACCGGAACGTCGCGGCACTCGTCGCGCACGCAGCGTCGACGAGCAACTTCGTCCGCATCGACATGGAGGAGTCGGCGCGCGTCGAGCCGACGCTCCGCATCTATCGCCGCCTCCGCGACGACGGCAACGCCAACGTCGGAGCCGTCCTCCAGTCGTACCTCTACCGCAGTGAGGACGACCTTGCCGCGCTCCTCCCGCTCGCGCCGAACCTCCGGCTCGTCAAGGGCGCGTACCTCGAGCCGCCGGAGGTCGCCTATCCGCAGAAGCCGGACGTCGACGCCGCGTACGTCCGGCTGCTCGAGAGCTCTCTCGCCGGCGAGGGCTTCACCGCGATCGCCACCCACGACGAGGCGCTGATCGAGCACGCGATCGCCTTCGCGCGCGAGCGGGAGATCCCGCCGGAGCGCTTCCAGTTCCAGATGCTCTACGGCGTCCGGCCCGCGCTCCAGCTCGAGCTCGTCCGCCGCGGCTACGGGGTGCTCGTCGCGGCGCCGTACGGCCCGGACTGGTACCGCTATCTGATGCGGAGGCTCGCGGAGCGGCCGGCGAACGTGCTCTTCCTCCTCCGGAATCTCATTCGCGGCTGAACTCCGGCCAGCACCCCGGCGAGCGCGACGAGCGCGAGGTCGCGGACGAGGAGGTACCACGACCACGGCGACGCGTGGTCGACCGCGAGGCTCCAGTAGTTGCCCGGGAACCACGTCTGCGTCAGGCCGAGCGCGAGGACCATCAGCACGGCGGCGACGCTGCCGCGCGTGCCGCGGGCGAGGACGACGAAGGGGACGATCCAGACGAGGTATTGCGGGGAGAGGACCTTGTCGAACGCGACGACTGCCGCGACCGACGCTGCGGCCGCGACGAGCGCCGCCTCGCGCTCGCGGGAGCGCTGTCGCGCGTACGCGATCCAGACGACGAGCACGGACGCGATCTCGGCCACCGTCTCGAGGTCTGCGGCCAGCCCGGCGCCGCGCCCGGTCAGCGCCTGCGCGCCGTGCGAGGTCACGGTCATGTGCATGCGCATCCCGAGGTGCTCGGCCGCCATGAGGACGGCCGCGCCGAGGCTCTCCACCTGCAGCGGGCGGTCGAGCTGGCCGGAGAGACTCGACCACAGTCCGTGCGGCGCGAGGATCGCGAAGGGGAGGAAGCACGCCGCCGCCGCCGCGAGGAACGCTCCGATCGTCGCGTACGCAGCGAAGCCGCTGCGCCGCCGCCAGAGGTGGATCGCGACGACGGGGAGGAGGACGACCGGCCAGAGCTTCGCGGCGAAGCCGAGCCCGAGCAGCGCGCCCGCGAGCAGCGGCCGCTCCCGCACCGCCGCCGCCAGGCCGGCGAGCGCGAGCAAGGCGGGCCACAGGTCGAAGCGCGTGTCGAAGAGCGAGCCGAGCGCGATCGGCGAGACCCCGAACAGCAGCAGCGCTCCCCAAATCCGGGCAGGCCCGGCGCCGACGCTCCGCAGCGCGGACGCGATGAGCGCGATGCAGCCCGCGCCGCAGACGCCCATGAGCACCGCGAACGACGTTGCGTAGCTCCAGCTCATGTACGCGGGCAGGAGGAAGGCGGGGATCGCGGCGGGCGGGTACTCGAGCGGGAAGTCGCGGTACGGCACCTGTCCCGACCGCATGAGCTCGCCCCACTGCTGGTAGCCGCCGACGTCGGAGAGCTGGCCCTGCTCGAGCCAGTGCTGGAGGACGTAGAACGAGAACGCGAAGAGCGCAGCCGCCGCCAGCCCGGCGGGCCAGGACGAGCGCCGGCTCACTCGAGAATGTCGAACTCCTCGGCGGCCGCCGGCTCGTCGCCGATGAGATCGGGAATCGGGCCGAGATCCGGCAGCACGTCTCCGAAGGAGACGACCCCGAAGCGGTCAGCCGCCTCGTTCGAGATCCAGTAGTCGCCTTCGGGCAGCAGAGGCAGGTGCTCGCGCAGCTCGTCGAGCGTCGTCTTCGAGTCGAACAGATTCCAGATGACGAGGCGCGCGATCACATGCGGAAGATGCCGAAGGTGGTCTCGGGAATCGGCGCGTTGCGCGCAGCCGCGAGCCCGAGCGCGAGGACGCGCCGCGTGTCGTGCGGGTCGATGATCCCGTCGTCCCAGAGCCGCGCGGTCGAGTAGTACGGGTTCCCCTCGGCCTCGTATTTCGTCCGGATCTCGTCCTCGTCGACGTCGCCGACCATCGAGAGGACGGTGGCCGCCTGTTCGCCGCCCATGACGGAGATGCGCGCGTTCGGCCACATCCACAGCTGTCGCGGCTCGTATGCGCGTCCGCACATGGCGTAGTTGCCGGCGCCGAACGAGCCGCCCGTCACGACGGTGAACTTCGGCACCTGCGCGTTCGCCACCGCCATCACGAGCTTCGCGCCGTCGCGCGCGATCCCGCCGGCCTCGTACTCCGTCCCGACCATGAAGCCGGTGATGTTCTGGAGGAAGACGAGCGGGATGCGCCGCTTGCAGCAGAGCTCGATGAAGTGCGCGCCCTTCTGCGCCGATTCGGCGAAGAGGACGCCGTTGTTCGCGAGGATCCCCACGTGGAAGCCCTCGATCCGGGCGAAGCCGGTCACGAGGGTCTCGCCGTAGAGCTGCTTGAACTCCTGGAAGCGTGAGCCGTCGACGATCCGGGCGATCAGCTCGCGCGGGTCGACCTGGTGGCGGAAGTCCTCGGGGATCAGCCCATAGAGGTCGGCCGGATCGAGCGCGGGATCCTCGGGCTCGGCGACGTCCGAGTCCGAGCTGACGCTCGACCTGAGGTCGAGGTTGCGGACGATGCCGCGCGCGAGCGCAAGCGCGTGCTCGTCGGAGGTCGCGTAGTGGTCGGCGACGCCGGAGCGCCGCGCGTGGACGTCTGCGCCGCCGAGCTCCTCCGCCGTCACGTCCTGCCCGGTCGCCGCCTTCACGAGCGGCGGGCCGCCGATGAAGATCGTCCCCGTTCCCCGCACGATCACGGTTTCGTCCGACATCGCCGGCACGTACGCGCCGCCGGCGGTGCATGAGCCCATCACGACAGCGATCTGGGGGATCCCCTTCGCCGACATCTGGGCCTGGTTGAAGAAGATCCGTCCAAAATGGTCTCGGTCGGGAAAGACCTCGGCCTGCAGAGGTAGGAAGGCGCCGCCGGAGTCGACGAGATACAGGCAGGGCAGCCGGTTCTGCTCGGCGATCTCCTGCGCGCGCAGGTGCTTCTTGACCGTGAGCGGGAAGTAGGAGCCGCCCTTGACGGTCGCGTCGTTGGCGACGATCACGCACTCGCGCCCTTCGACAATGCCGATCCCGGTGACGATGCCGGCGCTCGGCGCGCCGCCGTCGTAGAGATCCCACGCGGCGAGCGCGTTCAGCTCGAGAAAGGCGGTGCCGGGATCGACGAGCCGGTCGATCCGCCCGCGCGCGGGCAGCTTGCCGCGCGAGGTGTGCCGCTCCATCGCCTTTTCGCCGCCGCCCAGCGCGACCTGCGCCGTCCGGGTGCGCAACTCGGCGACGAGCGCGTCCATCCGCTCGCGGCGCTGCGTGAACTCGGCGCCGTCGCGGTCGACCTGCGAGGTGAGGACTGCCACGCGCGGAGCCTAACGAGCCAGGTCCCCTGCGGACACGTCCGGAACCAGGTTCCGGACGTGTCCCGAACGGTCGAGGCTGCCTCGGACCGTGGTGGCTCGGCTAGTGCGATTGCCGAGCTGCGGCGCTGCCCGAGTCGTGTCTCTCTCCGACACGTCCGGTACCAGGTACCGGACGTGTCTCGTCAGGACGGGCGCGTACGCTCGTTCGTATGGCCGTTCCCCGCATCGTTGCGCACCTCGATCTCGACGCGTTCTACGCCGCGGTGGAGGAGCTCGAGAATCCGGAGCTGCGCGTGCAGCCGCTGATCGTCGGCGGCGACCCGCGCGGGAGGGGCGTCGTCGCGACTGCGAACTACAACGCGCGCCGCTTCGGGATTCACTCCGCGATGAGTTGCGCCGAGGCGCTGCGCCGCTGCCCGCAGGCGGTCTTCGTCCGCCCGCGCCACTCGCTCTACCGCGAGTACTCGCGCAGCGTGTGGGAGACGGTGCGCGGGATCGTCCCGACGGTCGAGCAGACGGGGATGGACGAGGGCTACCTCGACGTGGGGGAGGTGGCGGACGACTTCCTCGCCGCGCGCGCAATCGCCGAGGCGGTGCAGACGGCGGTGCGCGCGGGGACGAGCCTCACCTGCTCGCTCGGCGTCGCGCCCTGCAAGGTCGTCGCCAAGGTTGCGAGCGACGCGCGCAAGCCGGGCGGCCTCGTCGTCGTCCCGCCCGGACGGGAGGCTGCGTTCCTCGCTCCGCTCGCCGTGCGGCGCCTCCCCGGGGTCGGGCCGAAGGCCGAGCAGCGGCTGCTCGCCGCAGACGTGGAGACGATCGGCGCGCTCGCGGCGGTCGGGGACGAGGAGATCCGCCGCCTCCTGCCCGGCAGCGTCGGGACGATGCTCCGCGACCGCGCCCGCGGGATCGACCCGCGCGGGCTCGAGTTCGGCGTCGAGCGCATCTCCATCAGTGTCGAGAACACGTTCGAGCGCGACATCTCCGACCGCGAGCGGCTCCACGACGAGCTGCGCGGGATGGCGGCGGAGGTCGGCGAGGCGCTGCAGCGCCGCGGCCAGGTGGCGCGCACCGTGACGACGAAGCTCCGCTACGCGGACTTCTCGATCCGCAGCCGGTCGACGTCGCTCGACAACGGGATCGACGACGTCGCGACCATCGGCGACCTCGCGTGCCGCCTGCTCGACCGCGGCCTCGACGACCGGCCCGGCGCGCTGCGGCTCGTCGGCGTCGGTGTCTCCGGACTGGCCGACTTCCGGCAGCTCGCGCTCGAGGCTGTGTCAGGGGCGTGAACACGGCGGCTCGCGCCGTTTTTGGTGGTTTTACCGTTGTCACCGTCCGGTTTCTGCGCTACTGTGACGGCGGTGGCTCGATCCCTGATGCGCAGAGGGGCCAACGGGCTACGCGAAAAGTCAGTAACAAGGAGAGGGGTAGGTGCAATGTCTGTAAGGAAGTATGTCTATCTCGCGGTCACCGCAATCTCGGTTGTCGTGGTGCTCGCAGTCGCCGGGGCAGCGTCGGCGGCGAATCCGCCGTTCTCGTGCGGCGCCACCATCACTTCGGGCACGTTCACGCTGATCGGCAACCTGGACTGCACGGGCTATTCCGGCACCGCGCTGACGGTCGACGCCGGCCGCGGGCAAGACGGTGACGCTCAATCTCGGCAAGTACACGATCACGGCCCACAGCGGCGACTAACGTGATCTACATCGATGGGTCGGGGACGTATCAACGGCGGGACCCTCGTGAACAGTGGCAGTGCGACGGCGTCTACCTCGAGGCCGGCGGAGCGACGATCAACGGCACGACGATCACCGGCGACGGGACGGCCTCGGCTATGCCGGCGTCTATGACGACCAGGGGTACGCCAACACGGTCACGGGAGCCACGATCAGCGGCTTCACGTATCGGGGCCTACCTCTACGAGTCGATCAACGATCTCGTGACCAAGAGCACGATCACGCTGGGCGATAACGGCTATGGGGACGGCGGCTACTACGGCATGTACGGCGTCTATGACCAGGCCGGCACGAACAACGCGGTCACCGGCAACACGATCTCCGACAGCGCCACCGTCATCGACAGCGATTACTACGGCGGCGGCGTGAAGGCCGACCACAGCGCCGGCACGGTGATCAGTGGCAACACGATGTCCAACATGTACTACGGCATCAACGCCGACGATCACAATGCCGGTCTTTGGATCCAGAACAACGTGATCGGCAGCTCGGCCGTGGACAACATGTATACGGGGATCGTCTTCCACCACGACGACTCGGCGGATGTCGTCTCCGGCAACTATGTCCGCAACACCGTGGACGTGGCCATCAACGACTACGAGTCGTTCAACAACTCGTACACCGGCAACGTCCTCACGAGCGGCGGCGACTCGGCCGACCCGTGGAGCTACCAGATCGACCCGAACGGCTACGGGCCGGTGACGATGACGAACAACTACGCGCGGGAAGGCTGCGGCTCGGGATTCGTGATCCTGGAGGCGTACACCGACAGCGTGCCGGGCCCGCCGTACAGCATGGTCACGGGCAACCATGCGACCGCGAACGGCGGCGGCATCGATTGCTCGGGCGACTGGGCCGGCTTCTACACCACGTACATGGTCGGCGGCACGTTCTCGAATAACGTCGCCTACCAGAACAATGGTGACGGCTTCTTCTTCACCCAGCCGTGGCGGACGACGATCAGCGGCAACCTCGCGAAGGGGAACAGCGGCAACGGGTTCGAGTTCGACGCGACCGGCTCCGACAGCGCAGCCGCTGGCCTTCATGAACAACACCTCGATCTACAACGGCGAGTTCGGGTTCTATCAGCGATCGACGACCCGGTCGCCGGCAGCGGCAACAAGGGCAATGGGACGAACGGGATTTCGACTGCGTGCTCGTCTCGGGATGCAGCTGAGCCGAAGCTGACTCTCGACGAAGTCCTCGAGCGGGCCACGGAAACGTGGCCCGCTCGTTCTTTGTAGGGTTCGCGGCGTGAGAAGGGTGGTCAACGTCCTAGCGGCCGCGGCGGCCGTCGGTGCCGTGCTCGCGCTCGCCGGGCCGGCGGCTGCGTCGAACGTCTACTGCGGCGAGCACCTGACCGCGAGCGTAACGCTCGTCGGCAACCTCAACTGCTCGGGCGCGCCGGGCAAGGCGCTCTACTTCGGCCACGCCGGCGTGACCCTCAACCTCAACCGCTACACGGTCACCGGCCGCAGCGGCTACGACGTGATCGATGACAGCGTCGGCTACGGCCACGTGACGGTCGAGAACGGGACGCTCGTCGCGAGCGGCGGCGCCGCCGCCGTCAACGACCTCGGCGGCGGCAGCGGCGTCACGGTCTCGAAGGTGACGATGACGAGCGACGGCAACGGCTCGGGCGTCTACGCAGACGCCGGCGGGTCGGGGCTCGTCGTCTCCGGCTGCACTGTCCGCGGCTTCTACGACGGCGTCTACCTCCACGACACGGTCGGCGCCGCGATCACGGGGAACACGATCACCACGCCCGCCAACGACACGGGCGTCTCCGAGAGCTCCGGCACGTCCGACGCGATCACCGGCAACACGTTCACGAGCGCCGCCGGGCAGACGGGCGTCGCGCTCGCGACGAGCGGCAGCGCCGAGACGCAGTTCGGCGGCAACACGGTCATCGGGATGAACACCGCCGTCAGGGACGCGGGTCACGGCGCGGGCCTCCGGATCACGAGCAACACGATGTCCGGCAACGACTACGGCATCTACCTCAGCGGCTCCGGCTCCGGCGACGTCGTCTCCGGCAACTACATCCGCAACAGCTTCGACTACGGCGTCTACGACTACCGCTCGGCCGGCAACACATACAGCGGCAACGTCCTGACGAGCAACGCCCGCGGCTTCTACGTCGACCCCGGCGGCCACGGGGAGGTGACGATGACCAACAACTTCGCGCGGCTGTCGGGCGCCTACGGCTTCGACGTCGAGGACGCGTACGGCGCCGGGTCGTCCAGCACGATCAGCGGCAACACGGCCCTGGGCAACGGCTCGTACGGCTTCTTCGACACGTACTCGCCAGGCGCCGTGTGGTCGAAGAACACCGCCACGTCGAACGGCGGCCAGGGCTTCTGGTTCGTGAAGTCGCCGCGCGAGACGATCTCGGGCAACGTCGCGACCGGCAACGGCGCCGACGGCTTCCTGTTCCAGGACGAGTACGTCCCGGACGCGCCGCTGGCGGTCTCGGGCAACTCGTCGACGCACAACGCCGGCTACGGCTTCGACGCGCAGACGTACCCGGTGGCCGGCAGCGGCAACACCGGCGGCAGCACGAACGGCCTCGGCGACTGCCATCTCGTCGCGGGCTGCAAGTAGCCGCGGCACCCCCTCGAGGCGCGGCGCGCGCAGCAGGGGCGGAGGGACTCGAACCCCCGACCTACGGTTTTGGAGACCGCCGCTCTACCAACTGAGCTACGCCCCTGTGCCGGCCGCAGTGTACCCGGACGGTCTTCGCGGACTAAGGTCGCCGGATGGCCATGACCCTCCTGTTCGCGGCACTGACCGCGGCGCTCGCGGCGGTCGCGGCGTACGCGCTGTCGACCGGCACGGACGCGCGGCATCTGCTCGTCGGCCTCGCCGCAGCCGCCATCGCCGCCTGGCTCGCGACCGTCGCCCATGCCGCATTTCGGCGCAGCCGCTAGGAGGGTCGGCCGGACGGTGCTCGCTTCAGGGGTGCGCTGGGCAGCTATCGGCGCGACTGAGGACGCAGCTCTAAGGAATCAGCGGACCGACCCCGTATTCTTCCCCTGTGGCACAGGTCGACGAGACGCTGAGTCTGTGGCGCGAATACCGCCGCACCGGCGACCAGAAGCTGCGCGACCGGCTGATCCTCACCTACGCGCCGCTCGTCAAGTACGTCGCCGGCCGGCTTGGGTCCGGCCTGCCCGCGCACGTGGACGACGGAGACCTCGTCTCGTACGGCCTCCTCGGCCTCATGGGCGCGATCGAGCGCTACGACCCGGGCCGCGACGTGAAGTTCGAGACCTACGCGATCGCGCGCATCAAGGGACAGATCATCGACGAGTTGCGGTCGATGGACTGGGTGCCGCGCTCCGTCCGCGCCCGCGCGCGCGACATCGAGCGGGCGATGGCCGAGCTCGAGAAGAAGCTCGAGCGTGCGCCGACCGACGAGGAGATCGCGAAGAAGCTCGGGATCAGCGAGGACGAGCTCGAGGAGAGCCTCAGCGATATCGCGCGCTCCTCCATCGCTGCGCTCGACGAGCTGTGGACGGTCTCGGGCGACGGCGACCAGGTCGCGCTCATCGACACGATCGAGGACGACAGCGCGCCCGACCCGCAGAGCTCCCTCTCCGTCACCGAGCAGAAAGAGGCGCTCGCCGACGCGATCGCGCGCCTCCCCGAGCGGGAGAAGCTCGTAGTGACGCTCTACTACTACGAGGAGCTGACGCTCCGCGAGATCGGCGAGGTGCTCAGCGTCACCGAGTCGCGCGTCTCCCAGCTCCACACGAAGGCGATCCTGCGCCTGAAGGCGCACCTCTCGTCGGCCGAGGCAGCCGCCGCGTCCTAGCTCGCCGTCAACTCACGCGGATGACCGCGGCCACGCCGAGGTTGCCGCCGCCGCAGCGGGCCGCACGACGAGATGCGCCTGTGAAGACGAACCATCGCAGCGCCGGATGTGAGCGCCATGTACGACGCGTGACCGCGAATCACTCGGGGTACGATGCGGGCCGAATCGACCGAGAGGACAGGTCCCGTATGGCTGCCACCGAGCCCGCCAAGATCCGAAACATCGCCGTCGCAGGACACCGCGGCGTCGGGAAGACCTCGCTCGTCGAGGCGCTGCTCTTCCAGGCGGGAAAGACGAACCGGCTCGGGACGATCGAGCAGGGGACGACCGTGTCCGACTGGGAGGAGCACGAGCAGAAGCGCGGCATGTCCCTCTCCGGCTCCCTCTGCCATCTCGAGTGGAAGGACCGGAAGATCAACCTCGTCGACACGCCCGGCGACGCCGGCTTCCAGGCCGACACGTACGCGGCGCTGCGGGTCGTCGAGGGAGTCGTGGTCGTGCTCAGCGGCGTGATGGGCGTCGAGGTCAACACCGGCCGCGTCTGGAACCGCGCCGAGGAGTACGAGCTCTCGCGCGTCGTCTTCATCAACATGCTCGACCGCGAGCGCGCCGACTTCTACCGCGTCCTCGAGGCCGCGCGGACGCAGCTCTCCGACCGCTGCGTCGCGATTCAGCTTCCGATCGGCGCCGAGCACGAGCTCACCGGCGTCATCGACCTCCTCCACATGTGCGCGTATACGGATCCGTCGGGCGGCCGCGAGGGTGGCCCGCAGCCGATTCCGGAGGAGATGGCCGGCATCGTGCAGGAGCACCGCGAGAAACTCCTCGACGCGGTCGTCGAGACCGACGAGGCCCTCATGGCGCGCTACCTCGAGGGCGAGGAGCTCGACGCCGACGCCGTCGCCGCCGCGCTGAAGGCGGCAGTGACGCGCGACGAGCTCTATCCCGTCGGCTGCGGCGTCGCCTCGAAGAACCTCGGCACGACCGCGCTGCTCGATCTCCTCGTCGAAGGCGTCCCCTCGCCGGCGCGCAAGGGCACGACGATCGAGTTCGGCGACGCGAAGCAGAGCGTCTTCATCTTCAAGACGATCGCCGACCCGTTCACCGGCCGCATCAGCCTCTTCCGCGTCCTTGCAGGCCCGGTCTCGGGCGATACGACGCTCGTCGACCCGCGTACCCACGCGAAGGAGCGGCTGGGCCAGGTGCTTCTCCTGCAGGGGAAGGACACCGAGCCGGTCGAGGCGCTCGGCATCGGCGACCTCGGCGCCGTCGCGAAGCTCAAGGACGTCGTCACCGGCGACGTGCTCGTCGACCACGAGGTTCCCGTGGAGCCGCCGCACATCGATTTCCCCGAGCCCGTGATGAGCTTCGCCATCACGCCGAAGGCGAAGGGCGACGAGGAGAAGATGGCGACCGGCCTCCGCCGTCTGAGCGAGGAGGATCCGACCCTCCTCATGCGCCGCGACCCACAGACGGGCGAGCAGCTGCTTTCCGGCCTGTCGCAGATGCAGGTGGAGGTTGCGGTCGACCGGCTCAAGACGCGCTTCCACGTCGACGTCGAGCTCCATCCGCCGCGCGTCCCGTACAAGGAGACGATCCGCCAGGAGGCGCGCGCGCGGCACCGCTACAAGAAGCAGACCGGCGGCCGCGGCCAGTTCGGCGACTGCGAGATCCTTATCGAGCCGATCGGCGACGGCGGCGACGGCGGCGAGACGTACGAGTTCGTCGACAAGATCGTCGGCGGCGTCATCTCCCAGAGCTACCGGCCCGCCGTCGACAAGGGCGTGCGCGAGGCGATGGAGCACGGCGAGCTCGCGGGCGCGCCCGTCTACGGCATCCGGGTCACGCTGATCGACGGGATGGAGCACAACGTCGACTCCTCCGAGATGGCGTTCAAGATCGCCGGCTCGATGGCCTTCAAGGAGGCGTACCAGAAGGCCGATCCCGTGCTCCTCGAGCCGATCATGCAGCTCGAGGTCACGGCGCCGGACGACACGGTCGGTGCGGTGAACGGCGACCTCAACTCGCGGCGCGGCCGGCTGCAGGGCATGGAGCCGGCGGGCGGGATGACGCTGATTAAGGCCGAGGTGCCGATGGCGGAGATCCTCACGTACTCCCAGGCACTGACGTCGATGACCGGCGGCCGCGGCGACTACTCGATGCACTTCCTCCGCTACGAGGAAGTCCCGACCCACGTGGCGCAGAAGATCATCGACCAGACGAAGAAGGAACGGGAAGAGGCGAAGGTTTAGTGCCCCGTCAGCAAATGTCATCCGCGTTCCTCGCGGCTGCAAAGCTGCGCGATGCGGCGTCCTCGGGAGCCTCGATAGCTACCGCTATCGAGGCTCCCTGCGTCCTTGCCTCGCTTGCTTTTCGCACGCGAGTAACGCGGCAACATTCACTGAAGGGGCACTGATGGCGGGCGAGGAGCAGCCCAAGAAGGAGTACGAGGCGCCTGCGGGCGCCGAAACCACGGCCCGTTGGACGGGCGGGAAGAAGCCGCTCGACTACACCGCGACGGCGAAGTTCCTCGTCCTCCGGAAAAAGGAGAAGCCGTCCGCCGAGATCTTCTCCGTCTCGTACGTCGCCGACGGCGGCGACAAGACGCGTCCCGTCGCGTTCGTCTTCAACGGCGGCCCAGGCGCGTCGTCGGCGTACCTCCACATGGGCGCCGTAGGTCCGCAGCGCGTTGCGTTCCCGCCGAACGGGGCGCTGCCCGACCTGCCGACGCAACTCGTCCAGAACGAGTCCTCGTGGCTGGCGCTCGCCGACCTCGTCTTCGTCGATCCGGTCGGCACCGGCTTCAGCCGCATCGTCGAGCCCGACACGACCAAGGACGACAAGAAGGCCGACGAGGCGAAGAAGGCCGAGGACGAGTACTTCGGCCAGAAGCGCGACCTCGAGTCGCTCTGCGAGTTCATGGCGCGCTGGCTGTCGGAGAACGACCGCTGGGGCTCGCCGATCTTCATCGCAGGCGAGAGCTACGGCGGCTATCGCGTCGGTCGGCTCGTGAAGATGTTGCAGGAGGAGACGGGCATCGGCCTCAACGGCGCGATCCTCATCTCCCCGGCAATGGAGCTCACCGCGCTCGCCTCCGACGACTACGGCGTCGTGCAGTGGGTCGACCTTCTCCCGACGATGGCCGGCGGCGCCGCCTTTCACGGGCGCTCGCGCGCATTTCCGGCGGGGACGAAGCTCGCCGACGTGCAAGCGGGAGCCGAGGAGTTCGCGAGCGGCGACTACGCCTCGTTCCTGATCCGCGGCGCCTCGCTCGGCGCGCCCGAGCGCGAGCGGACGCTCTCCCGGCTAGCCGACTTCCTCGGCCTGCCGGTCGAGTTCGTGACGCGTGCCGAGGGGCGCGTTTCGCCGGTCGTCTTCGCGCGGGAGTTGCTCCGCGACGAGCGCAAGGTCGCCGGCTACTACGACCTCTCGATCACGGCGACGGATCCGTTCCCCGACCGGCCAGAGCACGGTGCGCCTGATCCCACCCTCGCGGGAATCGGGCCGGCGTTCACCGCGGCCGTCAACCGGCAGCTTCGCCAGGAGATCGGCGTCAAGACCGACCGCGACTACCGGCTCCTCAGCATCGAGGTGAACGAGGCGTGGAAGGAGGACACGAAGCGCCACTTCTTCGCGCCGCCGGAGGGTGCGACCGACTCGTTCCGCTACGGGATGGCGCTCAATCCCCAAATGAAGGCGTTCCTCTCGCACGGCCGGTACGACATGGCGACGCCGTACTACGCGAGCGACCGGCTGCGGAATCTCATGCGCCTCGACCCGGAGACGGCGGGAAGGCTGACTGTCCGCCACTTCGAGGGCGGGCACATGTTCTACGCGTGGGAGGACAGCCGCCACGCGTTCACCGCTGCGATCGCGGAGTTCTTCGCAGGCGCCGTTGCCGGAAGCGTCGCCGGCTGAGCCGGCGACGCCCAGCGGTAGACCGCGGCCGCCGGCGCGGCGGCCGCAGGCGGGCTGAACGACCGGTACCAGGTACCGCGCGACGAAAGCGTCACGGTTTTGCAAACCGGGACCAAACCGGTACCAGGTACCGCGTCACGAAGTCGTGACTAAGTCTCGCCTAGGAACGCGGGATCGGGCCTGCGGTACCTGGTACCGAGCCTCTGCTCAGCCCTGCGGTTCGGGGGCCGCTGCGTCGCGGTCGCGCAAGTGCGCGAGCACGTCAGCGATGTCGGCGAGCTGCTGCTCGAGGTCGCGCTGGTAGTTCTCCAGCCGCTCGACCAGCTCGTGTCTGCTGGGGAAGCCGCCGCGGAAGAACATCCGCGGGCCGCGGCCCCGGCCATGTTGATGGTGATGGTGATGCATGTTCACCTCCTCTCCTCGTACCGCGTAAGAAAGTTGGCTGTGCGCTCCTGGGCGCGGCGCAACGCCTCGACCCACTGGTCGAGAAGGCGCGCGCCGGCGGGAGTCAGTGCGTAGCGGCGCTTGGCCGGACCGGCGGAGGACGCGTCCCATTCGGAAGAGACGAGTCCTTCCTCCTCCAGCGCGCGGAGAAGCCGGTAGAGGTTCCCCATCTCGACGCGCTGCTCCCCGGTCAATTCCGGCAGGTGCTCGAGCAGGTCGTAGCCGTGCGCCGGCCGCTCGCGCAGGAGCAGCAGAAGCGCAGGCTCGGCGAACCGCTCGACGCGAGCGGAGACGCGCCACCGTCCGTGGTGATGCGGCCGGGCTCTCGGGCCTCTGCCTCTCATACCGCTACATGTAAATTACACATGTAAGACACAATAGCGATTGCATGGGACGCTCGGCAAGCGGGGCTAGACTCGGGCCATGCGGGTCACGAAGGTCTCGACGACGCGCGCGTGTGCGGTCTGCGAGCGGACACTGCTCATGGGCGAGCGCGCCGTCCGGTTCTCCCCGGCCGACGGAGCGGAGCTCGTCGACGTCTGCCCGCTCTGCCAGGAGATCGCTCTCGAGGCGGGCTGGGTCAAGGAAGGCGCGCCCACGACGCCGACGGTCGGCGTCGAGCGGCGGCGCAAGCGGAGCCTCTCCGGGCGCCTAGGCATCACGCGCAGCGGCGACGAGGAACCGCTCGCGCAGCAGGAGCCGATCCTCCGCCGCCTCTCTGGCGAGGAGATCGCCCTGCTCGAAGCCGCCGACATCTTCAACGCGAGTGCGTACCGCCGCACTGTCGGTGGCATCGCGAAGAGCCTCGGCGCGCCGCGTGCGAGCATCGTCTCGCTCTCCGGCACGACCGGCGAGCTCGCCGTCACGGTGGCGTGGGATCTCTCCTGGTACCAGTACCGCGTCAGCCCCGACTCCGGGCAGCCGATCCGGCTCGAGCGCCGCGGCCACGAGCTCGAGGAGCTCGAGCCGGGCTTCAAGGACTGGAACGCCCACGTCGAGGACGAGGGCCGGCTGGTTCCCGAGATCGCTCGCCTTTAGACTTCTCGTCATGATCTATTGCGTCATCCCCCGCGAGCTCATCGACGACCTCTACGCCAAGATGGTCGACTACTACGACGACAATCCAAACGTCACGGTCATCGTCGAGCGCCGGGACGGTCCGGACCGCCGCGCCGCCGAGGACGTCGCGCAGGAGATCCGTAACCGGCGCATCACTCGCGACCGCCGGCGCGCCCATCCCGGGCGCTTCCCCGACACCGACGCGCCCGAGTAGCAGGCGGCGCTAGTCTCGTTCGCATGGCGACGAAGACGGCTGAGACCTTCGAGAGTACGAGCCCGGCCGACGGCGAGACGATCGGCGTCTTCCCCAGCCAGGGCGTCGACGAGGTGGATCGCGCCGTCGCGGTTGCGAAGGACGCGTTCAGGGAGTGGCGGCTCGTCCCGGCGCCGAAGCGCGGCGAGATCCTCTTCCGCCTCGCGCGCATCCTGGAGGCGGAGAAGACGGCGCTCACCGAGCTGATGACGCACGAGATGGGGAAGGTGAAGGCCGAGGCGGGCGGCGACGTCCAGGAGGCGATCGACATCACGTACTACATGGCCGGCGAGGGAAGGCGCCTCTTCGGCCACACGACCCCGTCCGAGCTCCGCGACAAGTGGAACATGTCGGTGCGGCAGCCGATCGGCGTCGTCGGCGCGGTCACGCCGTGGAACTTCCCGATTGCGATCCCGTCGTGGAAGCTCATCCCGGCGCTCATCTGCGGCAACACCGTCGTCCTCAAGCCGTCCTCCGACACGCCTGCGCTCGCGCAGCGCTTCGTCGAGCTGCTCTCGGAAGCGGGGGTACCGGAGGGAGTCGTGAACATCGTCTTCGGCGGAGGAGGGACGGTCGGCGACCGGCTCGTCCGCCATCCGGACGTCCGCGTGATCACGCTCACCGGCTCGCGCGAGACCGGCGTGGAGGTGCTGAAGGCAGCGGCCGACACGCTCACGCACGTCCATCTCGAGCTCGGCGGCAAGAACGCGATCGTCGTCCTCGACGACGCTGACCTCGAGCTCGCAGTCGACGGGATCGTCTGGTCGGCGTTCGGGACATCCGGCCAGCGCTGCACCGCCGCGTCGCGCGTCATCGTCCAGAAGGGCGCGTACGGGGAGCTGCAGAAGCGGCTCGTCGAGCGCGTCGAGAAGCTGCGGCTCGGACCGGGCTGGGAGGACGACAGCGACATCGGGCCGGTGATCAACCAGCGCGCGCTCGACATGATCCACTCCTACACCGAGATCGGCAGCGGCGAGGGCGCGAAGCTGCTCACCGGCGGCGAGGTCGCGAGCGACGGCGACCTCGGCAAGGGCTTCTTCTACCGGCCGACCGTCTTCGCCGACGTCGACCCGCAGATGCGGATCGCGCAGGAGGAGATCTTCGGTCCGACGACCGCGCTCATCCCGGTGGCCGATCTCGACGAGGCGATCAGCGTCGCGAACGGGATCAAGTACGGCCTCTCGTCCTCGATCTTCACGAAGGACGTCAACGCCGCCTTCCGCGCGATGCGCGACCTCGAGGCCGGCATCACCTACATCAATGCCGGGACGATCGGCGCCGAGGTGCACCTCCCGTTCGGCGGGACGAAAGACACGGGCAACGGCCACCGCGAGGCGGGCCAGGCTGCGCTCGACGTGTTCACGGAGTGGAAGTCGATCTACGTCGACTACTCCGGCAAGCTCCAGCGCGCCCAGATCGACACCGAAGAGTGATCTTCACCGAGCAGGTCGTGGGTCACGTGTTGGGCTCGACGGACGGCAGCGGGCGGCGGGCGAGCCAGGCGATGCGGAACAGGTCGAGCGCCATCTTCGAGGACGAGCGGAGAAGTCTCACCTTCGTCTCCCGGTTGTCGATCCATGAGACCGGCACTTCGGCGACCTTCAGGCCGAGGCGGGAGGCGGTGAGGCAGAGCTCGGCATCGAACGCGAACCCGTCGATCTGCTGCAGTTCGAACAGGATCCTCGTCTCGGGCAGCCGGAAGAGCTTGAAGCCGCACTGCGTGTCGTGGAAGGGCAGGCCGGTAAGCGCGCGCAGCAGGAAGTTGAAGACCTTCCCCATCAGCTCGCGGTGTCGGGGCTGGTGGACCAGGACGCGCGAACCGGGGAGATCCCGCGACCCGATCGCCATGTCGTTGCCGTCGCGCAGCGCCGACGCGAGCGGCGCGAGATCCGACATCGGCGTCGAGCCGTCGACATCGGTGACGAGCGCGACCTCCGTCTGCACCGAGAGCATCCCGGCGCGGACGGCCGCGCCCTTGCCGCGATTTGCCTCGAACTTGATCAGCCGCACGCGCGGGTCGGTCGCTGCGCGCGCCTCTACCAGCTGCGCGGTCTCGTCGGTCGAGCCGTCGTCCACGATGACGACTTCGACGAGCTCCAGGCCGGCCGATCGCGCCTCGCGCTCGGCCTCCGCGTCGAGTAGTGCAAAGAGGAGAGGCAGCCGACCCGCCTCGTTGTAGGCCGGCACGACGAGCGAGAGCGTGATCGTTCCGTCTGCCCTGGCCCCCAATTGGCTGCCGACAATACCAACGCTCCCGTACGGCTTCGGCCGCCCGGACAGCGAGACTGGACACGTGCTGCGGACTCTTCAAGTGCGCCGGTTCGTCGTGGTCGGCGTCCTCAACACGCTCGTCGACTACGTCCTCTTCGTCGGGCTAACGAAGCTCCTCCACCTATCGCTCGATGTCGTCTGGATCGCGAAGGCCATCTCCGGGACGGTCGCCATGGGCGTCAGCTTCTACTTCAACCGCCGCTGGGTCTTCGGCGCGCGCGGGCACGCGCCAGTTCATCACCAGGCGGCGCGCTTCCTCGCGGCGACCGCGGTCGGCATCTACGGCATCCAGGTGCCGCTCACGCAGCTCTTCGCGCGGGTCTATCAGGCCCCCGGCCGGGCGCTATACGCGGTGCTGCGCGACCTCGATCTTGCGCATGCCGTTCCGAGTGTCTTCACCGAGGCGTTCGCGACGAAGACCGCCGCGTTCGCGATCGCGACCCTCTGCTCCATGGTGTTCAACTTCCTCGCGTATCGCTACTGGGTCTTTCGGGCCAAAGGCCCGACTCCGTAGGATGCCGAGGAGTGAAGTACCGGCAACTCGGCGACAGCGATCTCGAGGTCTCCGAGCTCTGCCTCGGGACGTGGACGACGTTCGGCGGGAGCCTCCCCGAGCCCGACGCACTCGCCGTGGTCGAGGCCGCGCTCGAGTGCGGCATCAACTTCTACGACACCGCCAACGTCTACAGCGAGGGCCGCTCGGAGGAGGTGCTCGGCCGCGCGCTCGCGAGCCGGCCACGCGATTCGTACATCCTCGCCACGAAGGTCTTCGGCACGGCCCCCGACGGAGGCCGTGGTCTCTCGCGCGAGCAGATCCTCATCCAGATAGACGCGTCGCTCGCGCGCCTCGGGATGGACTACGTCGACCTCTACCAGTGCCACTCTTTCGACGACGAGGTGCCCGTGGAGGAGACGCTCGGCGCGTTGACCGAGGTCGTCGAGGCGGGCAAGGCGCGCTGGATCGGCGTTTCGAACTGGAGCGGCGCGCAGATTCGCAACGCCGTCGAGCTCGCCCGCGAGCACGGCTTCGCGAAGATCGTCTCCTCGCAGCCGGAGTACTCGGCGCTCCATCGCGATCCCGAGGAGGACGTGATCCCGACCTCGCGGGGGAACGGGGTCTCCCAGATCGTCTACTCCCCGCTCGCGCAGGGCGTTCTCAGCGGGAAGTACCGGCCGGGCGAGCAGCCGGCGGAGGGGACGCGCGCGGCGCTGCGCGGCGACTACATGTGGGGCTACAACGCTGACGAGGTGCTCGAGCGGGTGGAGCGGCTGCGGCCGATCGCAGACGGTCTCGGAGTCACGATGGCGCAGCTCGCGCTCGCGTGGATCCTCCGTGAGCCGAACGTCGCGAGCGCGATCATCGGCGCCTCGCGGCCCGACCAGGTGCGCGACAACGCGGCCGCGTCCGGCGTCGTGCTCGAAGAGGCGACGGTGGCGGCGATCGACGAAGCGCTCGCCGGATGAACCGCAAGCTCGTCGTGTTCGTCCCGCGCGAGGCGCTCGACGCGGTCAGGGACGCGCTCTTCGCCGCGGGTGCGGGCCGGATCGGCAAGTACGAGCGGTGTTCGTTCTACACGGAGGGGACAGGGACGTTCCTCGGCGGCGAGGGCACGTCCCCGAGCGTCGGTCAGCCGGGACGGGAGGAGCGCACCGCGGAGCTGCGTCTCGAGACCGTCTTTCCCGCGGAACGGCAAGACGCAGTGCTGGCGGCGCTGCGCGGCGCGCATCCGTACGAGGAGCCGGCCTTCGACGTCTACGAGCTCCTTGGGACGTGAAGGCGCGGCTCTTCACCGATGGCGGCTCGCGTGGCAATCCCGGCCCTGCGGCGTTCGCGTACGTCCTCGAGGCCGAGGACGGCACGGTGCTCGCCGCGCACGGCGAGGCGATCGGCGTCGCGACGAACAACGTTGCCGAGTACCGGGCGCTCGTCGCCGGGCTCGCGAAGGCGGCGGAGCTGCAGGTTCCGGAGGTCGAGGTCGTCTCCGACTCCGAGCTCCTCGTGAAGCAGATGAGCGGTGTCTATCGCGTCAAGAACGAGGCGCTCCGGCAGCTCTCGCTCGAGGCCGCGCGGCACGCGCGGAGCGTCGGCAAGGTGAACTACACGGCCGTGCGGCGGGAGCAGAACAAGCTCGCCGACCGGCTCGTGAACGAGGCGTTGGACGCCGCCGACCCGGCCGCCGACCTCGGCTAGACTTCCCCTCCCACGCGGATGTAGCTCAGTTGGCTAGAGCGTCTGCTTGCCATGCAGAAGGTCGTGGGTTCGAATCCCATCATCCGCTTCGAGAACCCGCTGGAAACGGCGGGTTTTTGTTTGCCCTCCGACGCTGAGGGTGCCTGTTCGGGGCGTTCTGCAAGCGCTCTTGCAAGCGTTTTCGGCGGGTCCGGAAGCAGCGCGGCTATCATCGCGCTGGTGAGTCCAAGGGCCTGGCGGTGGGGCTTGCTTGCCATCGCAGTGGCGAGCATGAGCGGGTGCACTTCGGGGCTGAACGGCGCGGCGGTCGGGGGAAGTCAGCCGGCGGTGACGGTCGGCGAGGTGCTTTCGAACGGGCTGGCCCATCAGTTTGGGGGCAAGTCGAACCTGCTCCCCAACGGAAGTTTCACGGCGGGCACGTCGCCCTGGCAGCCCACGGCGCACGCCGCGATCGTGTGGACGAAGAAGCCCCATCGCTTCGGCAAGACCGCCCTGCTCGCACGGCCCACGTCGTTAAGGCCGTACGGCGCGAGGGTGGAGATCTTCGCGGCACCCGCTGTTCACACCATCTTCTCGCTCAGCGGGTGGGTGCGGGGAAACCGTGGCAGCGAGGTGATCGCGCAGCTTTATGCGAGAAGACCGCACTCGAAAAACGTGGTTGTGATCGGAACGACCACGCGAATCCTCACGGGGAGGTGGCAGCGCATCTCGGTCCAGGGACGCGTGGAGCACGCAGGTGCCGCGTACGTCTCGGGCGGGATCTACGTCGATACGAGGATTTCCCTCACCAGCTCGCTCGCCCTCGACGGCGTCAAGGCCACGCAGACGAGCGAGAGATCGAGCAGGTGAACCTGAACGACGGGGCCGCTCGCTTGGCCGAGAAAGCGGCTACGCGAAAGCTCGACGTGCGCGTCCGTCTCCGCGGCGGCAATCGCCGCGATTCTCGTCGTCTCCAGGGTGACCGCGGATCCGCGCCGCCGTTACTTCCGCTCGATCCTGACCGCGATCGTCGTCGTCGCGGTCGCCGCGACCTGGCTCCTTCGCGGACTCACGGGCATCCAGGACACGTTCCGGATCGAGGGCCTCGACAAGCGAATCGCGCTCCCTCTCATCTTCGTCCTCGTCCTCCCGCTCGTCGTCCGGGAGCTTCCACCCCGGCCGCGCTGTCGCGCAGACTGGCGGGAGCTTCGCGCCGTCTGGAGGCGGAGCCGTCCGATGGACCGGCTCATGGTCGCGTATGCATCGGGAACAGCGGCAGCGGCTGACTGTGGCCTCGGCTGATCGCCAATCCGCGGAGGAGTGCCGGATCTGCGGTTCGGCCTCGGAGCCCTTCAGTCGGGCAACGCTTCTCGGTCGATACGACGTCCGCTACTTCCACTGCCCCGCATGCGGCTTCGTTCAGACGGAGAATCCATACTGGCTCGACGCCGCCTACGAGCAGCCCATAGGCGCGTCAGACGTCGGGTACGTGAGCCGGAACATCCACTTGGCCACGAGCACGGCAACGGCGATCCGATGGCTGTTCGACCCTGGTGGAAGATTCCTCGACTACGGCGGCGGCTTCGGATTGTTCGTGCGCCTCATGCGCGACCGAGGCTTCGAGTTCTTCTGTTACGACCCGTTCTGCGAAAATCTCTTCGCTCGTGGGTTTGAACAGCCGAGCGGACGATTCGAACTGGTGACGGCCTTCGAGGTCTTGGAACATCTGCCTCGCCCGCTCGAGGATGTCCGGCGAATGCTCTCGTACAGCGACAACGTCCTGTTCAGCACCTCCCTCCTGCCGGAGCCTGCGCCGAAGCCGGGGGAGTGGTGGTACTACGCGCTCGAAGGCGGGCAGCACGTTTCCTTGTTCTCGCGGGGAGCACTCGTACGACTGGCGAGCGACCTCCACGTCCATGTCGCTTCCAGCGGCCTGAACCTCCATCTGCTAACACGCTCGAAGCGGGAGGCGCGACGTTTTCCACTCGTCGCCAACGCGCTGCGCATGAGGCAAAGGCTCTCGCGTCGACCGATGTCGCTGGTGGCGAGCGACTACGAGCATATAACCGGTCACCCGCTCGAATAGATCCTCTTCGAGAACCCGCTGGAAACGGCAGGTTTTTCTGCTCTCAGGCGTATTGACGCGCGGAAAGGACTTCTGCCAAGTGGGGTAAGGCGTCGTCTCTCGTTGCGGCGGGTTGTTCGTTCCCTCGTTCGAGGGAGTGACTTTCGCGCGTTTGTGCTTGGCTGCCGCGCTCGGGCCTTCCGTACCGGGCGATACGTTGTCTCTGTCTGGTTTCTGCGCTAATGTCACGGCGGTGGCTCCGGTTGCCCCTTATGCGCAGAGGGGCCAGTGGGCTACGCGAAAAGTTCGGAAAAAGGAGAGGGGTGCAATGTCTGTACGGAGGTATGTCCATCTCGCGATCGCCGTGGCCTCGGTTGGCGTGGTGCTCGCAATCATCGGGTCCGCGTCGGCGGCGAATCCGCCGTTCTCGTGCGGCAACACCATTGAGCCGTCGGGTTCGGCCACGTACACGCTGATCGGCAACCTGGACTGCACAGGCTATTCCGGCATCGCGCTGGTGGTCGAGCCGGCTGCCGGCAAGACGGTCACGCTCAATCTGGGCAAGAACACGATCACGGCCCACAGCGACCACGACGTGATCTACGTCCACGGGCCGGGGACGACGATCATCAACGGCGGGACCCTCGTGACCTCTGGGGACGCGGACGGCGTCGGCCTCGACGAGGTCGGCGGAGATACGATCAACGGCACGACGATCACCGGCGACGGGGAGAGCCACGACTACGCCGGCGTCTACGACATTGAGGGGTACGCCAACACGGTCACGGGAGCCACGATCAGCGGCTTCACGTACGGGGTCTACCTCGACGAGACGATCAACGACCTCGTGAGCAAGAGCACGATCACGCTGGGCCGTAACGGCTCCTATGAGTACTACGGCGAGTACGGCGTCTATGACCAGGGCGGCACGAACAACGCGGTCACCGGCAACACGATCTCCGACAGCGCCACCGGCCCCGAAGCCCTCGTGATCTCCGGCGTCACCCCCGACGCGCCCCCCGACCCCATCGTCTACTACGGCGGCGGCGTGCGGGCCGACCACGCGCGCTGGCACGGTGATCAGTGGCAACACGATGTTCAGCCTGAAGTACGGCATCAACGCCGACGATCACAATGCCGGTCTTTGGATCCAGAACAACGTGATCGGCAGCTCGGCCGTGGACAACATGTATACGGGGATCGTCTTCCACCACTACGACTCGGCGGATGTCATCTCCGGCAACTATGTCCGCAACACCGTGGTCGAGGGCGATCAACGACTACGAGTCGTTCAACAACTCGTACACCGGCAACGTCCTCACGAGCGGCGGCGACTCGGCCGACCCGTGGAGCTACCAGATCGACCCGAACGGCTACGGGCCGGTGACGATGACGAACAACTACGCGCGGGAAGGCTGCGGCTCGGGATTCGTGATCCTGGAGGCGTACACCGAAAGCGTGCCGGGCCCGCCGTACAGCATGGTCACGGGCAACCATGCGACCGCGAACGGCGGCGGCATCGATTGCTCGGGCGACTGGGCCGGCTTCTACACCACGTACATGGTCGGCGGCACGTTCTCGAATAACGTGGCCTACCAGAACAATGGTGAGGGCTTCTTCTTCACCCAGCCGTGGCGGACGACGATCAGCGGCAACCTCGCGCAGGGGAACAGCGGCAACGGGTTCGCCTTCGACGCGACCGGCTCCGACAGCCAGCCGCTGGCCTTCATGAACAACACCTCGATCTACAACGGCGAGGTCGGGTTCCTCAGCTATCGACGACCCGGTCGCCGGCAGCGGCAACAAGGGCAATGGGACGAACGGGGAAGTCGACTGCGTGCTCATCTCCGGATGCAGCTGAGCCGAAGCTGACTCTCGACCCAAACCTCGAGCGGGCCACGGAAACGTGGCCCGCTCGTTCTTTGTAGGGTTCGCGGCGGTGAGAGGGGCCAACGCCGCGGCGGCGGGGCCGTCAGCGCCGTCGAGAAGGTCGTGGGTTCGAATCCCATCATCCGCTCTCGAAAGCACCCGCTAAGGCGGGGTTGTTGTTTGCGGCGGAGGCTACGCGAGTCCCACACGAGTCGCGGTTTCCGTCAGGGTTACCAAGACGCGACGAGGCGCTCCCGAACGTCACGAGCTGCCGCCCGCAACGAACCCACGAACGACGACGCGCGAGGCCGAGCGACCATCGCACTAAGGAATTGCGCCAACCGCGCAGCCTCGGTCGGGTCAAGCGAAAGGGCTGCCTGTGCCTCCTCGCTTCGCCAGATGCTTAGCCGTACGTTTTGCGGCTCAGCGAAGTACACCGAAACCCGGAGGCCACCGTCGTCCAGTCGGTGATCACCGCGAAAGTACTCGACCACCTTCATTCGCAGGCGCCGCCCGCAGCCGGGGCAGAACCGGAACTCATCCTGAATCCGCGCGCTACAACTCGGGCACTCAGCCATGGCTAACCCTCGTGAGCTTACGCGGTACCACGCGGCAGCGCCATCGGCGCATCCGCCTCCGCCGGCGGCCCCGTGGGGTAGGCGGCTCGAGCGAGCGGAACGTGACGCTCCGTTCGAGGCGTTCGCAGACGCGAAGTGATCCTCTGAAGGGGGACGCGGAGGCCCGCTGCGATCCTGATACTCATCGTGGATGAGCGGTTTGCGGCGCAGATGGCGCCGTCGAGGCGGCGAGGATGGCGGATAAGAGACCGACCCCCGCGACGGCACCGCACTGCTTCATCTGCGGAGGCCCTTACGCCGCACCGGACGGGACGCCGCGCTTCTGCGAGTACTGCCCCGGTGTGACCGGCGACGAGGTCACCAGCCTGCCGCCGCTACCGCAGGTCGAGCCGGCGGAAGCAGCCGTCTTTCGAGGAACCGCCTGTGTCGCGCCTGCCGCTGCGCACCTACCGGCGGCTCTGGCTCGCGGTCCTCATCGCCGGCCTCTTCTCGTACCCGTCTTCGAGGAACCGGCTGTGTCGCGCCTGCCGCTGCGCACCTACCGGCTGTTCTGGCTCGCGGTCCTCATCGCCGGCCTCGTCGTCACGTCGATCGTCCTTGTCGTAGCGCGATGACGCTCGACGCTCGGCCCGTGGACCGGCTCTTCCGGGCGATTCCTTCTCCTGCCGCCTCGTGCAACCCCAGCTACCGCGTTTTCGGCTTCACGCTTGCAGGAGGCGGAGCGAGACGGAACTGAGTGACGTTCTGGGTCGCGTTGCCATGCAGAAGGTCGTGGGTTCGAATCCCATCATCCGCTTCGAGAACCCGCTGGAAACGGCGGGTCATCAAGGCCCGCTATCAGCAGGCCCCGATGCTGGAGATCGCGAGACTCCCGCCTACGGAACGACGATGGTGAAGGCGACGTTGTTGGACAACGTGTTGTTGCCGCCGGCTGTGAAGGTGTACGTCTGCACTTCGAACTGCGTCGTTTTGGGGCAAGAGTTCCCGAGGGGGTGCTCTCTCCAGTACGCCGACAGGTTGCTGCCGCTCGACTCGCCCCATTCGACGGTGACGATGGGTGTGCTCCCTGCTTCCGTCAGCGGCCAGGATGGTGTCAAGCAGTAGATGCCGGTGCCATTGTTGATGACGGCTTTGAAGTTCTTCGTTCGAGCCGGGTCGAGCGTAGGGCTTGTGCCTGGAAGGACATACGCACATGCACGAGCGGCGCACGGGGGGGTCGAATCCCACGATGTAGTCGGCCCGGCCTGTTCGGAGTGCGCCTTCAGAGCAGAGATCGCCGACTTCGTGAGCATCTTCGCCGCGATCGAGTTGTTGCTGATCTGCGAGCCCGGTATGAGTCCGCTCGCATAAGCCGCCGCACCGCCTCCAAGTGCGAGAAACAAAGCGAGCGCGGCGATCATCGTCGCCGGATGCTTAATGCCCTTCACTGAAACGTCACCTCCGTAGTGGGTCTGTGGGCGGCCTGTTCGTCAAGCGAGGCTGCATCGCACCCCACGAACCACCGCTGAGGGAGTGAATCACCTCCCGTCGCCGATTGCAATGGCGGTTACAAGCCGGGTTCGGCCGGAAGCCCCCCGGGCAACTCTGGCGGCGGCACGGTCAGTGTGCAGGGTCGCGTTGCCATGCAGAAGGTCGTGGGTTCGAATCCCATCATCCGCTCTCGCACGCCGGATCCGTAAGTCCCCGGATGCGCGGCCCGCCGAGCTCCGCGACTCTCGCGGTCTAGATGGACGACGAGAGGATCTGCCGCGTCGAGGAGCTGGACGGCAGGCACGTCGTGTGCCCCGAGGACGCCTGCGTCTTCTGGGAGCCGGGCGGCGCCGTCCTCGAGGGACGCTGCGTCCTGCACGGGATCGACTTCGAGCGCGAGCCGGGCCTGGCCGTGTGGTTCGCCGAGGTCCGGCGAAACCTCTCGGTGCTCGAAGCGCGCGGCTAGTGCTTGGAGTGGAAGTACGCCTGGTAGATCTGCTTCGCGGCCGGCGCGGCTGCGTTGGCGCCGAAGCCGCCGTGCTCGATCTGGACGACGACGACGAGCTTCGGGTGCCCGTACGGCGCGAAGGACGCGTACCACGAGTCGTCGTCGGGATTCGCGGGCGTCGCGGCCTGGGCCGTTCCTGTCTTGCCGGCGACGAGTGGACGGAAGCCGTTGAAGATCGCAAACGACGTGCCTGACGGATCGTTCGCCGCCTCGTAGAGGCCCTGCTCGATCGCCGACGTGTACGGCGAGAGCTTCAGCTTCCGCACCGGCTTGAACACGAGCTGCTTCCGCACGCCGTTCCGGATCACGGCCTGCGCGACATGCGGCCTGACGACGGTGCCGCCGTTGACGAGCGCCGAGTAGGCGACGGCGAGCTGGAGCGGGCTGACCTGCAGCGCGCCTTGCCCGATCGAGAGGTTGATCGTCTGGCCTTCCGTCCACGGGAATCCGAAGCGCTTCGTGAAGCCCGGGCCTGGCGTGGGGAGGAGGCCGGCGGTCGCGCCGGTCAGGTCGACCGGCGGCTGGACGCCGAGGCCGAGCAGCCGCGCCCAGTGCTGGATCAGGCTCCCCTCGGCGCTGGGGTTCGCCTGCCAGATCCGGTCGCCGAGCCGGTAGAACCACGTGTCGCACGACTGCTCGAGCGCCGTCGACAGCGTCATCGACTCGTAGACGCCCGCCTCGACGTTGTGGAAGACGGTGGTGCCGAGCGTGAACGAGCCGGAGCAGAGTTGTGGCGTGTCCGGCGTGATGATCCCGGCGCTGAGCGCGGCCTCCGCGATGATCGGCTTGAAGGTCGAGCCGGTCGGATACGCGCCGCCGATCGCGCGGTTGAGCGTCGGCGAGGTCGCCGTGTCCCGGTAGAGCTGCGCGAGGTAGCTCGGATTTTCGGCGGCGAGCTTCTCGTTGAAGGTCGGATAGCTCGCGATCGCCTTGATCGCACCCGTCCACGGATCGATCGCCACGGCCGAGCCGCCCGTCGGGTTGTAGCCCGCTGCGCGCGCGTCGGCCATCCCGGTGAGGATCGCGTTCTCCGACGCCCGTTGGAGGTTCGCGTCGATCGACAGCTGCAGCGTCGGCGGCTTCGCCTGCGGCGGCACGACGAGGTTTCCGACGATCCGTCCGAGCGAATCGACGGGAATCCTCGCCTTCAGGAAGCCCGCGTCGAGAATGGAGTCGTACGCCGCCTCGACGCCGCTCTGGCCGACGAGCTGGCCGGGCTGGGCGGTCTTGTAGGCGCCCGATGTGAGCTCGTGCGGGCTGATCTGGCCGAGCAGGCCGAGGAACGAGCTGCCGAACGCGCCGAGCGGGTAGCTGCGCGGTTCTTCCACCGCGACCTTGAAGCCCGGGAACGTATCGCCTCGCTCTTGCAGGTAGTTCGTGAGCGCGGCGCGCGGGCGCGGGATGACGATCGCCGGGGCGAAGGGCGACTGGAGGACGTCGTGCGCGATGCGCGCGACGAGCTGCTGCTTGCTCGCGTCCGCGAAGGCGGCGAGGCGGCCGATCTCCTTGAGGCCGGCGGCGCTCGGGCTCCAGCGGCCATGGGCGTCGCGGCTGCCGAGCGAGGCGGCGTCGGCGTCGATCACGACGTGGCCGGTCGTGCCGGCGATGAGGCGGCCGCGGTCGTCGACGATCGCGCCACGCGCGCCGATCAGGTCGACGGTGCGGAACGCCTGCTGGCTCGCTTCCCGCGCGTACTGCTTTCCGTGCAGCACTTGGATCGACCACGCGCGGAGCAGGAGAAGCGTGAGGCCGGCGGCCACGACGACCGCGAGCCCGCCGATCCGGACGTAGAAGCCGGGGCTCCGGAAATACGGCGCGTCGGCGCGCGAATACGGCTGGAGGCGGCGACCGCCGACAGTGCGGGGAAGCTTGCGCCGGCGGCGCGGGTCCGGTCTCGAGATCGCCACGAAGTGCGGCTCAGAGTAGCGAGCTACTCGTCGGCGATCTCGTCCGCAAGGAGTGCCAACGCGAACGAGCGCCAGGCAAGATCCGGCTCGGCGCGAAGAGCCTCGACGCCAGCTGCGACGGCCGGGAGATCTGCGGCCGGAAGGTCGTCGAGCGCGGCTCCGAGCGCTACGCGCCGCTCGGGCGTGTCGAGCTCGTCGGCGAGCCGCTCCGCCGCGACGGAGTCGAGGTCGAGCTCGCGGTGCGGGTCGCCGCCTGCGGCAAGGACGAACATCGCGCGGCGGCGAGCAGCGTTCAGCTCCCCCTCGGGGATCGCGATGCGGTCTTGCACGAGCCAGCAGAGAATCACGAGGAGCTCGCTCGAGCGCGGGTCAGGCCCCGCCTCCTCGAGCTGCTCCAGCCTGGCCCTAACCGGGGTCTCGGCAGTCACCCGTCTCGCCTTCGCAGCAGCCCCACTTGAACCGGCAGCGCGGGCACTGGTAGGTGCCGTGGCGCCACTCCATCGCTGCGGCGCAGCGGGGGCAGGTCTCAGTCGCTGTAGTAGTCGTCTGCGATTGCAAGGACGTCGTCGAGTATGGCGATGCCCTCGGCCAGCTCCTCCGGCGTGATCGTGAGAGGCGGACAGATCATGATCACGTTGAAGTGCGTCATGAGGTACAGGCCGCGCTCGAGCGCCGCCTTCGCGAGCCGCGCCACCGGCGCCGCCGCCTCGCCGCCGGCGTTGAACGGGACGAGCGGTTCGCGGGTCTCGCGGTTGCGGACGAGCTCGAGACCCCAGAAGCAGCCCAGCCCGCGCACCTCGCCGATCGACGGGTGCTTCTCCTGCAGCCCCCGCAGCGCGGCCTCGAACTGCGGCCCCATCTCGGCAGAGTGCTCGACGATTCCTTCCTCGCGGAACGCCTCGATCGAGGCTACGCCGACCGCGCACGCGAGCGGGTGGCCGCTGTAGGTCAGCCCGCCGGCGAAGTACTTGTCGCGCACCCAGGCAGCGATCGGCTCGCGCACCGCCATCGCGCCGAGCGGGATGTAGCCCGAGTTGATGCCCTTCGCCATCGTGATGATGTCGGGGACGACGTCCCAGTGGTCGACGGCGAACCACTTTCCGGTGCGGCCGAAGCCGGCCATGACCTCGTCGGCGATGAGCAGGATCCCGTGGCGGTCGCAGACCTCCCGGATCGACTGGAGATAGCCGTCGGGCGGGACGATCAATCCGTTCGTTCCCGTCACGGTCTCGAGGATCACGGCCGCGACCGTGTGCGGGCCTTCGTACTGGAGGATCTCCTCGAGGTGGGGCCCGCCGGTGCAGACGGGGCACGGGTCGGGATGCCCGGCCGGGCAGCGGTACGTGTACGGATCGAACATCCGCACCACGCCCGGAATCCCAGGCTCGGCCGGCCAGCGCCGCGGATCGCCGGTCAGCGTGATCGAGCCGGCCGTCGCGCCGTGGTAGCTGCGGTAGCGGGCGACGATCTTCTCGCGGCCGGTGTACCAGCGCGCGAGCTTGATGGCGTTCTCGTTCGCCTCGGCGCCGCCGTTCGTGAAGAACGTCATCGAGATGTCGCCGGGCGTCACCTCCGCGATGAGCCGCGCGAGCGTCGAGCGGGGCTCGGTCGCCATCGGCGGCCCGATCGTGCAGAGCTTGTCCGCCTGCTCCTTGATCGCCGCCACGAGCTTCGGGTGCTGGTGGCCGATCGAGACGTTGACGAGCTGGGACGCGAAGTCGAGATAGCGGTTGCCGTCGTAATCCCAGAAGTAGCGGCCCTCGGCGCCGGCGACCGGGATCGGGTCGAGCGCGTCCTGCACCGACCACGAGTGGAGGACGTACTGCTTCGCGTCGGCCTTGATCTGCTCGCCGAGCTGCGAGCCCCGGTCGGTCGTCGCCATGAAGCTAGGCTAGCCCAATGACGGAGACGGTCGAGAGCCCGGCGGTCACCCGCATTCCGCACTGGATCGGAGGTCGTCCGCAGGAGAGCTCTTCGGGGCGCAGCGGCCCGGTCTACAACCCGGCCACCGGCCGTCAGACCGGCGCTGTCGACTTCGCCTCGGTGGAGGAGGTTGACGCTGCCGTCCAGGCCGCGAAGGAGGCGTTCCCGGCCTGGCGGGCGACCTCGCTCGCGCGGAAGGCCGAGCTCTTCTTCCGCATCCGCGAGCTCCTCCACGAGCGGCGCGACGCGGTCGCGGAGATCCTCGTCCGCGAGCACGGCAAGGTCTTCTCCGACGCGCTCGGCGAGGTGACGCGAGGGCTCGAAGTGGTCGAGTATTGCTGCGGCCTGCCGACTCTGCTCAAGAGCGAGTACAGCGAGCAGGCGTCGACCGGCATCGACGTCTACTCGATCCGGCAGCCGCTCGGCGTCGTGGCCGGGATAACGCCGTTCAACTTCCCGGCGATGGTGCCCATGTGGATGTGGGCGCCCGCGCTCGCGTGCGGCAACACGTTCGTTCTCAAGCCGTCGGAGAAGAATCCGTCGGCCTCGCTCTGGACGGCTGAGCTGCTGCAAGAGGCGGGCGTTCCCGACGGCGTCTTCAACGTCGTGATGGGGGACAAGGTCGCCGTCGACGCGGTGCTCGAGCATCCCGACGTCGCGGCCGTCTCCTTCGTGGGCTCGACACCGATCGCGCGCTACGTCTACGAGACGGCGACCGCGCGCGGCAAGCGCTGCCAGGCGCTCGGCGGCGCGAAGAACCACATGATCGTCCTGCCCGACGCCGACATCGACATGGCTGCGGACGCCGCGGTGTCCGCGGGCTACGGCTCCGCGGGCGAGCGCTGCATGGCCGTCTCGATGGTCGTCGCGGTCGGCGACGTCGCGGAGCCGCTGCTCCAGGCGATCAAGGAGCGGATCCCGAAGGTGAAGGTCGGCGACGGGATGGATCCAGTGTCGGAGATGGGGCCGCTTGTCACCGCCGAGCACCGCGACAAGGTGGCGTCGTACCTCGACGAGGGAGACGTTCTCGTCGACGGGCGCGAAGGCGCGCCTGCGGACGGCTTCTTCCTGCTCCCGTCGCTGATCGACAACGTCAAGCCCGGGATGCGCGCGTACGACGACGAGATCTTCGGGCCGGTGCTCGGGATCACGCGCGTCGCGACGTACGAGGAGGCCGTGCGGCTCGTGAACGAGAGCCCGTACGGGAACGGCACGGCGATCTTCACCCGCGACGGCGGAGTCGCCCGGCAGTTCCAGTTCGACGTCACGGCGGGGATGGTGGGGATCAACGTCCCGGTCCCCGTGCCCGTCGCGTACTACTCCTTCGGTGGCTGGAAGGCGTCGCTCTTCGGCGACCGCCACATCTACGGGCCGGAGGGGATCGACTTCTACACGCGCGGCAAGGTCGTCACGTCGCGCTGGCCGGATCCGGCCACGTCGCGGGTCGATCTCGGCTTCCCGCAAACGCGCTAGCTCGCGCGGTAGATCTCGGCAGCGGCCTGGTGGAAGCCGGGCGGCAGTCCTTCGGCCTCGAGCGCGGCGGCGATCTCCTCCATCTCGCCGATCCAGCGCCAGCCCTTCGCCGCGGCAGACCGCTCGGCTCCGGCGAGGCGCTCGTGGGTCTGTGCCGGCCACTCGGCCGCGAGCGCGTCCCAAACTCCCGTCCGCTCGGCGTATGCGCGCATCGCGAGGAGTAGCGCCCCTGAGCCCTTCGACCAGCCGGCGTACGCGCACTTCAGCGCCGACGCGTCGGTGACGACGCTCGCCTCGATCGGGGAGCCGTCGAAGAGCGCCGCGACCGTTGCGGCTTCCGCGCCCGACAGGTAGAGGCGCGGCGCCGGCGGCCCGCCGATGATCCCGCCGTCGACGAAGCGGGCGAAGCTCGAGCGGGCCTCGCGCGCGGTCGCGGGCGCGATCGCGTTCGCGTCGACGTAGATCCCCACGTAGCCGGCGAGGTCGCGTGGCGTCTCGAGCGCCGCATGGGGCGGGACGACGGAGAAGACGACCTCCGCGCGGGCGGCGACAGCGGCGGCCGTCTCGGCATCCGTGAAACCTGCCGCTCGCGCGCGCGACGCATCGCTCCGTCCCTCCGACGCCCAGAGCACCTCGTGCCCGGCGGCGGCGAGGGCGTTGCCGACCGCCGCGCCCATCTCGCCGGGATGAAGAAGCCCGGCGATCACGCCGGAAGCGCGAAGGTCAGCTTCAGCCTGCTGACCCGGCCCCACGGATCGGCGGCGATCACGCGCAGCGTGTACCTCCCCGCCGCGAGGCGGCGGGCGTTGAGGCGGAGGCGGACGGGGATCGAGCCGGGCCGGTCGCGTTCGGCCTGCACGGAGTGTTCCGCCGGGCTGGGCGCGAGCGGGCTGCCGAGCTGGCTGCCCTTTGGGAGGATCGCGAGCGTCTTCCCGCCGGGAGCCGTGATCGTCGCGGTGAGCCGCGTCTGCGACTTCGCGACGAGCCGCGTGAGGATCAGCACGGTCTTGTCGGACGAGTGCACGACGACGCGGAGCGGCGCCTGCTCGGTGAGATCCGGGCCCGTGGGCGACGTGTACGTCGGGTCGCCCCACGCTCCCGCCACGAAGAGCGAGAAGTCGAGCGGGATCTTCGTGAGCACATGCGTCGTCGCGTCGATCCCGACGTACGAGCCGACCTTCGTGCCGGTGGGCAACTCCGGCTGGCTCAGGACCCGCACGGGGTCGAAGACCTTCGAGCCGGCCGAGTAGCCGAGCACGGTGTGCAACGGCAGTGGGGTCGTGACGTCGAGATCGACGGGCCACTTGAAACCGCTCGCGGGCAGGCCGGGGACGGTCAGCGCGACTCCGCTGCCGGTCACGCCCAGCGGGTTGTCGAGGTTGAGGAGATTGACGGTGAGCCCGACCGGCACGGCGCCCGGCTGCCAGGTTGCCGTCGCGCGCCCGTCGACCGTCTCCACGTTTCCTGCGATTCCCTGCGCGACGACCTGGGATCCGATCGAGACCGGCGGGAGCGGGGCGAGCGCGACGATGGCGGACTTCACGGCATGTGCGGAGGCCGCGCCGCCGGCGCCCGACGCCGTGACGACGACGGCCAGCGTCGCGCCGAGATCGTCGGGCGTGAGGGTGTAGCTCGAGTGCGTCGCCTTCGCGAGCGCGACGCAGTTGGCCCCAGCGCTATCGCAGCGCTGCCACTGGAACGCGAACGTGGTAGGCGAACCCTCCCACGCTCCGGCCGAGCTCGTGAGCACGTGGCCGATCTGCGTCGTGCCGGAGATCACAGGCAGGCCGACGTTCACCGGCCGCTGGCCCGGCGGGGTCCCCGCGGGAGAGATCGCGACGGTCGGCGGCGGGTAGGCATTTGCGACTCCGGACGGTGCGGTCGCCGTGACGAGCACGCGCAACGAGTGGCCGACGTCGTTGCTCGTCGGCCGGTATGTCTCGCCCGTCGCGCCCGGAATGTCGACGCAGTTGTCGGCGGCTGCGTCGCACTGCTTCCACTGGTACGTGAAGGCGAGCGGCTTGCCACCGTTCCAGACGCCCGGGACGACGGCGAGCAGCTTGCCCGCCTCTGGCGGGCCGAGGATGCTCGGCGGGGCGGAGAGCGACGGAACGTCGGTCGAGTACGGTTCGATCGCGACGGAGGTGGGGCTCGTCCCGTTCATGCGGTCGCCGTCGGAGCAGTGGGCGAGGCCGGGGACGACTTGGCAGTCGGTCCACTGCCAGAACGTCCAGCCGTGCCCGTTCCAGTTCTGGGCGGGAACCCACGGTGCGCTCGCGCTCGTCCAGTGCGCGATCCAGAGGAGCGCGCCCGCGGCGGCGACGGCTGGTGAGTTGCCGAGGTGCTCCTGCCAGAAGGCGGGGGATGAGTAGACGAAGGGCTGGACTCCGAGGCGCGCGGAGATCTCCGCGACCCAGGCCTCCGTCCATGCGCGGAGCAGCTTGGCCGGGAGATTGCCCGTCTTCTCGAGGTCGAGCACCGGCGGCAGCTCTCCCGGCTGGGGATCTGCGACGGAAAGGAAGTGTTCTGCCTGCGCGATCGCGCTCGCGGTCGCGGCTGCGAGGCTCGTGCCGGCCGGGCGGGCGAAGTGGTAGCCGCCGAAGACGAGTCCCGCCGCCTCGGCGCCGCTCCGGTTCGTGGAGTACGTCCCGTCGACGAACGTCGTCCCCTCGGTCGCCTTGCCGAAGACGAAGCGATAGCCGGCGCCCGCGACCTTGCCCCACTTGATCGCGCCGTTCCAGTTGGAGACGTCGAGGCCCTTAGCGCGTCCGGAGGCGGCAGTCGACGCGCCCACGAGGACGAACGCCGCAAGGAGAGCGGCGGCAGAGAGCAGTGCGAGACGCCCCCAACGGACTGCTCCGTAGAGCTCCACGATCGACATGACCGTATCTCATCGGCATTTGGACTTCGTAAGAAAAGCCCTGCTCAAGCGGCAGAAGTAGCGAACGCGCGCCGGAGTGACTCCGGCCGCTGCCGCTCGATCTGCTTGCGGATCATCGGAGCCATCAGCGGCTCCATGAACCGCATCCCGCCCTTCATCGTCAACTCGACGACGCAGGAGACCTCGGTGGCCCCGTCGCCCGCGGCCGCGAAGTCGAACCGCACGTGCGCGTCGGTACGCGGATTCCGCGCGTCGAACGAGAGGACGGAAGGCCGCTCGTAGGCGTCGATCGTCGTCACGTAGTGGCCGACGCGGCGGAAGTCCTCCTCCCAGACGGTGCCCAAGCCGACCGGACCGTCCGACGTGCGCGCGACGTTCGATGCGTCAGGATTCCACTCGGGCTCGTTCGCGAGGTCGGCGATGTAGTCGAAGACCTCCTCGACCGGGCACTCGATGCGGGTCTGCCAGCTGGCGCGGATCACCTCGGGAGACTGTACGCCGAAGCTTTGTAGAGTCGCAACATGGGTCTCGATCCCTCCCGCACGGTCTCCGAGCTGCGCGAGTTGCAGGAGTTGACCGGCGACGAAGACGGCGCGCAGCGCGTCGCGTGGACGGAGACCTGGGAGCGGGCGCGCGCGTGGTTGCGGGAGAGAGCCGCTTCGACCGGAGCCGTGGAGGAGATCGACGAGGCCGGGAACCAGTGGTTCACGCTCGCCGGCGACTCCGACCGGGCGCTCCTTCTCGGCGGGCACATCGACTCCGTTCCGAACGGTGGCTGGCTCGACGGGTGCCTCAACGTCCTCGCCGCGGTCGAGGTGCTGCGGCGCGTGACGGAGGAGGGGAAGCCGCCGCTCACGGTGCGCGTCGTGAACTGGGCGGACGAGGAAGGCGCGCGCTTCGGGCGCTCGCTGTTCGGCTCGTCGGCGGCCGGCGGTTCGATGGCGGATCAGGACGAGCTGCGGCAGCGCCGTGACGCCGACGGCGTCGCGCTTCCCGATGCGCTTGCGGAGCACGGCGTCGACCTCGACCATGCGCTCGAGGCGCGCTCGCAGCTCGTGAACGCCGCCGCGTATCTCGAGCTCCACATCGAGCAAGGGCCGGTGCTCGAGTCGCTCGACCTGCCGCTCGGCGTCGTCCTCGGGACGTTCGGGGTCGAGCGCCACCTCATCACCTGGCGCGGCCAGGCGGCGCACGCCGGGTCGACGCCGATGGACCAGCGCCGCGACGCGCTCGCGGGCGCGGCGCGCCTCGAGCTCGAGCTGCGGCCGATCGCGGCGGAGGTGGGGGACGGCGCGGTCTGCACGTCCGGCGGCGTCGTCTGCAAGCCCGGCATCGTCACCTCCGTCGTCGAGACGGCGGAGCAGCTCCTCGACCAGCGGCACCTCGATCCGGGCAAGCTCGCGCGGCTCCTCGAGCTCGCGCAGCAGGCGAGCGAGCGCTTCGCGCAGGAGGAGAACATCGACGTCGAGTGGCAGCGCCTCTGGGGGATCGAGCCGATCCCGTTCGACCCGCGGCTGCTCGATCTCGCGGAGGAGTCGATCCGCGAGGTCTCCGGCACCCGCCACCGTCTCCCGTCCGGCCCGCTGCACGACGCGGCCGAAGTCGCGCGTGCGGGAATCCCGACGGTGATGGTTTTCGTTCAATCCTTGCGAGGGCTTTCGCACACGAAGCTCGAGGACACGAAGGACGAGCACCTCGAGCTCGCGGTGCGGGCGCTCGACACGCTGACGACGAAGACATTGGAGGCATTCGCATGAGCACGACCGAGTACCCGTTCGGCGCCGAGCACGTCCGGCTCTACCAGGAGACCGACGGCGAGACCGGACACGACTGGCGGGAGGGCTCGACGGTCCTCCTCCTCACGACGACGGGCCGGCGCACCGGCAACGAGTCGACGACGCCGCTCATCTACCAGCTCGACGGCGGCAACGCGGTGATCGTCGCCTCGAAGGGCGGCACGCCGGAGAATCCCGGCTGGTTCGAGAATCTCGCCAAATCGCCGGAAGTGGGCGTCCAGATCAAGGGCGACGAGTTCCGCGCTCACGCGCGTGTCGCGGAGGGCGAGGAGCGCGAGCGGCTGTGGGAGCTGATGAACGAGATCTGGCCGCACTACGAGGAGTACCAGGAGAAGACCGACCGCGAGATCCCGGTCGTCGTGCTCGAACGGTTGTAGGGTCTCGCCCGTGGACTTTGGCGTCACCGTCCTGCCCGATCCGCCGTTCTCGCGCTGGCTCGAGCTGATCCAGCTCGCCGAGAAGCACGGCTTCGGCTACGCGTGGACGTACGACTCGCACGTCCTCTGGCAGGAGTCGATCCCGATGCTCGCCGTCGCGGCGCGCGAGACATCGACGATCAAGCTCGGCCACTTCGTCACGAATCCCGCGACGCGCGACCCGACCGTCCTCGCGAGCGCGTACGCGACGCTGCACGACCTCTCCGACGGCCGCATGGTGATGGGCGTCGGCCGCGGCGACTCGGCGGTGCGCTACATCGGCCGGCAGCCGATGAAGGTGGCGGAGTTCGAGGCCGCGCTAGCGATGGTGCGCGAGTTCATGAACGGGAAGGAGGTCAACTGGAACGACAAGGAGCTCCAGCTGAAGTGGGTGCGCGAGGAGCTGCCGCCGATCCCGGTCTGGGTCGCCGGCTACGGGCCGAAGGCGCTCGCGGTCGCCGGGCGCGTCGGGGACGGCGTGATCATCCAGCTCGCCGACCCGGAGATCATCACCTGGATCATGGACACTGCCCGGCGTGCGGCGGAGGAAGCAGGTCGCGATCCCTCCCAGCTCAAGTGCATCGTCGGCGCGCCGGCGCACATCTCCGACGACCTCGCCGACGCGCGGGAGCAGGTGCGGTGGTTCCCGGCAATGGTCTCGAACCACGTCATGGATCTCATCGAGCGCTACGGCACCGACGGCTCCTCCGTGCCGAAGGCGCTCACCGACTACGTCCAGGCGCGGAAGTTCTACGACTACAACGACCACTCCCGCGTCGGCGCGGCGCACGGCGAGTTCGTCACCGACGAGATCTGCGACCGCTTCTGCGTGCTCGGAAATGTCGAGCAGGCGAAGGCGAAGCTGCGCGAGCTCGAGGCGGTCGGCGTCGACCAGTTCAACATCTACCTCATGACCCACGGGCAGGAGGAGACGTTGCAGGCGTTCGGCGACGAGATCATCCCCGAGCTCTCAGGCGTCACTGCCTAAGTCACTCCACCAGCTTCTCGAGCTGCGGCAGGCATTCCCGCTGTCGTGGTCGCCCGACGGCTCGACGCTGCTCGTCGCGTCGGACCTGCCAGGCATGCGGCAGCTGTTCGCGATGCCTGCGGACGGCGGCGAGCTCGAGCAGCTGACGGACTACGCCGAGCCCGTCTCCGGCTTCTACCTCCCGGACGGGCGCGTGCTCGTCCAGGTCGACGAGGCGGGGAACGAACGGACGCAGCTCCACATCCTCGGCGACGGCCCTCTCGTCAGCGATCCGCGCTTCAACCACTGGACGCCGCACGCCTCGCACGACGGGCGGCTGCTCGCGTACGTGACGAACCGCCGCAACGGGCGCGATTTCGACGTCGTCGTCCTGGAGTTCGCGAGCGGTGCGGAGCAGGCATTCGAGCTTGGCGGTGCCGTCGGCGTCGACTCGATCTCCCCGGACGGGCGCTGGGTCGTCGCGGGGCGTGCCAACGAGCGCGCCGGCGACAACGACCTCTTTCTTCTCGACCTCGATTCGGGTGAGGTCGTTCACGCGACACCGCACGAGGATGCGGCGGCGTACGGGCAGAGCGTCTGGCGGGGAGATTCCTCCGGCTTCTTCGCGGCGACGAACGAGGGTCGCGACACGCTTGCGATCGGGCATTACGACCTCGCGAGCCGGGAGTGGACGCTCACCGCGCAGTCCGACTGGGATCTCGCCTGTTACGGCGCCGACACGGGGCAGAACCTCGTCATCGTGGAGAACGAGGACGGCTACTCGCGGAGTAACGACATCCGGCTGCCCGGCGACGGCGTCGCCGAGCACTTCGTCTTCTCCCCGGACGGGACGAAGGTCGCGTTCGGCTTCTCGACGACGCGTGAGCCGCACCAGGTCTGGGTCTACGAGCTCGAGTCGGACGAGCCGCCGCGCCGGCTGACCGGCGACGGCCCGGTCGACGGAGTCGACCCCACGCTCCACCGCTTCGACAGCTTCGACGGCGAGTCGATCCCCGTCTTCCTCTTCCAGCCGGAGGGCGACGGCCCGTTCCCCGTTGTCGTGACCATTCACGGCGGGCCGGAGGCGCAGTGGCTGCCGTGGTACTCGGGCGGCTTCGGCGCCTTCACGCAGCACCTCCTCTCGCGTGGCTACGCGGTCGCCGCTCCGAACGTCCGTGGCTCCGCCGGCTACGGGAAGCGGTTCGAGCACCTCGACGACATCGAGAAGCGGCTCGACTCCGTCGCCGACCTCGCCTCGCTCCACGCTTGGCTCGCCGCGCGGCCCGAGATCGACGGCTCGCGCCAGGTCGTGTACGGACGCTCGTACGGCGGCTACATGGTGCTCGCCGCGCTTGCTTTCCAGCCCGAGCTCTGGGCGGCCGGTCTCGAGTGCGTCGGGATCTCGAGCCTCCGCACCTTCCTCGAGAACACGTCCGAGTACCGGCGCGCCGTGCGCGAGCGCGAGTACGGCTCACTCTCCGATCCGGAGCTGCTCGACAGCCTCTCCCCGTGGAGCCGGCTCGACGAGATCCGGGCGCCGCTCTTCATCGAGCATGGCCGCAACGACCCGCGCGTGCCCGTCAGCGAGTCGGAGGCGATTCACGGCGAGCTCGTCGGGCGGGATGTTCGCTGCGAGCTCGTGATCTACGAGGACGAGGGTCACCAGATCGAGAAGCTCCCCAACCGCATCGACTGCTTCGAGCGGATGGTCGCCTTCCTCGACGAAGTCCTCGGCTGACCGCGGATACGATGGCTGCCGCGTGGCGCCTTGGCCGAGTGGTTAGGCAGCGGCCTGCAAAGCCGTTTACAGCGGTTCGACTCCGCTAGGCGCCTTTAGGGGAGGGCTCGGCGAGACAGTGACCGTGCCGCGGCTGACGTCGCGGCGAGCACCGTCCCGCCGAGCCCTCCCTAGAGGTTCCGCCGCCAGAAGAGGAACCCGAGCGGGACGACTCCGGCGAGCACGACCCAAGGGCCGAGCGCGACGCGCTCGTACCCGATGAGGGTTGTCTCGGTACGCATCGGGCCGGCCTCCGAGAGGATCGCCCGGATGAGCGCCGACATGTCGCCTTCGCCGAAGACCTTTCCGTGCGTGTCCTTCGCGAACTGCTGCAACACGAGGCCGCTGTTCGGATCGGGGCGATAGCGCGGATCGACGTGCCCATTCACGTAAATGTGCTCTGTCGGCGCCCAGACGTGCACGAAGAGCGGCGGGATGGTCAACTGTTGCGCCAGGTCATAGCCGGCTCCGGCGGGCAGCGGGGGCGATTCGCCGTCGGTGAAGACGACGAGGATCGAGTGCTTTGCAGCTGAACGTGAGAAGAGGTGGTAGGTGGGGAGCGGAAAGAGATTCCTCAAGTTCGTGGCCTCTCCGCGATAGAGCTGACTCGGCGGAGGCTCGTTGATTCCGACCGACTGGTCGATCGTCCGCCGGATCAGAGCGTCGTCCGTCGTAGGCATGAGGTTCGGTAGGACGCGGTCGGTCATGGTCGCGATCCCGACCGGGATGTCGCCGAGCCGCGGAAGTAGCCCCTCGACGTCCCGCTCCGCCCGCTCGAGGCGTGTGGGCGAGTGCGGCCCGGCTCGTGCGCTCATCGAGAGCGACGTGTCGAAGACGATGAAGATCTGGGCATCCGATCGCTGGGAGACCGACTGGCGGTGCACGACAACCGGCTGGGCGGCGGCGACCGCCACGAGTGCGGGCAGGACTGCAACCGCGACGACCACGGCCGCGACGTCGCGGCGTCCCGGCGCCTGCAAGGAGAAGAGCCGGCGCAGCGTGCGAGTGCGCCGTTCCATGAGGACGAAGGCCGCGAGCGGGAGCGCGGCCGAGAGTGCAAAGAGCGCCGCCATCGGGGTGAGGAAGGTGATGCCCGTCAGAAGCCTCCGCCGATCACTCCGGCGCCGTTGGCGCCGCCATAGCCGAATCCTCCGCGTGCGTCGGCGCCGAAGCGCGACTTGCCTGGGCGCTTGATGCGAAGCACGAGCTCGAGGTTGGCCTTGGCGGTCCAGTTGGTCGGATCTTCCGCGATCGCGAGCTGGAAGAAGGACGTCGCGCTTGTGAGCGTCTGCGCCAGGGTCGCACTGTCGGTGGCTGTGGTCGTGATCGTCATCACACCGAGCAGATTGGCCGCGTTCGATCGTTCCGCGGCCGTTCTGGCGCCGGTGGAGAGCGTCTGAAGCTTTGCTTGGGTCGCGACCCGGGCCGCCGTCAGGTCACTTCCGTTTGCGTGTTGTACGCCGACCTCATTGGCCCAGAAGCTCTGGAGGACGTGCCGATATGAGAGTCCATCGTCGAGGCCGAGAATCGCGCGGGCTGGATCGCCCGGAAGGCTCGCAGGCGATCGCCAGAGCTCCATGTGCGACGGGCGCGCCCGGAAGCGGACGTCATCGCGCGCCAACGTTCGCTGCCACGCCTGAACGTCGACGGCTAGAAGCGCGAGCACGGTCGCGAGGCCGAGCAGGATGATCGCCGCGAGGAGCGGCAGCGAGCGTCGCAGTTTTCTCACGTAGCCACCTCCGGGCGAAGCCGGGTGTTGAAGACCTCATTCGCCGCGAGGAGTGCGACGAGAGCAACGCCGACCGCGATGAGTGCCCACGGCCACGACGCGGCGATGGGCTGGATCTGATGCGTCGAGGTGGTCTTGAATGCTGATGGAGAGATAAAGGCGCTGGAGCCGAACAAGGAGGCGAAGATCGCCAGGTTGTCCGGCGCTGCCCCCACCGGCACGATCCGGACCGGGACATGGGCTTTCTTGAGCGCGAACGCCGCCGCGACGAGAGCATGCGCGTCTGCGGAGGAATCGTTGAGGTCGCTGATGAGGAGGAGCGAGCCGTGAGCGACGTGTCCGCGGCGGAGGGCGCCCAGTCCCATCCGCAGACCGCTCGAGATCCTCGTCCCCCCGCTGAAGAGGCCCCACGGACCTTGTCCGTAGATGGGCTCGCCGTGGACGATGAGTTGGGGCGTGAAGAACCGCTCGAATTGGAGGAGTGCGCTTGTCGGCGAATTCGGCGGCAGGAGCTCGTAGGCGGTGTCGGAGAACATGACGAGACCTATCGCCTGGTTGGCCGCAGAGAGCCCACGCATCACGTTGGCTACCCGCTCGAACTTCGGTCCCGCGAGGCTTGCGGACATGTCGATCACGACGACGCCCGTCTGTGCGCCGGCCGGGAGGACCGCTGCGCGACCACTGCCGGCCGACCGTGCCAGCAGCACGCAGCCGGCTAGGGCGGCGGCGAGCCCTATCGCGAGCGCCCAGCGACCGAGGGTCGTGCGCCCGGCAGGGCCCGAGAGGCCGGGCAGGTCACCGAGCCTGGTCGCGCCGTCCCGTCTGAACGTCGTTCCCCTCATCCGCCTGTCCCGTCGCCGTGATGAGCCGGCACGCCGGCCTGCTCGGAGATCGCCTCGACCTCGTCCTCCTCGGGCGTCTCTGGCGACCAGGCCAGCTCGCGCGTGGCATCCGAGAGGCCGGCGACGTCGAGCGGAAGCTCCGCTGCGACACGCTCGAGCGCCTTCCGCTGCAGCGTCTCGTCGCCACGCCGCCCAGCCCAGAAGAACAGCGCGAGCGCACGCTCCAGTGACGAAAGCGGCGGTCCGGCGGCGACAACCGGCGCAGCCGAGCGGAACCGCATGGCCCACCGCGTTGCAATTGTGAGCCCCGCGGCGGCGCACACGCACGCAAGGAGTAGAGCCGCCCAGAAGACGAGACCAGGGGAAAAGCGGTAGGCCACTGCGGGCGGCGCCAGCTGGTACTGCCACTTGAGCGCTTTGTTTTCGTGGAGGAACGCGACGATCCCGGGGCTGATCTCGGAGAGGACCTCGAGTGCCGGGAATCGAGCGCCAGCCGAGTATTCGACCTTGCCGTTCGCACCCACGACCTGGATGCGTGCAAGGGGGAAGCGGAAGACGTGGCGCAGATCGCTCGGCGGCACGACCGGCACGCACGCGGCCGTAAGACAGCGCAACGTCCACGTCCATTCCATCTCGACGAGCCGACCGTGCTCGCTCTGGTGCTTCGTCGGCGGCTTGATCTCTGCGTACGGGGCAAAGTCGACCACCGGCCGGAGTCGCGACGGGTCGATCCACTTTCGGTCCGCGAGGACGACGACGGTCGCGGTGACAGTGTCGCCGAAGAGCTGAACTGGTGGCGTGATCGACGCTGTCGCGCGGACCGGCCTGTGCCCGCCGACCACGGTGCTGTGGACGTACGGCACCGGAGGCACGGCCGCCGCAGCAGAGCCTGCAAACGCCAGAGCACCGAGCAGCGCGGCGGAAACGAGGCGCCTCATGCGAGCGCTCCTCGCGCCAACACGCGAAGGTCGGCCCACTTGAGGAAGGCGGTGAGTACCTCGTCCGGGCGCGCCGAGCCGACGGTGACCGGCTCGATCCCGAGCGTGCGGAAGGCGGTCGTGAGCTCGGCGGCTCGCGTCTCGTTCTCGACGCGATGCTGCTCGGCCTCCGCGCGGGTGAGGTAGACGGGGATGACGCCGCCGGTGTCCGGGTCGGCGTAGGGCACGGTCATCCCGCCGACGTCGGGGAACGTCTGCTCCCAGACCGGATCTTGGATCACGACCGGCACGAGTTCCCACCGCTGCTCGAGCGCGCGTTGCCAGGCGTCCATGTCCGGCGGGACGAGGAAGTCGGAGACGATGAAGATGAACGCCTGCGTCGGAAGTTCCCGCCGGTGTCGCCGGAGGTGCTGCAGGCCGAGCGTGACCGCGTCGTCGGGTGCGTTGAACGGACGATCGAAGGCACCAGGCTCGGCCGCGTGCGCGCTCCGCGGCGGCCGCCAATACACCTCGCCCTCGGCGTGGTCGACGTAGCCGGTGAGGCTACGCGCCATCTGGGCGCTCAGCCCGATCAGCTCGATGACCTCGAGCAGCGCCGCGGGTTTGTCGAGCGGCCGCAGCGCAGACGACCGGAGCCCCATCGACGGTCGCCGGTCGGCGAGGACGACGACTCGCGGCGACTCGTCGGCGAAATGCTCGCGGACGACGAACTCGTCGCCGTCGCGGGCGGCGGAGAGGCGGGCCGACGACGCCCAGTCGATCCACGCGATGTCGTCGCCGGGCCGGTACTCGCGCGAGCCGGCCACATCCGAGCCGACCCCGCGGCGAATGCTCCGCACGCCGCCGAACGCGAGGCCGATCACGCGGCGGCGCGGAATGAGCGGGAAGACGCCGACCGCCACGGCCTGGTGCTCCTTAGACCGCTGCCGGTGCGGGGACGTCGAGGTCGATGTCGAAGCCCGGCTTCGGCGCGAGTTCGAGGCAGCGAGCCTGGACGTCGAGCGCCGCCTCATGCCAGCCGCGATCCCGGATCTCCGCGAGGAAGCTCGGGCGGAAGAGGAGCCGGTGCATGAGGACGGGGATCATCAGCTGCTCGACGTCCTCCGGCGTGGAATAGCGGCGCCCGTGCAGGACGGCCCAGGCACGCGCCGCGCGGTTGAGGGCGATCGAGCCGCGGACGGAGCTGCCGATGGCGACGATGTCGAGCTCGCGCGTCGCGCGGACGAGATCGACGATCCAGCGCGACACGGCGTCGTGCACGAAGACCTCACGAAGAGCCTCGCGCAGCGCGGCGATGTCGTCCACGTCGATCGCCGGCCCTAGCCGCGCGAGCGGATGTCCGCCGAGTTGCTCGTCGACGATCTGATGCTCGTCCAGCGCGTCCGGATAGCCGAGCGCCGTGCGGACGAAGAAACGGTCGAGTTGCGCCTCGGGCAGCGGGAACGTCCCCTCGTACTCGATCGGGTTCTGCGTCGCGAGCACGAGGAACGGGTCGGGCAGCGGGCGCGTCACGCCGTCCACCGTCACCTGCTGCTCCGCCATCGCCTCGAGCAGCGCCGACTGCGTCTTCGGCATCGCGCGGTTGATCTCGTCGACGAGGACGACGTTCGCGAACACCGGCCCCGGCCGGAATTCGAATTCCCGCTCGCGCTGATTGAAGATCGAAAGGCCTGTCACGTCGGTCGGCTGGAGGTCGGGCGTGCACTGGACGCGCGAGGCGACGGCTCCTTCGATCGACTGCGCGATCGAGCGGGCGAGGACCGTCTTCGCCGTGCCGGGGACGTCCTCGAGCAGCGCGTGCCCGCCGCAGACGAGCGCCGCGACCACGAGCGTGATCTCCTCGCGCTTCCCGTGGATGACGGTCTCGATGTTGTCGAGCAGGCGGTCGCCGATCTCGTGTGCCGCAGCGTGAACCTCGGTTGCCAACCCGCCCTCCCGGAAAGTGGGATCCTCGTCGTGAACCTGGCGCTCTACCGCTGGGACGACGAAACGCACGCTTTGTTTGCGGCGTGTATGGAGAATCGTGACATGCGCGTCTTCGTAACGGGCGGCGGACGCGGCTTCATCGCCGCCCACGTCGTGCGCGCGCTCGCCGCTGCGGGGCACGAGGTCGCCTCCGGTTTTGTCGACGTTCGCGATCGCGAGGCGCTGATCCGAGCGTTCGCCGGCTCCGAGGCGGTCTGCCACGTCGCGGCGCTGTACTCCTTCACGGCTCCTGCGGCCGACCTCGAAGCCGTGAACGTCGGGGGAACGGCGAACGTCATCGCGGCCTGTCGCGCCACGGGCGTCCGGCGTCTCCTCCAGACGAGCTCGTGCGCGACGTGCGGCCCAGTTGAGGGTCGCCCCGCGACGGAGGAGGACTTGCCACCCGACTGGGAGCTCGTCGTTCCGTACAAGCGGACGAAGCTCGTCGCCGAAAGGCTCGTCCTCGGCGCTGCCGCCGACGGCTTGGACGCGCTCTCCGTCAACCCGACGACGCCGGTCGGGGAGGGGGACACGACCCCGACGCCGACCGGCGCGATGGTGCGCGGCGTCGCCTCCGGCCGTTATCGCCTCTCGCTGCGCGGCGCAGGGCTCAACCTCGTCGACGTCCACGATGTGGCCCGCGGCCACGTCCTCGCGCTCGAGCGGGGGCGAGCCGGCGAGCGCTATCTCCTCGGTGGCCGCGACATGACGCTCACCGCGGCGTTCGGACTCATCGCCGCAGCCGCGGGACGGCGGCCGCCGCGGCTCGAGCTTCCGTACGCGGCGATCGCACTCGCGGCGCGACTCGGCCTCGCCAACTGGCAGGAGGTGACGCTGGCGCGCCTGCCCGCGTGGTTCTCCTCCGCGAAGGCGGAGCGCGAGCTCGGCTACGAGCCGTCGCCGGTCGAGCCGGCTCTCGCGCGCGCCGTCGCGGATCTGTCTGCGGGTCGTCCGTAGGGCGGATCGGCCGTTCCGCTGATTCGCCCGCGCGGCCCGGGGCGGATGCTCCGGGTGAAGGCCATCCGCGCGGAAGGAGACACGATGACGTCCTCGCTGAAGGAAGCCGATCTCGCAGGCCCGGGGATCGGTGACTACGCCGACGTGGAGCGTGTGCTCCCCGCCGACTACGAGCCTCTGCTCGGCCCGAAGGAGACGATGCAGGCGCTCTACGCCGCCAAGCGGGTGATCGAGGACCGGCTCTGTGAAGAGCTCGGCCTCACCCTCGTGCAGGTGCCGCTGATCGTCGATCGCGAGAGCGGCGTGAACGACTACCTCGATCGCGACGGCTCGCGCACGCCCGTCGCGTTCCACGTCGCCAACGACCACGAGAAGAATCCGATCGACGGCGAGGTCGTGCAGGCGGCGACGAAGTGGAAGAGGCTCGCGCTCCGCGAGTTCGGGATGGAGCCGGGCGAGGGCCTGTTGACGGACATGCGGGCCGTGCGCAAGGACTACTTCCTCGACCACGACCACAGCGCCTACGTCGACCAGTGGGACTGGGAGAAGGCGATCCGGCCCGAGGACCGGACGCTCGACTACCTCACCGACACGGTGAAGCGGATCTGGAAGGTGCTGAAGGAGGCGGAGGACGTCCTCCTCGGGCGCTATCCGGCGCTCGGCGAGGCCTACCCGCCGCTTCCGCGCGAACTCGAGTTCTTCCATGCCGAAGACGTGCTCGCGATGTACCCCGATCTGCCGCGCAAGCAGCGGGAGACGGCGCTGCTCCAAGACCATCCGGCCGTGTTCATCTACGGGATCGGCTGGCCGCTCGCCGACGGTCTGCCGCACGAGCTGCGCGCGGCCGACTACGACGACTGGTCGGCAGAGACGGTCTCGGCCGACGGCCGCCCGATGCACGGGCTCAACGGCGACATCCTCGTCTGGAACCCGGTCACGCGCCGGCGCCACGAGCTCATGTCGGGCGGGATCCGGGTGACGAAGGACTCGCTCCGCCGCCAGCTCGAGCTCTCCGGCCAGCTCGACTTCCTCGAGCTGCCGTACCACAAGGCGATCATGCGGGACGAGATCCCGCTCTCGATTGGCTCGGGGATCGGGCAGTCGCGCACGATGATGCTGCTGCTTCGGAAGGCGCACCTCGGTGAGGTCAGCGTCAGCGTCTGGCCCGACGTGCTCAAGCGCATGTGCGCCGACCGCAACATCCACGTCCTCGAGTGACGATGAGGGCCGGGGCCTGTCCGCGGGCCGGCCCCGGCTCGCTCAGTCGATCTTCACGGCGACATGCTTGAGTTGCGTGTACTCCTCCATCGAGTAGATCGACATGTCCTTGCCGTAGCCGGACTGCTTGTAGCCGCCGTGCGGTAGCTCCGACGAGAGCGGCAGGAGGTGGTCGTTGATCCAGACGCAGCCGAACTGGAGCTTCCGCGCCGCGTTCATCGCGCGGCCGACGTCGCGCGTCCACACGGACGCGGCGAGGCCGTAGCGGACGTCGTTCGCCCAGCGGATCGCTTCGTCGTCGTCGGCGAACTTCTGCACGGTGACGACCGGCCCGAACACCTCGTTCTGGACGATCTCGTCCGTCTGCTTCACGTCGGTGACGACGGTCGGCTGGACGAAGAAGCCGTTACCCGGCCCAGCGCCGCCTCCGGCGGCGCGGTCTTCCGGTCGCGCCTCGCCGGCTTTGCCGGCGAGGCTTGCAACCTCCGTCCCGCCACCCGTGAGGATCGTCGCCTTCTTGGCGCGCTCGAGGAAGCCGAGGATCCGCGTTTGCTGATCCTGGGAGATGACCGAGCCCATCTCGATCTCGTCGTCGAGCGGGTCGCCGACCTTCAGCGACTCGACCTGCGGGACGAGCTCCTCCAGGAGCTTGTCGTAGATCCGCGGCCCGGCGATGACGCGCGAGCCGGCGGTGCAGTCCTGGCCGGAGTTCCAGTAGCCCGCGAGGCGGATGCCTTCCGCGACCGCCTTCGGGTCGGCGTCGTCGAAGACGACCATCGGCGCCTTGCCGCCGAGCTCGAGGTGGACGCGCTTGACCGTGTCCGCCGCAGTGCGGGCGATGGTCTTCCCGGTCTCGACGTCGCCGGTGATGGAGACCATCCCGACGTCGGGGTGCTCGACGATCCGCTGCCCGACGGGCACGCCGTCGCCGGTCACGACCTGGAGCACGCCCGGCGGGATCACTTCCTGAGCAAGCTGCACGAAACGCAAAAGCGACAGCGGCGTCTGCTCCGACGGCTTGAGGATCTGGCAATTGCCCGCGGCGAGCGCCGGCCCCAGCTTCCAGACGGCCATCATCAGCGGGTAGTTCCACGGGCAGATGCCACCGACGATGCCGATCGGCTCGCGCCGGATCATCGACGTGTAGCCCTCGATGTACTCCCCCGCGGACTTGCCCTCGAGATTGCGGGCGGCGCCGGCGAAGAAGCGGAGGTTGTCGGCGGAGAACGGCATCTCGTCGCGTGACGCCATGAGCGGCTTGCCGACGTTGACCGACTCGAGCTGCGCGAGCTCCTCGGCGTTGTCCTCCATCACGCCGGCGAGGGCGTGGAGAAGCTCCGAGCGCTCCTTCGGCGTCTTCTCGAGCCAAGCGGGCAGAGCGGCGCTCGCTGCTTCGACGGCGCGGTCGACGTCCTCGGCGCCGCAGCGCGGCACCTTCGCGATCGTCTCGCCCGTGGCAGGCGCGATCACGTCCATCGTCTCGCCGGAAGCGGCCTCGACGAGCTCGCCGCCGATCAGGATCCGGTAGTCGGTCGCTGTGGTGCTCATCTCAGCCTCCTTGCTCAGACTGCGGGGATTTCGGCCGCCTCGACTGCCTCGGTGACCTGAGCGGCGCCGCGGCGGATCACGCCCGCATCGCGCATCACGCGCTGCGCGAGCGCGACCGGGATCACGGTAACGACGATGACGAAGAAGGCGACGACATTGATCACCGGAAGCTGTTGTCCCTGCCGGAGGTTGTCGAGGATCCAGATCGGCAGCGTCTCCTGCGCTCCCGCGGTGAAGAACGTCACGATCACCTCGTCGAAGGAAAGGGCGAAGGCGAGCAGTCCACCGGCCACGAGCGCCGTCGAGAGGACAGGCCAGACGATGAAGCGGAACGTTTGCCAGCCGTCGGCCCCGAGATCCTGCGATGCCTCGATCAGCGAGCCCGACATGCGCCGCAGCCGCGCAACGACGTTGTTGTAGACGACGACGACGCAGAAGGTCGCGTGGCCGATCACGATCGTCCAGATCGAGACGGGGATCCCGGCGAAGACGAAGAACTGGCTCAGCGCAATGCCGGTGATGACGCCCGGCAGCGCGAGCGGCAGGACAAGGAGAAATGACACGGTGTTCCGTCCGAAGAAGCGGAAGCGCGCCACGGCGGTTGCGGCCATCGTCCCGAGCACGAGCGCGATCCCAGTCGTGATGCCCCCGATCTTCAGAGACAAGATGAAGGCACTGCGCGCGTCGCTATGCCACGCGACGCTGAACCAATGGAGCGACCAGTGGGCGATCGGCCAGCCCTGCAGTGTCGAGCCGTTGAAGGCGTAGAGGGCGATGATCACGAGTGGGATCCAGAGGAAGGCGATGACGAGCGCCGACCAGATCCCGAGCGAGATGCGGGCGCCGCGAGAGGTCACAGCGCGTCGAACGCTCCCAGTTTCCTCGCGATCAGGAGGTACACACCCATGATCGCCATCGGGATCACGGTCATCGCGGCCGCAAGCGGGATGTTCGTGCCGAAGTTCTCGTACACGACGCTGCCGATCATCGTTGAGTTGGTGCCTCCGACGAGCGCCGGAGTGATGTAGTCGCCGAGCGTCAGGGCGAAGGTGAAGATCGAGCCCGCGACGACGCCGGGCAGCGCGAGCGGCAGGATCACCGAGCGGAACGTTCGCCAGCTGCGCGCGCCGAGATCGGCCGATGCCTCGAGATACGAGTCCGGGATCCGCTCGAGCGCCGCGTAGACCGGCAGCACCATGAATGGCAGCCAAACGTAGGAGAAGACGATCCACATCGCCGTGTTCGTGTAGGCGACGTTCTGATCGGGGAGGCCCAGCCCGCTCAGTCCCCAGTTGATCGCGCCGTTGTGGGCCAGGATCGTCTGCCACGCGTAGATGCGGACGAGGTAGCTCGACCAGAGCGGCAGCAGGACCATCACGAAGAGCAGTGCGCGCGTCCGCTTTCCTGCCAGCCTGGCCATGAAGAAGGCGAGCGGGAAGGCAAGGATCGCGTCGGTGAGAGTCACGGCCGCGGCGAGTTCCAGCGTCAACCCGGCGACGTGGAGGTACGGCTGCGCGGTCGAGAAGATCGTCCGGTAGTTGGCGAGCGTCCATGTGTGCTCGAGCGCCGACGTAAGGGAGTTCGTCGTCCAGAGCGAGGAGACGAACAGGACGCCGAGCGATCCGATGTAGACGACGAGGAACGCGCCGAGCGGGGGCGTGAGCAGGGCGAGCGCCTTCAGCCACGGCCGGCGCCAGAGGAGCCCTGAGAACCGCAGGCGGGCCCGCCGAAGAGGCGGGCCCGCTGCGAATGCGCCGGCGTCAACCGCCAAGCGTCACCCTTGGACTTGCGCCCACGCCTGTACCCAGGTGTTGTAGTCCGTGCAGTCGTTGGCCTTCTGCCAGCCGCACTGCGGGATGGGCGTCTTCCAGAAGTGGATCTTGTTGTAGTACGAAGCCGGCTCGTTGAGGTGGTAGCCGGCGCACGATCCTTTCTGGAGCTTGTTCATGTACGGGCACGCGAGTGGGTTGACAGGCGTCTCGCCAAAGACGATCGCCTGCTTCGCCTCGACCTGCGGGGTCGTGACGTACGCCATCCACTTGTAGGCGCAGTTCGGATGCGGCGCCTTCGTGGCGAGCATCCACGTGTCGGCCCAGCCCGTCGTTGGCACCGGCACGATCTCCTTGACGGGGACGTGGTTGGCCTGCAGCTGGAGCGTCTGGTACGGCCAGCCCGCGCCGAGCCACACGTCCTGGTTCTTGAACGACGTGTCCTCGTCGGTGGCGTAGTTCCAGTAGCGCTTCAGCAGTGGCTTCTGCTGCTTGAGCAGCGCGACCGCGGCAGCCAGCTGCGGCTGCGTCAGCTCGTACGGATCCTTGATGCCGAGGCTCGGCTTTGTCTGCTCCAGGTACAGCGCCGCGTCGGCGATCTGGATCGGGTTGTTCGGGACGGTGATCTTGCCCTTGTACTTCTTGCTGTAGATCGACGCCCAACCCGTCGGCGCCGGCTTCACGAGCTTCGTGTTGTAGATGAGTGTGTTCGGGCCCCACTGCACGGAGACGCCGTAGTGCACGCCGTTGACCGTGTTGTGCGGCGGGGACTTGAACGCCGGCAGGAAGTTCTTCCAGCTGGGGATCAGGTTGATGTTGATCCGCTGGACGTCGTGCGCGTAGATCAGCCGCAGGCTCGCGTCGCCCGAGGCCGAGACGAGGTCGTACTGGCCCCCGCCGCCGCCGCCGTGCGCGTTCATGAGCGAGAACATCTCCTGCGACGAGCCGGCGTCCTTGCGGACGATCTGGCAGCCCGTCTCCTTCTCGAACTTGGAGGCGAACTCGTTCTTGCCCGTGCCGTCCGTGTAGTCGGGCCACTCGATCACGACGAGCTTGCCCTCGCCCTTGCCGATCTTCGTCGGCAGTCCCTGTCCGCTCGCCTTGACCGTCGCGGCGGAGACGGCGAGCGCCACCACCGCCGAGGCCAGCACGGCGATGACGAGAGCGTGCCTTTTGCGAATCCTCCTCACGTGCCCTCCTTCCCGATCTCATACGTGTGCTCCGGCCGCCAGGAGAGGCGGACGTGCTTGCCCTGTTCCGAAAGTGCTTCCTGCGAGGACGTCTCGAGGTTCTGGCGGACGACGACGAGTTCGCCGCCGCCATCGAGGTCGACGACGTAGCGTGTCACCATCCCGACGTAGACGACCTCGCGAATCGTTCCCGGCTCGCCGTCTCCATCGGCTGCCATCCGGATCTTCTCGGGCCGGATCGTGACGCGCCGGCCGTCGCGCTCGAGGGCGTTGGAGACGCCGACGAAGCCGGCGACGAACTCGGTCTGGGGATGCTCGTAGACGTCCGCCGGCGTTCCCAGCTGCTCGATCCGGCCTTCGTTGAAGACGGCGAGGCGGTCGCTCATCGTGAGCGCCTCCTCCTGGTCGTGCGTGACGTAGACGAAGGTGATCGCGAGTTCGCGCTGCAGCTCCTTGAGGAAGATCTGCATCTCCTGGCGCAGCTTCAGGTCGAGCGCGCCGAGCGGCTCGTCGAGGAGCAGGACGGGTGGCCGGTTGACGATCGCGCGCGCAAGCGCGACGCGCTGCCGCTGGCCGCCGGAGAGCTGCACCGGCTTGCGATCGCCGAGGCCGGGGAGCCGCACCCGGTCGAGCACCTCCGCCGCGCGCTCGCGCCGTTGCTGGCGCGTAATTCCCCGGACGCGCAGCCCGTACTCGACGTTCTCGACGACCGTCATGTGCGGGAAGAGCGCGTAGTCCTGGAAGACGGTGTTGACGGCGCGCTGCGACGGCGCGACAAGGGTGACGTCGACGCCCTGCAACTCGACGTGGCCGGCGTCGGGCCGCTCGAAGCCGGCGATCACACGCAGCGTCGTCGTCTTTCCCGAGCCCGAGGGCCCGAGCATCGTGAAGAATTCGCCGGCGGCGATGTCGAGATCGATGCCACGCACCGCCACGACGTCTCCGTACACGCGGCGGATCCCCCTCAGGCGGACTGCCGGCGCGCCGGTGGCCGGATCGGTGTCTGGTGCTTCGGGAGCGGCGATCGCCATGCGCAGCCCGATTATCCCGACGGAATGCGCGCCGTTCAAGCCACTCCTGCTGCGCTTTGCGAAGCAAGCAGCCGAAGCGACTTGCGAAATGCGCAGCTCAGACGCTCTCGAACGTGCCGAAGCGGAGCTCGCTGTCGTAGAGATAGCGCGTCTCGTCGACCCGCCGCATGTACTCCTCGCGGTGCTCGGCGACGAAGGCGTTGTACGCGTCGGCCGACTCCCAGCGGTCGATGAGGATGTAGCGGCTGGGCGCTTCGACGTCATGGAGAAGCTCGGTGCCGATGTAGCCACGGGCTCCCTGGAAGAACTCGGCCCACTCGCCGTCGGCCGCGTAGCCGCGCTCGAACTCGGCGGCGTCGTGCACCTCGTAGCTGAAGACGAGCGCGATCACGCCACGAGGATAAGGTCCAAGTCATGAGCGCCGAAGCCCTTCCCGGCGAGCCCGACTCGCGCGACGAGTACGCCGGCGTCCTCCGCTTCTACCACCTCGCGAAGCGCCAGGAGTGGCAGGTGGACGACATGTCGTGGGCCGGCGAGCTCCCGTTCGTGCCGGAGGGGAAGGGATCGCCGGAGCGGCAGGCGCGGCGGCGCGACATCTGGCGCTCGGTGATCATGCAGCAGCTCCAGGCCGACGTCTTCGCGTGCGAGATGGCGTCGCAGCTGCTCGCGGCCGCGCCCGATCCCGAGGCGCGCCTCTACTACTCGACGATGGTGCAGGACGAGTCGCGCCACACCGAGGCGTGGTTGCGGCTGATCGGCCAGGTCGGCGGCGAGGGTGAGCGCGATCCGTACCTCGACGAGCTCGCGCACATGTTCCTCGAGGCGGATCTGCTCGAGGAGAAGGTCTTCCTGATGCAGGTGTTCTTCGAGCGGCTGATCATCCCGCGCTTCCGGCTGATTGCGAAGTCGTCACGCGGCACGGTGCTCGAGGATCTCTGCAACCGGCTCGCGATCGACGACGGCATCCACCACGGGGCCGGGATGGCGTACGAGCGCGTCCTGCTGCAGTCGGCCGGAAAGAAGGTGCGCACGCGGCTCGTCGACGCGGCGAACACGATGTTGCCGATCTTCGCGCGCCACGTCCTCTGGCGGCCGAAGGCGCGCGAGATGATCGGGACGCTGATGGAGTCGCGCGACCGCGAGCGCCTCCGCGAAGAGCTGAACCACGGCGTCCGCCTTGCAAACTCGCTCGGCCTGGACGTCTCCGACGTCCGCATGCCGGCGGGATGAGCTCCGCGTACGGCATCGAGCCGCTCGACGAGTCGACGTGGGACGCCTTCGCCGCGCTCGTCGAGGCGAACAACGGCGTCTTCGGCGGGTGCTGGTGCGTCGGTTTCCACGACGAGCTCGGAAGCGGGGCGGAGGTCCATCGTCAGCGCAAGCTCGAGCGGGTGCGGGCGGGAACGACGCACGCCGCGCTCGTCTTCGAGGGCGACGACTGCGTCGGTTGGTGCCAGTTCGGCTCGCCGGCAGAGCTGCCGCGGATCAAGAGCCGCAAGGAGTACGAGAAAGGACTGACCGACCTGCCGGACTGGCGCATCGCGTGCAACTTCGTCGGCAAAGGCCACCGCCGCAAGGGGGTCGCCTCAGCCGGCCTCGCGGGCGCGCTCGAGCTGATCGCCGGGCTCGGCGGCGGCACCGTCGAGGGCTATCCGGAGCCCGCCGGCGCGGTTCCGGCCGGCTTCCTCTTCAATGGCGCTCTGTCGACGTACGAGCGGCTCGGCTTCGTGCGTGACCGCCAGATCGGCAAGCACCGCTGGGTCGTGCGGAAGGTCGTCGCGCCGGCCGGCTAGACACCCGTCGCCGTGCCGAAGTGCAGGCTGCCACTCTCGTCAGTCGATGCGCTCGGCGCGGGCCAGGACAGGGCCGCCGCCCCCGCGGGTGAGCGCCGAGGCGAGTTCCGCCAGGGCGGCGAAGGCCTGCTCGCGGCCTCGGACCGCGTACATCAGAACGACCGGCGGATAACGCCGTCCCCAGGGATACGTCCTCGCCTCGAGCGTCCACGAGACCAGGCCGAGTGAGCGGAGTAGAGAGACGACCGGCAGGAGCAGGAGGGCGAGCGGCGCTAGAACCACGCCAAGCGGTAGCGGTGTCCAGCCGTAGACGGGATCGGCGTGAGCGAGCATCTCCGACGGAGGAGGCGGTGTCATCGCGCGCGGAACACGCAGGATGCGCAGACGCCACTCCAACCCGGTCGGGCCGACAACGGAGGTCGTCCAGCGGGCGGCGCTTGCGGCGCGGGCGGCGCGAGCCTCCGCCCCGAACGACGGCGGAGCGCCGGCGCGGACATCGACGAGCCGGAGGCGAGCTGCATCCACGGCCATCAGCGCATCCCGCCTCGCTCGAAGTGGGCGCGGAAGAAGTTCTCGCTGCCCGCCGTCGCCATCGCCGCCGAGGCGCTGATCTCGAGCGCGAGCGCCGTCGCGGCCACGAACTGGGCGAGCCGGTAGACCTTCCCCGGGCCGGCGCAGCCCATCAGTTCGAGCCAGCGGGCGGGATCGGGGAGCGTTGTGCCGCCGCCCACCGTTCCAACCTCGATGCCGGGGAAGCGGACGGCGACGTGCAGCCCGCCCTCGACGCGCTGCTCCGTCCCGTGGCACATCGAGCTCGTCCCGACAAGGCCGAGGTCCTGTCCCGTCGCGGCGAAGACTGCGGCGACCGCGGACGCCGGCGTGAACGCGACCGACTGCATCCCCGACGCGACCGCGCCGTGCGTGCCTGCCCACGCGAGCTCCTCGAGATCCGCAACGCTCGTCCGCAGGACGCGCTCGACCGCCGCCTCCGTGAGCGTCGTCTCGGCGATCACCGTCTTGCCGTGGCCCTGCTGGAAGTACTCGAAGGACGGCTTCTTGTCGCCGCCCATGTTCGCCTCGAGGATCGTCCGCTCGATCGAGACCGGTGCGTTCGGTAGCACAAACGCCATGTTCAGCGCATACGCGTTGCGGGTCATCATGTTCGCGCCGAAGGCGTCGCCGGTGGTGAAGCGCCAGAGCACGTGGCACATCGGGCCGACGACGTGGGTCTTCGCCTCGTGAAGGACGGCAAAGCGCGAGAGCTCGGGGATGTCGGAGTTGCGGAGGAAGTCGCGCGCCGCCGACACCCGCTCCTCGACCCAGCGCGCGAGCGTGAGGGCGTCGCCGCTGTCCTTGCAGACAAAGCAGGATGCTCTGGTGATTCTGTCGGCTACGACATATGTTCTGCAGCCGCCGGACTCGGCGATCGCCTTTGCGCCACGTTGCACCGAGGCGGTCAGGCCGCCCTCGGTGTGCGCGAGCGGCACGGTGACCTCCTCGTCGCTGCGGCCGGTTTCGACGACGTCGCCGTCCTCCGAGAGCGTGTACTCGCCGAGGGAGACCTGCAGCTGCGCGACGGAGACGGGGATGGAGACGAGACCTGTCACCGATTCGGCGGCCGTTGTCCACGGCGTGAGATCGGCCACGGGAAGGCCGAGCGCCTCCTGGCGCATGCGGATCGAATCCGGATCGTTCTTGCGGGGAAGCCGAGCCATTCGCGCATTCTCGCGGAGTACGCTGACGGCGTGGCGGCAATCGTCCTCGATGGCAAGGCTCTCGGCGCGAAGGTGCGCGAGGAAGTCGCGGCCTCGGTCGCGGAGATCGGCCAAGTCGGCCTCGCCACGATCCTCGTCGGCGACGACCCGGCCTCCCACATCTACATCGACCTCAAGCAGAAGTCGGCCACCGCCGCCGGCATGGAGGCGCGCGACATAAAGCTTCCCGCGGACACGTCGGAGGACGACGTCCTCGCGACCATCGCGGCGGTCAACGCCGACGAAGCGATCGACGGCCTCCTCGTCCAGCTCCCGCTCCCCGACCACCTCGACGAGAACCGGATCATCGAGGCGATCGCGCCGGGGAAGGACATCGACGGCATCCATCCGATGAACGCGGGCCGCCTCTATCTCGGCCGGCCGACGCTCGTTCCGGGCACGCCCCTGGGGATCATGCGGATGCTCGACGAGTACGAGATCCCGCTCGAGGGCGCGCGCGCGGTCGTGATCGGCCGCTCGGCGATCGTCGGGAAGCCGATGGCGCATCTCCTCCTCCAGCGGCACGCGACCGTGACCATCTGCCACTCGCGCACACGCGACATCGCGGCTTACACGCTCGAAGCGGACGTGCTCGTCGCCGCGGTCGGCCGCGCGCACCTCGTCTCGCCGGACATGGTCAAGGAGGGCGCGACCGTCGTCGACGTCGGGATGAACCGCATCCCCGACAGTAAGAAGCTCCTCGGCGACGTCGATCCCGCCGCGATGGAGCGGGCCGCCTACATGACTCCGGTGCCCGGTGGAGTCGGCCCGATGACGATCGCAATGGTGCTTCAGAACACGGTTACGGCAGCGACGCTGCGGCGCGCTGGGGCTTTTGCTCCTGCCGGAAACTGAGTAGACTCCCGCCGATTCATTCACGGTCGGCGGCTCGGTGCACGGGCCGTTGGTTTGTCTGCAAGGAGGAAGGGCTTGGCTGAGGGCACCGTCAAATGGTTCTCGAACGAGAAGGGCTACGGCTTCATCGAGCGCGAGGGCGGCGACGACGTCTTCGTTCACTTCTCGGCGATCACGATGGACGGCTACAAGTCGCTGACCGAAGGCCAGCGCGTGTCGTTCGATGTCGTGCAGGGCGACAAAGGCGCACAGGCCGCCAACGTCCAAGCGGTCTAGAGAACCTGTCGGACCACACTTAGTGAGAAGGCCCCGGCAGGGGCCTTCTCCGTTTTGGGAGGATCGAAGGCATGGCAGAGATCGATCGCGAGCAGCTCCTCAAAGTCGCCCACCTCGCGCGCCTCGAGCTGCGCGAGGACGAGGTCGCACGCCTCGAGCAGCAGCTCAACGACATCCTCGCCGCCGTTTCTAAGGTCTCCCAGCTCGATCTCGCCGACGTCCCCGCGACTTCGCATCCGCTCGACGTCGTCAACGTCTGGGACGACGACGAGCCCCGCGACTGCCTGCCGGTCGACGACGCGCTCGCGAACGCGCCCGAGCGCGAGGGCGGCTTCTTCAAGGTGCCGCCAGGAGGAGCGTCGTGATCGACACGCTGCGGCTGACCGCCGAAGGCGCGAAGGATCTGCTCGAACGGAAGGAGATCTCGGGCGCCGAGCTCTTCGCGGCGTACCTCGCGGCGATCGGAGAGCGCGACGAGGAGCTCCACTGCTTCCTCCACGTCTGCAGCGATCCGGGAGGCGACGGCTTGCCGATCGCGGTCAAGGACGTGATCGGGACGAAGGGAATCCCGACGACGGCAGGCTCGAAGATCCTCGAGGGCTACGTCCCGGTCTACGACTCCACGGTCGTCTCGCACCTGAAGGAGCACGGCCTGCGGATCCTCGGCAAGACGAACACCGACGAGTTCGCGATGGGCTCGTCCACGGAGAACTCGGCGTTCGGGCCGACCCACAACCCGTGGGACCCCGCGCGCGTTCCGGGCGGCTCGGGCGGCGGTTCGGCCGCCGCGGTGAGCGCCGGCCTGGCGCCGTGGGCGCTCGGCTCCGACACCGGCGGGTCGATCAAGCAGCCGTCGGCGCTCTGCGGCAACGTCGGGCTTCGTCCCACGTACGGCACCGTCTCCCGCTACGGCGTCGTGGCCTTCGCGTCGAGCCTCGACCAGGTCGGGCCCGTCGCGAAGAACGTCCGCGACTGCGCCTTCCTCTACTCGATCCTCGCGGGACGCGATCCGCGCGACTCGACGACGGTCGAGCTGCCGCATCCCGTCGAGCTGCCGGACGCCCAGGACGTGAAAGGCCTGCGGATCGGCGTTCCGAAGGAGCTGAACGAGGCCGAGGGGATCGAGCCTGGCGTCGTGGCCGCGGTGCGGGCCGCGATCGCGAAGCTCGATGAGCTCGGCGCGGAGGTGGCGGAGTGTTCGCTGCCGCTCTCGGTCGAGTACGGGATGCCGTGCTACTACCTCATCGCCCCGGCCGAGGCGTCGTCCAATCTCGCCCGCTACGACGGCGTCCGCTACGGCTACCGCGCGGCGGCCGAGGAACGGCTCGAGATGTACGAGCGCACGCGTGACGAGGGCTTCGGCGACGAGCCGAAGCGGCGGATCATGGTCGGGACGTACGCGCTCTCCGCCGGCTACTACGACGCGTTCTACGGCCAGGCGCAGAAGGTGCGAACCGTGATCAAGCGCGAGCACGACGCGTTGTTCGAGACGTTCGACGCGCTCGTCTCGCCGACCTCGCCGACGGTCGCCTTCCCGCTCGGCGCGCGCACCGCCGACCCGCTCGCGATGTACCTCTCCGACCTGCTGACGATCCCGTCGTGCATGGCCGGGCTGCCGGGCTTGAACGTGCCATGCGGGCTCTCGGAAGGACTGCCAGTCGGCCTCCAGCTGGTCGGGCCGCAGTTCGGGGAGAACACGCTGTTCCGGATCGGCCACGCGCTCGAGCAGGCACTCGGCTTCGATCCCGTGCCGGAGCGACTGCGGTGACCGCCTCCGAGTGGGAGCTCGTCTGCGGGCTCGAGGTGCATTGCCACCTCAAGACCAGGACGAAGATGTTCTGCCGATGCGCGCTCGAGTACGGCGCCGCCGAGAACACGCACACGTGCCCGGTCTGCCTCGCGCATCCCGGCGCGCTGCCGGTGCCGAACGGCCGCGCGATCGAGATGACAATCCTCCTCGGCCTCGCGCTCGACTGCGAGATCGCCGAGCGCGCCGTCTTCGCGCGCAAGAACTACTTCTATCCCGACCTGCCGAAGGGCTACCAGATCAGCCAGTACGAGGAGCCTCTCTGCGGGCCGGGTCGCTTCGTCGTCCCGACCGCCGACGGCGAGCGGGAGATCGGGATCGTGCGCGCGCATCTCGAGGAGGACGCGGCCAAGACCGTCCACGCCGGCGGTGCGACCGGGCGTTCGGTCGGCGCCGACTACTCGCTCGTCGATTTCAACCGCGGCGGCACGCCGCTACTCGAGATCGTCTCCGCGCCCGACCTCCGATCGGCCGACGAGGCGATGTGGTTCCTCCGCCTCCTCCGCCAGACGATCGCCGAGCTCGGGATCTCGGACGCGGAGATGGAGAAGGGCACGCTTCGCGCCGACGTCAACGTCTCGGTGCGGCGGCCCGGCGAGGACGGCTTCCGGCCGCGCTGGGAGATCAAGAACATGAACTCCTTCACGTTCATCGGGCGCGCGATCGAGGCGGCGTACCGTCAGCAGGTCGCGGCGCACGAGGCGGGGGAGGAGCTCGTCCAGTCGACGTACGACTACGAGCCCGACACCGACCGGCTCACCGTGCATCGCTCGAAGGAGGAGGCGGACGACTACCGCTACTTCCCCGAGCCCGATCTCGTCCCGGTCGTGCCGCCGGCCGAGCTCGTCGAGCGGCTGCGGGGCGAGGTGCCGGAGCGGCCCGCCGACCGGATCCGCCGGCTCGGCGCCGATCTCGGCTTTGCCGCGGCGGCCGAGCTCGTCACGACCGGGAACGAATCGAAGGCGGAGGCGCTCGCGGCGGAAGGTCTCGACTGGAAGACGGCGGCGGCGGTGGCGATGAACCGCGCCGACTTCCTGCCGGAGAACGCACCGGCGCTCGCCAGGATCGTCCAGGCGAACGTGACGCGAGAGGCGCTCGACGAGGCCTTCGCGGCCGCCGCGGACGGGCCGATCGCGGTGGACGACTACCTCGCGCGCGCCGCAGTCGGCGACGAATCGGAGCTCATGCCGGTGATCGACGCCGTGCTCGCCGCGAATCCCGAGCAGGTCGATACGTTCCGCGGCGGCAAGGAGGGAGTCCTCGGCTTCCTCGTCGGCCAGGTGATGCGCGAGACACAGGGCAAGGCCGACCCGAAGGTCGTCAACCGGCTTCTGCTGGAGAAGCTTCGAGGCTAGGAAGGTCGCGCAGCGCCGGACTCGCGGTACCGAGCAGCGCCGCGACGACAACCGGCGTCGCGAGGATGAGGATCGCCAGGCGCGGCGAGGTCTCCGCGAGCAGGAGCCCGGCCAGCAGCGGCCCGACCGGCGCCGACGCCGCCCGCAGCGTGTTCGACGCCGCCATCGCGCGTCCGAGCAGGCGGTCGGGGATGAGCGTGTACGAGTACGCCTCCATCGCGGAGTCCGTGTTCGGGAACCAGAACGCGTGAATCGCGAGCGCGCCGGCGAGCACGTAGACGTTCGGGTCCACGATGAACGCGGCGTAGACGAGCGCCGTCCAGAACTCCGACAGAAGGATCGCGCGCATCGGGAAGGACCGGCGCAGCAGCGGCGACAGCACCGAGCCGAGCAGCAAGGTCACTCCGGAGATCGCGATGAGCCCGCCGATCGCCGCGGCGGAAAGTCCCTGCCTGTGCGCGAGCACGATCACCGCGACCGGCACGCCCGCAGCGACGACGTTGCTCGCCGCGATCATCCCGATCGTCGTCCGCAAGAACGGCATCTGCCAGAAATACGTCAGCCCGTCGCGCATGCGCACGCGCACTCCTGGCTCTCGCTCCTCCTGGAAGCGCGTCCTGGTGAGGAGGAGGGCCGCCGTGGAGAATGCATACGACGCAGCGTCCGCGACGAACGGGAGGCCGCGCAGGACGCCGAAGAGCACGCCCCCGACCGGCGGCGAGGCGAGGCGAACGACCGACATGCGGGCCATCCGGACGCTCGACGCGTCCGCGAGCTGCGGCGGCGGGACGATCGCCTTGAGCGCGCCGCTATTGCCGGCGCGGTAGAACACCGCCGCGCTCGTATCGACGAATGCGACGGCGAGGATCAGCCAGAACGTAGCCCGGTGCGTGAGCACCGCGGCGGCGAGAATCCCGACCGCCGACGCGCCGACGAGATCGGCGCAGATCATCAGCACCCGCCGGTCGAAGCGGTCGGCGGCGACGCCTCCGGCGAAGCTGAGCAGGACGAGCGGTGCGAGCTCGACGCCGCCGACGTAGCCCGTCTTCGCCGCCGAGTGGGTGATGACGAGAGCGAGCAGCGGATAGGCGATTCCCGACAGTCCGGAACCGAACGTCGAAAGGAACTGCCCGGCTTGGAGGAGGACGAAGTCGCGGTTGCGACGCAGCGGGACGAGTTCGGTCACGCCTCCATCGTGGCAGGGGCAGCGGCGGCGCTCACATCACGGCGCGTCAGCATCCAGACAGCACTTCCGAAAACGACCGCGGCCATCGCGACGAAGAGGAGGCGCCAGTCGACGATCGTGGAGAGCGCCGCGCCAGTGGCGATCGACGCGGTCTGGGCGGTCGAGATCGCGAGGTCGGCAGCGGAAGCGACCCGGCCCTGGACGGCGAGCGGGGTCCTCGTCTGCAGCACCGTGCTGTAGCCGACGATCGCCCACGCCACGCCGATTCCGGCTACCGGGCCGGCGACGAGCACGACGGGGAGAGATGGCACGACGAGCACGAGGTCGGCAATCGCGAACGCCACCATCCCGAGGCCGACGATCGAAACCTCGCCGAAGCGCCGGATTGCCGACGCCGCGGTCACTCCGCCGATGATCGAGCCGACGCCCTGGATAGTCGCGAAGACGCCGAAGAACGACGGCTGGCGGTGGATCGCGTGGATGACGAAGAAGATCAGCGTCTCGCTGAAGCCGATCACGAGCATCGCGGCCGTGAGACCTACGAGCACATGGCGCAGCGCCGCTGTCTGACGGATGTGGCGGAATCCTGCCGTCACATCGCGCACGAAGTGATGCTCGCTGGGCTTGGGCTTCTGCTCGCGCAAGGTCATGCGCGAGATGAAGTACGCCGAACCGAGGAAAGTCGCGGCGTCGAGGATCGCAACCGACCCGCCGCCGAGCCATACGTAGAGGCCGGCTCCGGCGAGCGGCGCGATGATCCGCAACCCCTCCCGCGACGCGGTAAGCGCGCCGTTAGCGTCGGCGAGCAGCTCCTCCGGCAGCATCAAGCGCAGCAGCGCCGTGCGTGCGGGGAAGTAGAACGTCCCTCCGATGCCGTAGAGGACTGCGACGAGGTAGATGACCCACGCATCACCTTTGTCGTGGATCAGCAGGAGCAGCAGGACCGCGCCGGCGAGCAAGATGTTGACGACGATCATCAACGGCCGCTTGCGCACGCGATCCGCGAGGAGCCCGGCGGCGGGCGCGCAGAGCGAACCCGCCCCGAAGGCGAAGAACGTCAGGCCGGCGGCTGCGCTCGAGCCGGTCAGCGACTTCATCCAGATGGCGAGGACGATGAGCATCGCCCAGTCGCCGAACGCGGAGAGCATCTGCCCGGCGAGGAGGAGGCGGGCGTCCCGGTGGGCGAGCAGCTGCCGCACTACGCCGCCCGGAACACCCGCACGTCGCCGCTGATCGTCCTGCCACGCACGACGACCGTCGGGACCTCCGTCGCCGTCGCCGCCGACCGGCTCGCTGCCGAGCGGGACTTCAGAGGAGAGATCGCCGGACGTCGAGTTGGCGTCGACGTCGAGAACGGATCCCTCGGCGATTCCGATCTCGATGTCGCCGGAGACGCTCGTGAACCGGACGTCGCCGGCGCTGACGACATCGAAGCGAATGTCGCCGGAGACCGTCTTCGTCTCGGCCGAGCCGCCGACGGGACCGACGCGCAGGTCGCCCGAGACGCTCTGGAGGGAGAGGTTCCCGCCGACCTCGCCGAGCTCGGCGTCGCCGCTCACGGTCTTGAGAGTCGCGGCACCGGTGATCTCGCCGCGAACGCGCACGTCCCCGGACACGGCGTTGACGTCGAGCGAGTCGAGCCGGCCGGTGATCCGAGTGTCCGCCGAAGCCGTCTTGATCTTGACGCTGCTGCCGTGGGGGATCGTGGCTTGCACCTTGAGCTTGCTGTCCCAGACGAGGGAGAACGGAGTGAGCGAGAAGCCGAACTTCGCCTTGCCTCGGTATACGACAGCGATCCGGTCTCCGTCCTGCCTGATCTCGACGTCTTCGAGGAGGCGCTCGTCGCCATCGACGACGACGCGCGCCTCCTCGCCGTCCGCGGTCTCGATGTCGATGGCGCCGGAGGGAATGCCGACATCGAGCATGAGGGGCAGGGGAATAGCGAAGGTCTGTTCGAGCATCTCAGGCACCTGTGCGGGTCAGGCGCCGGATCCGGAGCCGGATCTCGGCGTCGCCGGCGGCGGGCCGGCGATCGGCGCGCGGCAGGCGGTCGAGGTGTGCAGTGTCGTAGTAGGTCGGGAACATGCGGTGCTCCTTTCAGCTGCGGCCGTAGCCGGTGAGGCGATTCCGGCCGCTCGAGGATGGACGGCGAGGGTCGACCGAGCGCTGGAGCGCCCGGATGAGCCACGTGTTGACTGATGCGTTCTCGCGGGAGGCCGCGGACTCGATCCGCTCCTTCAGGCTGCCCGGTAGGCGGAGCGTGATCCGGGCGGAGAAGACCTCATCGACCGCTTCCGGAGCGCTGCTGTCGTCGCTGACGAAGACGAGTTCGGGGTCGCGGCCGGCGATGCGGACTTCGACGTGGCCGGAGTCGAGCTGTGCGTTCAGCTCGAGCGCGGCCTCGGCGAGGATGTCCTGGAGCTGCCGGGCGAGGGACGATTCGATCGCTTCCGAGAGAATCTGGGCGACGTGCGCGGTCGCCTCGTCACCGAGGGACGCGACGCGACCGAGGTCTTCCCGGAGCGCCTGGATGTGACCGTCGATCTGCATGGCGGCAGTATGACATCATAGTGACATCATTGTCAAGTCGACTTGACGGCACAACGACAGCGACCCGCAGTCGTGGGCAGCTGCTTGGCTCTATGAACGGGTTGGCGCGCTAGGAGGGATAGACGCCGCAGTCGCGGGCGCTGTTCGCCCACGGCGAGAAGCCGCGCTCGCGCCACGCGCGGACGGCGGCCCAGATCTGCTCGAGCGGCGTCCAGTGGTCGGCCGTCCCCTGATGGCGGAGGAGCCAGCTTCCGTAGGCGGATTGGAACGTCCAGTCCATCTGGAGCCCGCCCCAGTACGGGGCGGCGGGATCGGTCCAGCTGCCCTCGTAGCGGTGGATGCAGTACCAGGCCCGCAGCTGCGGCGGATTGTGCGCGAGCTCCGCAGCGGCGATCTCGCGGCGGTGCCATGCGCGCGCCTGCTTCCACGCCGCCTGCGGCGACTCGCTTGCCATCAGGTGCGAGACCTGCTGCAGGGGTCGGCCGCGGACGACCGTGACCCAGTGCTGGACGGCCGAACGGGAGCGGCGCGCCTTGCCGCTCCAGTACGCGATGCTGCGCGCTTCGGCCCTGGCGGTCATCGAGCTGTCGCGAGCAGCGCCTGCGGCGCCGGCGACAACTGTCGCTATTCCTGCGAGCGCGAGCAGCAGCCCGCAGGCCCAAATCGAACGCCGCATTCGTACACCCCCGGTGTCGTTTGCAAGATGGCCGAGCGGGCGGGAAGGCGCCCCGGTTGATGGCGTGCACCGCTCGGCGCGGCTTATTGCATTCGTCGAGGCAGGATACGAAGGGGATCGGCGGTTACGAGGCCATTCCCCGAAGTTGGTGCGATCTCTTTACGACGATTTGACGGCGAGCCGCATGTTTGCGCGGGTTGGCAGCGTCGCCGGTGCCACAAAGCCGGCATACAGCAGCGCTGCGCCGACCGCGATTCCGATCGCGCTCCCTCCGGCGCCGAGACCCGCGAGCCCGCTGCCCAGCGCCGCAGCCGTTATCCCGGCGACGATCAGCGCGTTCCCGAGCGGACGGCGCCGGATCGAGCGCAGGGCGATCCCGACGACGGCGAGCGTTCCGAGGGAGTTGGCGAGGATCGCGAGCAGCCGGGCGGGGAGGAAGAGCAGGTGATCTTGCGCGTGCGGGATTCCGGGCGCGGCGAAGCCGCCGTGCAGCGGCATTGCCAGCGAGATGCCGACCGCGAGGCCCGCGTAGAGGAGAGCTACCCCAGCGGCCCACCGCTTCCCCGCGAGCAGGAGGGAGCCGGCTCCGAGCAGCGGCGCGGTGAGCAGCGCTCCGGCGGCGTAGTAGACGCGGAACGAGCGCCCGTCCCAGCCCGCTGCTTCTCCCCACGCGATCGCCGCGGCCGCCAGTGCGTAGGCGCCGAGAGCGGCCGACCAGGCGAGAAGCTCGGGCCGCCGGCTCGCGCGGTACCGGGCGCCGAGCAGGCCGGCGAGCCGGAACGCGAGGAGCGTGGCTGCGAAGGCGATGAGCGCGTCCATCCCGAGAGGTTAGAGCGCTACGCTCGGACCATGGCGAAGCGGTACCTGTTCACGCCCGGACCGACGCCCGTGCCGCCGGAGGTTCTCGCCGCGGTCGGCGCCCCCGTGCTCCATCACCGCAGCCCCGACTTTCTCCCCGTCTACGAGCGCGTGCTCGCCCGCCTGCGCGAGATCTGCCGGACGAAAAGCGACGTTCTCCTCTACGGATCGTCGGGCACCGGCGCGTTCGAGTCGGCGGTCGCAAACCTCGTCTCGCCGGGCGAGCCGCACCTCGTCGTCTCCGCCGGGAGCTTCGGCAACCGCTGGGTCGCGATGACCTCCGCCTACGACGCCGACGTGGACGTCCTGCGCTACGCGTGGGGCGAGACTCCAAGCGCCGCCGACCTCGCAGCTCGCCTGCGCGAGCGCCCGGCGAAGGCGGTCTGGCTCGTCCACTCGGAGACCTCGACGGGCGTCGTCTCCGACGTCCGCGCGCTCGCCGCGGCGGCCAGGGAAGGGGGCGCTCTCGTCGTCGTGGACGCCGTCTCGAGCCTCGGGGCCGTCCCGTGCGAGATGGATGCGTGGGGACTGGACGTGCTCGTCTCCGGTTCGCAGAAGGCGCTCATGTGCCCGCCCGGCCTCGCCCTCGCGGCCGTGTCGGAAGCGGCGCTCGCGGCGACGGGATCGTCGCCCCGCTTCTACTTCGACTGGGAGAGGACACGGGTGGGACAACAGACGCTCGACGCGCCCGTGACCCTGCCCGTCTCGCTCGTCTGCGGGCTCGATGTGGCGCTCGGGCTGCTGTTCGAGGAGGGGCTGGACGCGGCGTTCGAGCGCCACATCAGGCTCGGCCGCGCTGCGCGCGCCGGAGCGAAGGCGCTCGGGCTCGAGCTCTTCTCCCCCGACGATGACCGCAGCGCCATCGTCACGGCCGTGCGCACGCCGGCCACGATCGACGCGACCGAGGTCGTGAAGCGGCTTCGCGACCGCTTCGGGATCACGATCGCGAACGGGCAGGGCGAGCTGAAGGGGAAGATCTTCCGCCTCGGCCACATCGGCTGGTTCGACGTCTTCGACATCACGACGCAGCTCGCCGCGGTCGAGATCGTCCTCGCCGATCTCGGCGCGGACATCGAGCGCGGAGTCGCCGTGAGTGCGGCGCTCGAGGCGTTCGCGGCCTAGCGGCGTGGAACGCTGGCCGGAGCCGGTAGAGCGGGTCGCCGCGGTGCTGCGCGAAGCGGGAATCGACGCCCGCGTCGAGGAGTTCGCGGAGGGAACGCCGACCGCGCGCGCGGCTGCGAAGGCCGTCGGCGCGTCGCTCGGGCAGATCGTCAAGTCGCTCCTCTTCATCTGCGACGGCAGGCCGACGCTCGCGCTTGTCCCCGGCAATCGGCGGGCCGACGAGACGAAGGTCGCAGCGGCGGCCGGCGCGAAGGCGGCGCGTGTCGCGAGGCCCGAGGAAGTGCTCGCGGCGACGGGCTTCGAGCCGGGCGGGGTTGCGCCGTTCCCGGCTCCGGCCGTCCCACTCGTCCTCATCTCGCCCGAGCTCCTCCTGCAGGAGCAAGTCTGGATCGGCGCGGGCTCCGAGCGTCACATGGCGGGAATCTCGCCGGTCGATCTCCTGCGCTTGACGAACGCCCGCGCCGGGGATCTCACCGAGACCTAGCGGTACGATTGGAGCACCAGCGCCTCCTAGCGAAGGGAACGAGCGCAGATGCTCGAGACGAAGAAGATCTGGATGAACGGCGAGCTCGTCGACTGGGCGGATGCGACCGTCCACGTCGGCACGCACGGCCTCCACTACGGCTCCGGTGTCTTCGAAGGAATTCGCGCCTACGAGACGGAGCGCGGCACGTCCGTCTTCCGGCTCGGCGACCACCTCGACCGGCTGCAGCGTTCCGCGCAGCTGCTCTACATGGACTTGCCGTACTCGGTCGAGGAGCTGCGCACGGCGACGTGGGATCTGCTCGGCGCGAACGAGCTGCCGTCCTGCTATCTCCGCCCGATCGCGTTCTACGGCTACGGGGAGCTCGGCGTCTCGTCGAAGGGCAATCCGGTCGAAGTCGCGATCATGTCCTGGCCGTGGGGCGCCTACCTCGGCGAGGACGGGATGCGGAACGGGATCCGCGCCAAGATCTCGAGCTGGCAGCGTGTCGGCCCGAACGTCATCCCGCACGTCGCGAAGGCGACCGGCGTCTACGTCAACTCGATGCTCGCCGTCGGCGAGGCGAACCGCGCCGGCTACGACGAGGCGATCATGCTCACCGCGGAGGGCACTATCGCCGACGGCTCCGGCGAGAGTCTCTTCATGGTGCGCGACGGCGTCATCTACACGCCCGACCTCTCCGCCTCCATCCTCGTCGGGATCACGCGCGACACCGTGATTCAGATCGCGCAGGATCTCGGCCACCGCGTGGTCGAGAAGCCGCTCATCCGCACCGACCTCTATCTCGCGGACGAGGTATTCATGGTCGGGACCGCCGCGGAGGTCACGCCGATCCGCGAGGTCGACGACCAGGTCGTCGGGCCGCCTGGACCGGTGACGCTGGAGATCCAGGGGGCATACCTCGACACCGTCCACGGCCGCAGCGACCGCTGGAGCCAGTGGCTCGAGTACGCGCCGTCTGCCGCCAAGCAGGCGTAGTGAGGCAGGAAGTGGAGGCCGTCCCGCTCTCGGGGCCGGATCTCGGGGAGCGCGAGGAGGAGCTCGTGCTCGAAGTCATGCGCTCCGGTCGTCTTTCGCTCGGGCCGACGATCGACCGCTTCGAGGAGCTGCTCGCGAAGAAGGTCGGCGCGCCATACGCGGCAGCCGTCTCGTCGGGAACCGCCGGCCTGCATCTCCTGGCGATCACGGCCGGGATCACAGCCGGCGATGAGGTCATCACGTCGCCGTACTCCTTCGCGGCGTCCGCCAACTGCTTCCTCTACGAGGGCGGCGTCCCGGTCTTCGCGGACATCGACCCGCGCACGCTCAACCTCGACCCGGCCGCGGTCGAGGCGGCGGTCACCGAGCGGACGAAGGCCATCGTCGCCGTCGACATCTACGGCTATCCCTGCGAGCTCGACGAGCTCCGGGCGATCGCCGACCGGCACGGCCTCGCCTTCATCGGGGACTCCTGCGAGGCGCTCGGCGCGGAGTACCGCGGCGCGCCGCTCGGTTCGCATGGCGTCCCGTGCGTCTTCGCCTTCTATCCGAACAAGCAGATGACGACCGCTGAGGGCGGAATCGTCACGACGCATTCGGAGGAGGAGTGGCAGGTGCTGCGCTCGCTTCGCAACCAGGGGCGCGGCGATTCCGGCGGCTGGCTCGAGCATGTCCGGCTCGGCTTCAACTACCGGCTCAGCGACGTTGCCGCCGCGATGGGGATCGGCCAGCTCGAGCGGCTCGACGAGATCCTCGCCACGCGGTCGCAAGTCGCCGCGCGCTACGGCGAGCTGCTGCACGAAGTCGACGGCGTGGAGCTCCCGTGCGCCGACGACGAGGCGCACGTCCGCTCGTGGTTCGTCTACGTCGTCCTCCTGCCCGACAACGCGACGCGCGAGCGCGTGATCGCTACCTTCGAGCAAGAGGGCATCGGCTACAACCGCTACCTCCCGTCGATTCATCTCCAGCCGTACATGCGCGAGCGGTTCGGCTTCGCCGAGGGGCTGTGCCCGGTTTCGGAGGACGTGAGCTCCCGTTCGCTCGCGCTGCCGTTCTTCACGAATCTGCAGGCCGATGCGCAGGAGCGCGTCGCCGAGGTGCTCGCTTCCGCACTCGCGTGAGATGATCCAACCGTGAGCGACGTTGGGGCGCGGATGGTCTTTCTCGGCTTCGGGAAGTGGGCGCGGGCCGACCGCATCTACGCGCTCGACCCGATTACCGGAGACGATCGCGGCGGCGGCCGCCGCACCCGCGTCTGGGTAGAAGGGATCGCCGAGCCGGTCCTCGCAGGCCGCACCGAGCGCACGATCCTCGCCGACATGGGGCAGGACCCCGCGATGGCGACGGTCGTCCTCGACGACGCTCTCGACCTCGCCGAACGCGTGGCGAAGGCGGTCGACGAGGGGTCGTTCGACGTTCGCGATCTGGGCCGTCGCGCGCGCCGCGTCCTCGAGAAGACGGCCAGGCCCGCCGAGGCCGAGCAGCTTTTCTAGTTGGCCCCGCGGCTCACGCGCGCGTTCTTCGCGCGGCCGGTGCACGAGGTTGCGCCGGAGTTGATCGGCGCGACGCTGCTCTGCGACGGCGTAGGCGGCGTGATCGTCGAGGTCGAGGCCTACGACCAGGACGACCCGGCGAGCCATGCGTTCCCCGGGATGCGGCCGACGACGGTGTCGATGTTCGGGCCGCCAGGCCACGCGTACGTCTACCGCTCGTACGGCGTGCACTGGTGTCTGAACCTCGTGTGCGCCCCAGCGGGCCGCGCGGAGGCGGCGCTCGTTCGCGCCCTCGCTCCGACGGCCGGGCTCGACGCGATGCGGGAGCGGCGCGGGCTGGAGCGGGACCGCTCGCTCTGCTCCGGGCCGGGGAAGCTCTGCCAGGCGCTCGCGATCACGCGTGCGCACGACGGCCTGCCGCTCGACGCGCCGCCGTTCGAGCTTCGCGCTCGCGCCGAAGAGCCGTCCCTGGTGATCGGGACGCGAATCGGAATCACGCGCGCGGTCGAGCAGCCGTGGCGCTACGGCCTCGCCGGCTCCCCGTTCCTCTCGCGCCGCTTCTAGGATCAGCGCATGCCGCTCGCCGAGTTCACACGCAACGCCGTCGACGTCCTCCCCAAAGGAGCCCTCGAGGCCAAGCTGAAGCTCGGTCGCCCTCTGCGCGTCAAGCTCGGCATCGATGTCACCGCGCCCCAGGCGACTCTGGGGAACGGAATTCCGCTGCAGCGCATGCGCGCGTTCCAGGATGAGGGTCATACCGGCGTCCTCATTGTCGGCGACTACACCGCCAGGATCGGCGACCCGTCGGGCCGTTCAGCCGAGCGTCCGATCCTTGATCCGGATGAGATCGACCGGATGGCAGCGCGTTTCTTCGAGTCCGCGTACACGATCCTCGACTCCGAGCGCACGGAGGTTCGCTTCAACGGCGAGTGGCTGAAGGAACTCGACTTTGCCGGCGTCCTCCGCCTGACGCGGACAGCGACTGTTGCCCGGATGCTCGAGCGCGACGACTTCGCAAAGCGCTTCGGCGCCGGCGAGCCGGTGTCCGTCTCCGAGCTCCTGTACCCGCTCATGCAGGCGTACGACTCGGTGGCGATCGAAGCGGACGTCGAGCTCGGCGGCACCGACCAGCTCTACAACCTCCTCACCGGCCGCGACGTCATGGAGGCGTACGGGCTCGAGCCTCAGGTCGTCCTCACGACACCCCTGATCAACAGCTGGGACGGGACGAAGATGTCGGGCTCGCGTGGCAACTACATCGGTCTGCTCGAGGCGCCGGAGGAGCAGTTCGGCAAAGCGATGCGCTTCCCAGACGAGATGCTGCCGGAGCTGTACCGGCTCGTCATGGAGCAGGAGCCGCCGGCCGCCGAGCCGATGGAGGCGAAGCTCCGGTTCGCCCGGTTCATCGTCGCGCGGTCGCATGGGGAGGACGCGGCGCGGACGGCCGAGGAACACTTCACGCGCGTTGTTCGCCAGGGCGAGGCGCCCGACGACGTGCCGGAGTTTGCGCTGCCGGCGGGCAATCCGATTCATCTTCCGGCGCTCCTGGCCGCTGCGTTCGGCCTCTCGACGAGCGAGGCGAGGCGCTTGATCGGCCAGGGCGGCGTCAAGCTCGACGGAGAGGCGGTGTGCGAGCTCGACCTCCCGCGTGAGCGTCTCGCCGGCGCCGTCCTCCAGGCCGGGAAGAGACGCTTCGTTCGGCTCAACGAAGCCGTTTGACAGCACCGTAAGCCCTGCTACACTTCCCCGGCTGCCCGAGAGGGTGGCGTACGAAAGTCCCTGCAAACGACCAACAATTGGAGCGCCTCAGGAGGATTCCCGCAAGTCGGAAGTCCAGTAAGTCCGGAGGCCTCTGGCGTGAGTCGGGGCCTTTTTTGCGTCACCGCGACGGCTCGGTCCTTGAAAACTCAACAGCGTGCGTTTACGTCGAGAGGCTGGTCCGACCTCGGTCGGAGCAGTCAATCAACTAAACCTGTCTTCTCCCTCTGCTGACTAACAGCGTGGGGAGAGACTTTGAGCACAAGCTCAAAGTGACAAAATGTTCGTCCTTCGGGACGAATCATTCTTCACGGAGAGTTTGATCCTGGCTCAGGACGAACGCTGGCGGCGCGCTTAACACATGCAAGTCGAGCGAGAACCATGGCTTCGGCCATGGGGACAGCGGCGAACGGGTGAGTAACACGTGGGTAATCAACCCTCGACACTGGGATAGCCCGGGGAAACCCGGATTAATACCGGATGCTCCATCTGGCCCTCGGGCCGGCTGGAAAAGGTAGCTTCGGCCTCCGGTCGGGGACGAGCCCGCGGCGGATTAGCTTGTTGGTGGGGTAAAGGCCCACCAAGGCGACGATCCGTAGCTGGTCTGAGAGGACGATCAGCCACACTGGGACTGAGACACGGCCCAGACTCCTACGGGAGGCAGCAGTGGGGAATCTTGCGCAATGGGCGAAAGCCTGACGCAGCGACGCCGCGTGAGGGAAGAAGGCCTTCGGGTTGTAAACCTCTTTCAGGAGGGACGAAGCCACTCGGGTTAATAGCCCAGAGGGTGACGGTACCTCCAGAAGAAGCCCCGGCTAACTACGTGCCAGCAGCCGCGGTAATACGTAGGGGGCAAGCGTTGTCCGGATTTATTGGGCGTAAAGAGCGTGTAGGCGGCCATACAGGTCAGCTGTGAAAACTCGAGGCTCAACCTCGAGACGTCGGTTGAAACCGTACGGCTAGAGTCCGGAAGAGGAGAGTGGAATTCCCGGTGTAGCGGTGAAATGCGCAGATATCGGGAAGAACACCCGTGGCGAAGGCGGCTCTCTGGGACGGTACTGACGCTGAGACGCGAAAGCGTGGGGAGCGAACAGGATTAGATACCCTGGTAGTCCACGCCGTAAACGATGGGCACTAGGTGTGGCGGGTGTCGACTCCCGCTGTGCCGAAGCTAACGCATTAAGTGCCCCGCCTGGGGAGTACGGCCGCAAGGCTAAAACTCAAAGGAATTGACGGGGGCCCGCACAAGCAGCGGAGCATGTGGTTTAATTCGACGCAACGCGAAGAACCTTACCAGGGCTTGACATGCACTGGAAAACCGTAGAAATACGGTCCCCCTTCGGGGCTAGTGCACAGGTGGTGCATGGCTGTCGTCAGCTCGTGTCGTGAGATGTTGGGTTAAGTCCCGCAACGAGCGCAACCCCTGTTCCATGTTGCCAGCGATTCGGTCGGGGACTCATGGAAGACTGCCGGTGACAAATCGGAGGAAGGTGGGGTCGAAGTCAAGTCATCATGCCCCTTATGTCCTGGGCTACACACGTGCTACATTGGCCGATACAAAGGGCTGCGATGCCGCGAGGCGGAGCGAATCCCAAAAAGTCGGTCTCGGTTCGGATTGGAGGCTGAAACTCGCCTCCATGAAGGCGGAGTTGCTAGTAATCGCGGATCAGCAATGCCGCGGTGAATATGTTCCCGGGCCTTGTACACACCGCCCGTCACACCACGAAAGTCGGCAATACCCGAAGCCGGTGGCCTAACCCGCAAGGGAGGGAGCCGTCGAAGGTAGGGTCGATGATTGGGGTGAAGTCGTAACAAGGTAGCCGTAGCGGAAGCTGCGGCTGGATCACCTCCTTTCTAGGGAATGCCGGAGCTCTTACTCCGGCAGGCGTCGGTCCCGTCGATGGCCTCATGGTCGTCCGGCTAGCCGGCTCGCCTGGAATCACGTCGACCTCGATGTCTGTACTACGTGCGCTGTTGAGTTTTGAAGGACTGGGCGCTCGAGTCCGTGTTGATTCGAGTTCAGTGTTGATTCGAGCCCACGTGGACCTTGAAAACTCCATAGCGACATCTATTACCGGTGTTCTTCTGATCAAGAGAACAAGGGCACACGGTGGATGCCTTGGCACCGAGAGCCGATGAAGGACGTGGGCGGCTGCGATAAGCCCGGGGGAGAAGCTGACCATTCTGCGATCCCGGGATTTCCGAATGAGGAAACTCACCGCTGGTAATGCGGCGGTATCCGTACCTGAATACATAGGGTGCGGAAGGTAAGCCGGCGAACTGAAACATCTAAGTAGCCGGAGGAAAGGAAAGAAACCTCGACTCCCTGAGTAGTGGCGAGCGAAAAGGGAAGAGCCCAAACCCAGACCACGTGATAGGCGGCAGCCGTTGTCGTCTGGGGGTTGTAGGGCTCGTCATGATCCGCCTGCCGGCGGGTCGGGAAGTTACAAAGTCGTGCGTTAGTCGAAGTGGATGGAAAGCCACACCGCAGCAGGTAACAGTCCTGTAGGCGAAAACGCACGGCCTTCCTTGACGAGTACCTGAGTACGGCCGGGCACGAGAAACCCGGTCGGAATCCACGGGGACCACCCCGTAAGGCTAAGTACTCCTCGGTGACCGATAGTGAACTAGTACCGTGAGGGAAAGGTGAAAAGTACCCCGGAAGGGGAGTGAAATAGCACCTGAAACCGTGTGCTTACAAGCGGTCGGAGCCGGCTAGTCCGGTGACGGCGTGCCTTTTGCATAATGAGCCAGCGAGTTAGTCTTCCACGGCAAGGTTAAGGAAACGGAGCCGTAGCGAAAGCGAGTCTGAATAGGGCGATTCAGTCGTGGGAGCTAGACCCGAAACTGAGTGATCTACCCATGGCCAGGTTGAAGCGGGGGTAAGACCCCGTGGAGGACCGAACCCACGTCGGTTGAAAACGGCGGGGATGAGCTGTGGGTCGGAGTGAAAGGCTAATCAAACTCAGAGATATCTGGTTCTCCCCGAAATATATTTAGGTATAGCGTCACGCGTTCAATTGCGGTTGTAGAGCACTGTTTGGCCTAGGGGGCCTACCAGCTTACCGAAGTCAGGCAAACTCCGAATGCCGTAATTCCAAAGCGTGGCAGTCAGAGTGCGGGGGATAAGCTTCGTGCTCAAAAGGGAAACAGCCCGGACCGTCGGCTAAGGTCCCTAATTCCATGCTAAGTGGGAAACGATGTCCGATTGCACAGACAACCAGGATGTTGGCTTAGAAGCAGCCACCATTCAAAGAGTGCGTAACAGCTCACTGGTCAAGTGGTCGGGCGCGGACAATGTAACGGGGCTCAAGCATGGAACCGAAGCCACGGACTTCACGCAAGTGGAGTGGTAGGGGAGCGTTCCCAGGGCGGTGAAGCGGCGGCGCAAGCCTGCCGTGGAGCGCTGGGAAGTGAGAATGCTGGCATGAGTAACGAAAGGCGAGTGAGAAACTCGCCCGCCGAATGCCCAAGGGTTCCTGAGTAAAGCTAATCTGCTCAGGGTTAGTCGGGACCTAAGCCGAGGCCGACAGGCGTAGGCGATGGCCAACAGGTTGATATTCCTGTACCACGTACCAACCGTTATCACCGATGGGGGGACGGGGTAGGTTAGGGCAACCCAGGCGTTGGTCGACCTGGGGTAACCGCGTAGGGCGGTCGGTAGGTAAATCCGCCGGCCACTAAGCCTGAGACGGGATGCCGAGTCCCCTAGGGGACGAAGTGCCTGAAACCATGCCTCCGAGAAAAGCCTCTAGGGAGGTTGGACGTGCCCGTACCAAAACCGACACAGGTGGGCAGGTAGAGAATACTAAGGCGATCGGAAGAACTCTCGTTAAGGAACTCGGCAAAATGGTCCCGTAACTTCGGGAGAAGGGACGCCCCGGTAGAGTGAAGCCCTTTACGGGCTCAGCTCGAGGGGGCCGCAGTGAAACGGCCCAAGCGACTGTTTACCAAAAACACAGGTCTCTGCGAAGTCGCAAGACGACGTATAGGGGCTGACTCCTGCCCGGTGCCGGAAGGTCACGAGGAGAGGTTAGCCTTCGGGCGAAGCTTTGAATCCAAGCCCCGGTAAACGGCGGCGGTAACTATAACCGTCCTAAGGTAGCGAAATTCCTTGTCGGGTAAGTTCCGACCTGCACGAATGGAGTAACGACTTGGGCGCTGTCTCAACGAGAGATCCGGTGAAATTGTAGTTTCGGTGAAGATGCCGAATACCCGTGGTTGGACGGAAAGACCCCGTGAACCTTTACTACAGCTTGACGTTGGAGTCTGGGTATTCGTTGTCCAGGATAGGTGGGAGGCTTTGAAGCGGGGACGCCAGTCCTCGTGGAGCCAATCTTGGGATACCACCCTTCGTGTTCTGGGCTTCTAACCCGCTGCCGTAATCCGGGGCGGGAACAGCGTCAGGTGGGTAGTTTGACTGGGGCGGTCGCCTCCTAAAATGTAACGGAGGCGCGCAAAGGTTCCCTCAGCACGGTTGGAAATCGTGCGTAGAGTGCAAAGGCATAAGGGAGCTTGACTGCGAGACAGACATGTCGAGCAGGCGCGAAAGCGGGCCTTAGTGATCCGGCGGTAACTGGTGGACGTGTCGTCGGTCAACGGATAAAAGGTACTCCGGGGATAACAGGCTTATCCTTCCCAAGAGTCCACATCGACGGAAGGGTTTGGCACCTCGATGTCGGCTCGTCGCATCCTGGGGCTGTAGCAGGTCCCAAGGGTTGGGCTGTTCGCCCATTAAAGCGGTACGCGAGCTGGGTTCAGAACGTCGTGAGACAGTTCGGTCCCTATCCACCATGGGCGCTGGAGCTTTGAGAGGAGTCGTCTCTAGTACGAGAGGACCGAGACGAACAGACCTCTGGTGTATCAGTCGTCGTGCCAACGGCGCTGCTGATTAGCCACGTCTGGATGGGATAACCGCTGAAAGCATCTAAGCGGGAAGCCCACCTCGAGATGAGAGCTCCCATCCCCTCGAGGGAGTAAGGGCGGTCGGAGACTACGACCTTGATAGGCGGGACGTGTAAACGCGGCAACGCGCTCAGCGGACCCGTACTAATTGCCCGAGGTCTTGATTTGAACATCGGTACGAGTCGCTATGGAGTTTTGAAGGTGCTGCGCGGGAGTGCGCCCTTTGACAGTTCGGCGGTCATACCGGCAGGGAGACACCTCTTCCCATTCCGAACAGAGAAGTTAAGCCTGCCAGGGCCGATGGTACTCGGAGGGCAACCTCCCGGGAGAGTAGGTCGCCGCCGATTATTTCTTCACGAATCAGAGCCGCTCTAGCGGCTCTTTTTCGTGGTCCGCGATCGCCCGGAGCCAGGCGCTATTCGCGCGCCCGTCGCCCGCGACGATGGGTGCGTACAAAGAGCGCACCGAGACCGCGCCCCGCAAAGGGGTTGATGATGAACAACGGCTCGGTTGCGGGGCTCGCCTCGAAGGCGACGAGCTCCGACGCCTGCTCGAGCCGGAGCAGCGCGTCGGCCAGGCCGTGCGGCGAGTCGCAGAGACGAGCTGCCAGACGGTCGGCGGCGAACTCGCGCTTCGGCGAGACCAAAAGGTGGACGCACGCGGCGGCGACGGGGCCGAGCGCGTAGAGCAGCGCTCGCTGGAGGAAGCCGCCGACGCGGCTCGTCTCGAGAATGATCGCGCGGTCACGGCGGCGATCGACTGCACGTGCACGTCGTGGAGCCGGACGTGCGCGACCTCGTGCGCGAGCACACCCTCCAGTTCCGCGGGCGGGCATGCCGCCACGCAGCCGGCGGTCACGGCCACGAGCCGAGCTGCGGACGC
>CAVTSV010000001.1:0-594521 GCA_963737515.1 uncultured Actinomycetes bacterium | reverse complement strand
TCTTCACGAATCAGAGCCGCTCTAGCGGCTCTTTTTCGTGGTCCGCGATCGCCCGGAGCCGGCCTATTCGCTCGCCCGTCGGCGGATGGGTCACAAAGAGCGCACCGAGACCGCGCCCCGCAAAGGGGTTGATGATGAACAACGGCTCGGTTGCGGGGCTCGCCTCGAAGGCGACGAGCTCCGACGCCTGCTCGAGCCGGAGCAGCGCGTCGGCCAGGCCGTGCGGCGAGTCGCAGAGACGAGCTGCCAGACGGTCGGCGGCGAACTCGCGCTTCGGCGAGACCAAAAGGTGGACGCACGCGGCGGCGACGGGGCCGAGCGCGTAGAGCAGCGCTCGCTGGAGGAAGCCGCCGACGCGGCTCGTCTCGAGAATGATCGCTGCGGTCACGGCGGCGATCGACTGCACGTGCACGTCGTGGAGCCGGACGTGCGCGACCTCGTGCGCGAGCACACCCTCCAGTTCCGCGGGCGGGCATGCCGCCACGCAGCCGGCGGTGACGACCACCGCCGAGCTTCGCGCGCCCCGTCCTGTTGTCGCGGCAAGCGGCAATCCGTTGGGAATGAGGTAGAGCCGCGGTTTGGCGATCCGGGCTCGCGCCGCAAGGCGCTCGAGTGTCGAGTGGAGGAGCGGGGCCTCGCCGAGCGGCACCTCGCGCGCGCCGAGCATCCCGAGCACCACGCGGTCGAGCATCAGGTACACCGCGGCAACGAGCAGCAGCGCCGCAAAGACGAAGATCGCGAGGAGCCGCACACCGCCGATCGCCCAGCCGACCAGCGCCATCGCGCCGGCGAGCGCGACCACGAGCAGCCAGACCTTGAGGATGTTTCGAAGCGCGACCGGCACGCGTTGCCGCGCTACTCGGGACTGTCTCCGCCGTCCTCCTGCCCGTCGTCGAGCAGGCCGCGCGGCGGCCAATCGTCGTTCTGCGGCGCGTCGCAGCGGCTCGAGCAATGGAGCGACGCGATGTTCTGGAGCGGGACGAGGATGTGCCCGTTCAACTCGATATGGGCGACCTCGTCGACGTAGCAGTACGCAGTGAGGACGCCCTCCTGGTACTCACCGCCGAAGAGCGCAACCTCGACCTGCTCGCCCTTGTACTTGCTCGTGTAGTCCTCCACCGCTCGGAGGGTAGCCAACTCCGCATAACCAAACCGGTCGTCCCTGCCGTGGGAGCCGTAAGCGCCGTGCCCGTGGTGTCTCGGTGGTGTCTGAAGGGCCTCTAACTCTCTAGAACGACATTGTCCAGGCTCCGATTGCGATCACCGAGAACGTGTACGTCCCTGGTGGGATGTACGTTGAGCCGCTCGTCGAGCTGTTGCCGTTGTCGAACGTGACGAAGTTCGTATCGGATGGGCTTGAGGAGACGCTGAAGAGGTTGTCGCCGTAGGAGTCGGGCTGCGACGTCCAGTGGACCTCGTCGCCCTTCGCGAGCGTGAGCGGAGCGAGCGTCTGCTCGCCGTTACCGCTGAACGTCTTTCCGATCGGCGACGGCACAACAGTCACGGTCACCGTCTTCGTCTGCACGTTCTTCGCGCACACCTTGACCTTGCGGACGGTGGTGCAGTGGCCAGGCGCGAGCGTGATCGTGCGTAGCGCGTAGGCGCTTGCTGCGCCGGCCGCGAGCAGAGCCACTAGCAGCGCAGCGATGAGCGCTATCCGTCGATTCATGGTTCCCTTCTTTCCCTGGGGGTTACCCATGCGCTTGCCACGCTACGCTCCCCGCCCGCTCCGGTCTAGGGGCGACCCCTGGCCGCTCAGTCGTCGACAGCCTCGAGCCTGAGCATTCCGACGAACGGCGATTCGTCCTCCTCCTCGAACGCGACAACCTCGAGCACGCGGCATCACACTCGACGTCTACTCGCACGTCATGCCGCTGGACGAAGCGCCTGCAGAGAGGCTTGCCGGGCTGGCTCGGGGGGTAGCCCATGGGGTTTTCGGCGGTGGTGGCGTGGTGTCTTGGTGGTGTCTCGACAGCGGCTAGTCGGCGCAAACCTGCATGGCTAAACGAGCCTTGTACTTGCTCGTGTAGTCCTCCACGGGCGGGTCAGTCTACTGCGACGGCGACGCCGTCTTTCCACGCGCATGTCCACCGTCCGCAGTTCTCGACGATCGGCATTGCGAAACCGAGCACCTCGGCCTGCATCCGGCGCATGGAACCGCCGTGCGTGACGACGAGGACGCGGCCGTACGGGTGCTTTCCGGCAATGCGCCCGAGCGCGCGAAGCATCCGCTGGGCATGTCTTTCGGTCGACTCGCCGACGAGCTCGACGCCGACGCGCTCCATCGACGTGAGCCCTTCCCAGGTTCCCCAGTCCTTCTCGCGGAGATCGGGATCGAGGACGACCGGGAGCCGCAGACGCTCGGCGACGATCTCGGCCGTTTCGCGTGCCCGCGCGAGATCGCTCGCGTAGATCGCGTCGAACTCCTCGCCCGCGAGCTCGTCCGCAAGCCTCGCCGCCTGGCGTCGGCCGAAGTCGCTGAGCGGCCGGTCGGTGTGTCCCTGCAGGCGGCCCTCGGCGTTCCAGTCGGTCTCGCCGTGGCGAACGAGCAGCAGCGTGGTCACTCCTCGTTAGGCTAGCCAGCCGATGGATCTGGGCCTCGCCGACAGCGTCTGCCTCGTCACCGGCTCGACCGGTGGGATCGGTCTCGCGACCGCCGAGTTGCTGCGCGCCGAAGGCGCGGCGGTCGTGACGACCGGGCGGAGCGGCGGCGAGATCCAGGCCGATCTATCGCAGCCGGGCGAGCCCGAGCGGGTCGTCGCGGAGACTCTCGCAAGGCACGGCAGGCTCGACGTCCTCGTGAACAACGTCGGCTACAGCGAGATCCGCAAGCTCGAGGACGTGACCGACGAGCAGTGGCAGGCGTCGTTCGAGATCAACCTGATGAGCGCCGTCCGCGCCACGCGCACGGCGCTGCCGGGGATGCGTGAGCGCGGCTCCGGCGCGATCGTCAACGTCTCGTCGACCGCTGCGAAGCGGCCCTCGACCGGGATGCCGGACTACTCCGTGCTGAAGGCCGCGCTCCTGTCCTTCTCGCGGCTCGTCGCCGACCTCTATGCGAAGGACGGGATCCGGTGCAACGCCGTCACGCCCGGCCCGACCGCGACGCAGGCGTGGCTCGCCGCCGGCGGCCTCGCCGACCAGCAGGGCGAGCGCGCCGAAGTGCTCGCGAAGGTCGCCGCCGGCCGGCCGCTAGGGCGGCTCGCGGAGCCCGAGGAGATCGCCGCCGTGATCGCCTTCCTCTGTTCGCCGCGCGCGAGCTACGTGACCGGCGCTGCGTGGAGCGCCGATGGAGGAACCGTCCCGATCATCCTCTAGATTGGCCGGAGGATGCCGGAAATCGCCGGAAAGGTCGCTGACGGGTTCGCGGAGGCGGTGCGCGAGAACGAGGAGCGGTGGCTCTCGCCGCTCGCCGTGCGCTCGTACGAGAGCCGCGGCCGTGAGCAGCCGGAGGACGAATGCCGCCTGCGGACCCCGTTCCAGCGCGACCGCGACCGCATCGTCCACTCGAAGGCGTTCCGCCGGCTCCGCTTCAAGACGCAGGTCTTCGTCGATCCTGAGGGCGACCACTTCCGCACGCGCCTGACCCACACGCTCGAGGCGGCGGGCATCGCGCGCGGCGTCGCCCGCGGGTTGCGGCTGAACGAGGATCTGACCGAGGCGATCGGCCTCGGCCACGACCTCGGCCATCCGCCGTTCGGCCATGCCGGTGAGCAGGCACTTGACGAGATCCTCCGCGAGCGCGGCGAGGCCGGCTTCCGCCACAACGAACATTCGCTCCGCGTCGTCGAGCGGCTCGAGCGGGACGGACGCGGGCTCAACCTCACGTGGGAGGTGCGGGACGGGATCCTCAAGCACACCGGTCCGGACGAGCCGGAGACGCTCGAAGGGCGGATCGTCCGCCTCGTCGACCGTTTTGCCTACATCAACCACGACATCGACGACGCCTTGCGCGCCGGGATGCTCGAGCCCGGCGACCTGCCGGCCGAACCGATCGCCCTCCTCGGCGACAGCGGCTCGCGCCGGATCGACACGCTCGTCCACGACCTCGTCGAGACGTCTGCGGTGGCGGGAGACATCGTCCAGAGCGACGAGATCGGCGAGTCCATGCTCGCCCTCCGCTCCTTCATGTTCGATCGCGTTTACCTCCAGCAGGATCACGGGCCGGCGCGGACGACCGTTCGCCGGATCTTCGAGGAGCTCGTCGACGAGCGCGGCCTGCCGGTCGAGGATGCGACCGACTACCTGGCGGGGATGACCGACCGCTTCGCGATCGCGTACGTGGCGGAGCTGGAGTAGGGCGGCGTGGCCCGGATCAAGGACGAGTCGGTCGAGCGCGTCAAGGCGGCGATGGAGATCCTCCCGCTTGTCGAGGAGGTCGTGCGGCTTCGCAAGGCGGGCGGGACGTACAAGGGTCTCTGCCCCTTCCACCAGGAGCGGACGCCGAGCTTCACCGTCACGCCTGCTCGCGGCACCTTCAAGTGCTTCGGCTGCGGCGAGGGCGGTGACGCGATCACGTTCGTGATGAAGACGGAGAACGTCGACTTCGTCGACGCGATCGAGCAGCTCGCGCGGCGATTCGGCGTCGAGCTCGAGTACGAGGAGGCGTCGCCGGAGCACGAGCAGAAGCGGCGCCGCGACGATCGCCTCCGCGCGTTGCTCGAGCGCGCGGCGGAGTTCTACGCGCGCGTGCTCTGGGACTCTGACACAGGTGCCGCGGCGCGGGAGTACCTCGCCTCGCGCGGGCTCGGCGAGGAGGTCTGCCGCGAGTTCCGGCTCGGCTACGCGCCCGGCGGTGCACAGCTCAAGGGCCGCGCGGGACAGGAGGGCTACACGCAGGAGGAGCTGCTCGCGGTCGGTCTCGCGAACCGGCGTGGCAACGACTACTTCCAGCGCCGCATCGTCTTCCCGCTCGCCGACGCGCGCGGGCGCGTCCGTGGCTTCCAGGCGCGAAAGCTCCACGACGACGATCCGCTCCATGCGAAGTACGTCAACTCGCCGGAGGGCGAGCTCTTCCGCAAGGGCGACCTCCTCTACGGCCTCGACCTCGCGCGTCAGGCAATCGCGAAGGAGGATCGGGCTGTTGTCGTGGAGGGGAACACCGACGTCATCGCGCTGCGGCAGGCGGGGTTCGCTCCGGTTGTCGCCTCGATGGGGACGGCGCTGACCGAGGCGCAGCTTCGCGAGCTCAAGCGGCTCACGAAGCGCCTCTTCCTCTGCTTCGACGCCGACGCGGCAGGCCAGGACGCGACGCTGCGGGGGATGGAGCTCGCGGTGCGCGATGGATTCACGGTGCGCGTCGTGCCGCTGCCGCCGGAGACGGATCCGGCCGACGATCCGGCGGCTTTCCAGGAGAGGCTCGCCTCGCCGGTCAGCTATCCCGTCCACCGTGTTCGGCTCGAGCACGCGCGGGCGACGGATTCGCAGGCGGCGTTCGCCTCGATCCGCGCCTTCCTGACCTCGCTGCCCGACTCGCCGGAGCATCTCGAGGCGATCCGCGTCGCGGCGGATCTCCTCGACCTGCCGCCGGAGACGCAGGCCGGCCTCGCGCCCGCTCGGGGCGGCGCGCGCACCGCGGGCGTCGTCTCGCCGCGCCTCCTCGACGCGGGCCAGCGGCTCGAGCGCAGTGCGCTCGCCGGCGCCGCCGCGCACGAGTCGCTCCGGTCCGAGCTCGAGGACCTGAGCCCCGAGCTCTTCGACGACGACCTGCACCGCCGTGCGCGCGCGTATCTTCTCGCGCAGGAGGCAGGCGCGGACGCCGATCTGACCGCGCTCCTCGCCGAGCTCTACGCGCTGCGCGACGAGGAGGAGATAACGCTCGACACGGCCAAGCAGCTGCTCCTCCGGCTCCGGGAGCGGGGCTTGCGACGGGAGCTCGAGACGGCTGACGGAGAGCGGCGTCTCGAGCTTCAACAGGAGCTCGCGAAGCTTCGTGACGAGATTCCGGCGCTCGGGTGACCGGGCTACAATGGCCGCCGCCGATCCCCGGTAGCTCAATTGGCAGAGCATCCGGCTGTTAACCGGAGGGTTGTTGGTTCGAGTCCAACCCGGGGAGTTTCTTGACTGCGTCCGTCCTCATCCCGCGCCGTTTCCGCGGGCCGGAGGGGTCGGCGAACGGCGGCTACACGTGCGGCACGCTCGCCGAGCTGGTCGCTGCCGACACCGTCGAAGTGACTCTGCGGAAGCCGCCGCCGCTCGACGTCGAGCTCATGGTCGAACGAGAGGACGGCGGCGCGGTTCTCGTCCGCTACGAGGGAGAGCTTGTCGGTGAGGCGCGGCCGGCCGTCCTCGAGCTCGCGCCGCCGGAAGCGCCGGAATTCGCCGAAGCGAAGCGCCTTTCGGACGCGCGCGGCGACGATCCGGATCACCCGTTCCCGGGCTGCTTCGTCTGTGGCCCAAACCGCATGGCAGGCGACGGGCTGCGGCTCCGCCCGGCTCCACTCGGTGACGGTCGGGTTCTCGCGCCGTGGCTCGTCGAGCCTGGTTTCGCGGGGACGCGGTTCGCATGGGCAGCCCTCGACTGTCCCGGCGGCTGGGCTGTGCAGCCCGACGCGAGCCGGGGGATCAGCGTCCTCGGCCGCCTGACGGCGCAGGTCTTCTCCCCGCCGGACGAAGGCGACGAGTGCGTCGTCGTGGGCTGGCCGCTCGCTGAGCCTGACGGTCGCAGGCTCCACGCGGGCACCGCGATCTTCCGTGGCGACGCAATGTTGGCACTCGGACGCGCGGTCTGGTTCACGATGGACGATGCAATTCGTGACTCCGCGCGCTAGCCTCAGGCCGTGAGTTCTGCGGCACGCCAGTTCGACGACCTCCTCAAGCGGCTCGGCGCGATCTCGGACCTCCAACACGCCCGGGCCTTGCTCGGCTGGGACGAGGAGACCAAGATGCCGCCGGCCGGTGCAGCGGCGCGCGCCGAGCAGCAGGGAACGCTTGCCCGGATCGCCCACGAGTTCGCGACCACGACCGAGCTCGGCGAGTTGCTGGAGGAGCTGCGGGACTTCGAGGCGGAGCATGCGCCGGAGTCCTTCGAGGCAAGCGTGATCCGCGTCACCCGGCGCGACTACGAGAAGGACCGCCGCGTGCCGGCCGAGCTCCGGGCCGAGATAACGCGCGCGAGCTCGCGCGGCTACCAGGGCTGGCTGCAGGCGCGGGAGGCGCGCGACTACGCGATCTTCCGGCCCCACCTCGACCGTCTGCTCCAGCTCACGCACGAGTACATCGCGTGCCACGAGCCCTACGACGATCCCTACGACGTCGTCCTCGACGATTACGAGCCGGGGATGAAGACGGCAGAGGTGGACGTTGTCTTCCGGCGGCTTCGCGACGGCCTGGTCGAGCTCGTCGCGGGCCTCGGCGAACCCGTCGACGATTCCTGCCTCCACGGCGACTTCCCGCCGGAGCAGCAGCGCGCGTTCGTGCTCGAGATGCTCGGCTGCTGGGGGATGGACACCGACTCCTGGCGGCTGGACGACACCGTCCACCCGTTCGCCACGTCGATGGCGTACAACGACATCCGGCTGACGACGCGGCTCTTCCCGGACAGCATCGGCGGCGTCTTCTCGTGCCTCCACGAGTTCGGCCACGGGATCTACGAGCGGCAGGTCGACCCGCGCTACTTCCGGACGCCGCTCGCGTCCGGCGTCTCGTCGGCGTTCCACGAGTCACAGAGCCGCCTCTGGGAGAACGTCGTCGGCCGCAGCCGGTCGACGTGGACGTACTTCTATCCTCGCCTGCAGGAGGCGTTCCCGTCGCAGTTCGCGGCCGTGCCCCTCGACGAGTTCCACCGTGCGCTGAACAAGGTCGTGCCGAGCACCGTCCGCGTCGACGCCGACGAGGTGACGTACTCGCTCCACATCATTCTCCGTTTCGAGCTCGAGCGGGAGATGCTCGCGGGGACGGTCACGACGGCCGACCTGCCGGAGGCGTTCGACGCGAAACTGCGCGACTACCTCGGCGTGGAGCCCGTCGACGTCCTCGAGGGCATCCTTCAGGACGTGCACTGGTCGGGGGCGAGCTTCGGCTACTTCCCGACGTACGCGCTCGGCAACGTCATCTCGATCCAGCTCTGGGAGCGGGCGACCGAGGAGCTGGGCGATCTCGATCCGCAGTTCGAGGCCGGCGAGTTCGGGGCGCTGCGCGACTGGCTCGGCGAGCACGTCCATCGCTGGGGCAGGACATTCCAGCCGCCGGAGTTGCTCCAGCGTGCCGCCGGCGGGCGGCTCGACGCCGAGCCGTACCTCGCGTACCTGCGCGACAAGCTCGAAACGCTCGACGCCGAGGAAACCGCCCGCCGTTAGACTCCGCTCGTGAGCTGGCTGTACATCGCCTTGCTCGCGGCAGCGGTCGTCCTCGTCGCAGGAGCGGAGTGGCCGCGGCTCGAGGAGCGTTTCGGGGACTCCCGCCGACGGCGGGAGCGCGCGCGCCGCAAGTCGAACCTCCATCTCGTCGCTGACGACGAGGCGGACGAGTTTGCGGCGAGCGTGGAGCGTGACCTCGCGAACTTGCCCACGATTGACGACCGCTAAGTTCTAGGGGCGGATCGTCACGAATGTGCTGAAGGCGCGGGTGTTCGGAAGCACCGGCCCTACGTCCTCCATGTTCTTGAGTTCCTGGTAGTCGGACGCGGTGACGCGCAGGCGGTTCGTTCCGGTCCGGGCATCGGCGGTCGCGACGGTGAGGATGCCGTTCGCATACGAGAAGTGGACGCTGTGACCGCCGAGCGAGACGTGAATCGAACGGGGGTTCACGCCCGCGCCGGCGTCGCGCAGCGTGAGCCGGATCGGCTGCCCGGCGGCGACCGTCCGGTCGAGTAGCCGGATTGCCGGCGGCGTTGTGTCGTTGATCCAGAAGCGGAAGGTGAACGGGCCGGGACTCTTCCTCGTCGGCGTGTCGAAGACGAAGTCGTACGTCCCGGGCATGGGGAGGACGGCGCCGACGACCGGTACCGCGCTCTCGTAGTTCCCGTACGGGTTGAGGCTCGCCGGGACTCCGGTGTAGCCGTCGAGCTGGTTCTCGTCGTCGTTGCGCACGAGCCGCGGGCTGACATGCACGCCGCGGCCCTGGCTGAGGATGACGACGCCGAAGTTCGCGACGGCGCGCCGGAGCCGGAACTGGAAGACCTCTTCCGGGCCGCCGAGCTGTGTGGGGACTCCCCACGCGATGCCGCGCTCGGGGAAGCGATAGGTCGAGACCCGTGACGGCTGTCCGGCCGTGACTCCGTGGTACACGCCGGCACCGGACAGGGTGTGGTGCGGGTCGAGTTGGAGCTTCGGCACCTCGACGTGGAACCAGAACGGCACGCGGCGCACATCGCTCCCCTGCGTGAGCACGACGAAACCGGTGCCGTCGCCGGACGTCGCGCGTCGCGACACGTTGAGCTTCACCCCGAGCGTTTGCCCGGCGACGACGGTCGCGGCGAGCGCCTTCACCTTCGTGCCGGCGGGCATCGACTGGGAAGCGATCGAAACCGTCCACGGGGTCGCTCCTCCGCCGGCGTCGGCCGTGGGGAGCTGCTTCGTCCCGGTGAAGCCCCGCCGGACGAGTCCCCAGCCGAGCGAGGTCGGATCCGTGAAGACGAGCGGTGCGGCCGCGCGCGGCAGGTAGATGCGCCCTCCGCCCTCGCGCAGCGTCGACGCTTCGTGGTGGCCGGCGCTCACGGGATCGGCGGTCGAGACAAGGGCGGACTTGATCTCCTCCACCGTCCACGTCGGGTGGTCCTGCCTGAGCAGGGCCGCGCCGCCCGCGACCTCCGGCGTCGCCATGCTCGTCCCGTCCCACGCCTGCCACCCGCGCGGCGGGACAGAGGAGACGACTTGCACTCCCGGCGCCGTGACGTCGGGCTTGGGCTGCAGGGAGACCGGCGTCGGGCCGGCCGAGGAGAACGACGCCATGACGTCGGGCCGGTCGCCCCATGATCCTCCGGTCGCGGCGCCGACGGTGATCGCGTCGGGTGCGTTGCCCGGCGAGCCGATCGAGCCGAGGCCGGCGATGTCGTAGTCGTTCCCGGCGGCGACGACCGATACGACTCCGGCGGCGGCGGCGTTGTCGAGCGCCTGGACGACGATGTCGCGCTGCGGCGCCACCTCCGGCTCGCCGATCGAGAGGTTGATGACGTTCATCCCGTCGGCGACCGCCTGGTCGATCGCCTTCGCGATCTCCGGCGAGTTCCCGTCGAGGCCGTCCCAGCTCGGAACCGTGAGCGCCTTGTAGTTGCCGAGGTACGCCTTCGGCGCGATCCCCGAGACCAGGGCGTTGTGATCGATGTCGGTCGACGTGTCGTAGTCGCCGGCCGCGATCCCGGCGACGTGCGTGGCGTGATCGGAGAGGACCGGATCGAACGGCTTGTTCGCGTACTTCCAGTGCGTCGACGGGGAGGGGAACGCCCGCGCGACGATGACCTTCGGCGTCGTGTACGCCGTATTCCCCTTCGGGAAGCCGGGCGGATAGGAGAAGCCGGCTGCGTCGAAGTACGGGTGCTTCTGGTCGATCCCGTCGTCGATGATCCCGATCTTCATCCCCTGGCCCGCGGTGGTGAGGCTCGGCCCCCAGACGGTCGGGCGCGCCGATGAGCTGGGGCGGGCGGTTGTCCGGCGCGGCTTGCGCCGTGAGCGGCGACGGGGTGCCGAGGGAGTGGTACGTGACGGTCGGCCAGACCGTCGCGCCGGGAATGTCGCGCAGGTGCGCCAGCTGCGACACGGGGAGGAGGACCGAGACGCCGTCGAGGGCGACGTCGTAGTGCCAGTAGACGTGCGCCTCGGGCAGCTCGGTCGCGAGCCGGGAGGTGAACGCCTGTTGCGTCGCGGCGAGCGAGCGGAGATACGACACCGATCTCGCCGCCCGGAGGTCGAGCGAGTGCCTCTCCACGAGCGCGAGCGGCGGCTGCGGAAGGGTCACGACGACCTCGACGAGAGGCCCGCCGGCGCGCGGCGCGGCGGCCGAGCTCGCGCCCGCGAGAAGGGCTAGGAGAGCCGCGGGAAGGACGAGGAAGAGGAAGGCTGGGCGCCGCAGAGCCGCATGGTACGCGCCAATCCGGCCTGGCTACACTGGCTCTCCGCGCGGATGTGGCGGAATTGGTAGACGCGCACGGTTCAGGTCCGTGTGGGGGAAACCCCGTGGAGGTTCAAGTCCTCTCATCCGCATCGCTGGAATCCCTCGAACGAGGGACAGGCCGACCGGTAGAAGCCAGATGTGCGTCTCGCCGTCGCCGCCGTCGCGTTCTGTTTGATCTGCGTCGCGCGGGGCGCGCAAGCGGCCGGCCTCTTCCGGACGACGACGAACTGGGCCGGCTACGTCGTCCACTCCCACCCACGGCTGACGAACGCCGGCGCCAACCTCACGGTCCCGACGCTCGACTGCGCCCGCACGCCGAACGCGGGGGAGTCGACCTGGGTCGGTCTCGGCGGCGCAACGCCGGGCGCCGGATTCCTTCTCCAGGCGGGCGTGCAGAGCGTTTGCGTGAACGGCGTCCAGACGGATAGCTCCGCGTGGTGGGAGCTCTTCCCGCCCTACGGGCAGGTGTTCTTCCACGCCATGACGATCTCGCCGGGCGATCGCGTCCGTGCGACGGTGCAGCGGACCGCCGGCGGGGTATGGGAGGCGCGCCTCGACGACCTCAACACGGGAATCTCCAGCGTGATGCGCACCGGCGAGGGCTGGGGCACGGTCTCCGACTCAAGCCCAAACACGTGGCTGGCGCAGGCCGGCACGACGCCGGGGCTGCGGTACACCGGCGGGCACACGGCGGAGTGGATCGAAGAGGCCTACGGCGACGCGCTCTCGTCCTCACTCACGCCGCTCGCCGACTTCAAAGCGGTGCACTTCACGAAGCTCACGGCAAGCCTTCGTCGCTGGTCCCTCACGCCGAAGGAGCGGATCGGCATAGTCCAGAACGGCGTGACCCTCGCAGTCCCGTCCAAGCCGGACGCGTCCAGGCGCGGCTTCCGCGGCACCTACGTCGGGAAGGGCTAGACGGTCGCGTTCCGCCGCGCGTCGAGCTTCGACTCGAACGCGCGGCGCAACAGCTCACCGGTCAGGTCGCCTGTGCGGCGCGGGATCTGCTCCGGCTCGGGATCGGGGATCCGCTCGACGCTGAGAATCTCCCCGCTGCGGTCGCCGTAGCTGTGGGCGTACGCGTCCTCCTCGCCGATCGGGCTGTCCTCGACTCGGCGCGAGCCTCCACGGAACAGGGAGAAGAGCCACCGCAGCACGGCGATAGCGTCTCAGAAATCCGGCTGCGCGCCTAGGCTGCGCCGAGGGCGGCGAGGACGTCGTCCGCGTGCGTCGCCGGCTTGACGTTCTCCATCACCTTCACGACGGAGCCGCCGCCGCCAATCACGAACGTCGTCCGGTTGACGCCCATGTACGTCCTGCCCATGTACTTCTTCTCGCCCCAGACGCCGTAGCGCTCGGCGAGCTCGTGCTCGGGATCGGCGAGGAGCGTGAACGGCAGCCCGTACTTGTCCTTGAACTTCACGTGCTTGCCGACGCTGTCCGGTGAGACGCCGAGGACGATCGCGCCGGCCTGCTCGAACTCGCCGTAAGCGTCGCGGATCCCGCACGCCTGCGCCGTGCAGCCGGGCGTGTCGTCCTTGGGATAGAAGTAGAGGACGACCGGCTTGCCGCGTAGATCGGCAAGGCTGACCTGTTCGCCGGTGTCGCTCTCGAGCGTGAACGCCGGAGCTTGGTCGCCTTCGCGGATCACGGGAGGAGACTAGCCACTGCGGGAAATTACGCAGCGGGCTGAAGCGCGTGCGCGGAGGCTGCCCGACCGGCCCGACGGCAGGGTTGAGGCATGAGCCCCGCCAAGACAGCCGCGGTCGCCGCTCCTCCGATCCGCGTCCTTATCGTCGACGACCACACGCTCGTCCGGTCGGGGCTGCGGCTGCTGCTCGAGTCCGAAGACGGTGTCTCCGTCGACGACGAAGCCGGCGACGCCGAGCAGGCGATTCGGCTCGCCCGGCTTCACAAGCCGGACGTGATCCTCCTCGACGTGGTCATGCCCGGCCGCAGCGGTCTCGAAGCCACCCCGGACATCCTCGAGGCCGCACCGAAGGCCAAGATCCTCGTCCTCTCGATGCAGGACGACCCGAGCTACGTGCGCCAGGCGTTCTCCGCCGGCGCGACCGGCTATCTTCTCAAGGAGGCAGCTGACGACGAGCTCGTCCAGGCAGTGCGGCAAGTCGCGGGCGGCGGGCGCTACGTCCATCCCGCGCTCGGCGCGCGGCTCGCGGCTGCCGAGGCCGAGGAGAAGGCGCGGGCGGACGCGGACCCGCTCTCCGACCGCGAGCGCGAAGTGCTTCGGCTCCTCGCCCTGGGCCACACGAATCAGGAGATCGCGAAGCTGTTGTTCATCTCCGTGCGGACGGCGGAAACGCACCGCGCGCACGTGATGCAGAAGCTCCGGCTCTCGACCCGCGCCGAGCTCGTGCGGCATGCCCTCCACCAGGGCCTGCTCGAGCCGGACGGCGAGCCTGCCGCATAGCCGCGGCGGCTTTACCGCACTGCGAAGCGCTCCCGCTACCGATGTGCCCGCGCAGCCGGGAGCCGAACATGAGGACATGTCGAGTTACGCCGTCCTCTGGAGCGAGCCGCCTTGCGATGTCGAGGCGGGGAAGCTCGAGCTGGAACCACGGAGCATCCGCTTCGAAGGCTCCCACGCTCCGCGCGGAGCATGCGTGCACCGCGTCTACTACGACAACATCCACGGCGTCCACATCGGCCACAAGGAGCGGGACAGGCTGCGCGGCCGGCCCGCCATCGTGGTGGACCTCGTGGACGGCAGCCCGCTTCTCATCGGCAGCGTCGACGGAGTGGGAACGGTCTCAGAACTCGCTGATGAGCTGACCCGGCTCAGCGGCCACTAGCTTCGTCTACTACTTCGTAGCGGCCGCGACGTAGGCGGCTACTTCGGCTGCAGCACGTCCCGTGAGGAGCCGGGGCGGCATCCCGCCGAGGCCCTCGGCGATCGACTTGCGCACGAGTGACGCCTTCCACGGCGTATCGAGCGACGGCCCGGCGATTCCCGTCGTCCCTGCGTCGGCGAGCGTGTGGCAGATGCCGCAGGTGTGGATGAACAGCGTCTTCCCGTGGCGCTCGAACGCGGTCAGGGGGATGTGGTGTGGCGGCGCACCCCCGCCGCCGCAACCCGCAAGGACGAGAACTACCGCAACCGCTGCGAGGCTAGCCGCGCGCACGTTCGAAGATGACGAAGACCGCGAGCTGCTCGTACGCGGTGAAGCGGTGCTCCTTGCCCGCCTCGACGAAGACGGCGTCGCCGACCTTCACCGGCACGTTCTCGCCCTCGACCTCGAGAACACCGGTTCCCTCGAGCACCACGTAGATCTCGTCGTCGGAGTGCGGCTGCTGGCGATCCGGCTCAGGCGCGACAAGGACGTAGACGCCGAGCTCGAGCCCGGTCGACTCGTGGACGATCTCGTAGCCGCCACCTGCCGCGCGGAGACGCTCGACGACGCTGCTGACGGCGAAGGCGTGCACGCCCAGGACGTTACCGGTGGCGGTGTTCGGCGTCGTACGAGAAACCCCCGATGCGCCAAGGGCGCAGGAGAGCGACGGTGTGCGCATACGGGCTGCATAAGTCCGGCGCATCCACCGCAAACGGCGCTCTTTCGGGGGCGCCGTTTGTCATTGGCCTACCTACCAGGACTTCGCGCGATGCCCCGGGGCGGGGTGGGCAGCGCGGATGCGGGCGTCGACTGCGACGCAGCGATCCGGCAGGGCGAGCACCGGGTTGAGGTCGAGCTCTGCAACCTCCGGCAGCTCTTCCGCTAGGAGCGAGAGCCGAAGGAGGAGGTCGACAAGCGCGCCCTCGTCGGCGGGCGATGCGCCACGGAAGCCGGCGACGAGCCGTCCTGCCTTCCCCGAGCGGACGAGCTCCTGAGCGTCGAGGTCGGTGAGCGGGGCGAGCCGGAACTGCGCCTCGCCGATCAGCTCCGCAAGCACGCCGCCGGGGCCGAAGGCGACGAGTGGCCCGAAGACCGGATCCTGTACGGCTCCGGCGAGGAGCTCCGCGCCGCCATGGACGAACGGCTGGACGAGCACCGGGCCGCCGAGCTGCTCGGCCGCCGCCCGCACTGCGTCCTCGTCGCCGAGGTCGAGGATCACGCCACCCTGCTCCGTCTTGTGCGCGCCGGCTACGGCAGTCTTGAGGACGACCGGGAAGCCGAGCTCGCGTGCCGCCTCGACCGCGGCGTCAGGCGTCGGGACGACCCGCTCGGGCACGAGCGGGACGCCGTACGCCTCGAGCAACCGGCGCGTCTGCGCTGCGTCGAGCCAGACGTCGCCATCGGCCTCGAGCGCCTCGTGCAGCACGACCTCCGCCGCCTCGCGGTCGCGTGCGAGCTCGGGTAGCGTGCCGGTCGGCCGTCGCAGCCACTCGCCGCGCTCGACGGCCCGGCTGAGCGCTTTCGCGGCCGCTTCGGGATAAGCGAAGGACGGCACGCGGGCCGCGCTCTGCAGCGCGACGGGCGCACCCCTGGCGCTGAGGAACGCGCAGAGGACGGGCTTGCCCTCGGCTGTCGCGGCGGCGCGGCTGATCGCCGCTCCGACCGCCTCCTCGTCCGTCCCCACGGTGGGGACGAAGAGGACGATCGCGGCGTCGAAGGCGGGATCCGCGAGGACGGGTGGTAGCACGTGCTCGAAGCTCTCCGCGTTGGCGCCTCCGAGCATGTCGATCGGATTCGCGAGGCTGCCTTCGGACGGCATGAACTCCGCGATCGCGCTGCGGGTCTCCTCGCTCGGCGAGGGCAGCTCGAGCCCGGCGGCTTCGCAGGCATCGGCGGCGAGGATCCCGAGGCCGCCCGCGTTCGTCACGATGGCGACGCGCCGTCCACGGGGCACTGGCTGTGTCGTGAGCAGCGCGGCGACGTCGATCAGCTCGTCGAGCGTGCGGGCACGGATGACCCCAGCGTGGCGGAAGAGCGCGTCGGCCGCGGCATCGGAGCCGGCGAGTGCCGCGGTGTGCGAGCCAGCCGCGCGGCTGCCGGCGCGGGTCGTCCCGCCCTTGAGGGCGAGGATCGGCTTCCGGCGGGCGAGCCGCTGCGCGATCCGGTTGAACGCGCGCGGGTTCCCGAACGACTCCAGATAGAGGACGACCATCTCGGTCTCGTCGTCGTCCTCCCACCACTCGAGCAGGTCGTTCGACGAGACGTCCGCCTTGTTGCCGATCGAGACGAACGCCGTGACGCCGAGGCCGCGCGGCCTCGGACGCCTCGAGCAGCGCGAGCCCGAGGGCGCCGCTCTGCGAGGAGAAGGCGATCTTGCCGGTCGGGAAGCTCCGCGGCGCGAATGTCGCGTTGAGCCGGACCGGGGAGGAGGCGATGCCGAGGCAGTTCGGCCCGACGAGGCGGGCGCCGTGCTCGCGCACGAGCGCGAGGAGCTTCTCCTGCCGCTCGATGCCCTCGCGGCCGATCTCGGCGAAGCCGGCGGAGATCACGACGAGGGCGCGGACGCCGGCGCCGAGCGCTTCCTCCGCCGCCTCGAGAACCTTGTCCCCCGGCAGGCAGATGACCGCGAGGTCGACGCCGCCGGGAATCTCGGCGACCGCGGTGTAGCCGCGCACGCCGGCGACCGAGTCGCCCTTGCGGTTGACCGGGTACGCCGCGCCGGCGAAGTCTGCGGCCAGGACGTTCCGGAAGAGCTCGCCGCCGATGTTGCCGCGCCGGCTCGAGGCGCCGATGACTGCGACCGAGCTCGGCTGGAAGAACGGCTCGAGCGAGGCGTGAACCGCGACGTGGTCGCGCGCAGCGACGTGCTCGCGGTACGTCGTCGTCGGTGCGATCGGGAAGCGGATCTCGAGCTCGCCGCCGTCGGACACACGGGCGATGTCGAAGCCCGCATCCCGGAAGACGGCGACCATCGCGTCGTTGTCCTGCAGCACCTCGGCGACGAACTCCTCGATTCCCGCCTCCGCGGCGCGCGCCGCGAGCTGCTCGAGCAGCCGCGTCCCGATCCCGCGCCGCTGGAACCGGTCGTCGACCGTGAAGGCGACCTCGGCCGCGCGGGGATCGCGCAGCCGCACCCAGTTCGCGAGCGCGACGATGCGCCCGTCGAGCGAGCCGACAAGGGCGCCGCGGTCGTCCCACTCCGGATCGAGAACGGGCTCGACGAGCTTCGCCCCGAGCGCCGGGAAGCCGTGGAAGCGGGAATAGCGGCTCTGGTCGGAGAGATCCGTGAAGAACTCGAGCAGCGCGTCGGCGTCCTCCGCGAGCGGAGCGCGGAGGCGCAGCGTCGAGCCGTCCCGAAGGATGACGTCGACCGCATCGGCAGCCGGCGCGGCGGTGGTGCTCATGCCGCGGCTCGCTCGCGCGCCGCCCGGGCCGAGGGGCGAACGACGAGTACGGGGCACGGGGCCGAGTGTACGAGCCCGGTGGAGACGCTGCCCGACAGGAGGCGGCGCGCGGCTCCCCAGCCGTGCGAGCCGACGACTATGAGGCGTGCGTCGTGCTCGGCTGCGATCCGGCAGATCTCGTCGACCGCGACGCCGTCGGCAGTCGCCGTCGAGCAGTCGAGGCCCTCCATCTCCGCCGCCTCTGTCGTGTCGGCGAGGAGCTTCTCGAGCCGGTGGTGCTCCGCCTCGGTCAGCTTCGAGACGATGTCCGAGTAGCCGTAGGCGCTGTAGCCGACGGCCGGGAGCGTCGCGTGCGTCACCGAGACGACGAGGAGCGGCGCGCCGAGCGCCTTCGCCAGCTCGAACGCCTGCTCTTGCGCCTCGGCGGCAGACGGCGAACCGTCTGTCGCGAGCACGATGGGTCTCTTTCCATTCATCGCACCCTCCTTCCGAATGCCATGGCCACAGTTTCCGGAGTCTTTGCGGTGTGGGCATCGGGGCGGCCGCCGCGGAATGCTGCGGGAATACCCCGACGGCGCGGCGGGGCTGACGCCGATGCCGCTCGGGCCGGTTGGGCGGACGATCCGAGCGTCAAGGAAAGGATGGAGTCATGTTCGAGACGATCGTGTGGGCGACGGACGGCTCCGAGCTCGCCGACGGCGCGCTCGAGCACGTCACGGAGCTCGCCAAGATCCACCGCTCCAAGATCGTTGCGGTGCACGCGAACGAGCTGCTCACCGGCCGGTACGGCGGCGCGCCGCTCCTCGCCGACGAGCCGGAGATGCGGGAGAAGATCACCCATCAGGTCGAGGAGCTGCGGCAGGCAGGGTTCGATGCCCAGCTCGAGATTCGCAGCGGCAGCCACGACGTGTCGACCCTCATCTCGAGGGCGGCGGACGACGTCGAGGCCGACCTTATCGTCGTCGGAACGCATGGCCACGGCGGAATCGCCGCCGCGCTGATGGGCAGCGTCGCGCGGGGGCTCTGCCACCACGCGAAGCAGCCGGTGCTCGTCGTGCCGCCACCCCGCGGCGCACGGACGCCGGATCGCGAAGAGGCGACGGCCGCGACGGCCTGAGTCCCAGGACGCGGGTGGCGCCGGGCCACTTCCCCGCCCGGCGCCACCGCTAACGTGGCGCCGCGATGGTGAACGTCCACCATGCGGTCGCGTTCGCGGTGCTGGCGGCGACGTTCGGCGCGGCAGGGCTTGGCGCGTGGACGTACTACCGCCGCCGCGAGGCGCGCGGCATGCTCACACACCTCTTCGCGTTGGCGCAGACATTGCTCGTCGCGCAGGTCGGCCTCGGCCTCCTCCTCCTGTCGCAGCACCACCGTGCACCGCACCGGCTTCACTACCTCTACGGGACGCTCGCCCTCCTCGCCGTGCTCGCACCGTGGATGTACGCGCCGGCCGACCGGCGCAGCCGCCTCGCCTGGTTCGCCGGCGCGTCGCTCGTCGCAGGAGCGCTCGCGGTGCGGGCGTACATGACGGCATGAGACCCGGGCGGTGGTTCAACGGCACGACGCGGGGACTCCTGATCCTCGCCGCGATCGCGGGCGTGATCGTCGTCTTCCAGCTCTACCAGACGCTGTTCGTGTTCCTGATCCTCGTGCGGATCGTCTTCTTCCTCGCGATCGCCTACTTCGTCTTTCTCCTGTGGCGTGAGCGGCGGGAAGGGATCTCGATGTGGCCCCAGCGCGCGCAGGTTGCCTTCTACGGCTCGGCGGTGGTCGGGGCGGCGGACATCGGCGCCATCTCGTACGGCGGCGCGCACGGTCTCGAGGTCGTCGCGTTCGTCGGGACTCTCGCTCTCTGCGTGTTCGCGATGGTCCGCACGTGGCGCGACCAGCATCACTACGTGTAAGCCACGGATGCGGCGCGCAGCGGGGCGCGCGACGCTCGATCCGTGGCTCACGTCGACCTCTACTGGCTGCCGCTCGGCGCCGGCGGGCACTGCGTCCGGCACAACGGGCGCGCGTACGAGTGGATCAAGGCTAAGCACGAGGGCCGCGATCCGCTGGCCCTCTATCACGCCGGTCTTGAGGTGCTCCTGATCGGCCGGACCTACGTGATCGAGATGACGCCGATTCCGCGCGGCGATCCCGCCCTCCGCGGCGTCGTCGCAGAGGGGCCGGTCGGAAGCCGCCGGCTCGATCGCTTCCGCCTCTTCCGCTACGAGGTGCGCCGCTGGTGCGGCGGCGTGATCCCCGACCTCGACGAAGCGGTCGGCAGCCCGCGGCGGCTGACGACGGATCCGCGCGTTGCTCGTCGCCTGCTGGAGCTCGTTCCCTCCGTCCCGATCCACGTCTGGGGACGGGACGAGCTCGGTGCCGGCGACATGTGGAATTCCAACTCGCTCGTTGCGTGGCTACTCGCCGGCAGCGGCGTCGACGCGGCCCTCGTCGAGCCACCGCGGAACGGTCGCGCTCCCGGCTGGCGCGCCGGCCTCGTCGCGTCGCGTCAGGCCTCGACGCGAGTGGAAGCGCCGTCGAGCGCCGCGAGCGCTTCGCGAACGGGGACGAAGCGGCCGACGAAGATCGGCGTGTCCCGCTCCGTGTAGCGCGACGCCTCGCTGTCGCGCAGGCGGAGCATGAGGTGCATGAAGTCCGCCGGCTCCTCGCACTCGAACGCGGTCATGAACTCCTGATCGTCGATTCCGAAGGAGTACGTGGTGTGGTTCTTGATCCCGGAGAACTCCTCCCGGCCGATCACCATGTGCTCCTCCATCGCGCGCTGCCGGTCCTCCTCGGGCAGCGCGTACCACGGCCGCACCTTGATGAACGGATAGACGACGAGGTACGGGAGGCCGTGCGGCGTGATCTTCCGCGCCTTGCGCGCGCTCGTGTACTGCGACGCCTTGGTCGTCGCGAGGTACGAGTAGGGCGTCTCGAGCCAGCCCGCGAGCTCCGTCCCGTTGAGCGCGGCGCCGAGGTCGCCGAGGTCGTCGTAGCGCTCGGTGATCTTCCAGAGGAAGAAGTCCGTCTCGGGCCGGACGCCGGTCGTCGTGTACGCGCGCAGGTGCTCGAACCGGCCGGAGAAGTCGTCGACGACCTGCGCGAACTCCTCCTTCTGCGCGGCGCGGACGTCGGGCGGGAGCAGCCGCCGCCAGCTCGGATCGAGCCGGTAGAACGTGTACGCGACGTACTGGCCCTCCACGCGGGCAATGCTAGCCCGCGGCGATAGGCTCTCTTCCGCAGTGAGAACGGTCTTCGCAGGCGGGCAGGTCTTCGACGGGACGGGCGCGGCGATCGCGGACGCCGACGTCGCGGTCGAGGACGGGCTGATCGCAGAGGTCGGAGTCGGCCTGGACGGCGACGAGCACGTCGACGTATCGGGCTCGACGCTCCTGCCGGGCCTCTTCGACACGCACGTCCACGTGATGTTTGGCCACGTCGACATGTGGCGGCACCTGCAGACGCCGTTCTCGTACCGCTTCTACGACGCGATCAAGAACCTCGACGCGACGATTCGGATCGGGATCACGACCGTCCGCGACGCCGGCGGCGCCGATCTCGGCGTCAAGCAGGCGGTCGAGGAGGGGATCGTGCGCGGGCCGCGTCTCCAGATCTCGCTCACGATGCTGAGCCAGACGGGCGGTCACGGCGACGGGTGGATGCCGTCGGGCGGCACCGGCGAGCTCTTCCCCGACTATCCGGGCATGCCGTCGCAGATTGTCGACGGCGTGGAGGAGGCGCGGCGCAAGATCCGCGAGCTCGTCCGGAACGGCGCCGACGTGATCAAGATCGCGACCTCGGGCGGAGTCCTCTCTCCGCGCGACTCTCCTGACCAGCCGGGCTTCGCGTTCGACGAGATCCAGATGATGGTCGAGGAAGCGCGCGCCGCCGGGCTGTGGGTGATGTCGCACGCGCAGGCGTCGATCGGGATCAAGAACGCGGTTCGCGCAGGCGTGCGCTCGATCGAGCACGGGGTCTACATCGACGAGGAGGCGATCGAGCTGATGCTCGAGCACGGCTCCTATCTCGTGCCGACCCTGGTGGCGCCGCTCGGCGTGATTCGCGCCGCCGAGGCGGGCGCCGCGATCCCCGACGCCATCCTCCTCAAGGCAACCGACGTCGTCGAGACTCACCGTGACTCGATCCGGCGCGCGGCTGCGGCCGGTGTGAAGATCGCGATGGGAACCGACGCCGGCGTCGTCCCGCACGGGACGAATCTCGAGGAGCTGCAGCTGATGGCGGACGTGGGCATGAGCCCCGAAGAGGTGCTCGTCGCGACGACGAAGACGGCCGCCGAGCTGATGGGGCTCGACCACGAGCTCGGCACGATCGAGGCAGGGAAGCGCGCCGACCTGGTCGTTGTCTCCGGGGATCCCTTCGAGTTCCGGGATCTCTCGAGCCGGATCGAGCGCGTCTACCAGGACGGCCGCCTCGTCGTCGACGCCGAGCCCGAGCGGGTGGCCGAGACGGTCTAGGCGCTCGGGTACGGTGGCCGAAATGGCCACACGGGTCGAAAACCAGCTGAAGCAGCTGCCCGCGAAGCCGGGCGTCTACCTCTTCCGCGACGAGGAGGGTGACGTCCTCTATGTCGGGAAGGCGAAGTCGCTGCGGCCGCGCGTCCGCTCGTACTTCCAAAAGACGACCGACGGCCGCGCGCAGATCCGCGCGCTGCCCGGGCGCGTCGCCGACATCGAAGTCATCGTCACCGGCAGCGAGGTCGAGGCGCTTCACCTCGAGCAGAACCTCGTGAAGCGGCACCGGCCGCCGTTCAACGTCCGCCTGCGTGACGACAAGTCCTTCCCGTACATCGCCGTAACGGTCGAGGACGAGTACCCGCGCGTGATGTTCACGCGCGAGCGGCACCGGCCGGGCGTCTGGTACTTCGGCCCGTACGCGAACGCGAAGAAGGTGCGGGAGACGCTGGACGTTCTCAACCGTGTCTTCCGGTACCGGCCGTGCGAGGGGCCGAAGCCGGGCCGGCACAGCGGGATCCCGTGCCTCGACTTCCACATCGACCGCTGCCTCGCGCCGTGCGTCGGCTACGTCTCGCCGGAGGACTACCGCGGCATCATCGACAGCGTGATCGAGTTCCTCTCCGGCGACGTGAAGCCGATCCAGCGCGAGCTCGAGCGGCAGATGCACGCAGCCGCCACGGACGAGCGGTTCGAGGATGCCGCCCGGTACCGCAATCGCCTCTTTGCCGTGCAGCACCTCGTCGAGCGCCAGGCGGTCGAGCGGCAGTCGGTCGGGACGGCCGACGTGATCGGGTTCGCGGCGGAGGGCGACCGCGCCGTCGTCCAGATCTTCCCGCTCCGCGGCGGCAAGATGGTCGACCGCCACTCCTTCCACCTCGAGAACGTCGGCGGGCAGGACGTGACGACGATCCTCGAGTCGTTCGGCCTCGAGTACTACGGCAGCGCGCCGAGCGTGCCGCCGCAGATCGTCGTGCCGCGGGACGCGGGCGATCTGTCGGCCCTGGCGGAGCTGCTCGGCGGGCGACGCGGCGCGCGGGTCGAGATCCGGACCGCCGAGCGCGGGGAGAAGCGGCGCCTCCAGCAACTCGCGGACGAGAACGCGCTCCACGTCCTCAAGGGCGACGTCGCGCAGAGCGAGGCGCGCCGGGCGCGGCGCGTCGAGGCGCTCGAGCAGCTGCGCGAGACGCTCAACCTCGAAGCGCTGCCGCTCCGGATCGAGTGCTTCGACATCTCGACCGCGATGGGCCAGGACAACGTCGGCTCCATGGTCGTGTTCCAGGACGGCCTCCCGAAGAAGGCGCACTACCGCAAGTTCACGATCCGCGGCCAGGAGGGGATGGACGACTTCGCCGCGATGGGGGAGATGGTCTCGCGGCGGTTCGCGCGGCTGGCGGCCGGACGAACGGCCGACGAGTACGACGAGTCGTTCGCCGCGACGCCGAACCTCGTCGTCGTGGACGGGGGCAAGGGCCAACTTGCGGCGGCGACTCGCGGCGATGCGAGCGTTCGAGCTCCCGCGCGTCGCGGTGATCGCGCTCGCGAAGCGCGACGAGGAGGTCTTCGTGCCGGGGCGCGCGCGCCCGGTCGTCCTCTCGCGCCACGACCCGGGACTGCAGCTCCTGCAGCGGATCCGCGACGAGGCGCACCGCTTCGCCGTCGGCTTCCACCGGCAGCGCCGCGAGACGCGCGGCTTCTCATCGTTGTTCGACGAGCTCGAGGGAGTCGGGCCGGCGCGCCGGCGCGCGCTGCTCAACCACTTCGGCTCGGTCGACGCGATGCTCGCGGCGGCGCCGGAAGAGCTCGAAGGCGTCCCCGGCGTTCCCGCCAAGGTCGCGCGCAACGTCTACGCCCAGCTGCACAAAGCCGGGCGCGGCTAGCTACTCCGAATCGAGGAACGGGTAGCGATAGTCGCGCGGCGGCACGAACGTCTCCTTGATCGTGCGAGGGCTGACCCAGCGGATCAGGTTCCACATGGAGCCGGCCTTGTCGTTCGTGCCCGAGGCGCGGGCGCCGCCGAACGGCTGCTGGCCGACGACGGCTCCCGTCGGCTTGTCGTTGACGTAGAAGTTGCCGGCCGCGTAGCGGAGCCGGTCGCGGGTCTGGTCGATCGCGGCGAGGTCGCGGGCGAAGACGGCGCCGGTCAGCCCGTAGCTCGTCCCCTTGTCGATGAGGTCGAGCGTCTCGTCGTAGCGAGAGTCGTCGTAGACGAAGGCGGTGACGACGGGGCCGAACAGCTCCTCCTGCATCGTCCGGAAGCCGGGGTCGGTCGTCTCGATCACGGTCGGCTGGACGAACCAGCCGTCGCTGTCGTCGTACGCGCCGCCCGCGACGATCGAGGCGGAGCCGGATGCTTTCGCTTCTTCGATCGCCGCCTTCTGGGTCGCGAACGAGCCGGCGTCGATGACCGCGCCGACGAAGTTCCCGAAGTCGGCGACGTCGCCCATCTTCATCGACTCGATCTCGGCGCAGACCCGGTCGCGCACTTGCGGCCAGAGGCTCTTGGGCGCGAAGACGCGGGAGGCGGCCGAGCACTTTTGGCCCTGGTACTCGAAGGAGCCGCGGAGGATTGCCGTCGCGACGGCTTCCGCGTCGGCGCTCGGGTGGGCGACGATGAAGTCCTTGCCGCCGGTCTCGCCGACGATCCGCGGGTAGTTGCGATAGCGGGCGATGTTTCCCCCGACGGTCTGCCACATCCCCTGGAAGACGGGCGTCGAGCCGGTGAAGTGGATGCCGGCGAGGTGCTCGCTCGCGAGGGCGGGGTCGCCGACCGCGCTGCCCGAGCCGTAGACGAGGTTGATCACGCCCGGCGGCAGCCCCGCTTCCTCGAACAGCTTCATAAGGAAGTGCGCGCTGAACGCAGCGGTCGAGGCCGGCTTCCAGACGACCGTGTTCCCCATGAGGGCGACGGACGTGGGGAGGTTGCCGGCGATCGACGTGAAGTTGAACGGGGTGACGGCGAAGACGTAGCCCTCGAGCGGGCGGTACTCGAGCCGGTTCCAAACCCCGGGCGAGGAGATCGGCTGCTCCGCGTAGATGCGGGTCATGTACTGGACGTTGAAGCGCCAGAAGTCGATCAGCTCGCACGCGGCGTCGATTTCCGCCTGGTGCGCGGTCTTCGACTGCCCGAGCATCGTCGCGGCGTTGAGCGTTTGGCGCCACGGGCCGGCGAGGAGGTCGGCGGCGCGGAGGAAGACGGCGGCGCGGTCCTCCCACGGCGTGCGCGACCAGTCCTCCCACGCCGCTGCCGCCGCGGCGATCGCGCGTTCGACCTCGGGGCCGGCGCCCTTGTGGACGTCGCCGAGGACGTGGCTGCGCTTGTGCGGCATGACGGACTCGAACGTGTCGCCGGTGCGCACATCCTCACCGCCGATCACGAGCGGGATGTCGAGGCGCTCGCCGCTCAGCTCCTCGAGGCGGCGGCGGAGCTCCTCGCGCTCGGGGCTGCCGGGCTCGTAGCTTTTGACGGGCTCGTTGTCCGGCTCGGGGACGCTGAAGATGCCGTGGGAACTCACTTGCCGTCGATTCTAGGATTCGTTGTCGTGCCGGTGACGCAGGAGGCGTACGAGATCGAGGGCTGGGGGACGGGCGAGCTCGTCGTCGCGGACGGTCTCGTGGTCTGGCACGACTTGCCCTGGCCGCGGGCGCGAAATCCCTTGGACCCATCCCAAACCCCCTCCCACCCGGGGCTAGGGCCAGATGTATCACGGAAGTCGTCGACGCAGGGACGCAGCTTCGTCGAGGAAGTGATCGAGGGTCTGCGCCGCTATTTCGACGGCGACGCGTCGGGCCTCGACACAGTCCCGGTCGACCTCGACTATGAGACGCCGTTCCTCACGGCATGCGCCACCGCGCTCCGGGCGATCCAGCCCGGCGAGGTCGTCACCTACGGCGAGCTCGCCGCCCTCGCCGGCGCGCCGAACGCCGCGCGCGCGGCAGGCAGCTTCTGCGCGCGCAACCGGCTCGGCCTCTTCGTCCCCTGCCACCGCGTCGTCGGCGCCGACGGTCTCGGTTCCTACGGCAGTTTCGGCGTCGCCTACAAGCGCCGCCTTCTCGCGCTCGAGGGATACGCCGGTGCTCTCTGACGACCTGCGGGAGGAGCTCGCGGCGATCGCGCCCGAGCGCGAGTGCGATCGGCTCGCCGAGATCTCCGGGCTCTTCCACGTCGCCGGCCGCGCCCACCTTCGCGGCCGGGGCAGCGTCGATGTTCACCTCGACGTCGCGAGCTCGACCGTCGCGCGCCGCGCCTTCACGCTCCTTCGCGCCCTCGACGTCACCTCCGAGATCCGCACCTACAGCCGCGCCGCGTTCGATCGCGCCACGCGCTACCAGCTCCACGTAGAAGGATCCGACACCGCGTACGAGGCGCTCCACCGAGCCGGGATCCTCGGCCGCACGCACCGCCCCCTCGACCGGCCGCCGGCGCGCATCGTCTCCCGCCGCTGCTGCGCTGCCGCCTACCTCCGCGGCGCGCTGCTCGGAGCCGGCAGTCTCAGCGGTCCGCGCGACCCGCACCTCGAGATCCGCACAGCCGAAGCCGACGGCGCCCGCTTCCTAGCCGGCCTCGCAACCCGCCTCGGCGCCGAGCTCCATGTGCAGGAACGCGACACGCATGCCGCCGCGTATGTGAAGGGGACGGAGCCGATCGCAGACGTTCTCGTCGCAGCCGGCGCCGTCGACGTCGTGCTCGCGCTCGAGGAGCAGGCCGTCCTCGCTGCGACGCGCGCCGACGCGAATCGCCTCGCCAACGCCGACCACGCGAACCTCGTCCGGACGAGCCGCGCCGCGCACGCGCAACTCGAGGCGCTTCGCCACCTCGACGTCGACGCGCTCCCCGACGACCTACGCGAGATCGCGCTCCTCCGGCTGCGCCATCCCACGGCCTCGACCGCCGAGCTCGCGCGCCGCTGCAAGCCCGGACTCACGAAAGCGAGCGCGTACCGCCGGCTCCGTCGCTTGCTGGATCTTTCGGGCGCCTGAACGTACTTCGGCATCCGTTGTTCGTCTTCTAGCGCGGCAACAGGAGGGTCGTATACTCGCCGCGGCGGGTCCCTGTTCGTCCGGTGGCGGATTCAGACCCCGTCTGTCGCCAGGTCTCGAGCGGGGTGAAGGGCCGGGAGGGTCGTCCTCGGAGCTTCCCGGTCCGCCCGCCTTTACACTCGCTCCGGAAGCTCGGACAGGCAACGACAAAGGGGAACGAGACGATGGCGAAGATCAGGGTCGGGATCAACGGCTTCGGCCGGATCGGCCGCAACTTCCTCCGCGCGCAGCTCGAGCGCGGCGGCGACTTCGAGATCGTGGCCGCGAACGACATCGGAGACACGCGCACGATGGCCCATCTCCTCAAGCACGACTCCGTGCTCGGCCCGCTCGCGGTTCCCGTCGAGGCCGGCGAAGGCTCGATCACCGTCGACGGCCACGAGATCCGCTTCGTCTCGGAGAGGGATCCCGCGAACCTGCCGTGGGAAGAGATGGGAGTCGACATCGCCATCGAGTCGACGGGGCTGTTCACGAAGCGCGAGGACGCGGAGAAGCACCTGCAGGCCGGCGCGCGCAAGGTCGTCATCTCGGCGCCCGCGACCGACCCCGATCTCACTGTCGTGCTCGGTGTCAACGACCGCGAGTACGACCCGGAGAAGCACAACATCGTCTCCAACGCATCGTGCACGACGAACTGCGTCGCGCCGGTCGCCAAGCTGCTCCACGAGGCGTACGGGATCGAGCGCGGCTTCATGACGACGATCCACGCGTACACGAACGACCAGAACGTACTCGACCTGCCGCACAAAGACCTGCGGCGCGCGCGCGCGGCAGGGCTCAACCTGATCCCGACCTCCACCGGCGCCGCTCGCGCGATCGGCCTCGTCATGCCCGATCTGAAGGGCAAGATCGACGGGATGTCGATGCGGGCACCGGTGCCTGTCGGCTCGATCGTCGACTTCGTCGTCCAGGTGGCCAAGGAGACGAGCGTCGACGCCGTCAACGATCTCTTCCGCTCGAACGCCGACACCGGCGACCTCGAGGGCATCCTCCAGTACACCGACGAGCCGATCGTCTCCTCGGACATCGTCCACTCGCCGTACTCGTCGATCTTCGACAGCGACCTGACGATGGTGAACGGAAGTCTTGTGAAGGTCTTCTCCTGGTACGACAACGAGTGGGGCTACAGCTGCCGGCTCGTCGACCTCGTCGCGAGGATCGGCCAGACGCTGCCGGCGGCCGTCGCCGCGTAGGGGGATCGTGCGGCTGCCGAGGTCAATCCGCGACGCCGACGTCGCGGGCAAGGTCGTTCTGGTCCGGTCGGATCTCAACGTGCCGCTCGAGGACGGCCGCGTCGCCGACGACACGCGGATCCGCGCATCCCTGCCGACGCTCCAGCTGCTGCTCGACGGCGGCGCCGCGGAGGTTCGCGTCTGCTCGCACCTCGGCCGGCCGAAGACGGACGAGGATCGCGCGAAATACGCGATGGCGCCGGTCGCAGCGAAGCTGCGCGAGCTGCTGCCCGACGAGCGGATCCAGCTCCTCGAGAACACGCGGTTCGATCCGGGCGAGACGAAGAACGACGAGGAGTTCGCGCGCCGGCTCGCCCACGGCTGCGACCTCTACGTGAACGACGCCTTCGGCTCCGCGCACCGTGCGCACTCCTCGACCGAGGCCGTCGCGCACCTGCTGCCCGCGTACGCGGGACTCCTCCTGCTCGACGAGCTCGACCATCTCGGCCGCCTGCTCGGCGAGGTCGAGCGGCCGTTCGTCCTCATCTCCGGCGGCGCGAAGGTGGAGGACAAGCTCGGCGTGCTCCGCAACCTCGGCGGCCGGGCCGACACGGTGCTGATCGGCGGGAAGATGGCGGAGGAGCTGCGCGGCGGAAATACGCTCGACTTCCCGGTCGAGCTGCCCGTCGACGTCCTCGGCGCGGCGGAGTTCGCAGCCGACGCTGAGTCGCGCGTCTGCGGCTACGACGAGCTGCCCGACGGCTGGCTCGGTTTAGACATTGGGCCGGAGACGAGCGCGCGCTTCACGGGGTCGCTCGCGGCGGCGGGGACGATCTTCTGGAACGGCCCGATGGGAGTCTTCGAGTGGCCGCGCTTCGCGGCGGGGACGACAGCAGTGGCTCAGGCGGTCGCCGCGAACGCGGATGCCTTCACGGTCGTCGGCGGCGCCGACTCCGTCCGTGCGCTCAACGAGCTCGGCCTCGCGAGCCGCGTCTCCTGGGTCTCGACGGGCGGCGGCGCGAGCCTCGAGCTGCTCGAGGGGAAGGAGCTGCCCGGCGTGGCGGCGATCCCGTCATGACGATCGTCGCCGGCAACTGGAAGATGTTCCGCGGGCCTGATCCAGAGGCGCTCGCCGGCCTCGACGCGATCGTGTGCCCGCCGTACACGCGGCTCGCGGACTGCGTCGCGGCCGGGCTGACGACCTACGCGCAGAACGTCCACTGGGAGCCGGAAGGCGCCTTCACCGGCGAGATCTCCGCTCCGATGCTCCTCGAGCTCGGCGTCGCCGGCTCGCTCGTCGGCCACTCCGAGCGGCGGCAGCTCTTCGGCGAGACGGACGAGGGCGCCGCGCGCCGGGCGGAGGCCGCGCTCGCGGCCGGGCTCGGCGTCATCGCCTGCGTCGGCGAGACGCTCGGGCAGCGCGAGGCGGACGAGACCGAGGGCGTCCTCCGGCGCCAGGTCTCCGTCCTCCCGCAGGACGACAGGCTCGTGATCGCGTACGAGCCGGTCTGGGCGATCGGGACGGGGCTGAGCGCGACGCCGGAGATGGCGCAGGACGCGCACGCGTTCATCAAGTCGCTGCTCGACGTGCCGGTGCTCTACGGCGGTTCCGTGAAGCCGGACAACGCCGCCGGGCTCTTCGCGCAGCCGAGCGTCGACGGGGCGCTCGTCGGCGGCGCGTCGCTCGATGTCGACTCCTTCCGGGCGATATGCGAAGCAGCCGGACGTATCCCCTCGTAGCGCTGATCATCCTCGACGGCTGGGGGATCGCCCCGGCCGGGCCGGGGAACGCGGTCGAGCTCGCCGACACGCCGGTCTTCGACCGGCTCTGGCGCGACTACCCCCACGCGCAGCTGATCGCGTCCGGCGAGGCGGTCGGCCTGCCCGCCGGCCAGATGGGTAACTCCGAGGTCGGCCATCTCACGATCGGCTCAGGCCGGATCCTCGACCAGGATCTCCAGCGCGTCAATCGCGCGATCGAGGACGGTTCCTTCTTCGAGAACGAGGTGCTGCGCTCGGCCTTCGAGCGCGGGAAGAGCGTCCATCTGCTCGGCCTCGTCTCGCACGGCGGCGTCCACTCGCACATCGAGCACCTGAAAGCGCTCCTGACGTTCGCGCCGGAGAAGACGTGGATCCATGCCTTCACCGACGGCCGCGACGTCTCGCCGCACTCGGCAATCGACGATCTCGCGGAGCTCCCGGCGGACCGCATCGCGACGGTCGTCGGCCGCTACTACGCGATGGATCGCGACAACCGCTGGGACCGCACGCAACGTGCACTCGACGCAATCGTCGGAGGGAAGGGAGAGCACGCTGACAATCCGATCGCCGCGGTGCAGGCGTCCTACGACCGCGATGTCACGGACGAGTTCGTCGAGCCGGTCGTCCTCGCCGGCCGCCCGCGTCTCGACCCGGCCACCGACACCGCGATCTTCTTCAACTTCCGCCCCGACCGGGCGCGGCAGCTCTCGGAGAAACTCAGCGAGCTCGGCGTCGACCTGAGCACGATGACGCGCTACCGCGACGACTTCGAGTTCCCCGTCGCGTTCCCCGAGCATCTCGTCGACGGCACGCTCGCGGAGGTGCTTTCGGGGCACGGCATCCGCCAGCTACACGCCGCCGAGACGGAAAAGTACGCGCACGTGACGTACTTCCTCGACGGCGGGCGCGAGCAGGCGTTCGACGGCGAGGAGCGGATCCTCGTCGAGTCGCCGCGCGACGTTCCGAGCTACGACCACAAACCCGAGATGTCGGCCGCCGCGGTTGCCGAGCGCGTCGTGGCTGCGATCGAGGCGGGTGGGCTGGGCTTCGTCGTCGTCAACTTCGCGAATCCCGACATGGTGGGACACACCGGCGTGATCCCGGCGGTCGTCAAGGCTGTCGAGGTCACCGATGCGTGCCTCGGCCGCGTCGTCGAGGCGGTCGACCGGGCCGGCGGCGTCTGCCTGATCATCGCCGACCACGGGAACGCGGAAAAACTCCTGCAAGACGACGGTTTCAGCCCGCACACGGCGCACACGACGAACCCCGTCCCCGTGGTCCTCACCGCGCAGGGAGCCGCGCTGCGGGACGGCGAACTCTCGGACGTCGCTCCGACGCTGCTCGCGCTCCTCGGCCTCGAACCGTCCGCGTTGATGACTGGCGACAATCTCGTACAAATTCCGTAAGGAATGGGTCTATACTCGCGCCACCTTGTCGCTGCCCCAGCCCGACAACGGCATTCTCCGGAAGGCGCAGCGAGGCGATGAACGCGCCTTTGCGATCATCGTGCGCTCATACCAGACGCCCGTCTTCAACTACGTGTTGCGGATGGTGGGCGACCGGTCGCTCGCCGAGGACCTGACGCAGGAAGTCTTCCTCCGCGTCTACCAGGGACTGCCGCGCTTCTCCGCTCGCTCGAAGTTCACGACCTGGCTCTTCCAGGTGACGAAGAACCGCGTGCTCGACGAGTTGCGCGCGACGGAGCGCCGTCCCAGGGCGGTCTTCGACATCGACGAGGTGGCCACGCTCGAGGTGGTCGACGCGCCGTTCGAGCGGCTCGAGGCGATCGACGCGGTCTGGCGCGCGGTCGGGCATCTCAGCGTCGATCTCAAGATGGCGCTGCTCCTCCGCGACATCGTCGGCCTCTCCTACGGCGAGATTGCCGATTCGCTCGAGGTGACGCTCGCCACGGTCAAGTGGCGGATCTGGAAGGCCCGGGAGGACGTGCAGGTCGCGCTCGCCCGCGAGGGCATCGAGCTCTTCGCGTCGGCCGTGCCCGTGATCGAGGACGTCGCGCCAGCGGCAGCAGCTGCCGGCTTGCCGGTCTCGATCCTGCCGCCGCCGTTGCTGCCCGTCTCCGCGTAGCTCTACTGGCCGAGCGCGAGCCGCGCCGCGAGGAAGTCCGGCAAGCCGGCGTCGTGCATATCCCGTTGCGTCACGGCGATGTCGTATTCGACGCGGCGGAACTCGGCTCGCTGCGCCTCGAGGTCGAGGAGGAGATATGCGGCGCGCGGATCGCCGTCGCGCGGCTGGCCGACCGAGCCGGGATTGAGAAGGGCGCGCAACCCTCCCAGCTCGAATTTCTGCCCGGCTGAAGCCAGCCCGCCGTCGAGCTCGTCTCCCGACGCGAGGATCCGGAGCGCGACGTGGCTGTGCCCGACCAGAACGAGCGGTGTCCCGGCAAGCGCGAGCGTCGCCACCGCCGCTTCGTCGGAGAGGACGTACTCCCAGACCGGGTCGCGCGCGCTGCCGTGGTAGAGCGCGACACCATGTGCGTTCCCGAGCGGCTCGAGGCGCTCGAGCATCGTCCGGGACTCGGCCGTCAGCGTGTCGCGGTTCCAGCGGGCGGCGAGCGCGGCGTCGCCGTGGAACTCGTCGAGGTCGATCGTCCCGATGACGGCAAGATCGTGGTTGCCGGCGAGGCAGACGTCCGCCCGCTCGCTGATCAGGGCGCAGCACTCGTTCGGGCGCGGGCCGTAGCCGACGAGGTCGCCGAGACACCAGAGCTCGTCCGGGGCGTCGTTCTCCAGCGCCGCGAGCACCGCCTCCAGCGCGGGCAGGTTCGAGTGGATGTCTGAGACGACGGCGACGCGCATGCGAGGACTGGCGGAGGATCAGTCGTCCGACGGGTCCGGGTGGCCGGGCGCCTCGGGCAGGTTGCGGATTCCTTCACGCGTGGCGTACTTCGACCAAGAGTCCTGCAGCGCCGCGATCAGCTCCGGCACGAAGAGCGGCGACGCGTTGACGCGCGCCACGACCGCACCCGGCACGTCGCCTTCCTCGATCTCGTGCTCGATGCGCGCGAACGTGAGCGTGAACTCGTACTGGGAGAAGCTGACGTTCGCGAAATTCGCGTAGGTGCCGCCGATCAGCTCGGCCGGCATCTGGATGTTCAGCCGCCGCTCGCCGGGCTCCGGCTCGGGTTGGGCGAGCTGTTCGTCGTCCATGTCCACATACTACGAACGTGCCTAGCGATCCGATCAGTGCACTCGCGCGCGAACTCGCGTCGGCGGCCGGAGCCGACCTCGAGCTCGAGCGGCCGGGCGAGGCCGAGTACGGGGACTACGCGACGAACGTCGCGATGCGTCTCGCCGGCACGCGTCGCCGCACGCCGCGGGAGCTCGCGGCCGAGATCGCGGCGGCGGCGGGAGCGCTGGAGATCGTCGAGCGCGCCGAGGTCGCGGGGCCGGGCTTCGTCAACGTCTTCCTGCGGGATGCCTGGTTCGCGGCGGTGCTGGGCGAGATCCTTGCCGCCGGCGACGACTACGGCCGGGGCGGAGCAGAGCCGCGCGAGCGCGTGCAGGTCGAGATGGTCTCTGCGAATCCGACCGGCCCGCTCACGGTCGCCTCGGCGCGGAACGGCGCCTACGGCGACGCGGTCGCGCGCCTCCTCGCCCTCGCGGGGCACGACGTCGAGCGCGAGTACTACTACAACGACTCCGGCGCGCAGATGGACAGCTTCCGGGCGTCGGTCGACGCCGTCCGGAACGGCGAGCCGATCCCGGAGGAGGGCTACCGCGGCGCGTACATCGACGAGCTCGCCGCGCGGAAAGGCGATCCCGTGCCCCTCATGTTGAAGGAGATCGAGGCGTCGCTCGAGCGCTTCCGGATCCACTTCGACTCGTGGCGGCGCCAGAGCGAGCTCGAGCAGCGGCTGCCGGAGTTGCTCCCGCGGCTCGACACGTACGAGAACGACGGTGCGCTGTGGGCGCGCTCCTCCGCGTACGGCGACGACGAGGATCGCGTCCTCCTCCGGTCGGAGGACCGGACGCCGACCTATCGCGCCGCCGACGTCGCATACCTCGTGGACAAGCTCGAGCGTGGCTTCGACCGCGCGATCTACGTGCTCGGCGCCGACCATCACGGGACCCGCAACTGGTACGCCGCGGTGGCCCGGATGCTGGGCTACGACCCAGAACGCGTCGAGGTGCTCCTCTACCAGCTGGTGCACCTGACGAAGGGTGGGGAGCAGACGAAGATGTCGAAGCGGCGCGGCGACGTCGTATTCCTCGACGAGTTCATGGACGAGACCGGCGTGGACGCCGCACGCTGGTACCTCGTCAACCGCGGCCCCGACCAGACGATCGACATCGACGTCGACCTCGCCGCCGAGCGTTCGCAGAAGAATCCCGTCTACTACGTCCAGTACGCGCACGCGCGGATCGCCGGGATCCTCCGCAACGCGGGCGACCCGGCGGTCGGCGGCGAGCCGGCCGGCCCGTTGGCTGCGGAGGAGAAGGAGCTGATCAAGCGTCTCGCCGAACTGCCGGCCGTCGCGGCGGACGCCGTCGCGAAGCGCGGCCCGCAGGCGATTCCGGTGTACGCGATCCGGGTCGCCGACGACTTTCACCGCTTCTACCACGAGCATCGCGTCCTCGAGAGCGACGCGCAGGCGTTCAGGCTCGGCCTTTGCCGCGCGACCCAGACGGTGATCGCGCGCTGTCTCGACCTTGTCGGGGTCGAGGCGCCTGAGAGGATGTGAGGCCGTGAGCTATCGCGTAACTCCCGACCGCAACATCGCCATGGAACTCGTCCGCGTCACAGAGGCGGGCGCGATGGCCGCCGCGCGCTGGATCGGGCGCGGCGAGAAGGAGAGCGCCGACCAGGCCGCGGTCGACGCGATGCGGTACGTCCTCCACAGCGTGGACATGCGCGGCGTGGTCGTGATCGGCGAGGGGGAGAAGGACGAGGCGCCGATGCTCTACAACGGCGAGGAGGTCGGGAATGGCGAAGGCCCCGAGGTGGACGTCGCCGTCGACCCTCTCGAGGGAACGCGACTCACCGCGCTCGGGCAGCCAGGCGCGATCGCCGTGATGGCCGTCGCCGAGCGCGGCACGATGCTCTTCCCCGGCGCGGCGCTCTACATGGAGAAGATCGCCGTCGGTCCGGGCGCCATCGACGCGATCGACATCACGCGGAGCCCGACCGAGAACGTGTCCGCCGTCGCCGAGGCGCTCGGCAAGACGCCGCGCGAGGTGGACGTCGTCGTCCTCGAGCGCGACCGCCACGACGATCTGATCGCCGAGCTCCGCGCCGCCGGGGCGCGCGTCCGGCTGATCCGCGACGGCGACGTCGCGCCTGCGATTGCCGCGGCGCAGCCCGGGACGAGCGTCGACATGCTCTACGGGATCGGCGGCACGCCCGAGGGCGTCATCTCCGCCGCAGCGCTCAAGTGCGTCGGCGGCGGCATCCAGGCGCGGCTCTGGCCGCGGAACGACGACGAGCGGCAGGCCTTGCTCGACGCAGGGCTCGATCCGGAGCGCGTCCTCCACACGAACGATCTCGTGTCCGGGGAGGACGTGTTCGTGGCGGCTACCGGCGTGACGACCGGCTCACTCCTCCGAGGCGTGGAGTACACGCCGGGAGGCGCGATCACCGACTCGATCGTGATGCGCTCGCGCTCGGGAACGGTGCGGCGCGTGGTGGCCCAGCAGTCGCTCGAGAAGCTCTCGGCCCTGACGGGCTTCGAGTACACCTAGCGGCTAGACCGCGGCGAGCTCCTTCTCCATCGCGGGCGCGTACATCCCCGTGCGCGCGGCGGAGTTCATCTTCGCCCGGTGGTAGTACGCGCGCTGGGCCGCCTCGACATTCTCCTCCTTGCCGCCCCATGTCTTCAGCGCCGGCGCCTGCAGCGCGCGGCCGTAGGAGAAGGACAGCTGCCACGGATGCGGGCCGCTCGCGTTCATCGCGTTGAGGTGCGCGGTCGCGTCCTCGTCCGACTGGCCGCCGGAGAGGAAGACGATGCCGGGCACCGCGGCCGGCACGTGCTTGGAGAACGTGTGGAGAGTGTCCTTCGCGACCGCCTCGACTCCGGCGCGGCTCGACGCCTCGTAGCCGGAGAGCACCATGTTCGGCTTGAGGAGCGTGCCGGCGAGATCGACGCGCTGGTCGAACAGTTCCGTGTAGAGCGCGGCGAGAACGCGCGATGTGACGACGCCGCTGCGCTCGATCGTGTGCGATCCCGTCCTGCAGAACCTCCGGCTCGACGATCGGGACGATCCCCGCCTCTTGGCAGAGCGCGGCATACCGGGCGAGCGCGTGCGCGTTCGTCCAGATGCAGTAGTCGCTCGGGAGCGTGTCGCTGATCGAGTAGGTCGCGCGCCACTTCGCGAATCGCGCGCCGAGGCTGTGGTACTCGGCAAGGCGCTCGCGGAGCCCGTCGAGCCCTTCCGTCACGGTCTCGCCCGCGGCGCCGGCAAGCGGCTTCGCACCGGCGTCGACCTTGATCCCGGGGATGATCCCCTTCGACGCGAGCAGCTGCGGGAACGGCGTCCCGTCGGCCGAGCTCTGGCGGATCGTCTCGTCGAAGAGGATCACGCCGCTGATGAACTCCTCGGCACCCGGCGTCGTGAAGAGCAGGTCGCGGTAGGCGCGCCGGTTCTCTTCGGTCGACTCGACGCCGATCGTGTCGAAACGCTTCTTGATCGTCCCGCCGCTCTCGTCTGCGGCGAGGATTCCCTTCCCCTCGGCGACGAGCGCTCGGGCGGTCTCGTGCAGTTCGCTGGCCATCGGTCTCTCCTGTCTCGCTGGTTCGGCCCCATTATGGCCGGGCTACAATCGCCGCACCGCGGGAGTAGCTCAGTTGGTAGAGCATCAGCTTCCCAAGCTGAGGGTCGCGGGTTCGAGCCCCGTCTCCCGCTTTCTTCTTCTTATGCCTTGCCGGACAGTGTCAGGCCGACGAGGACGATCGAGAGGGCGCCAGTGGCGAAGACGGTGAGGCCGGCGACGACGTCGAAGATCCGCCCGTTGCGGTGCTCTCCCATCAGCTCCTCGCTCCGCGCCAGCCGCCAGACGAAGAAGAGCGTGATCGGCAGCAGCGCCCCATTCACGACCTGCACGAACACGAGCAGCTTGATCACCGGGACGCCCGGGATCATCGCCACCGCGGCGCCGATCAGCACGAGCGCGGTCAGCGTCGTGACGAAGACCGGAGCCTCGCGCGGCCGGCGTGCGATGCCCTTCTCCAGCCCGAACGTCTCCGCGATCACGTACGCCGCGGTGACGGGGAGGATCGCCGCCGCGAGCAGGCTCGCGCCGAGGAGGCCGACGGCGAAGAGCGCTTCGGCGTAGCGGCCGGCAAACGGCGCGAGCGCCTTCGCCGCGTCGGCCGCGCTGTGGACCACGTGGTGGCCGTGGAGGAAGAGCGTCGCGCCGGTGGCGATGATGATGAAGCCGGCGACGATGTTCGCGAAGAGCGACGCGCCCGTCACCTCGATCCGCTCTGCGCGGATGTCCTCCGGCCCGAGGCCGCGCTCGACGACCGCCGACTGCAGGTACAGCTGCATGAACGGCGTGATCGTCGTCCCGACCGTCGCGATGAAGAGGAGGGCGTAGGTCCCGTTCAGGTGGATGTGCGGCACGACGATCGCCTTCCCGACCGCGCCCCAGTCGGGGTGCGCGAGGATCGCCGCGACCGGATACGCGAAGAACGGGATCGTCATCGCCACGAAGATCCGTTCGGCGAACTTGTACGAGCCGCGCACGACGAGCAGCCAGATGACGACCGCCGCGATCGGCACCGAGATCTGCACCGGCACGTGCGCGAGGCTGAGCGCCGCTCCGATCCCGACGAACTCCGAGATGCAGATCCCCAGGTTCGCGAACAGGACCGCGAACGTGGAGAGGAGCGACCAGCGCGGCCCGTACTGCTCCCGGATCAGCTCGGCGAGCCCCTTGCCGGTGACGGCGCCCATCCGCGCCGCCATCTCCTGCACGACGATGAGGCTGACCGTGATCAGCACCATCATCCAGAGGAGGTCGAAGCCGTACTTCGCGCCGACGGAGCTGTACGTCGCGATGCCACCGGCGTCGTTGCCGGCGTTCGCGGCGACGATCCCCGGCCCGAGGAAGGCGAGCAGCGCGAGGAGCTTGAGCGTCAGCCGGTTGCGCGGCCGCAGGCGCGGACGGCCGCGCGGCAGGCGCGGCAGCTTCCCGATGAGCTTCATCAGTCTCCTCCGAGGACGCCGAATCGGCGCCGCCAGCCCTCGGGCAGGACGAGCTCGAGCACGTCGTCGACAGTGACGATCCCGAGGATCCGTTCATCGTCGTCGACGACGGGGATGGCCGTGAGGTCGAAGTCGGTCATCAACCGTGCGATCTCCTCGAGGTCGGCGTCCGCACGCACCGCCTGCGCGTCGCCGAGGACGTCCCCCAGCCGCTCGCCCTCCTTCATGCGAACGAGGTCGGCGAGCGCGATCCCGCCGCGCAGCCGGCGGTGCGTGTCCATCCCGTAGATCATCGAGAGCGACTCGGCGGAGAGCTTCGACCGCTCGACGCGATCGATCGTCTCCTCGCGCGTCGCATCGGCGTAGAGGCACACGAACTCGGGGCTCATCAGGCCGCCGGCGGTAGCCGGGTCGTAGCCGAGGAGTGTGCGCACACGGCGTGCGTGGTAGGGGGAGAGAAGTGCGATGACATCCTCGCGCCGTTCCTCCGGAAGCTGGAGGACGAGATCGGCGGCGTCGTCCGTCTCCATGCGGCCGAGCAGCTCCGCGATCTCGAGGTTGCCGCGGTCCTCCACGAACTCGAGCTGGTGGCTGTCCTCGAGCTCCTCGAAGACGTCCGCCTCGCGCTCGGGGTCGGCGGCGACGGCGGCCATGATCTCCTCGCCCTCGCGGTGCGACGCGGCCTCGACGAGGTCGGCGAGCTGGGCGGGATGGAGCTTCGCGAGCTTCGGATGCGGCACCCGCAGGCGCACGGTCGGGACGTGGCCGGTGAACGGCTCGACCGACGCCCAGTCGAGGAAGGAGCCTGGCACGACACGACCGGCGAGGGTGCGCGGCATGACCCGGCGCAGCAGCCCGCGCAGGCTGATGTCCACCCCGACTACGCGGTACCAGCCTTCGAGGCGCGCGAGCTCGATCTCGTTCGCGCGCACGAGGCGTGCGCCGTCGACGTTGATCAGCTGGCGGTCGAGGACGTCCTTCTTGAGGAGAACCTCCTGCGGGCGCCGCCGGAAGTGCTGCAGGTCGAGCTGGTCAGCCTCGAGCGTGACGAGGCCCGGGCCAATCTCGACGATCTGCTCGGAGGCGACGTAGACCGGGCGATCGGCGATGGTCGCCACGACTCCCGTGACGGGCGGATAGTCCCCGGCGCCGCCGAGGCGGACGATCAGGTCGTCGACACGCCCGAGGCGCTCCCCCGCGGGGTCGCGAAGCTCTCCTCCTACTACGAGGGAGAGATGGAGTACTGCCGGTGCAAGCGAGGCCATCGCTGACTCTCCATCAGAGGCTGTACACCGGTACTGAGGGGGTCGATGGTCGCGGGCATGGCTCGCACAGGTTAGCCGGTCGGCGTTGGAACCACCACTGTCACGGGCTCGGAGCGCGGCGTCCTGCGCACTCCCTCCGGCAGCCGCCGCTCGAGCCCTAGAGCCGCGGCCGCGAAGACGACGTTCGCGCCCGCGGCGAGCGGCCAGAGGAGAAGCGGGCGGTGCTGGAGGAGGAAGCCGCCGGCGGCAGGCCCGAGGATCCAGCCCATCTGCCACGAGATGCTCGATGCGGCGAGATAGCGGCCGACGAGGTGCGGCGGCGCCAGGTCGACGCTGAGCGGCGCCTGGATCGCGCCGTGCAAGCACTCGCCGACGGCGAAGACGAGCATCGCCGCGGCGAGGATCGCGAACGCGACGGTGGCGCGCGCCCAGGTCCCCGCACCCCAGATCGCGAGCATCGAGCCTGCCCAAAGGATCCCCATCAGCGCGAAGCCGCGCATCCGGCTCCGTCCCTCGAGGAACTTCAGGACGGGAAGCTGGAAGAGCACGATCCCGATCGCGTCGAGCGCGAAGACGATCCCCACCTCGCGCTCGTCGATGTGCGTGATGTTCTTCCCGAAGGCGGGGAGGATCTCGACCGCGAGCGAGATTCCGGCGGTCATGAACGCCGCGTTGAGGAGGGTGAACCGCGTGAAGACGCGGTCGTGCAGGACGGCGCGCCAGCTGCCGCCCGTGTGCTCCTCGTGGCGCGCGGGGGCGCGCACGCGCGCGAGCACGACCATGTAGCCGAGGAAGGTCGCGCAGTCGATCGCGAACAGCACCGTGAAGCTGCCGGGATCGCCGACGGACGCGATCAAGCCGGCCGCGACACCGCCGAGCGCGACGCCGACGTTCATCGCGAGGCGCTGCAGCGCGTACGCCGGCGCGCGCCGCGCGGCGGGGGTGAGGCCCGCGAGCATCGCGGACTGCGACGGCCAGAACGAACCGCTGCCGATCCCCCATAGTGAGTAGATGGCGAACGCCTCCGGCGCCGTCCGGATCGTCGGCATCAGCGCGAACGCGACCGTCATCACGACGAGCGCGCCGAGCAGGACGCGCTTCGGGCCGAGCCGGTCCGAGAGCGTCCCGCCGAGGAAGCCGCTCGCGAGCGCCGCCGCCGACTGCACCGCCGCTGCGCTTCCGGCCAAGCCGAACGGGATCCCGCGGACGTTGTGGAGATAGATGAGGAGGAATGGGAGAACGACGCCGTTCCCGAACGCATTGACGAGCGCGCCGCCCTCGAGGATGTAGACGTCCCGCGGCAGGCGCGGGTCGAGCGAGCGGACGTACGCCTTGAACGCAGCCATTGCTCCGTGGAGAATGCCCAGGTGGTCCGGCGTGCGCTTCTCCTTCTTCCGCTCGTCGTCGTCGGGCTCGCGCTCGCCGCGTGCGGGGGCGGCAACGGCGGCAACGGCACGCTGACGAAGGCGCAGTACGACGCGAAGGTCAGCCGTCTCTGTCTGCCTCGTCCGACCAGTTCCGCGAGCTCCATCTCGGCGACACGATCGGCGACTACCGGCACTACGCCACGTCGATCGTCCACATCGACAAGGAGTTCCTGAAGCAGCTCGCGTCGTGGAAGCCGCCGGCGTCGATCGCCGCCGCGGCGGCCGGCTACGCGCGGGAGAACGCGAAGGCGGCCCAGGACGACAAGAACGCGATCGCCGCCGCGAAGGCGGGCCACAACGCGAAGCTCCGCGCTGCGATCAAGCAGGCGAACCGCGATTCCCTCGCCGCCTTGCCATACGCCAAGACGATGGGCGCGACCGGCTGTTACATCGGCTAGCGCCCTGAATGCGCCCGGCAGGAATCGAACCTGCGACCTCGCGCTCCGGAGGCGCGCGCTCTATCCCCTGAGCTACGGGCGCTCGGGAGAGCCAGTGTAGCCTCCTGCCCGATGGAGGTCTCTGCGCGGATCCTCACGCTCGAGCTGGCGGAGACGTTCGTCATCTCCCGCCGCGCGAGCGACACGGAGGAGTCCCTCGTCGTCGAGTTGCGGCACTCCGGCGTCTCCGGCTTCGGCGAAGCGGCGGCGATCGAGCGGTACGACGAGTCGGCCCAGTCGGCGCTCGCGTACGTCGAGGAGCACGCGGACGCGCTCGGCGACGACCCGTTCGCGCTCGAGGACGTGTTCGAACGGCTACCCGCGCGCGAGTTCGCGGCGCGCGCCGCTCTCGACGCTGCGTTCCACGACCTCCAGGGAAAGCTTCTCGGCCAGCCGGTCTGGCGGCTTCTCGGGCTGCGTCGCGCCGGGCCGCCGACGAGTTGGACGGTGTGGCTCGGCGATCCCGACGATATGGCCCGCCGCGCCGCGAAGGCGCTCTACCGCTTCCAGCGGTTGAAGCTGAAGCTCGGCGGGCGTGACGGCCTCGACGCAGAGCGCGTCCGTGCAGTGCGCGGAGTCGCTGGCGAGCTGCCGCTCCAGGTCGACATCAACGAGGCGTGGAGCCTCGACGAGGCGCTCGACTTCCTCCCACAGCTCGCCGAGCTCGGAGTCCAGTACTGCGAGCAGCCGCTGCCCGCGGGCGATCCCAGTGGGCGGGAGCTGAAGGAGCGCTCGCCGCTCCCGATCTACGTCGACGAGGACTGCCACACGCTCGCCGACGTCGCCGCCTGCGCCGAGCGGGCGCATGGGATCAACGTCAAGCTTGCGAAGTCGGGCGGCATCCGGGAGGCGGTGCGGATCGTGCACGCGGCGCGCTCACTTGGGCTCGGCTGCATGCTCGGCTGCATGGTCGAGGCCGGGCTGGGGATCTCGGCGGCGGCGCAGGTCGCCTCGCTCTTCGACCACGTCGACCTCGACGGCAACCTCCTGCTCGCGCACGATCCGTGGCCCGGTGTCCCCTTCACGGACGGCGTCCAGCTGCCGCCGGACGCGCCCGGGCTCGGCGTTCACCCGGCGTGAAATACCTCCTGCTCGCCGAAGGCTTCTCGGCCGACCAGCACTACGGCAAGACGATGCGCGGCGTGCTCCGTTACCGGCGGGAGGACGTCGTCGCGATTCTCGACTCGGCGCGCGGCGGCGAGACGGAGGACGGAGTTCCGGTCGTCGCGAGCGTCGAGGAGGCGCTGCCGCTCGGGCCGACCGCCGCGCTCGTCGGTGTCGCGACGCAGGGCGGCCGCTTCCCACCTGCCTGGATCGCAATCCTCCGTGACTGCATCGAGAGCGGCCTCGACATCGAGAACGGGCTCCACGTCTTCCTCGCGGACGATCCCGAGCTCGCCGCTCTCGCCGCCGTGCGCGGCGTCGGGCTCCGCGACCTGCGGCGTCCTCCAGCCGATCTCTCGACCGCGACCGGCGCGAATCTCGACGTCGACGCGACGATCGTCCTGACCGTCGGCTCCGACTGCGCGATCGGGAAGATGACGGTCTCGCTCGAGCTCGATCTCGAGGCGCGGCGGCGCGGCCTCCGCTCCGTGTTCGTTCCGACCGGCCAGACGGGGATGGTGATCGCGGGGTGGGGGATCGCGGTCGACGCAGTCGTCGCCGACTTCATCGCGGGCGCGGCGGAGCGGCTCGTCGTCGAAGGACGCGAGCGCGGCGGCGAGCTCCTCTGGGTCGAAGGGCAGGGCTCGCTCGTCCATCCCGTCTACTCCGGCGTGACGCTCGGCCTCTACCACGGCAGCGCGCCGCATCTTCTCGTGCTGTGTCACGAGGCCGGCCGGAAGGAGATCGAGGGCGCCGGCGGCGGTCCGCATCCGATCCCGCCGCTGCGCGAGCTCGTCGATCTGCACGAGCGGACGGCGCTCCCGGCCCGGCCGGCGCGCGTGGTCGCCGTGGCGCTGAACACGCGCAATCTGGGGGAGGAGGACGCGCACGCGGCGATCGCAGCAGCCGAGGCGGAGACAGGCCTGCCGGCGGACGATCCGGTGCGCTTCGGAGCGGCGAAGCTCGTCGACGCCGTGCTCGCGTACACTGGCCGCCCATGAGGGCAGTACTGGCGATCGGCTCGGTTGCCTTGGCCGCAGCGCTCGCGACCCCGCTTGCGTTGGCCACTACGCAGGCGACGCCGGAGCAGGCTTACGCCCAGCTCTCCACGTGCCTCCTCAAGGGGGGCGCGCTCAAGGTCGTCAAGGACGACAGCAACGGCGGCGGCACAGCCTTCTTCCGCCGGCCGTTCGTCCGCAAGACCGACAGGACCGGCGCATGGCTCAGCTGGAAGTTCGAGGCCAGCGAGGGGCAGGTGACCGCCACATCGATCAGTTACAACGTCAGGGCAATGCCCAGGCCGAAACGGCGGGCCGCCAATGCGTGCCTCAAGCCATTTCACAGGCATATGTGGAGTTGACACCGAACACGCGTTCGCGTACTATGCGAACAGATGTTCGGGAAATTGCTCATTCTCCTCTGCGCTGCAGCGCTCAGCGTCGGCTACGCGGCACACGGTTCGCCGGGAGCAGGCCCGCGGCAGACGTACGTCGTTCGGGCCGGCGACACGCTCTGGTCGATCGCCGCGCGCACGACGACGGGCGACCCGCGCCAGGCCGTGTGGCAGCTCGAACAGACGAACCACCTCGCGACGGCGACGATCACGCCGGGCGAGAAGCTCGTTCTGCCCTAAGCGCTCGCAGAAGGCAGGTCTATCCCGAAGGTGTAGACCTTCTCGCCGCGGAACAGCTTCTGCTCCGGATCCCACGGGAACCAGATGAGCACCTTCCACTCGAGACGGCCCTCGCGCGGCTCTTCTCCGAGCCACGGCGCCGCCTGTGTCGCGGAGACGTCGGCCTCCTCGCACACGCCCTGTGGGCCGATCACGATGTCCGTCAGGTCGAAGCGGATGTCCGGGAAAGCCGTCAGCAGCTCGGTGTAGAAGCGCGCAGCCCCGTCGTGGCCCTTCCAGCGATGGCCGGTCTGGACGAGCTCGTAGACGCAGTCGGGCGTGAGCGTCGAGATGAGGCCGGGCAGGTCGCGCGCGTCCTCCGCGATCGAGTGCGTCTTGTAGAGCTCCCGGATCTCGGTGTACGTCTCCGCGGAGAACTCGCGGCGGTAGATCTCGAGGAGCGACGGATCGGGCACGACGCGATCCTACAATCGCTGCGTGGACCTCGACGTCGTCTTCCTCGGCACGTCCGCCTCGATGCCGACCGCCCAGCGCGGCCCCGCGGCCGTTCTCGTCCGGCGCGGGGGAGAGCGGCTCCTGTTCGACTGCGGCGAGGGAACCCAGCGCCAGCTCCAGCGCTCCTCGATCGGGCTGCCGGATCTCGAGGAGATCTTCCTCACGCACTACCACGCCGATCACTTCCTCGGTCTGCCGGGGATGCTGAAGACGTTCGCCTTGCGCGGCCGCGACGAGACGCCGCTCACCGTGTACGGCCCGCGCGGCCTGAAGGACTTGTTCAAGCAGCTGCAGCCGTTCGTCGGCCGGCTGCCGTATCCGGTCACGCAGGTCGAGCTCGAGCCGGGAGAGACGGTCGCCCGCGGCGAGTACGCAATCGAGCCGTTCGCGGCCGAGCATGGCGTCGCCTTGGGCTACGCACTAGTGGAGCAGGAGCGTCCCGGGCGCTTCGACGTCGCCGTGGCCGACGGACTCGGCGTTCCCGCGGGGCCGGCGCGTGGACAACTGCAGGGCGGGGAGGAAGTGGAGCTCGCCGACGGCCGTATGGTGACTCCGGCCGACGTGCTCGGGGAACCACGGGCAGGCCGCCGGGTCGTGATCACGGGAGACACCGCACCGTCCCCGGTCGTCGTCGAGGCCGCGCACGGCGCGGACCTGCTCGTCCACGAGGCGAGCTTCCTCGCGGAGGAGGCCGCACGCGCGAAGGAGACGAACCACTCGACGGCGGCGGAGGCGGCAGAGGTCGCGCGGCTCGCCCAGGTGCGTCTCCTCGCGCTCACGCATGTCTCCTCACGCTACTTCGGGCCGGAGCTCGCCGACGAGGCGCGGGCCGTCTTCCCGGAGACCGTCGTGCCGCGCGACTTCGACGTCATCGAGGTGCCGTACGCCGAGCGCGGTGCGCCGCAGCTGGTCGAGCGCGGCGCCCGGCCGCCGCGACCTATGATCGGGACGGAATGAGTGGAATGGTTCAGGTCGCGGTCGCAGGCGACATCGCGGAGGCCGAGGAGATGCAGGAGATCCTCCGTAATGCGGGCATCGAGTCGTCGATCGAGCAGGCGCCAGAGGACGACGCGGTCAGCGTCCTCGTCCCCGGGGCTGAACTCGAGGACGCGAAGGATGCGATCGAAGCGCTCACCGAGCCCGACGAGCTGATCTCCGAGCCGTAGCCTCGCCGTCGTGGACGACGCGGATCTCGAGCTCCGCCGACGCACGTACTCGTTCTTCATCGAGCACGGTCGCGCGCCCGCTCCGCCCGAGCTCGGCGCCGCGGAGGCCGTCCTTGCCGGTTGGCGTCGCCTTCACGACGAGCACGCGGTCGTCCTCAATCCCGCGACGGACGAGTTGCGGATGCTCAACCCGTTCTCCGTCGTCCCAACGGCCTATCGGGTCGAGGCGGCAGGCCGCTGGTGGTACGGCAACTGCGCCTGGGACGCGTTCGGCATCTGCGCGGCGCTGCACGCGGACGGGTCGGTCGAGACGTCCTGCCCGGACTGCGGCGAGGCACTGACGGTCGAGCTGCGCGACGGCCGGCCCGACGACGAGTCGCTTCTCTTCCACGTCCTCGTTCCGGCGGCGCACTGGTGGGACGACATCGTCTTCACCTGAACGACGATGAATCTCTTCCGGTCGGAAGAGCACATCGCGCGCTGGCTCGGTGAGCGGCAGCCCGGCGCGACCACCTCCGTTGCGAAGCTCGCCGAGCTCGCCTTCGCTTGGTGGAACGATCGGATCTCTCCCGACTGGCGGCCGCATACGCGCGACGAGAACATGGCGACCCTCGAGCGGCTCGGACTGACGGGCGGGTTCTGGACGCTCGCCTAGCGATTCATCCGGGCGACCCGCTACAGTCGTCCGAGCACGTACCCCTTTAACCCGGTCCAGCGAGGCCGGAAAGGAGACGGATGAGTACCCATGCCCCCGCTCAGGGGAAGATCTTGCTCGACGCGGAAGCGTTGGGGAGGACCCTTTCGAGAATCGCCCACGAGATCATCGAGGGCAATCCGGAGATCGGCGATGTGGCGCTCGTCGGGATCCAGACGCGCGGCGTGCCGCTCGCGCAGCGACTCGCACGGCTGATCGAGGAACGCGCCGGCGTGTCGCCCGAGCTGGGCGCCGTCGACATCACCTTCTACCGCGACGACGTCACGGTGCGCGGAGGCGAGGCGCCGCTCGCACCGCAGCCGCTCGTTCGCGCCACCCAACTCGACTTCCCGCTCGACGGGAAGACGATCGTCCTCGTCGACGACGTCCTCTACACGGGCCGCACGATCCGGGCGGCGATCGAGGCGCTCTTCACCTATGGCCGGCCCGCCCGCGTCCAGCTCGCGGTCGTCATCGACCGCGGCCACCGCGAGCTTCCCATCCGTCCGGACTACGTCGGCAAGAACCTGCCCACTGCGCGCGACGAACGGATCCAGGTGCAGCTCGTCGAGGTCGACGAGCTCGACTCGGTCCTGCTCGTTTCCACCTCGGAGGAAGGAACACGATGACCAGCATCCGCCTCGTCGGCGACGAGCTGCGGCCGCCTGTGCCGCCGGCGCGCCGCCATCTAATCTCGGTCGCCGATCTCACCCGCGACGACGTCGAGCGGCTGCTCGGCACCGCGCGGACGTTCGAGTCCTCGCTCGAGCGCCAGGTGAAGAAGCTGCCGACGCTCCAGGGACACCTCGTCATCAACCTCTTCTACGAGTCCTCGACGCGGACGTCGTCCTCGTTCGAGCTCGCCGCGAAGAGGCTCTCGGCCGACACGCTCAACATCAAGGCGACGGGCTCCTCCGTCGACAAGGGCGAGTCGCTGAAGGACACCGCGCTCACGCTCGACGCGTACGACCCGGACGTGATCATCATCCGGCACCCGCAGATCGGCGCGCCGAACCTCGTCGCCGCCGTGACACACGCGCACATCGTCAACGCGGGCGACGGGAAGAACCAGCACCCGACGCAGGCACTGCTCGACCTCTACACGATCCAGAGCGAGTTCGGCCACCTCGAAGGACTCCACGTCGCGATCGTCGGCGACGTCCTTCACTCGCGGGTTGCGCGCTCCCTCGTGCAGGCGTTCGCGCTCGTCGGGATCCGGACGACGCTCGTTGGCCCGCCGGCGCTGTTGCCGCGCGAGATGCCGTGCGAGGCGACGACGGACATCGCCGCGATCGGCGACGCCGACATCGTCTACGTCCTCCGCATGCAGCAAGAGCGGATGCAGGCCGGCGCGAACTACGTGCCGAGCCTGCGGGAGTACACGGCGCGCTGGGGGATCACGCCCGAGCGGCTCCGGCCCGGCCAGAGGGTCATGCACCCGGGCCCGATGAACCGCGGCGTCGAGATCGACCCGGTGGTCGCCGACGCACCCGAATCGCTCGTCATCTCAGAGGTCAGGGCCGGTCTCGTCACGCGGATGGCAGTGCTCTACGACCTGCTGACCGGCGGCCCGGTCGGCGTACAGGCCCTCGCGGCCGTGGAGGTGGCTTAGGTGGTCACCTCCTCCGAATCTCGCACACTGCGGACGGCTGCAAACCGGCGCCGTGCCGCGTCTTCAGTCGCGCGCGTAGCTCATGGCTACGCGCGCTCCCTGCGTCCTTGCCCGGCTTGGTTTTCGCCGCTGCAGCGCGCGATCTCCGAAGGAGTTGACCACTGATGCTCACTCAGAAGAACGACGCACAGCTCGCAAACGTCGTCATTCGCGGCGCGCGCGTCGTCGATCCCACAGAGGGAATCGACGCGACGCTCGACGTCCGCATCGACGGCGGCACGATCGCGGCGGTCGCGGAGAAGGTCGACACGAACGAGCACCGCGTCATCGACGCAACGGGTCTCGTCCTCGCGCCGGCGTTCGTCGACCCGCACGTCCACCTGCGCACGCCTGGGCGGGAGGACGAGGAGACGATCGCGAGCGGGACGGCGGCGGCAGCAGCCGGCGGCTACTGCGCGATCCTCGCGATGCCGAACACCGACCCGATCGTCGACTCGTCCGCGGAGCTCGGTGCCCTCATTGAGGCGGCGATGCGAGAGGCGGAGATCCCCGTCGGGTTCCTCGCCGCGATCACGCGGGGCCAGCGGGGCGAAGAGCTGACCGAGATGGCCGAGCTCGCCGACTCCGGCGCTGTCGCCTTCTCCGACGACGGCGTCCCGGTCGCATCCGCCGGCCTGATGCGGCGCGCGCTCCAGTACTCGTCGATCACCGGACGCAAGCTCGCGCTCCACTGCGAGGAGCCGACGCTCTCGCACGGCGGGCACGTCCACGAGGGCCGCGTCGCGGCGGAGGTCGGCTTCGCCGGCTATCCGTCGGTCGCCGAGTCCGTCGCGGTCGAGCGCGATCTCGCTCTCGCCGCGTACGAGGCGCAGCCGGTCCACGTGCTGCACCTCTCGGCTGCCGAGTCGGTCGAGGCGCTGCGGCGGGCACGGGCGGCGGGAGTCGGCGCGAGCGGAGAGGCGACACCTCACCACCTCGTCCTCACCGACGAGGCTGTCCGGTCGCTCGACTCCAACGTGAAGATGAACCCGCCACTGCGGTCCGAGCGTGACCGCCAGGCGCTGCTCGAGGGGCTCCGGGACGGGACGATCGAGGCGATCGCCACCGACCACGCGCCGCACGCGATCCACGAGAAGGAAGTGCCGTTCGAGGAGGCGCCGTTCGGCGTCACCGGCCTCGAGACGGCGTTCGCCGCCCTCTACACGCACCTCGTCCAGCCGGGGCTGCTCTCGCTCGAGGCACTGCTCGACCGGATGTCCGCCGGGCCGGCGCGCATCTTCGGGCTCGAGCGGCCGCGCGTCGCGACGGGCGCGCAGGCGAACCTCGTCCTGCTCGACCTCGGCGGCGAGTGGACGGTCGGCGAGCAGCCCTTCCGCAGCCGCTCCGGCAACTCGTGGCTGCTCGGCTCGACGCTGAACGGCGCCGTACGGATGACGCTCGCGGGCGGGGCCGTGGCCTACGAGTGAGTTATCTGGCCCTCGAAGACGGGTCGGTCTGGCACGGCGAGTCGGTCGGCGCCGACGGCTACGCACTCGGCGAGGCGGTCTTCACGACCGGCATGTCGGGCTACCAGGAGGCGGTCACCGACCCTAGCTTCGAGGACCAGCTCATCTGCTTCACCGCGCCGATGGTCGGCAACTACGGCGTCGCTGAGGAGCGGAGCGAGTCGTCGGCAACGCACGCGCGGGCAGTGATGATGCGCGAGGCGCGCGGCCCCGAATGGACGGACTGGCTGCGCGAGCGCGGGATCGTCGCGCTCACGGGAATCGACACGCGGAGCCTCGTCCTCCATCTCCGCGAGGCGGGCTCGGCGCTCGGGATCGCGGTCGCCTCCGACCTCCCGGTGGAGGAGGCGGTCGAGCTCGCACGGCAGCAGCCGCCGATGCTGGGCCGCGCCCTCATCGGGGGTGGTGTCTCCGCGCCGGAGCCGTACGTCTTCGCGGCGGAGGGACGCGTCTCGATCGGCGTTGTCGACTACGGGGTGAAGAACTCCGTCCTGCGCCGCCTTGCCAAGGCGGGGGCCGCGGTCACCGTCTACCCGCACGACGTGGACGCCGGCACGCTCGCAGCCCACGCCGGCGTTCTCCTCTCGCCAGGCCCGGGCGATCCGGAACCGCTCGTCGCCGAGACCGAGACGGTGAAGGAGTTGCTGGGACGGACGCCTGTGCTCGGCATCTGCCTCGGCCACCAGCTGATCGCGCGGGCGACGGGCCACGAGACGTACAAGCTCCCGTTCGGCCACCGCGGCGCGAACCACCCGGTGCTGGAGCGGGCGACGGGCCGCGTCCTCGTGACGAGCCAGAACCACGGCTTCGCGGTTGCCCCAAGCGAAGCGGCGCAGGCGTCGCACGTCTCCCTCTACGACGGCACGGTCGAGGGGCTCGACTTCCTCGAGCTTCGCGCCCGTTCGCTCCAGTTCCATCCCGAGGCCGGCCCCGGGCCGCACGACGCGTGGCCGCTGCTCGAGAAGTGGGTGGACGAGCTTGCCGCGTAGAGACGACCTGCACTCGATCTGCATCGTCGGCTCGGGCCCGATCGTGATCGGCCAGGCCGCGGAGTTCGACTACGCCGGCTGCCAGGCGCTCAAGGTGCTGCGGGAGGACGGCTTCCGGACGATCGTGATCAACTCGAACCCGGCGACGATCATGACCGACCCCGGCTTCGCCGACCGGACCTATCTCGAACCGCTCGACGCCGAGTCGGTCGCGGAGGTACTGCGGCTGGAACGGCCCGATTCCCTCCTCCCGACGATGGGCGGCCAGACGGCGCTCAACCTCGCGCGCGAGCTCGCGACGTCGGGCGTCCTCGACGAGCTCGGCATCGAGCTGATCGGCGCGAGGCTCGACGTGATCGAGCGCGCCGAGGACCGGCTCAAGTTCAAGGAGGCGGTCGAGAGCTGCGGCCTGAAGGTGCCGACGTCGGCGATCGTCACGTCGCTCGACCAGATCGACGGGCTCGGCGTCCCCGCGGTTGTCCGGCCGGCCTTCACCCTCGGCGGTCACGGCGGCGGCTTCGCCTACAGCGCCGAGGAGCTGCACAACCAGGTCGAGCGGGGGCTCTCCGAGTCGCCGATCGGCCAGGTGCTCGTCGAGGAGTCCGTCCGCGGTTGGGACGAGTTCGAGCTCGAGGTCGTCCGCGACCGGCTCGACAACGTCGTCATCGTCTGCTCGATCGAGAACCTCGATCCGATGGGCGTCCACACCGGCGACTCCGTCACCGTCGCGCCGCAGATGACGCTGCCCGACGAGGCGTACCAGGAGCTCCGGGACGCGGCGATCGCCGTCGTCCGCGCCGTCGGCGTCGACACTGGCGGTTCGAACATCCAGTTCGCGCGCAGCCGCGAGACCGGCGACGTGCGCGTGATCGAGATGAACCCGCGCGTCTCCCGTTCCTCCGCGCTCGCGTCGAAGGCGACGGGCTATCCGATCGCGAAGGTCGCCGCCCGGCTCGCGGTTGGTTACACGCTCGACGAGATCCCGAACGACCTGACGGGGACGACGCCCGCGAGCTTCGAGCCGACGCTCGACTACGTCGTCGTGAAGTTCCCCCGCTTCGCGTTCGAGAAGTTTCCCGGCGCCGACCGGACGCTCGGCACGCAGATGAAGTCGGTCGGCGAGACGATGGGGATCGGCCGGACGTTCGCCGAGGCGTATCTCAAGGCGTTCCGCTCGCGCGAGCTCGACGCCGGTGCCGCGACGCCGTGGCAGGCGCTGGCGGAGATGCCGGAGGACGTTCACCCGTTCTTCCAGCGCGAGCTCGACCGGATCCGTGCGGGGCTCGCCTCGATCGGCGACGTCGAGTCGCTCGTCGCCGGCGACTGGCTCCGCCTGAAGCGGCTTGGCCTCTCCGATGCTCAGATCGCCACCGCCGCCGAGACGACGGAAGCTGCCGTTCGGGTGCGTCGGCGCGATTGCGGCGTCCGTCCCGTCTACCGGCGCGTCGACTCGTGCGCCGGCGAGGTCGAGGCGGCGTCCAACTACTTCTACTCCACGTGGGGAGAAGTGGACGAGGCGGCCCCGGCCGGCGCGAAGCCGCGCGTTGTCATCCTCGGCTCCGGCCCGAACCGGATCGGGCAGGGGATCGAGTTCGACTACTGCTGCGTCCACGCGGCGACGACCTACCGCGAGCTCGGCTACGAGGCGGTGATGGTCAACTGCAATCCCGAGACCGTCTCGACCGACTACGACACGTCCGACCGGCTCTATTTCGAGCCGCTCGACGCCGAGTCGGTGCTAGCGGTCTGCGAGCGGGAGAAGCCCGCGGGAGTCGTGATCCAGTTCGGCGGGCAGACGCCGCTCAAGCTCGCGCGCGTGATCGAGGACGCCGGCTGGACAATCCTCGGCACGCCGTTCGACGCGGTCGACCTCGCCGAGGATCGCGAACGCTTCGCCGGCCTGCTGAAGGCGCACGGGCTGCGCTCGCCGGAGTGGGGGATCGCCGCGACTCCGGAGGAGAGCGTCGAGATCGCCGAGCGGATCGGCTATCCGGTGCTCGTCCGTCCGTCCTACGTCCTCGGCGGCCGCGCGATGCGCGTCTGCCACACGCCCGAGGAAGTCCTCGAGATGCCGCCGTTCGAGCGGATCCTCGTCGACCGCTTCATCGAGCACGCCGTCGAGGTGGACGTCGACGCGCTGTGCGACGGGACGGACACATACGTCGCCGCGATGATGCAGCACGTCGAGGAGGCGGGCGTCCACTCCGGCGACTCCGCATGTGTCCTTCCCGCCCCGAGCCTCAGCTTCGCGCAGTCGCAGGAGATCGCGCACATCGTCAGGGTGCTCGGCCGGGCGCTCGGCGCGGTCGGCCTCCTCAATGTTCAGCTCGCGGTGACCGGCGACAGCGAGGTCTACGTCCTCGAGGCGAATCCGCGCGCGTCGCGCACCGTGCCATTCGTGAGCAAGGCGACCGGCGTCGAGCTCGTCAGGACGGCGTGCCGGCTCGCGCTCGGCTCGCGGATCGGGGAGCTCGGGCTCCCACCGGAGCGACCCCCGCGCCAGTGGAGCGTCAAGGCCGCCGTCCTTCCGTTCGCCCGCTTCCCCGGCAGCGATCCGGTGCTCGGTCCCGAGATGCGCTCGACCGGCGAGGTGATGGCGAGTGCCGCCGATCTCTCGGCCGCGCTCGACAAGGCCGAGCGTGCCGCCGGCCGGCGTCTGCCGCGCTCCGGCTCGGTGTTCATCTCCATCCGCGAGCCCGACCACCAGCAGGCGGTGCCGATCGCGGCGACGCTCGCCGGGCTCGGCTTCGAGCTGTATGCGACGGAGGGGACGGCGGCGACGCTCTCGGCTGCCGGCATCGAGGTCGAAGCCGTCCGGAAGCTGAGCGAGGCCGCCGAGGGGGAGTCGACGGTCGTGGATCTCATCCGGCGCGGTCGCTGCGACCTCGTCATCAACACGCCGGAAGGTCGCGACGCGCGCTCCGACGGCTACGCGATCCGCGAGGCCGCGCTGGTGCGCCGCGTCCCGTGCATCACGACGCTTTCCGGCGCCGCAGCGGCCGTGCACGCGATCGCCACCGCGCGCGCCGAGCAGGCCGTCTCGCTCCAGGAGCGGATCGATGCCGAACGCCGCTCGGCTTAGAGTCCTCGGCTCGGAGAAGGTCGGGCCGTACACGCTCGTCCGCCTCGACCGCGCGACCGTCGAGCCGGGCGTGCCCGGACAGTTCTTCATGCTCGAGGCACCCGGTCGTCTCCTGCCGCGGCCGTTCTCCCTTTGCCTCGCAACGCCGGGCGAGCTCGGCTTTCTCGTGGACGCGATCGGGCCGGGGACGGAGGCGATCGCGGCGCTCACGCCCGGCGACGAGATCTCGGTTCTCGGCCCGCTCGGGAACGGTTATCGCCTCGACGTCGAGCGCCCTGTCCTCGTCGGCGGCGGGATCGGCATCGCGCCGTTTCCGTATCTCGTGGAGCAGCTCGGCGGGTCGCCGCGGATCGTGCTCGGCTTCCGAAGCGAGGCGCACGCGGCAGCGGCGGTGCTGCTTCCCGGCGCCGAGGTCGTCGTCGATCCCGTCCTCGTCACCGAGCTCGTCGATCCGGAGATGGACGTCCTCGCGTGCGGGCCCGAGCCGATGCTGCGCGCAGTGCGCGAGATCTGCCCCGCTGCCCAGCTCGCGTGGGAAGCGCCGATGGCGTGTGGCTACGGCGCGTGTTACGGCTGCGTCGTCGAGATCGGCGGCGAGCTGAAGCGCCTCTGCATCGAAGGGCCGGTTCTTGCGGCTGCTTAACGCGTCGGGCTGCCTCGACGCGCTCACCGCGCCCGACGTCGCGCGCGCGCTCGACGGGTTCGTGACGAAGACCGTCACGCCGCTCCCGCGCGAAGGCAACGCGCCGCCGCGGATCGCGGAGACGGCGCACGGGATGCTCAACGCGATCGGCCTCGCCAACCCGGGCCGCGAGCGCTTCCTCTCCGACCACCTCCCGCGACTCCGCGAGCTCGGCATCCCCATCTGGGTCAGTGTCGGCGGTTTCTGCGCGGAGGACTACGCCGAGACGTGCGCCGCGCTCGGGGACGTCGAGGCGATCGAGCTCAACCTCTCCTGTCCGAACGTCGACGAGGCCGCGGACTCCGCCGCCGAGATCGTCGCCACCTGCCGGGCGGTCACCACGCTGCCGCTCTACGCGAAGCTCTCCGCCGCGCATCCAGACGTCGCCGAGGTCGCGTCCGCAGTCGCCGCCGCAGGCGCGACGGGCCTCTCGCTCATCAACACCCTCCGTGCGATGTCGCTCGACCGGGACCTGCATCCGACCCTCGCCCGCGGCAGCGGGGGCTACTCCGGCCCGGCGCTGAAGCCGGTGGCGCTGCACGCCGTTCGCGCCTGCGCCGAGGCCACCGCGCTGCCGATCGTGGGCATGGGAGGGATCGCCACGGGACGCGACGCGCTCGAGTTTCTCGCCTGCGGCGCGAGCGACATCGCCCTCGGCACGGTGCTCTTCTCCGACCCCGACGCGCCCGTCCGGATCCGCGCCGAGCTCGCCGCTGCGTGCGACGCCGTCGGCGTTGTCTCGCCAGACGACGCAGTGGGTCGCGCAAAAAGCCCGGAAACCGAGGAAAACATCTCCCCCTGATGCCGCTTGATGCGCGGCGACGCGTTGGTAAGATCGGCCGGCCCATGAGTCCGACCAAGACGCAGGCGCACGCGCCGGTTCGCTCCCTCGACCAGCGCATGGACGCCCTCAAGCGAGCGAACGACGTCCGCGTCAAACGCGCCAAGCTCAAGAAGGACCTCAAGGACGGGAAAGTCAGGATCGAGCAGATCCTCGGCAACCCGCCCGCGTACGTCGAGACGGCCAAGGTCGTCGACATCCTCATGGCGGTTCCGAAGTTCGGGCGCGTCAAGGCCAGCCGGTTTCTCACCGTCTGCAAGATCAGCCAGTCGAAGACGGTCGGCGGGCTCTCCGAGCGGCAGCGCGCGGAGCTGATCGGACTCTTCAATCGCTAGCCGCGTGCCCACGGTGCTCGTAGTCACGGGCCCGTCGGGCGCCGGCAAGGGGACGCTGATCAGAGAACTGGCCGCCCGGGTTCCCGCGATCGAGGCGACGGTGTCCGCGACGACGCGCGCGCGGCGGCGTGGGGAGGAGGACGGCCGCGAGTACTGGTTCCTCTCGGACGAGGACTTCCTCAAGCGCGTCGCCGCCGGCGAGTTCCTCGAGCACGTCGAGTACGTCTCCGGCCACCGCTACGGGACGCTGCGCTCGGAGCTCGACCGGATCGCGGCGAAAGGTCGCGTTCCACTCCTCGAGCTCGAGACCGAAGGCGCCCTGCGCGTCAAGCACGCGGTGCCGGGCGCCGTGACGATCTTCATCTCCGCGCGCGTCGAGGAGCTCGAGCGCCGCCTGCGCGAGCGCGCGACGGAGAGCACCGGCGAGATCGGGGAGCGGATCGAGCTCGCCCGCCGGCAGCTCGAGCAGGCCGACCAGTTCGACCACGTGATCGAGAACGACGACCTCGACCGCGCGGTCGGCGAGCTGACCCAACTCGTAGCGGGCCTCCTCGCTGAGACAGCTACCATGCCGCGGCGATGATCGAACCCCGCGTCGACGACCTGCTGGACAAGGTGGACTCGCGCTATGCGCTCGTGATCGTGGCGGCGAAGCGCGCCCGGCAGATCAACAACTACCACCACCAGCTCGGCGAAGGCACCTTCGGCGAGAACCTCCCGCCGCTTGTCGAGAGCCGCTCGAAGAACTACCTGACCATGGCCTTCGAGGAAGTCTCGCAAGGCATGCTCAAGTACACCTACCCCAAGTAGGCATCCTTTCGAGATGGCCCGCGTCCTCCTGGGAGTGACGGGTGGGATCGCCGCCTACAAGGCGTGCGAGCTCTGCCGCTTGTTCGTCAAGGACGGACACGATGTCGTGCCGCTCGTCACGCCCGGCGCCGAACGCTTCGTCACCCGCGAGACCTTCCGCGCGCTCGCCCGGCGACCGGCTGAGGACGACGTCTATCTCCATCTGACCCGCGCGGACGTTCTCGTCGTCGCGCCCTGCACCGCGAACACGCTGGCGAAGCTCGCGTCGGGGATCGCCGACAACGTCCTCACCGAGGCGGCGCTCGCGCACCGCGGTCCGGTCGTCATCGCGCCGGCGATGAACCCGCGCATGTGGGCGCACTCGGTCACGCGCGCGAACGTCGAGTCGCTCCGGGCGCGCGGCATCGTCTTCATCGGTCCGGACGAGGGGGAGACGGCGGAGGGCGAGCTCGGCGTCGGGCGGATGTCCGAGCCCGAGGAGATCTTCCGCGCGACTCTCGAGGCTCTGCGAGGGACGAGCGTCCTGCGCGGCAAGCGGATCCTCATCTCCGCCGGCGGGACGCGCGAGCCGGTGGACGCCGTCCGCTATGTCGGCAACCGCTCGTCGGGACGGATGGGTGTCGCGCTCGCCGCCGAGGCCCGCCGCCGCGGCGCCGACGTGACGCTCCTCGCTTCGAACCTCGCCGTTCCCGCGCCCGAAGGAGTCGAGGTCGTCGAGACTCCGACCGCCGCCGACCTCGAGCGCGAGGCGCTCGCGCGCGCGGCCGAGGCCGACATCATCGTGATGGCCGCCGCGGTGGCCGACTACCGTCCTGCCGAAGCTCTCGCCGCCAAGCGGTCCAAGGACACGGAGACGTGGACGCTCGAGCTCGAGCCGACGACCGACGTCCTCGCCGCGATCGGCGCGAGCCGCCGCGACGGCCAGGTCATCGTCGGCTTTGCAGCCGAGACGGGGAAGGGGGGAGTCGAGCGTGCCCGCGCCAAGCTCGAGCGTAAGGGCGCCGATCTCGTCGTCTTCAACGACGTCTCCCGCGCCAACATCGGCTTCGACACGCCCGACAATGCCGTCACGCTCATCTCCGCCACGGGGGAGCGTCCACTTGCGAAGGCTCCGAAGGGCGAGATCGCGGTTGCGATCCTCGACGAGGTGGAACGCCTCGTCGGGTGAGCGAGTCGACGTACAGCCTCTTCCAGCGCGGCCGGCGGCATCTCCGGTCGGGATTGGCCGCGCAGGCGACCGTCGCCCTCGAGAAGGCGAAGCGCCGGGAGCCGGAGAAGGCTTCGATTCGCGAGGCGCTCGGCATCGCGTACTTCCGCCTGCGCCGCTGGAGCGAAGCGGAAGCGGAGTTCCGCACCCTGCTCGAACTCTCGCCTGTCAACGACTACGCCCACTACGCGCTCGGCCGGTGCCTCGAGAAGCAGGGAAAGGACGCCGAAGCGAATGGCCATTACAAGCTCGCAAGTTCGCTGAGGCCCGGTTCCAAGCAGTATCGCGCGCGCATCCTCGACCTCTACTAGAGCTTTAGTTGTGAGTGACGCGTACCGACGCGACTTTCAGTCGTGAAGGAGCCTCGAACTCCGCTTGACATCGGGCGGCGAACGTGCGGCGTCCGGCGATGGAGCTCGAGATTGTCGGCAACGGACCGATGACGATCGTGCTGTAGCGGCTCCGGTGCTACTATGAATCACCACATTTCGGCGTTACTGAAATGGGCCTGCGGGCCCATTTTTTATGACGACACGGCTGATGCCCACGACATTCGAGAAAGAGCGAGAGCTCGCGGACGAGATCGTCCCGCGCGTCGAGCACGACGTGCCGGGCGTCGACGTCCTCGCCGTCGAGCTCCTGTCGCCTTCGCGCTTCTGCGTCTACGTCGACCATCCGGCCGGCGTCGACCACGCGCTCTGCGAGCGCGTCACCGCCGTCCTCCGCGAATACACCCGCGAGTACGCGGTCGAGGTCTCCTCGCCCGGCTTGGACCGCCCGCTGCGCACGCGCGAGCACTTCGCGGGCGCCGTCGGTCGCCGCGTCCGCGTCCGGACGCACGGCAAGAAGCTCAAGGGTGAGGTCGTCTCCGCGGCAGAGAGCACCGTCACCGTCACTGCGCCGGACGGATCCAGCATCACCATCCCGTACGCCGAGATCGTGCGGGCCAATCTGATCGACGATGGGAGCGTGTCATGAGCCAGGAGATCATCGAGGCCGTCCGCGAGATCGAGCGCGAGAAGGGAATCGAGGAGGGCGCGCTCGTCGCCGCCCTCGAGGACGCGCTGCTCGCCGCCTACAAGAAGACGCCCGGTGCGTCGCGCCACGCGACCGTCGAGATGCACGACGACGGCGAGTTCCGTGTCTTCTCCGTCGAGCTGCCGACCGACATCGAGACGCGGCTCATCGACGAGGCGCGCGAGCGGAAGCTCGAGGAGCTCGAGCGGCTCGAGGAGGAGACGGGCGAGCGCCAGCACACGCTCATCTCCGACAACGACCTCGACATCGACTGGTCCGAAGTTCCCGAGAACGACGTGAAGCGCGAGGACGTCACGCCGGAAGGCTTCGGCCGCATCGCCGCGCAGACCGCGAAGCAGGTCATCCTCCAGCGGATCCGCGAGGAGGAGCGCCGGATGATGTACGACGAGTACATCGACCGTGTCAGCGAGGTCGTGACGGGCATCGTCCAGCAGGCCGGCGACCGCAACAACGTCCTCGTCGATCTCGGCAAGGTCGAGGCGCTGCTGCCGCGCTCGGAGCAGGTCGACGGCGAGCGCTACGAACAGGGCTCCCGGATCAAGGCCGTGATCACCGAGGTGCGGAGCGGGACGAAGGGTCCGCAGGTCATCCTCTCCCGCCGCGATCCGGAGCTGATCAAGACGCTGTTCGAGCTCGAGGTGCCGGAGATCGCGGACGGTCTCGTCGAGATTCGCGGCGTCGCCCGGGAGCCGGGCTACCGCTCGAAGATCGCGGTCGAGTCGCACGCGCAGGGCGTCGACCCGGTCGGCGCGTGCGTCGGTCCCCGCGGTTCCCGCGTGCGGATGGTCGTCTCCGAGCTCCGCGGCGAGAAGATCGACATCATCCCGTGGAACCCCGAGCCGGCGCGGTTCGTCGCCAAGGCTCTGTCCCCTGCGCGCGTTCGCGAGGTGTACCTCGACGACGAGGCGCGCGAGGCGACCGTCGTCGTCCCCGACGACCAGCTCGCGCTCGCGATCGGCAAGGAGGGCATGAACGCCCGCCTCGCCGCGCGTCTCACCGGCTGGAAGGTCGACATCCAGAGCGACACCGAGTTCGCCCACGCGGAGGCCGAGGCGGCCTTCGGCGGCGGCGACGGCGAGGGCGGGGAGGACTACTCCGGCCGTTGCGCCGCGATCCTCGTCAACGGCAAGCGCTGCCCGAACGCCGCCCTGCCGGCTTCCCGCTTCTGCGGCGTCCCCGCGCACCAGGAGCTCGAGGGCACCGGCTCCGACTATGTAGGCGGGCCGCCGCCGGAGGTCGAAGCGCCCGAGGTCGAGGAGCTCGTCGCGGAGGAGTCTGCCGAGGAGACCGAGGCGCCGGTTGCCGAGGTCGCGGCGGAGGAGGAGTCGTAGGATCGGAACCGCTGCGGACGTGCGCCGGCTGCGGCGGGCGCACGCCGCAGCGTGACCTGCTCCGGTTCGTCGCGCGTGACGGCGCGCTCGTGCAGGGGCGCACGGAATCCGGTCGCGGCGTCTACACGTGCCGCAACGTCACGTGCTTCGACAAGGCCGTGACGCGCGGGCAGTTCGCCCGCGTGCTGCGGCAATCCGTCCGAATCGACCCCGCTCTGCGGCGTCTTTACACTGAAGGAGGACATGGCTAACGGAGGCAAACCGAATCGTCCGCTCCGCCCTCGCGGTGGCGGCGGCGCAGCCGGCAGGCGCCGGCGCGTCGTCATCGACCAGGGTGGGCAGCGTCCGTCCCGCGAGCAGCGCCAGGCGCGCCAGGAAGCCGCGCTGCGCCGCGAGCCGCGTCCGCCGGCGGCGCCGCCGACCGGCCCCGTCTCCGTCGAGTCGGGCGTCAGCGTCCGCGACTTCTCGCAGGCGCTTGGCGTCTCGATGCCGGAGCTCATCAAGATCCTCATGGGCCTCGGCCAGATGCGCACGGCGACCCAGTCGCTGAGCGACGAGGAGGTCGAGCTGATCGCGGCCGAACTGAAGCGCGAGGTCACGATCAAGCACGCCGCCGACGATGAGGAGGAGCCGGAGGCGTTCGACGACACCGAGGAGTCCCTCCAGGCGCGGCCGCCGGTCGTCACGATCATGGGCCACGTCGACCACGGCAAGACGACTCTCCTCGACGCGATCCGCAATGCGCGCGTCGTCGCCACCGAAGCAGGCGGCATCACGCAGCACATCGGCGCGTACCAGGTCGACGTCGACGGCCGGAAGATCACCTTCCTCGACACGCCGGGCCACGAGGCGTTCACGGCCATGCGCGCCCGCGGCGCGAAGGTCACCGACATCGCCGTCCTCGTCGTCGCGGCGGACGACGGCGTGATGCCGCAGACGAAGGAGTCGATCGCCCACGCGCGCGCTGCCGGCGTCCCGATCGTCGTCGCGGTCAACAAGATCGATCTCGACGACGCGAACATCGACCGCGTCAAGGGCGAGCTCGCGCAGGAAGGTCTCAACCCGGAGGACTGGGGCGGCGACGTCCAGTTCGCGGAAGTCTCGGCGAAGGCGCAGCAGAACCTCGACACGCTGCTCGAGAAGGTCCTCCTCGTCGCGGATCTCGAGCTCGAGGGACTGCGCGCGAATCCCAACACCGAGGCGTCAGGCCCGGTCATCGAGTCACGGCTCGACGTCGGACGCGGCCCGGTCGCGACGGTGCTCGTCCAGCGCGGCACGCTCAGGGTCGGCGACGCGATCGTCGCCGGGGACGCGTACGGCCGCGTGAAGGCGCTGTTCGACTACAAGGGCGAGCGCCGTGAGAGTGCCGGCCCGGGCGATCCGATCGAGGTCCTCGGCTTCGACAAGCCTCCGGCGGGGGGCGAGCTCGCGCGCGTGGTCGCCAACGACCGCGAGGCGCGCGACATCGCGAACCGCCGCGGCGAGCGTCTCCGCCGCGAGCAGCTCGCGTCGGCGCGTCCCGTCAGCGTCTCCCTCGAGGGTCTCTTCGACGCGCTGCAGGCGGGAGAGGTCTCCGAACTCAACCTCGTCGTGCGCGGCGACGTCGTCGGCTCGGTCGAGGCGGTCGTCTCGGAGCTCTCGAAGTTCGAGCACTCGGAGGTGCGCCTCAACGTCATCCAGCAGGGCGTCGGCGCGATCACCCAGAACGACATCATGCTCGCCTCCGCGAGCGACGCTCTCATCGTCGGCTTCAACGTCCGCCCGAACGCCGAGGCGCGCGAGCTCGCGGCGCGCGAGGGCGTCGAGATCCGGACGTACGACGTCATCTACAAGCTCACCGAGGAGATCGAGCAGGCGCTCGTCGGCAAGCTCTCCGCCGTCAAGACGGAGGAGACGATCGGCGAGGCCGAGGTGCGCGCGCTCTTCCGCGTCTCGCGGCTCGGCACGATCGCCGGCTGCATGGTCACCGACGGCGTCGTCCGCCGGAACGGCAGCGTCCGCGTCATCCGCGACGGCGCCGTGATCTACACGACGACGATCTCCCAGCTGAAGCGGTTCAAGGACGACGTCCGCGAGGTCGCCGAGGGATTCGAGTGCGGCATCCTTCTCGACGGCTTCAACGACGTGAAGGAAGGCGACGTGCTCGAGATCTTCGAGACGCGCGAGGTCGAGCGAACTTCTTTGGACGAGGCGCCGAGCGCTTCGTAGCTGTCGCGCCCATGCCGAGCGGCTGGGTTGGGATCCTCACCTGTGAGTTGCACTTCCCTGACGCGCACTCGCTGAAGGAGAAGCGTCACTTTCTGCGCTCGGCCAAAGCGCAGCTCGAGCGGCGCGTGGGCGCGTCAGTTGCGGAGGTCGATCACCACGACGTCTGGCAGCGGGCGCGGATCACGGCGGCGTGTGTCGCGCGCGAGCACCGCGAAGTCGAGCGGCTGCTCGACGAGGCGGAGCGGTGGCTGCGCGGGCAGGAGTGGGAAGTCGCGCTCGTCGAGCGGTTCGTCGTGGATCCCGAGGATTAGGCTCGTCCCGTGAACATGGTCGAGCTGATCGAGCGGAAGAAGGCGGGCGGCGAGCTGAGCGCGGGCGAGCTCGAGGCGTTCCTCGCCGGGTACGAGAGCGGCGAGATCCCGGACTACCAGGCCTCGGCGCTGCTCATGGCTATCTGCTGGCGGGGGTTGAGGCCGGATGAGACGCAGGCCCTCATGGACGCGATGATCCGCAGCGGCGAGACCGTCGACCTCGCGAAGCGGCTCGACCGCCGCGTTGTCGACAAGCACTCGACGGGCGGCGTGGGGGACAAGATCACGATCGCTGTCGGGCCGGTGGTGGCGGCGTGCGGCGTTCCGTTCGGGAAGATGAGTGGCCGCGGGCTCGGCCACACCGGCGGGACGCTCGACAAGCTCGAGTCCATTCCCGGCTTCCGCGTCGAGCTCTCCATCGACGAGCTCGTGGAGCAGACGCGCGCGATCGGAATCGCGGTCGCGGGCCAGAGCGCGAACCTCGTCCCCGCCGACAAGCGCCTCTACGCGCTCCGCGACGTGACGGCGACGGTCGACGAGGTGTCGCTGATCGCGGCGAGCATCATGTCGAAGAAGATTGCCGCCGGGGCGAGCGCGCTCGTCCTCGACGTCAAGGTCGGCGAAGGCGCGTTCATGCGGACCGTGGAGGAGGCGCGCGAGCTTGCCGAAGTGATGCGCGAGCTCGGCGTCCGCGCGGGGATGGACGTCGTGTGCGTCCTCTCCGACATGGATCAGCCACTCGGGCAGGCGGTCGGGAACGCCATCGAGGTACGGGAGGCCGTCGAGACGATCAGCGGTGGCGGTCCTGCCGATTTCCGCGAGCTCGTCGTCGACGCGTGCGGGCAGCTCCTCGCTCTCTCGGATCTCGGATGTGACGAGGCCGAAGGACGGCGCAGAGCGGCGGCGGCGATGACGGACGGCTCCGCGCGCGCGAAGTACGAGGAGTGGATCCGCGCGCAAGGCGGCGATCCGGATCTCGCTGCGCTGCCGGTCGCGCCGGTCGTGGCTCCGGTTCCCTCGCCCGCGGCGGGGTACGTCACCGAGCTGCGCGCGCGTGAGGTCGCGTTCGCGGCCCTGGAGCTCGGCGCAGGGCGCCATCGCGCCGGCGATCCGGTCGACCATGCGGTCGGCGTCATCTGCCTGAAGAAGCGCGGCGACGCGGTGGCGCCGGGCGAGCCGCTCGCGGAGATCCACGCCCGCGACGCCGCGGCCGCCGAGACGGCGGCGACGGCGCTGCTCACCGCGTACGAGCTGGGGGAGACGGCGCCTGCGCCGCGCCCGCTCGTGCTCGACGTGATCCGCTGAACGACAGGCGCAGCCGCTTGAATGTGAAGCATGAGCGAGCGCATGCGACGCGTGAACGAGTCGGTTCGGCAGGTGCTCGCCGAGTCCGTTCCTGAGCTGAAGGATCCCCGGATCGGCCTGGTCACCGTGACCGGCGTCGACACGAGCGCCGACCTGCGCCAGGCAACGGTCTACGTCAGCGTCCTCGGCTCCGGCCGGAAGCGCCGCGCGACACTGACCGGGCTCGGCGCGGCGCACGGGCTTCTCCAATCCCGGCTTGCCCGCGAGCTCAGAATGAAGCGAACCCCTCAACTGACCTTCGAGTACGATCCGACCGTCGAGCACGGCGTGCGCATGAGCCAGCTCATCGACGAGCTCGCGCCGGACGACGACCATGATGCAGACGAGTGACCTGAAGGCGATTGCCGACGCTCTGAGGGAGCACGACCGCTTCCTCGTCGTCACGCACGAGAACCCCGACGGCGACGCGCTTGGATCCCTCCTCGCCGCGACCCTCGTGCTCCGCAGCCTCGGCAAGGACGCCGTGATGTACCTCGCCGGCGAGGCGCCGCTACCGCGCGAATACGGGTTCATGCACCTCGAAGGCCTCGTGCGCGAGCCACCCACCGACGCCGCCGAGCGCGTGCTGCTCGCCGTCGACTGCGCGAAGGAGGAACGGATCGGCGATCCGGAGGCAGTGTCGCGCGCGCCGCTCGTCCTCGACATCGACCACCACCACGACAACACGCGGTTCGGCAACGTCAATCTCATCGTCCCCGACGCGTCGTCGACCGGCGAAGTGCTGCGCGACGTCATCCGGGAGCTCGGAATCGAGCTGACGCCGGAGCTCGCCGAGCCGCTCTACATCGCACTTGTCACCGACACCGGCCGCTTCCAGTACTCGAACACGACGCCGAAAGCGCTGCGTCTCGCCGCCGAGCTCGTCGAGGCCGGAGCCGACCTCCACGCCGTCTTCCAGAGCGTCTACGAGTCGGTGGAGTTGGCGAAGCTCAAGCTGCTCGCGCGCGTGCTCGAACGCGCGGAGGTTCTCGAGGGCGGACGCATCGTCGTCTCCCATCTCCTCCGCAGCGACTTCGCCGACGTCGGCGCCGCAGAGCCGTACTCCGAAGGGCTGATCGACTACCTCCGGGCGGTTGAGGGGGCGGAGCTCGCGGTGTTCGTGCGGGAGCAGATGGGGCGCGGCGCGACCGGCCACAAGGGGTCGCTGCGGTCGAACATCGACGAGCTCGACGTCTCGGCGATCGCGCGGCGATTCGGCGGTGGCGGCCATCGCCAGGCGGCAGGCTTCTCGAGCGACCTGTCGCCCACGGAGATCCTCGAAGGCGTCCGCCTCGGCTTCCTCGAGCAACGTGCCGCCTCGCGCACTTGAGCCTTCGGGCGTCGCGCTCGTCGACAAGCCGCGCGGCCCCTCTTCCTTCGCAGTCGTCGCCCAGATCAGACGGGTGACCGGCGCGCGGACCGGGCATGCCGGCACGCTCGATCCCTTCGCAACCGGCCTGCTCCTCCTGCTGTCGGGACGGTCGACCAAGCTCGCGCCGTACCTCGTCGGCCTCGACAAGCGGTACCTGACGGAGATCGATCTCACCGCGCGCACGACGACCGGCGATCCGGAAGGCGAGATCGCCGAGCGGCACGATCCTCCGTCCAGGGACGAGCTCGAGTCGCGGCTGGAAGGTCTGCGGGGAGAGATCGAGCTGCCGATCCCCGCCGCGTCGGCGGTCAAGATCGACGGCGAGCGCGCCTACAAGCTCGCGCGGCGAGGCGTCGAAGTGGAGATGCCGCTGCGTCGATCAACCGTCCACACACTCGATCTCGTCACGTATGAAGACGGTCGCGTGACGCTCGATCTGACCGTGAGCTCGGGGACGTACATCCGCGCGATCGCCGACGCCCTCGGCGGGCACTGCGCCACGCTGCGGCGGACCGAAGTCGGCCCGTTCTCCGTCGACGACGCCGTCGCGCCGGACGCCTTCACGCCGGCGGTGCTGTTGCCGGAAGCCGAGGTCAAGGCGCGCGTCGAGGGAGCGCGCGCGTGAACGTCGTCCTCCTCCCGGAGGAGCTCGCCGAAGCGCGGCGCGCCGTAGCCGTCGGGACGTTCGACGGCGTCCACCTCGGGCACCGGCGCGTGATCGACGCGGCACGGGCAGCCGGGCTCAGGACTGCGGTCGTCACCTTCGATCCGCATCCGCGGGCCGTGCTCGGACGGGACGTCGAGCTGCTCACGACACTCGAGCGCCGGCTCGAGCTGCTCGAGGCGGCGGGAGTGGAGGACGTCCTCGTCCTCGCCTTCGACGAGGTGCTAGCCGCGCTCGAGCCGACGGAGTTCGCCGAGCGCATCCTCCGCGGCGTCGGAGCCGAGGTGATCGCGGCAGGCGAGACGTTCCGCTTCGGCCGCGGACGGCAGGGCGACCTGACGCTCCTCGAGGAGCTCGACTTCGACGTGCGGCGAGTGCCTGTGCTCGAGAACATCTCGTCGAGCCGCATCCGCGAGCTCGTCCACGCGGGGGAACCGAATCGCGCGGCACCGATCCTCGGCAGGCCGCCGGAGGTCGAGGGCATCGTCGTCCACGGGGATGGACGAGGGCGAGCGCTCGGCTTTCCGACCGCGAACCTCGATGTGCCGCCGGGACTGCTCGTCCCGCCCGACGGCGTCTACGCCGGCTGGACACGCGACCGGCTCGCGGCGATCTCGATCGGGACGAACCCGCAGTTCGACGGCGTCGAGCGGCGCGTTGAGGCGCACCTGCTCGACTTCGACGACGACCTCTACGAGCAGCGGCTCGTCGTCGAGGTCTGGAACTGGGTCCGCGGCCAGATGCGATTCGAGTCGGTGGACGCGCTCGTCGATCAGATCGGCGCCGACGTGGCGCGGACGCGCGAGTCGTCCCGGCCCGTCTAGAGCGCCAGCGCCAGGCCGCTGCGACGCGGGTCCGCGGCGCCGCCGGAACGTCCGATCAGCCCGACCCCGCCGAAGTAGTGGTGCGGCTCGGGCCAGCGCCGCACCGTCCGTCCGGCCGCTTCGAGCGCTGCAAGCCCGGCCTCGTCGGCCCCCGGCTCGGCGTTCACGACCGCACCGGCGGGATGGACGCGTGCGCGGTCGACGGCCGCCTGGGGCGGGAGTCCTTCGTCGAGGACGCCGAGCGCTGCGGTGAGCAGCGCGGTGCGGAGGCGGCTCCCTCCCGCGGCGCCGACCGCGAGTACCGGGCCGGAGCCGTCGAGGACGAGGGTCGGCGCCATCATGCTCGGGATCCGCTCGCCGGCGGCCGGCGTCCCGTCCACGAGCAGCTCCGCCTCCCCGAGCATGCTGTTCAGATGGAGGTCGAGGCCGGGCAGGAAGTCGCCAGAGCCGAGACCGAGGCTCGTCGTCAGGACGCACGCATTCCCCGCCGAGTCCACCGTGACGAGGTTCGTCGTGTGCTGGGCGGAGTCCGATGCGCGGTCGAGGCCCTCGACCAGCGCGACGAGCCGCTCCGCAGGCGTGAACGCGCCGAGCTGCGGCAGTCGCGGCAGCGTCTCGGGGACGGCGGAGATCCCGCCGCGCGTGAGCCACGTCGCGCCGAGGCGCTCGACGGACACGGGGTCGCTCCAGACGGCTTTGTACGCCGCGAGATCGTCCTGTGTGACAGGAGCGCCGCGCTCGGCCGCGAGCTCGAGCAGTACGTGCGCGATCGTTCCGGAGTATGCGGAGGCCGCGCCTTCGGCCGCGAGTGACTGGATGGCGGTGACGAGGCCGGGCTGGTCGAGGCGGTCTCCGGCGCGCAGGAGCCGCCCGCCGGGCGAGTAGATCCGCTCGCCGAGATCGCGCGTGAGCACCGGCGCGAGCATCTCGAGGCAGGCGGCGTGAGTGGGAGGAAGGCCGACGCCGTCCCGGGCGAGACGCAGCGCGGGCTCGACGAGTTGCGGCCAGGAGAGGACTCCGTGGTCGCGCCAGAGCGCGCCGAGCCCCGCGGGGACGCCCGGCACTGCGCACGAGCCGGGGCCGACGGCGTAGTGGACGGTCTCCTCGCCGAACGGCACTTCTAGCTCGAGGAGCTCGACTCGGCGCGGCTCGGCGCCGAGCCCCGGCACGGCGCAGAAGAAGTCGAGGTTGCGCGCCGTATTGCTCGTGGCGTCCCAGACGATCGCGTGTCCGCCGCCGAGGAATCCGGTCATCACGGTTTCCGCGACGCACGACGCGAGGGACGCCGCCACGGCCGCATCGACCGCGGATCCGCCCGCCGCGAGGATTTCGAGTCCGGCCGCCGCGGTCGCGGGATGTCCCGCCGCGACTCCGGCTTGCAGGCGGGCGCTCACGTTTCCGTGCGGGGCATCGCGACCCACCCGACCCGCGCGACGCCCGGTCGCGGGAAGTCGACGCGGTGGCTCATCAGCAAGCCGCCCGCGAAGCCGAAGACACTGCCGCCGAGCGGCTCGGCCGGGTAGTCCGGGCGTTCGATCCGGGTGCCGGAGATCGGATCGGTCTCCGCCTCGGCCACGCGCAGGCTGCCACGGACCGAAACGACGGCCTCCGCACTGTCGAGCGCATAGCGGCCGGTCTCCGGAGCAGACGCAGAGGAACGCCGGTCGGCGGGTACGAGCCCGAGTCCCTTGACGACGCGGCGGATCGCTCCGCTCCCTCGCCAGCTGTTCGTGAGCACGGCGAGCGCGGCGCGCTCCTGCGGCACGATTAGGAGGAGCGACTGGAATCCCGCGACCGAGCCTTCGTGGTCGAAGGCGATCCGGCCACCGTCGAGCTCGCGTCGCCAGCAGCCGAGGCAGTACTCGGCGCCGAGCGCTTTGGCCCTGGGATCATGAAGCCCGTACGGATCGCCGAGCTGGTGCTCCGCGAACCGCAGGAGATCGCTCACGGTCGACCACAGGCCGCCTGACGGAAGGCGCTCGACGGGGTACGGAGCCGACTCGGCCGGTCGCTGCCCCGTTCGGCCCTCCTGCAGATGACCGCGCGCTGCGCCGTCCGGTTCGGAGAACGATGTCGAGCCAAGTGAGAGCGGCTCGAGGATCCGGTCCCGCATCGCGTCGGAGAAGGACAAGCCCGTCGCGGCCGCGATCGCCTCGCCGACAGCCCAGAAGCCCGAGTTTGCGTACGACCAGAGCCCGAGGCACGGCTCAGGCAGTGGCTCGCCGACCTCGGAGCGCAGATCGGCGGTATGCGACAGCAGACGCCCCGTCTCCTCGTCGACGACGCCCGACACCGACGCGAGCGAGGCCGTGAACCACTTGGAAATCGAGGCGACGCGAAACGCCGTGTCCGCCACGCAGTCGCCGTCCGCCGCGAGCTCGACCGAGCCGTCAACGAGCAGGCCCGCCGCGACTGCCGGCACGCCGGTCCGCGACCGCGCCTCGCGCACGATCTCAGCCAGCTCTCCCTGCGGAATCGCGCTTACCATGCGGTTTCCGCTACCCTACCCGCGACCCAGGCCCGGCCCGCGTCAACGTCCTTGGCGCCGCGAGCGGAGCCCCGGGAGACGACAGAGAGGAGAGGCCGAGTGGCCCTTACCAAGGAAGCAAAGCTGGAATTGATCACGAAGCACGGCCGTAACGACGCCGACACCGGCTCGCCGCAGGTGCAGATCGCGATGCTCACGGAGCGCATCAACGAGCTCACCGAGCATCTGCGCACCCACAAGCACGATCACTACTCCCGGCGGGGGCTTCTCAAGCTCGTCGGGCGGCGCCGGCGCTTCCTGAACTACCTGCAGAAGAAGGATCTCGAGGGCTATCGCGCCCTCATCAAGGAGCTCGGCCTGCGCCGCTAGCTCCAATCATCAGGAGGGTGGAAGTTCGAGCGAGCCCACCGCACGAGTTGGACTGGCTCGAGCTCCCGCCCTCCACAAGGCACAGTGGAGGACAATTTATGAGTATCGCGACCGATCGCCGGGCGCAGGTCTCCATCCAGGTTGGAAACCAGGAGATCAGCCTCGAAACCGGCAAGCTCGCGAAGCAGGCGGATGGCGCAGTCGTCATTCGCAGCGGCGACACGATGGTGCTCGCCACCGCCCAGGGACGCGCCGAGGCGCGCGAGGGCGCGGACTTCTTCCCCCTCACGGTCGACGTCGAGGAGCGGATGTACGCCGCCGGCAAGATTCCGGGCGGCTTCTTCAAGCGGGAGGGGCGCCCGACCGAGCGCGCCATCCTCACCGCGCGGATGATCGACCGGCCGATCCGGCCGCTGTGGCCGAAGGGCTTCCGCAACGAGGTTCAGGTGATCTGCACCGTCCTCAGCGCGGACATGGTCACGGCCCACGACATCCTCTGCATCAACGGCGCGTCGGCCGCGCTGATGCTCTCGCCGATGCCGTTCTTCGGCCCAGTGGGCGCGGTGCGAATCGGCCTCATCGACGGCCAGTTCGTCATCAACCCGACCTTGCAGGAGAGCAAGGAGAGCTCGGAGCTCGACCTGATCGTCGTCGGCACGAAGGACGGGCTGACGATGGTCGAGGCGGGCGCGAACGAGATTCCCGAGGAGAAGATCCTCGCGGCTCTCGAGATCGCCCATGCCGAGATCATCAAGCTCTGCGAAGCGCAGGAGGATCTCCGGAGCCAGGCCGGCAAGCCGAAGTGGCTCGACCTCGAGCTCCAGGCGGAGTTCGAGCGCGACCAGAGCCACGGCATCTGGGAGCAGATCCAGCAGGTCGGGATCCGCGAGGCCGGCTCCTACGTCGACGGGCTCGTCTCCGAGCTCTCTCCGGCGATCACGATGGACTCGACCGACGAGGACATCACCCGCCGGCTCCAGGTCCGGTCGGCGCTCGCCGCGCTGCTCGAGAAGCAGCGGTCGGTGGCCGTCGAAGGCCCGGTGCGCGAACAGTTCGGCGACGAGCTGAAGGCGCTGACCGACGCGGAGCAGGACTCGAAAGCGCTCAAGTCGGCGAAGCGGCAGCTGCTCTTCGACCGCATCCTCGACGAGGTCGAGCTTCCGTTCCCGGTCGGCGTAGCCGCCGAGGGCGAGGAGCCGGTCAAGGACTCGCTGACAAAGTCGTACGTCAAGAAGGCGTGCGAGTCGATCTACAAGGATCTCGTCCGGCAGAAGATCGCCGTAGACAAGCGCCGGCCTGACGGGCGCGGCGCCGAGGAGATCCGGACGATCGACGTCGAGGTCGGCGTCAACCCGCGTGCGCACGGCTCCGGCCTGTTCACGCGCGGCCAGACGCAGATCCTCTCGTCGCTCACGCTCGGCACCGCGAAGGAGGGGCAGCGCATCGACGACCTCTCCCTCGAGGACGAGCGCCGTTACATGCACCACTACAACTTCCCGCCGTACTCGGTCGGGGAGACGGGCTTCATGCGAGGCCCGAAGCGGCGTGACATCGGCCACGGTGCGCTCGCGCAGCGGGCACTCGAGGCCGTCATCCCGACGCCCGAGGACTTCCCGTACACGATCCGGATCGTCTCCGAGACGCTCGAGTCGAACGGCTCCAGCTCGATGGGCTCCGTCTGCGGCTCGACGCTCTCGCTCATGGACGCGGGTGTGCCGATCAAGGCGCCCGTCTCCGGGATCGCGATGGGTCTCGTCAAGGAGGGCGACGACTACGTCATCCTCACCGACATCCAGGGCGCGGAGGACCACCTGGGCGACATGGACTTCAAGGTCGCCGGCTCTCCGAACGGGATCACCGCGCTTCAGATGGACATCAAGATCACCGGCGTCACGCAGCAGATCATGCGGGACGCCCTCGAGCAGGCGAAGCGGGCGAGGGACTCGATCCTCGAGAAGATGCTCGAGGTCATCCCCGAGTCGCGCGCGGAGCTCGCGTCGAACGCACCGCGGATCACGTCGATCAAGATCGACCAGGAGAAGATCGGCATGGTCATCGGCAAGGGCGGCGAGACGATCCGCGGCCTCGAGTCCGACTACGAGGTGCAGATCGACATCGAGGAGGACGGCACGATCCTCATCTACGCGACCGACGGCGAGAAGGCTGCGGCCGCGATCGCCGCGGTCGAGTCGATCACGAAGGAGCCCGAGGTAGGGGACACCTTCACCGGCAAGGTCGTGAAGACGACGCAGTTCGGAGCGTTCGTCGAGCTGAAGAAGGGCACCGACGGCCTGCTCCACGTCTCGAACGTCGGCCCGGGTCGGGTCGCGCACATCGAGGACGTGATGAGCCGCGGTGACGTCGTCGACGTCGTCGTCCAGGAAGTCGACAAGGCGCGGGGCCGCATCGGCCTCAAGCTCGTCGCGAAGCACGAGGACGGCGGACTCGTCCAGCCGGACGAGCTGATCGAGCGGGCGAAGGACGCACCGCCGCGGCCCTCGGAGGACGATCGGCCTCGTGGCGGTGACCGCCGCGGCGGCCGGGGCGGCGGCGGACGCGACCGGCGGCCGCGCCGCGACGACGAATAGGCAGCTCTAGGCGCAAGGCGGCCGGACGAAAGTCCGGCCGCCTTTCTTTCACGGAGGGCTTGTCAAGAACCTGTTCGATGCCGATGATGAGGCAACCGAATAGAGACACCGTGGACAATCCAACCATCTCACCGCTGCGGGGCCTCCTTGAGGTGACCCGCCTACTGCGGGCGCGTGAAGATCTGCCGGCGCTGCTAGAAGCAGTCGCCCGGACGATCGGCGAGACGCTCGGCTTCCGCACGGTCTCGGTGAACCTCTACCGCCCAGCGTGGGACGACTTCGAGGTGGCGGTCGTGCACGGCAACGAGGAGGCGCGCGAGGCGCTGCTCGGCAACAAGCGCGAAGGCAGCCACCTCGCCGTGCTGCTCAACGCCCGGTTCGAACGGCGCGGGGCGTACTTCGTCCCGAGCGGGAGTGTCGACTGGGACTCCCTCGGCCCGAGCTACACGCCCGCGGGCGGGGCCAAGTCGCATCCCGACGCCTGGGATCCCGAGGACGCGCTGCTCGTGCCGATGCGCGACCAGGAAGGCAACCTCCTCGGGATGATCTCCGTCGACGAGCCCGTCAGCGGCCGCGGCCCCTCGGATGAGGACATCGACGTACTCGTCGCGCTCGTCGACCACGCGACGCTCGCCGTCGAGGAGGCGAACGAGGCGCGCGACGCGCGCCGTCACCAGAGGGCGCTCGAAGAGCTGCTTGCGGTCTCCTCGCGCATCACGAGCGAGACGTCGGCGGACGAGATCCTCCGGCGCGTGTGCGGCGGCATCCACAGCGCGCTCGAGTTCAACAATGTCTGTGCGGCGCTCGTCGACGCCGACACCGGCGCGCTCATCCCGACGGCGACGGCCGGCTGGCAGCTCGAGGAGATGCGGAAGCGGCCGCGCGTCACGGTTGCGCAGATCGAGCCGCTGCTCGACGCGGAGTTCGAGCGCGAAGGCGCATACCTCCTCACACACGAGCAGGCGCACTCGCGCATCGCGACCGGCACCGACGTCTATCCGTCCCAGCTGAACGGGCGTGGCCCCTGGGCCTGGAACCGTCACTGGCTGCTCGTCCCGCTCTTCGACGGGGACGGTGTGCTCCTCGGCGTGATCTGGGTCGACAACCCGTGCGACCGGCTCGTCCCGTCGGCCGACCGGCTTCAGGCAGTGCGGATCTTTGCGAACGACGCCGCAGCGGCCCTCGTCTCCGGAAAGCACCTCGGCGAGCTGCGCTTCCTGGCGGATCACGATCCGCTCACGCGGCTGCTCAACCGCCGCGCGTTCGTCCAGCGACTCGACGGGGAGGTGGCGCGCGCGACGCGATACGGCCGCTCCTTCGGCCTCGTCATCGCCGACCTCGACCAGTTCAAGCACCTCAACGACCATTACGGCCACGCGGCCGGCGACGAGGCGCTCGTTCTCTTCTCCGGGATCCTGACCCACGCGCTGCGCAAGCCCGACACGAGCTTCCGGATCGGCGGAGACGAGTTCGCGCTACTCCTCGCCGAGGCGACGGGCGAAGACGCACGCCTTGTCGTCGAGCGTGTTCACGCGATGCTCGCGGAGCTCGGCGCCGACGCGAATCCCGAGCTCGGCGGCCTCAGGGCGAGTTTCGGTTTCGCCTCTTGCCCGGACGACGCGACCGATTCCCAAACGCTCTTCCGGCTTGCCGACGACGCGCTGTATGAAGCGAAGCGCGCCGGCGACGGCCTCCGCTTCGTCGCGCGCACCTAGTCCTTTCCCGGGTTCGCCTACCATCCGCGCGTGCGGAAGGTCACGCTGAGCGAGCTGGACACCGGCGAGCGCGTCGTCTCGGAGCGCGTCGCGAGCGTCCGCTCCGTCGCGCTCGGCTTCTGGATCGACGTCGGCTCCCGCGACGAGCGCGACGACCGCGCGGGCGTCTCCCACTTCATCGAGCACCTGCTGTTCAAGGGCTCGCGGCGTTTCGACGCACAGACGATCGCGGAGACGTTCGACGCGATGGGAGCCGAGCTCAACGCCGCCACGTCCCGCGAGAACACCGTGGTCTTCGCGCGCGTCCCGGATCACCACGTCGAGACGGCTCTCGAGGTGATGACGGACATGGTCTTCGCCCCAGCGTTCGCCGAGGTCGACCAGGAGCGCGAAGTGGTGCTCGAGGAGATCGCGATGTACGAGGACACGCCGCAGGAGCTCGTCCACGATCTCTTTTCCCAAGCCGTGTTCGGCGACCACCCGCTGGGGCGGCCCGTGATCGGGACGGCCGACGTGATCTCGACGGTCAGCCGTCGCGCGCTCTCGGGCTACCACCGCACGGCGTACGCGCCGGGGAACGTCGTGGTGGCCGCCGCCGGGAATCTCGAGCACGACCGCCTCGTCGCGCTGCTCCGGCGGAGCGAGCGCCGCGCCGGCGCTCCCGCGCGGGCCGGAACCCGCGTCCGCCGACCGCTCGCGCGCCCGCCGGGACCGGATCTCCGGTTCCAGCGCAAGGACACCGAGCAGTACCACGTCTGCCTCGGCGCGACCGGCATCTCCCGCTCCGACCGTCGCCGCTTCGCCGCGTCGCTCCTCGACGCGATCCTCGGCGGTTCGGCGTCGTCGCGGCTCTTCCAGGAGATCCGCGAGAAGCGCGGCATGGCGTACTCGGTCTACAGCTTCGCGGCGCAGTACACCGATACCGGGGTGATCGGCGTCTACGTCGGAACGCGGGAGGAGAACCTCGGCGCGTGCGTCGAGATCTGCGTCGAACAGATCGGCGAGATTGCCGCCGGGCGCCTGAAGAAGGGCGAGCTCGAGCGCGCGAAGGAAAGTCTCAAGGGACGCATCGTCCTCTCCCTCGAGTCGACCTCGAATCGGATGAGCCGCCTCGGCAAGGCGCTCGTCACCGACACCGAGCTCCTCACGCTCGAGCGCGTCATGGCGGAGATCGACGCGGTCGACGGGGACGAGCTCGCGGAGCTCGCGGCCGTGCTCCTGCCGGCGGAGCGGCTCGCCGCGGCGGGCGTCGGTCCGGACGAGGACCGCTTCCGCGCGGCAGTGGCGCGTGCGAGCACCGGTCTCGTGGAGGTGGCGGCGGCGTGAAGATCGCGTTCTTCGGGGTCGACGGGAAGACCGGCTCCGCCGTCGCCGCGCGCCTGGCGGCCGCGGGCAACCAGATACGCGGGATCGAGCTCGGCGACCGGCCCGACGTAAGCGGCTGCGACGCGGCCGTCGACTTCACGACGCCCGCCGCCGCGCCGGTCAACGTGCGGGCCGCGCTCGAGCAAGGCGTTTCCTGCGTCGTCGGCACGACGGGCTGGGATCCGGCCGAGCTCGGTGCGCTCGCGGAGCAGAAGGACCTGCGGCTCTTCGTCGCGCCGAACTTCTCGATCGGAGCGGTGCTGATGATGCGCTTCGCGCGTGAGGCAGCCGAGCATTTCCCGCGCGCGGAGATCATCGAGCTCCACAACGAGGCGAAGAAGGACGCGCCCTCGGGTACCGCCAAAGCGACCGCGGATCTGATCTCTGCTGGTTGGGAAGGGGGCGACCCCGTGATCCACTCCGTGCGCCTGCCCGGCCTCGTCGCGCATCAGGAAGTGATCTTCGGCGGGGAGGGGCAGCTGCTGACGATCCGGCACGACACGACCGGCCGGGAGTCGTTCGCCGACGGCGTCCTCCTGGCGCTCTCGAAGCTCGACGAGCTGCCCGCCGGTCTGACGATTGGCCTCGAGGCACTCCTCTCGTAGAAGATTGACCCGTGCCGGGTCAAGCAGCAGAGCTCGTCTTCGACAAGGCGACGAAGGTGTACCCAGGCCGCGAGGGTGCGGCGGTCCACGAGCTGTCGCTCAGCGTGCCCGCCGGCGAGATCTGTGTCCTTGTCGGGCCGTCCGGCGGCGGGAAGACGACCGCGCTCAAGCTCGTCAACCGGCTGATCCCGCTCACGAGCGGCGACATCCGCATCGACGGGAAGTCGATCCTCGCGCACGACGTCGTCGAACTGCGCCGCTCGATCGGCTACGTGATCCAGCAGGTCGGGCTGTTCCCGCATTTCACGGTGGAAGGGAACATCGGCGTCGTGCCGCGCCTCTACGGCGAGTCGCGGACGTGGACGAAGGCACGGTCGGCGGAGTTGCTCGAGCTGGTCGGCCTCGATCAGTCCTACGCCAAGCGCTACCCGGCGCAGCTGTCCGGCGGCGAGCGCCAGCGCGTCGGTCTCGCACGCGCGCTCGCGGCGAACCCGCCGCTGATGCTGATGGACGAGCCGTTCGGCGCGATCGACCCGATCGTCCGCACCCGTCTGCAGGACGAGTTCCTCCGGCTGCAGAGCGAGCTGCGGAAGACGGTCGTCTTCGTCACCCACGACGTCGACGAGGCGATCAAGATCGGCGACCGGATAGCGATCCTGCGGGAGGGAGGCAAGCTCGCGCAGTACGACACGCCGACCGAGATCCTCGCCAAGCCTGTCGACGACTTCGTCGCCGACTTCGTCGGTCGCGACCGCGCGCTGAAGGCGCTCGCGCTGCGGACGCTGTCGGAGCTGACGCCGACCGCGGGCACCGGCGACGGCCTGCCGCAGCTACCGGCGGAGACGAGCCTTCGCGACGCGCTCGCGCTTCTCATCGCCGAGCGGAGCGATGCGCTCGTCGTCACCGGCGACGACGGTACGCCGCTGGGAGTCGTCACGCGCGAGGACATCCTCCGGTGATGCGGCTCGCGAGCGGCCCGGTCATCCCGAACTTCGGCCACGCCAGCAAGTGCCTGACGCACAACGGCTGGTTCTGCACCGGCTGGGTACGACAGAACTGGAGCGACACCCTCCAGCCGGCGCTCGTCCAGCACATCGAGCTGACCCTGATCGCGGTCGGAATCGGCTTCGGGATCTCCGTCGTGCTCGCGCTGCTCGGCTTCCGGTTCCGGCTGCTCGACGCGCCGCTCGGCGCCTTCACCGATCTCCTCTACACGCTTCCGAGCCTCGCACTCTTCGAGATCCTGCTCCCAATCACGGGAATCACCTGGACGACGATCGAGATTCCACTCGTCGCGTACACGCTGTTCGTCCTCTACCGGAATCTGGTGGCGGGGCTGCGCTCGGTGCCGGCCGACGTTCTCGAGTCGGCACGGGGGATGGGGCTGACGCGCACACAGACGTTCTTCCGGGTCGAGCTCCCGCTTGCGCTGCCGGCGATCTTCGCCGGCCTGCGCATCGCGACGGTCTCGACGATCTCGATCGCCACGATCGCCGCCTATCTGATAGCGACCGGGCTCGGGAAGCCGATCTTCGACGCACTCGACGCGCCCGACATCTTCAAGACGGAGCTAGCAGCGGCAAGTGTGCTCGTGATCGCGCTCGCGCTCGTCTCCGACACGCTGCTCGCGTTGGTCCAGCGGGCGCTCACTCCGTGGGCTCGGATCCGATGATCGCCGCCAGCGTCTTCATCGACGCGTTCCGGTTCATCGGGAACAACGGCTCGCTCCTCCTGCACGAGGCAGGGGGAACGGCCGAGTACGCGCTTGCGTCCCTCGTGATTGCGATGGTGCTCGCTCTGCCGCTCGGGCTCTGGCTCGGCCACAAGCACCGCGGGCTCTTCCTTGCGCTCGGGGTCTCGAGCGTCGGCCGCGCGCTGCCCAGCATCGTCGTGATCGGGCTCCTCATCACGCGGTTCGGGATCGGTTTCTGGGTGATCACAGCCGCGCTCGTCGTGCTCGCGATCCCGCCGATCCTTGCGAACGCATTCTTCGCAGTCGACGGCGTCGACCGGGACGCGGTCGAGGCGGCCCGGGGAATGGGGATGACCGAGGCGCAGATCCTCCTCCGCGTCGAGCTGCCACTCGGGTTGCCGCTCATCATCGCCGGGTTGCGGATCGCAGCGGTCTTCGTCATCGCCACGGCGACCATCGCCGCGCTCGTCGGCGGTGGCGGCCTCGGCGAGGTGATCGTCGACGAGCCGAGCTACGGCCTGGCCGGAGTGCTCGGAGCCTCGTTCTGCGTTGCAGCCATGGCTCTCCTGGTCGCTCTCCTGCTGGGACTTGCGCAACGTGCGGCCTTTCGCAGAATGTCCCCCACCGCGTAGGGTCCCGGGGCACGGAAAAACCCGGGAGGAGGGAAGGGATGTTTCGCAAGCACACGCGCCGCGCGGCAAAGGCGGCGTTCGCTATTTCGTTCGGAGTCGCGCTTCTGATCGGAATCATCGCCACCGGCAGCGCCGGTGCGGCGAAAACCCCGGCGAACGCCACGACGAAGCCGACGATCGTCCTCGGCACGAAGAACTTCACCGAGGAGTACATCCTCGGCCAGCTCTACGGGCAGGCGCTCGCGGCCAAGGGCTTCAAGGTCGAGTACAAGGGCAGTTTCGGCTCGTCCGAGCTGGCGAACACGGCGATCGACAAGGGGAAGATGAACTTCTACCCCGAGTACACCGGCGTGATCGTGGCCGATCTCGCGATGGAGAAGGCGCCGAAGTCGGCTGCGGCGACGTACGCGAAGGCGAAGGCGTACGAGCAGAAGCACGGCTTGACGCTGCTCTCGGCGACGCCGTTCTACGACAGCGACACGGTCACGGTGCTGTCGAAGACGGCGAAGGCGGACGGCCTCAAGACGATCTCCGACCTCAAGAAGGTGAAGTCGTTCACGTACGCCGGCTTCCCGGAGTGCAAGACGCGGGCGACGTGCCTGCTCGGCCTGAAGAACGTCTACGGGCTCAAGCAAGTGAAGTTCGTTGCGCTCGGCTCGATCAGCGTTTACACGCTCCTCGACAAGGGTCAGATCACGTCGGGAGACGGGTTCTCCACCGATCCGCAGCAGCAGGAGAGCAAGTACACGGCGCTCGTCGACAACAAGCACATCTTCGGGTTCCAGAACGTCGCGCCGGTGCTGTCGCAAAAGCTCCTCAAGGGCTCCTCGGGAATGGAGCTCGAGACGATCTGCAACAAGGTCTCGAGCCTGCTCACGCTCCCCGCGATGCGGGCGATGAACAAGGCGGCTTACGTCCAGAAGGTCAAGCCGCAGGTGATCGCACACGGCTTCCTCAAGGCCAACGGCCTCGTCAAGTAGTTGAAGGTCGTCGTACTTGGCGGAGGGTCGACCGGCGAGCACTTCGTCGGCGCCCTCCGCCGGTTCGACGAGGACGCGGAGATAACGCTCGTCGAGGGACGCCTCGTCGGCGGCGAGTGCTCGTACTTCGCGTGCATGCCGACGAAGACGATGCTGCGGGCGACGGAGCTCGCGGCGTCCCTTGGCCGCACGCCGGGCCTTGCTCCCGAGCAGCCCGATCCCGAAGGCGTCTGGTCGTGGCGCGACTGGATGACGAGCGACTGGGACGACTCGGGCCAGCTCCACTACCTGCAGGAATGGCGCTGCCGGCTCGTGCGCGGTGAGGGCCGGGTCGCGCGGCGTGGCGTCGTCGAGGTCGACCGAGAAGAGATCGCATACGACAAGCTCGTCGTCGCAACGGGCTCGCGCCCGGCGATTCCTCCGGTCGAGGGCATCGACGACGTCGAGTACTGGACGAACCGCGAGGCGACCCGCGCGCACCAGGTTCCCGAGAGCCTCGTCGTGCTCGGCGGCGGCCCGGTCGGCTGCGAGCTCGCGCAGTTCTACGCGCGGATGGGAGCGCGCGTCACGATCGTCGAGCGCGGCGAGGCCCTGCTCGGCCGCGTCCATCCGGACGCAGGTGCGCTGCTCGCCGAGGCATTCCGGGAGGACGGATTGGACGTCCGCCTCGCCACCGGGGTCGAGAGAGTCGAGCCGGGAATCCGCGTCCACCTATCCGACGGATCGGCGGTCCAGGGCCAACGGCTGCTCGTCGCGACCGGCAGGCGGCCGAACGTCGAAGGACTCGGACTGGAGCAGCTCGGCGTCGAGATCTCCCCACGCGGGATCGACGTGGACGACCGGCTTCGTGCAGCCGACGACGTCTGGGCGATCGGCGACGTCAACGGCATCGCGCTCTTCACCCACGTCGGGAAGTACCAGGCGCGCGTTGCGGCGGCGGACATCTGCGGGCACCGCGCGAAGGCCGACCACCGGGCCATCCCGGCCGGCGTCTTCACCGATCCGGAGGTCGCGACCGTCGGCCGGACCGACGGCGACGGCCTCGTGACGGCGCGCATCGAGCTCGACTCGGTGCCGCGGCTCTCGACGTACGAGAGGCCGACGCGCCCCGGCTTTCTCCGGGTGTTCGCCGACCCGAAGGAGGGAGTGCTCGCGGGCGCGGTCTGCGTCGGCCCGCAGGCGGCGGAGTGGCTCGGCCAGCTCACGCTCGCGGTTCGCGCCGCCGTCCCGCTAGAGACGCTGCTCGACACGATCCAGCCGTACCCGACCTTCTCCGAGGGCGTGTTCTTCGCGCTCCGGGAACTCAGTGAGGCGCTCGTTTGATGTGCGGCAACGTCCGGATGCGGGCCTGACACGGCAGAGGGCAAAGTCGAGGCGGATGCCTGCAATTCTCGCTCCCGAGGCGCTCGATGACCTGCTCGCGGCGCTGCGACGCCGCGGCTTCCGCGTCCTCGGCCCGACCGTCCGCGACGGCGCGATCGTCTACGACGACCTCGACAGCGCGGCCGACCTCCCGATTGGCGTCGACCGACCACCAGGAGCCCGGCTCCTACCGGCTAGAGCAGCGCGACGATGCGGCGCGCTTCGGCTACGCGGTCGGGCCACACTCGTGGAAGAAATTCCTCTTCCCGCCGCGCGTCACGCCTCTGGCGCGCGCGCAAGGAGAACGGCGGTCGCACGATCGAGGAGGAGCCGCCCGACGAGACGCCGCTCGCCTTCATCGGCGTCCGCTCGTGCGAGCTGCACGCGATCGGGATCCAGGACACGGTCTTCCTCGGCGGCAAGTTCGTCGACCGCGACTACGCGTCGCGCCGCGACGGCGCCTTCCTCGTCGCCGTCAACTGCGGCGAGCCTGGCGCGAACTGCTTCTGCGCGTCGATGGACGCCGGCCCACGCGTGCGCGACGCGCACGACCTCGCGCTCACGGAGATCCTCGACGGAGAGCACCGCTTCCTCGTCGAGGTCGGAAGCGAGCGCGGGGCGGAGGTGCTCGCCGAGCTCCCGACGCGGCCGGCATCGGACGCGGACGTCGCAGCCGCAATCGGCGTCACGGACGACGCAGCCACCCGCATGACGAAGGCGATGCCGGCGGTCGACCTCCATGCCCTGCTCGCCGGCACCCTCGAGCATCCGCGCTGGGACGACGTCGCGGCGCGCTGCCTCAGCTGCACGAACTGCACGCTCGTCTGTCCGACGTGCTTCTGCTCGTCCGTCGAGGACACGAGCGACCTCACCGGAGCCGAAACGGCCCGGGAGCGGGTCTGGGACTCCTGCTTCTCGCTCGACTACTCGTACATCCACGGCGGCAGCATCCGCGCGTCGAGCCGCTCGCGGTACCGGCAGTGGCTCACGCACAAGCTCGGAACATGGGTCGACCAGTTCGGTACCTCCGGCTGCGTCGGCTGTGGGCGCTGCATCACCTGGTGTCCCGTCGGAATCGATATCACCGAGGAGGTCGCCGCGCTCAGCGGCAAGGAGGAGAGCCATGCCCCAGCAGCTTGACGAGGTTCTGTCACAGATTCCGTTCTTCGCCGGCATGCCGGAGGACGAGCTCACGCTCATCGCCGGCTGTGGGCGCAACGTCCACTTCGACGAGGGCGAGACGATCCTCCGCCAGGGCGACCCGGCGGACACGTTCTACGTCGTCCGCCACGGCTCGGTGGCGGTCGGGAATTTCGTCCCGCCGCGCGGCGAGATCGTGATCGAGGCGATCGAGGCGGGCGAGGTGCTCGGCTGGTCGTGGCTCTTCCCGCCGTACCGCTCGCACTTCGACGCCCGCGCGCTTTCGCCGGTGCGCGCGACGCAGTTCGACGGCGCCTGCCTGCGTGAGAAGTGCGCCGAGGATCCCACCTTCGGCTTTCACGTCGTCAGCCGTTTCGCGCAGGTGCTGATGGAGCGCCTGCAGTGGACGCATCTCCGACTCCTCGACCTCTATGGCAACGGCCGCTCCGTCTGAGCTTCTCCCCGGGGCGTTCGTCCCGCTGCCGTTCCGCGTCGCCGAGCGACGGCAGGACACGGTGGACACGTGGACGCTGACGCTCGAGCCCGAGCCGGAGGGATTCGCCGTCGAGCCAGGCCAGTTCGTGATGGTCCACGTGTGGGGGATCGGCGAAGTGCCGATCTCGGTCAGTGGCCCGCCGGAGCACGCAGGCGATCCCGTCGTCCTCACGGTTCGCGCGGTCGGTGCGGTGTCGGGCGCGATCTGCGCCTCCGAACCGGGTGCGCTGCTCGGGCTGCGCGGCCCGTGCGGAAACACGTGGCCGATCGCCGAGGCTGCGGGAGGCGACGTCATCGTCGTCGCCGGCGGCATCGGCCTCGCGCCGTTGCGCCCGGTCGTCCTCCACGCGCTCGCGAACCGGGCGGACTACGGCTCCGCAACCGTGCTCTACGGCGCGCGCACGCCCGGCGATCTCCTCTACACCGACCAGCTCGAGACTTGGCGCGAGACCCTCGCAGTCGACGTCACGGTCGACGCCGCCGACACGAGCTGGAAGGGCAAGGTCGGCGTCGTCCCGAAGCTCGTTTCGACGGCCGAGTTTCGGGCCGACGCCGTCACCGCGTTCGTCTGCGGCCCCGAGGTGATGATCCACTTCACCGTCGAGGCGCTGCGGGAGCGGGGAGTCCCGGACGAGCGGATCTTCCAGTCTCCTCGAGCGCGACATGCGCTGCGGGATCGGCCTCTGCGGCCACTGCCAGCTCGGGCCGACGCTCGTCTGCCGCGACGGCCCCGTCTACTCGCAGGCCGAGATCGGGGCGCTCATGGAGGTGAGGGAGCTGTGAGTGACAAGAGCGGCAAGCCGACGCTCGCCGTCTGGAAGTTCGCCTCGTGCGACGGGTGCCAGCTGACGCTGCTCGACCTCGAGGACGAGCTGCTCGCGATCACCGGCGAGATCGAGATCTCCGACTTCCGCGAGGCGACGAGCGCCGTCGTCGACGGCCCGTACGACGTCTCGCTCGTCGAGGGCTCGATCACGACGCCGCACGACGCCGAGCGAATCCAGGAGATCCGGCGCCAGTCGAAGCGCGCTCATCACGATCGGCGCATGCGCGACCTCGGGCGGGATCCAGGCGCTGCGCAACTTCGCCGACGTGGACGAGTTCACGCGGATCGTCTACGCCTCGCCCCAGTACATCTCGACCCTCGCCACTTCAACCCCCATTTCCGACCATGTCCAGGTCGACTTCGAGCTGCGCGGCTGCCCGATCGACAAGCGGCAGCTCGTCGAGCTCGTCACTGCCACGCTCGTCGGCCGGAAGCCGCGGATCCCGACCACGAGCGTCTGCACCGAGTGCAAGCTCCGCGGCAACCTCTGCGTGATGGTCGCGCACGGCACGCCGTGCCTCGGACCGGTGACGCAGGCGGGCTGCAACGCGCTCTGCCCGGCCTACAACCGCGGCTGCTTCGGGTGCTTCGGCCCGATGGAGTCGCCGAACACCGGGGCGCTCGTGCCGCTCCTCAAGCGGCTCGGACGGAGCGACACCGACGTCGAGCGGCTCTTCTCCACGTTCAACGCGGGCGCTGAGCCCTTCAAGGAGGCGGCAGGACGAAATGGCTAAGCGGCGGACGATCGTCACCGACTACCTCGCGCGCGTGGAGGGCGAAGGCGCGATGACCGTCAAGCTCGACGGCGACACGGTCGAGCACGTCGAGCTGCGGATCTTCGAGCCGCCGCGCTTCTTCGAGGCGTTCCTGCGCGGCCGCTCGTTCCTGGAGGCGCCCGACATCACGGCGCGCATCTGCGGGATCTGCCCGGTCGCGTACCAGACGAGCGCCATCAACGCGCTCGAGAGCCTCTGCGGGGTGGAGGTGGCGGAACCGATCCGGATGCTGCGGCGGCTCCTCTACTGCGGCGAGTGGATCGAGAGCCACGCGCTCCACATCTACATGCTCCACGCGCCCGACTTCCTCGGCTACGAGAGCGCGATCGAGCTCGCCCAGGTCGCGCCGGCCGCGGTCGAGCGCGGGCCTCGCGCTCAAGCGGATCGGCAACGACGTGATGGCCCTCGTCGGCGGCCGTGAGATCCACCCGATCAACGTCCGGGTCGGCGGCTTCTACCGCGTCCCGTCGAAGCGGGAGCTGCGGACGCTCGTCGACCCGCTCGAGCGCGCCCGCGAGGCTGCGCTCGAGACGGTGCGCTGGACGGCCGGTCTCGACTTCCCCGAGCGGACGGTGGAGTGCGACCTCGTCGCGCTCAGCCGGCCGGACGAGTACGCGATCGAGCGCGGCCGGATCGTCTCCAGCGCGGGTCTCGATCTCGACCCTGCGGAGTACGACGAGCACTTCGAGGAGCTCCACGTCGAGCGCTCGAACGCGCTCCAGTCGCAGCTGCGCGGCGGCGGCACGTACCTCACCGGCCCGCTCGCGCGCTACACGCTCACGCACGACCGGCTCTCACCCGGCGCGCGCGCGGCAGCCGCAGAAGCGGGCCTCGGGCCGGAGTGCCGCGATCCGTTCCGCAGCATCGTCGTGCGCAGCGTCGAGCTCGTGCACGCCTGCGAGGAGTCGCTGCGGCTGATCGAGGAGTACGAGGAGCCCGACGCGCCGGCCGTTCCCGTCGAGCCGGTCGCGGGCACCGGCTACGGCGTCAGCGAGGCGCCGCGCGGCCTCCTCTACCACCGCTACCGGATCGACGCGGACGGCACGATCCTCGACGCGAAGATCGTCCCGCCGACCTCGCAGAACCAGCTCGCGATCGAGGACGACCTCCGCGACGTCGTCGCGCGCAACACGCGCCTCGACGACGAGGCGTTGCGCCGGCTGTGCGAGCAGACGATCCGCAACTACGACCCGTGCATCTCCTGCGCGACGCACTTCCTCGACCTCCAGATCGAACGATGAGCGGCACCGTCGTGATCGGGATCGGAAACGCCTTCCGCGGCGACGACGGAGCGGGCGTCGAGGTCGCCGCGCGGCTCCGCGACGTAGTTCCCGCCGGCGTCGTCGTCGCGTCGTGCGACGAGGAGCCGAGCCGTCTGATCGAGACGTGGGAGGGGGCGAGTTCGGCGATCCTCGTCGACACGGTCGCCTCGGGGGCCGCCGCCGGAACGCTCCACCGCTTCGACGCGGGCGAGACCACGATCCCCGCCCGCGCGCTCCGCTCGTCCACGCACGCGATCGGGCTCGCGGAGACGATCGAGCTCGCGCGCGCGCTCGGGAAGCTGCCGCCGCGCGTCGTCGTGCACGGAATCGAAGGCGCGGAGTTCGAGGCCGGAGCGTCCCTGACGCCCGCCGTCGAAGAGGCCGTCGGCCGTCTGGTCGACGCGATCCTCGCCGAACTGGAAGAGGCGCACTGATGCACGAGCGCGCTCTGATGCAGGACCTGATGCGCGAGATCGAGGGGGTCGCGCGCGCCGACGGAGCCCTCCGCGTCACCCGAATCGAGGTACGCCTCGGCGCGCTCTCGCACTTCACGCCGGAGCACTTCCGTGAGCACTTCGTCGACGCCTCCCGCGGCACGCTCGCCGAAGGAGCCGAGGTCGCCACGACCCTCTCGACGAGCATCGACGATCCGAAGGCAGCCGGCGTCATCCTCGAGAGTGTCGAGGTCGAGGTCGTCGCGCTGATGTGCATCGGCTCTGTCGCGTACCTCAGCGAGGTCTGGGACGAGGACGGCGCCCGGGCCGCGCGGCTCGGCGACGGCCGGATCGTGTCGCTCGGGTTTCTCCCCGAAGCGCAGGCCGGCGACGCTGTGCTGCTCCACCTCGGCATCCCCGTAGAGCTTCTCGATCTGCCAACCACAACCGAAGGAGTCGCATCATGACCGGCCGGAGAGCGGGGATCCTCCTCGCGTTCACCACCGCCTGCATCAGCGGCGTCTCGATCTGGGTCAACGGCCACGCCGTGACGCACTTCACCGACGCGACCGTCTACACGACCGCGAAGGACGCGATCGCAGGCGTGCTGCTCATCGTGTTCGCGGTGGCGCGGCCGACGATGTACACGGCTCCGCTGGCGGCGCCGATCTCCTCGCGGACGCGCTGGCTCGGACTGGCGGTCGTCGCCGTAATCGGCGGCAGCGTCCCGTTCGTCCTCTTCTTCGAGGGACTCGCGCGCGCCGAGGCGACGCAGGCGTCGTTCATCCAGAAGACGCTCGTCGATCTGGGTGGCGCTGCTCGCCGTGCCGCTGCTCCGGGAGAAGTTCCGCCTCCCGCACATCGCTCGCGATCGCGCTGCTCATCGCGGGTCAGGCATTCCTCGTGCCGGCGGTCGGCACCGTCAAGTTCGGCGAAGGAGAGGCGATGATCCTCGGCGCCACGCTGCTGTGGTCGGTCGAGGTCATCGTCGTGAAGAAGCTCCTCGCCGGCATGTCGTCCCGCACGCTCGCCGCGGCGCGCATGGGTCTGGGCACCGCGTTGCTCTTCGGCTGGCTCGCCGTCGACGGGAAGATGGGAACGTTCACGTCGCTCGGCCTGACCCAGTGGCGCTGGATCGTGCTCACCGGCCTGATCCTCACCGCCTACGTCGGCGACGTGGTACGCGGCGCTCGCCCGGGCAGGCGCGATCGACGTCACCGCAGTGCTCGTCTTCGGCGCCGTGATCACGGCTGCGCTCTCGGGTGCGTTCGACAGCGCGAGCGTGAATCCGGTCGGGATCACGCTGATCGTCATCGGCACGCTGCTCGCCGCGGGGCTCGGGTTGCGGCGGCGGCCGGAGGAAGTGGGCGTGACGTGAGCGATGCGGCGGGCGCGCTCCTCTTCGCGCGCTATGCCTACCCGCCGAACGCGCTCGGTCTCTGCGGCGCCGACAGTCCCGGCACGCTCCTCGAGTACGGCGACGCGGGCGAGAGCGACGGCGGGCTCGGGGAGCTCGCGCGCACGTTCGACGGCGCGTGGCCGTACCTGACGCTCATCGCCGAGCGCAACGGAATCGACGATCCGCTCGATCCGCGGGTCGTCGAGGCGTACTGGGTCGGCAACCCGCTTCTGGCCCGCGTGCCGGGCGACGCGCTCGCGCGCCACGTCCAGGAGCGCTTTCACGGGCGGCTCGGGAGGGCGGAGGAGACGATCGGGACGATCGCCGTGTCCGGCGCGGTTCCGCACCACTGTTTCCACGTCTTCGCGGTCTATCCCTGGCTCGGCCTCCTGCGCGGCGGGATGGTCGAGCAGCCGCTCCACGTCCTCGACCAGTGCCGCACGACTGCCGCGCTCGTCGTCGCGCGTCGACGGGGACGAGGCGGACGTCCTCGCGCCGCCGCTGCTCTGGGAGAACGACGTGCTCCGCCTCGGCGAGCCGGCGCTGCGGCGCGTGCGCTGGCGTGCGGACGGCCGCTCTTTCGTCGAGCCACCCGAGCCGGGGCGGGTCGTCTCCCTCCACTGGGACTTCGTCTGCGACGTCCTGACCCCGGAGCGCGCCGACCGGCTCGAGCGCGTCACGCGCGGCGTCCTGAGCCTCGTCAACGCGGGCGCGGGCCGAGGATCTCTGCTCGCGGCGTAGAATCGGGGCCGATGCCCATGCTCGGCTCCGTTCTCACGGCGATGGTGACGCCGTTCCGCGCCGACGGCTCGGTCGACAGCGAGCAGTTTCGCCAGCTCGCCACGTTCCTCGTCGACAACGGCTCCGACGGATTGGTCGTCTGCGGCACGACGGGCGAGTCGCCGACGCTGAGCGACAAGGAGAAGCTCGGCCTCTTCGCGGCAGCCGTGGAGACGGTCGGCGAGCGCGCGGCCGTCATCGCCGGCACGGGTACGTACGACACCGCGCACTCCGTCCACCTGACCGAGATGGCGACGGAGCTCGGCGTCGACGGAATTCTCGTCGTGACGCCGTACTACAACAAGCCGCCGCAGCGGGCGATCGTGCGGCACTTCGAGGAGATCGCCGGCGCGACGACGCTGCCCGTCATCGCGTACAACATCCCGTCGCGCGTCGTCGTGAACATCGAGTCGGAGACGATCGCGCGGCTCGCGGAGATCGGAAACGTCGTCGCCGTGAAGCAGGCGATCGACGATCCGGCGCAGGCGCGGTTCATCGCCGAGGAGACGCGGCTCGATCTCTATTCCGGCGACGACCCCAACACGTTCGCCTTCCTCGAGCTCGGTGGGAGAGGCGTCATCTCGGTGACAGCGCATCTCTGGGGCAACCAGATCGCGGAGATGATCCGCCTGTACCGGGCCGGCGATGTCGAGGCCGCGCGTGCGGCACACGAGGAGATGGAACCGTCGTACGAGCTCTTGCGGATCCAGGTGAATCCGATCCCGATCAAGGCCGCGCTCAACTTGACCGGTCACGAGGTCGGCGGCCATAGGCTGCCGCTCGTCGAGGCGGACGAGGCCGAGCTCGCGCAGGTTCGCTCCTGCCTCGAGCGCTCCGGCCTGCTCGCCGCTGCCTCCGCGTAGGGCGCCCTAGACTCCGGTGATGGGCCTTTGCCGGATCATTCCGCTCGGCGGCCTCGGCGAGGTCGGGAAGAACATGACCGTCTACGAGGCGGATGGCTCGATCGTCGTCGTCGACGCAGGTCTCGCGTTTCCGCGCGACGAGCATCTCGGCGTCGACCTCGTCCTGCCCGACATCTCCTATCTCCGTGAGCGCGAGGAGATGGTGCGCGCGGTCGTCCTCACGCACGGGCACGAAGATCACGTTGGCGGGCTTCCCTACCTCATGCGGGAGGTGCGCGTGCCTCTCGTGATCGGGACGCGCCTCACACTCGCTCTCGTCAAGTCGAAGCTCGACGAGCACGGGCTCGGCCAGGCCGCACAGCTTCGGGAGCTAATGCCGGGCGACACATCCGTACAGCTCGGTCCGTTCCGGATCGAGCTCATCCGTATGGCGCACTCGATTCCCGACGCCGCCGCCGTCGTCCTCGAGACTCCCGGCGGCCGCTGCGTCCACACCGGCGACTACAAGCTCGACCACACGCCCGTCGACGGCCAGCGCACCGACGTCGGCCGGCTGGCGGAGATCGGCAGCCTCGGCGTCGATCTGCTGCTCGGCGACTCGACGAACGCGGAGCGCGCCGGCGTGACGGAGTCTGAACGCGTCGTGGGGGAGGCGTTCCGCCAGCTCTTCCCGCGCCGCACCGGCCGGATCCTCATCTCGTCGTTCGCGTCGAACGTCCACCGGATGCAGCAGGCCGCGGACGTCGGCGTCGAGTGTGGCCGGAAGGTTGCGTTCGTCGGCCGCTCGATGCGCAAGAACGCGAACATCGCGCGGAGCCTCGGCTATATGGACGTGCCGGAGGAGGCGATCATGCGGCCGCAGGATCTCAACGAGTTGCCGCGCGACCAGCAGCTGATCCTCTGCACCGGCAGCCAGGGCGAGCCGATGTCCGCAATGACGCGGATCGCTTATAACGACCATCAGTCCATCCGGGTCGAGCGCGGCGACACCGTGATCATCTCCGCGAAGCCGATCCCCGGGAACGAGCTGCGGGTCCACGACGCAATCAACCGGCTCGCGAAGATGGGCGCGGAAGTGCTGCACGAGGACAACGCGCCCGTGCACGTCTCCGGCCACGGCAAGGCGGAGGAGCTCCGCACGATCATCGGCCTCACCCGTCCGAGGGCCGTGATGCCGATGCACGGCGAGTTCCGGATGCTTGCCGCCCACGCCCAGCTCGCCCGCGAGGGAGGCGTACCCGAAGACAGGATCATCCTCGCCGAGAACGGCAGCGTCGTCGAGCTGCGCGACGGCGTGCCGAAGATCGTCGACCAGGTGGACGCCGGTGTGACGTTCGTCGACGGGCTCGGGGTGGGGGATGTCCACGACGTCGCGCTCCGCGACCGTCGCAAGCTCTCGGAGGACGGCATCCTCATCGTCGTCGCCACGCTCGCGGCGCAGGACGGCGGCGGGCTGACCGCTCCGCCGGAGCTGATCGCGCGCGGCTTCGGCGAGCAGGCCGAGCCGCTGCTCGACGAGCTGCGAGAGGAGGCCGACCGGGTCCTCCGCGAACTACTCGGCGACGATGTCACAGAGATCAAGCTCCTCCAGGAGCACTTGCACGACGCGCTCGGCGGCCTCGTCTACGACCGCACGCGCCGGCGGCCGATGGTGCTGCCCGTCATCGTCGAGGTCTAGCCGCTCGCGTTCCAGCTCGCGCGGCAGGGGCCGCGCACGATCACGTGCGGCTTCCCGCCCGCGTATGGGATCGTCTCGACGACTCCGTATGGGGCTGTCCCGTCACACTCCTCGTAAGTCTAGGCTCGCGCTGTGGCGGCTCCCAGGCTCACGGTCGTCGGCTCGATCAACCTCGACCTCGTTGTGCGCGCCGAGCGGCTGCCGCGGCCGGGCGAGACCGTGACGGGCGCGTCCTTCTCCCGCGGGCCGGGCGGCAAGGGAGCGAATCAGGCCGTCGCAGCGGCCCGCCTCGGCGCCGCGGTGCGGATGATCGGCTGCGTCGGCGGGGATGGCTTCGCCGACGAGGCGCTGGCGGGCCTGCGCGAGGCAGGCGTGGGGGAGGGCTGGATCGTGCGCGGCGCTCCGACCGGCATCGCTGAGATAACCGTGGACGCGGCGGGCGAGACGACGATCGTCGTGGCGCCGGGCGCGAATGCGTCTCTCCAGCCGGAGGACGTCGACCTCGGCGACGCGGATGCCGTCCTCTGCCAGCAGGAGATCCCACAGGAGACGGTCGCGCGCGCTGCCGAGCTTGCGCCGCGGTTCTTCCTCAACGCCGCGCCCGCGCGCGAAGGGGCTCCGGACGCCGAGTTGACGATCGTCAACCGGCTCGAGCTCGAGGCGCTCGGGGACCGGACAGGGCTCGTCTGCCTGACGCTCGGGGCCGAGGGAGCCGTCCTGCTCGATGGAGGCCGGGAGATCGCTCGCTCCGAGCCGCCGCCTGTGCAGGCGGTCGACGGCACCGGCGCCGGAGACGCCTTCACCGCCTGTCTTGTCGTCTCGCTCCTCGAGGGGCGCGAGCGCGCCGAAGCGCTCCGCCGCGCCTGCATAGCCGGCGCGCTCGCCGCTTCACGCCCCGGCGCCCAGAGCTCGTTCCCCACCGCCGAGGAGGTGGATGCGCTCCTGTGAGCATCTCGGTCGTCATCGACTGCGACCCGGGCCACGACGACGCGATGGCCATCCTGCTCGCGCTTGCCTCCCCCGAGCTCGAGTTGCTCGGCGTCACGACGGTCGCCGGCAACCAGACGCTCGACAAGACGACGCGCAACGCGCTCGTGACCCTCGAGATCGCGGGGCGCGCCGACATCCCCGTGATCGCCGGAGCCGACAAGCCACTGCGGCGGGAGCTACGAACTGCCGCGCATGTCCACGGGGAGTCCGGCCTGGACGGGCCCGAGTTGCCCGAGCCCTCGGCTCGTCCGGTCGATGCGGATCCGGGGGAGTGGTTCGAGCCGGGAGTCGTGCTCGTTGCGACCGCGCCGTTGACAAACGTCGCGCACTGGCTCGAACGAGGAATCCGCCCCGAGCGGATCGTCTGGATGGGTGGAGCGATCGGCGAGGGGAACGTCACTCCCGCGGCCGAGTTCAACGCGTTTGTCGACCCCGAGGCGGCGGCAGCGGTGTTCGGGAGCGGGATTCCGGTCACGATGATCGGTCTCGACGTCACGCACAAGGCGCTGTTCGGGCCTGCGCACGCCGACCGCCTGCGCGATGCCGGCCGGGCGGGACGCTTCGTCGCGGAGCTCGCCGATTTCTTCCTCGAGTTCCACCGGCAGCGGTACCGCTTCGACGGCGCGCCGATCCACGACGCGATGGCCGTCGCGCACGTCATCGACCCGACACTCGTCGAGACGCTGAAGTGCAACGTCGAGATCGAGACACGCTCGCAACACTGCGACGGCCGCACCGTCGTCGACCGCTGGCTCGTACGTGACGCACCGCGGAACGCCGACGTCGGATTAGACGTCGACGCGGATCGCTTCCTCGAGCTCCTCGTCTCGCGGATAGCGTCCCTCCCGTGAGCCTCGTCTTCGCCTGCATCGCGCCGCACGGCGACGTTGACCTCGCGCCCGAGCTCCGTCCCGGGATGGAGGAGCTCGGCCGGCGCGCCGCCGCTGCCACGCCCGGCGTCGCGGTTGTCGTCACGCCGCATTCCGTCCATGTCGAGGGCCATTTCGCCGTCGTGACGAGCGGGAAGGTGGGGGAGCACGAGACGGACCGCGCCGCCGCCGCCGCGCTCCTCGAGGCACCGGTACCGATTCTCGGCGTCTCGTACGGCGGGAACGATGCGGCGACGGCGGAGTTCCCACTCGACTGGGGAGCCGAGATCCCGCTCGAGTTCGTGCGAGCGCCAAAGGTCGTGGTGGTTGCCCCGGCGCGCGACCGGCCGTTCGTGGAGCACGTCCAGCTCGGAAGGGCGATCGCCGCTCTGCCGGGTCGTGTCGCCCTGATCGCGAGCGCCGACCACGGCCATGCGCACGACCCCGACGGGCCGTACGGCTTCGATCCCGCCGCGGCGCAGTACGACGCGCTGCTGCAGGAGATCCTCGCGTCGGACCGCTTCGACTTTCTCCCGCTCGCCGAGCTCGTCGAGGACGGCAAGGCGGACTCGCTCTGGCAGCTCCTCGTCCTGCAGGGAGCCGTCGGTGGGGCCGCGCGCGCGAACGTCCTCGCCTACGCGGCGCCGACGTACTACGGGATGCTTGTCGCCGAGATCCCGCTTCCCTAAAGGAACGGCGCGCCACGCGGCGAACCGGCTCCTATGCCGCGGAAGCGGAAGTCGAAGCTGCGCCCGAGGGTCCCGAGCCGCGTCAAGAAGACGCAGACGAAGCGCTCGCGCCCTCGCAACGAGCACCCGGAACTGTGGGGGCTCGGCTCGGCCGCGCTCGGGCTCTTCCTCGCCGCCGTCATCTATTTCGGCTGGAACGGCGGGTACGTCGGCGGGTGGCTCGGCGACGGCTTGCACCGTCTCGTCGGCGTCGCGATGTACGGGCTTCCCGTGCTGCTCACGGTGCTCGGCGGGCTGATGGTCACGCGCAGCGCGCTCGTCGAAGTGCGGCCGTTCCGGGCGGGGCTCATCGTGCTCGCGGGCGGCCTGATGATCACGCTCGGAAAGGATCACGGCGGCTATGTCGGCCGACTGCTCGGCGGCGCGGTCAGGGTGGCGATCGGTGCGACCGGCTCGCTCCTGCTGGGCTCCGTCCTCATCCTGATCGGCTCGCTGCTGTTCTCGGGCGCATCGCTCGGCGCGATCCTCCGCCGTTCAGGGCGCGAGCTTCACGGCGCGGCGAAGAAGGCGCGTGGGCGCCGGCGCGATGCGGCCGACTGGCCCGAGCCTGCGCGGATGCCGGAGCCGGTTCGCGCACCGCCGGTGGACGGCGTCGCCGCGTACCCGGACGTTGTCGCGGGCACGCCGCCCCATGCCGTTCTTCCGACTGAGCATGCGGCTCTCGTCGAGGAGCCGCCGACGCTGTTCGACGAGGTCACGTCCGAGGACGTCGTCTACACGCTCCCCGATGCGAACGTCCTCCACATGTCGCCTGCGCGTGGCGACGAGTCGGGGGAGGCGGCAGCGCGCGTCGCGGAGCTGCTCGTCCAGACGCTTGCCCACTTCGGGGTTGAGGCAGCGGTGATCGGCCAGATCTCCGGCCCGCGCGTGACGCGGTACGAGCTCCAGCTCGCGCCGGGGACGAAGGTCGCGAAGGTCGCCGCGCTGAAGGACGACCTCTCGTACGCGCTCGCAACGACCGAGATCCGGATCCTCGCGCCGATCCCCGGCAAGCAGGCCGTTGGCGTCGAGCTTCCCAACCTCTCGCCGAACCTCGTCACCCTCGGCGACATCTTCGAGCCGCTGCCATCGACCGCGAGTCCCGTCTCGGTCTGGCTGGGGAAGGACATCTCCGGCGCGGCCGTCTGGGCGGACCTCGCGCGGATGCCACACCTCCTGATTGCCGGCACGACCGGCTCGGGAAAGTCCGGCTGCCTCAACGCGCTGCTCACTTCGGTTCTCCTGCGTGCAACGCCCGACGAGGTGCGGATGATCCTCATCGATCCGAAGCGGATCGAGCTGAGCCACTTCGAGTCGGTGCCGCACCTGCTCACGCCGGTCGTCTCGAGCCCGAAGGAGGCGAGCGCCGTCCTCGCCAACTGCCTCGCCGAGATGGAACGCCGCTACGAGCGCCTTTCGTCGGTGCGGGCACGCAACATCAACGAGGCGAATCGCGCCCTCCGCCAGCGCGGCGAGCCGACCCTCCCGTACATCCTCGTCGTCATCGACGAGCTCGCCGACTTGATGATGGTCGCGCCGCAGGCCGTGGAGGATGCGGTGATCCGGCTCGCGCAGAAGTCCCGGGCCGTCGGCATCCATCTCGTCCTCGCAACGCAGCGGCCCTCGGTCGACGTGATCACGGGGATGATCAAGGCGAACGTCCCGTCGCGGATCGCGTTCGCCGTCTCGTCGCAGACCGACTCCCGCGTCATCCTCGACACCGGCGGCGCGGAATCCCTCCTCGGCCAGGGCGACATGCTCTTCAAGCCGCTCGGTACGTCGCGCTTGCAGCGCGTGCAGGGCGCGTACGTCTCGGAGGAGGAGATCGCCCTCGTTGTCGAGCAGACGCGCCAGCGCGAGCAGGAGCTCGACGAGAGCTATCTCGAGCTGCCGGAGGTCTTCGCGGACCCGGACGACTCCGCCGACCACGGCGAGTTCGACCCGGACGACGACCCGCTGCTCGACAAGGCGATCGAGATCGTCTTCCAGACGCAGACCGCCTCCGTCTCGCTCCTCCAACGGCGCCTGCGGGTCGGGTACACCCGCGCGGGACGGCTCATCGACATGCTCGAGCGGCGCGGAATCGTCTCCGGCTACGAAGGCTCGAAGCCGCGGAGGGTGCTCGTCGACGAAAGCCAGTACCACCCGTACGCCGCCGCTGCCGACTAGCTAACTGCTCCTCTTCCTCCTCGTCGGAGATAGGACTAGGATCGTCACCGACCGGGTTTATTCCGAACGAGGAGGGCACGTGAGGGTTTCACGCTGGATGCTCGCAGCGGGGGCAGTTGCACTTGTCGTGGCGGTTGTGATCAGTGGCTCGCTCGGCGCTTCTAAGGCGCCTGCGGCCGCCAAGGCCACGCCCTACAAGGCGGCGCTCGTCAGCGACGTCGCCGGCTTCAACGACAACGGATTCAACAAGAACCAGCTCGCCGGCTTGAACCGCTGGGCGAAGCGGTTCCACGGCGACGCCATTCCGCTCGTCTCGCACTCGTCAGGCGACTATCAGCCGAACTACAACACGGCGATTCGTGACGGGGCGAAGGTCGTCGTCGCGGCGGGCTTCCTGCTCGGCGACACGATGGAGTCGTACGCGAAGCAGTATCCGAGCGTCAAATTCGCGATCACCGACGACCCCGTCTCGGCGGTCGGCGGTCTCAAGAACGAGCTCGGGATCACATACGCGACGCAGGAAGGCGGTTGTCTCGTCGGGGTGCTCGCGGCCGAGATGGCCAACAGCATGGGCAAGAAGATCATCGGCGTCGCCGGTGGCATTGAGATCCCGCCGGTCGACTCCTACATCGCCGGCTACAAGTACTGCGCCGACAAGGCCGTGCCGGGCACGAAGATCCTCGTGCAGTACTCGGGGAGCTTCACGCAGGAGTCCTTGTGCGCCACGATCGCGCAGAACGAGATCAACAAGGGGGCCGAGGTCGTCTTCCAGGTCGCCGGTCTCTGCGGTGACGGCGCCCTCAAGGAGGCCTCCAAGCTCAACAAGTGGGGCATCGGCGTCGACGCGGACGAGTACGGCGTCGCGAAGCGGATCCTCACGAGCGCGCTGAAGAAGACCGACGTGGGCGTCTTCAAGGCCGTGGAGAGTGCCGAGCTCGGCAAGTTCGCGGGCGGCACGAACATCCTCCTGAACCTCAAGAACAAGGGCGTCGGCGTCGGCAAGATCAGCCCGCAGGTTCAGTCGTCATGGAAGGCCCTGATGAGCTCGTATCGCTCGAAGATCATCGCCGGCACGCTGAAGCCGCCGGCGGCTTGTCCCCACAACAAGTGCAGCTGATCTAGGAAGACGCAATCCAGAGAGGGCGGGCCTCGAGCCCGCCCTCTCTTTCCTCTCGCGATGAGCGACCACCAGGCCGACGACCTCGTCCTCGAGATGCGGGAGATCCGCAAGGAGTTCCCCGGCGTGGTCGCGAACGACCAGGTTTCGTTCGAAGTTCGACGCGGCGAAGTGCACGCGCTGCTCGGTGAGAACGGCGCCGGCAAGTCGACGCTGATGAACATCCTCTACGGGCTCTACCGCCCGGACGGAGGCGAGATCCGCGTCAACGGGAAGCCCGTCTCGTTCTCATCGGCGCGCGAGGCGATTCAGGCGGGGATCGGGATGGTGCACCAGCACTTCATGCTCATCCCGGTGATGACCGTCGCCGAGAACATCGTCCTCGGTGTCGAGCCGAGCAAGGGACTTCTCCTCGACGAGCGCGGGGCGGAGCGGAAAGTGCGCGAGCTCTCGCAGCAGTACGGCCTCGCCGTCGAGCCGGCGGCGCTCGTCAGCGACATCACGGTCGGCCAGGAGCAGCGCGTCGAGATCCTGAAGGCGCTCTACCGCGGCGCCGACCTGCTGATCCTCGACGAGCCGACGGCGGTGCTGACGCCGCAGGAGGCGGGAGAGCTCTTCCAGATCATCAGGAACCTCCAGGCGGACGGCAAGTCGATCATCTTCATCACCCACAAGCTCAACGAGGTGCTCGAGATCGCCGACCGCATCACGGTTCTCCGCCGCGGCAAGACGATCGAAACGGTGCCGCGGGAAGGCGCGACCGAGGCGTCGCTCGCCAAGGCGATGGTCGGCCGGGAAGTCCTCCTCCGCGTGGAGAAGTCGGCGGCCCAGCCCGGCGACGTGTTGCTCGACGTCAAGGATCTCCGTGTCCGGGACGACCGCGGGATCGAAAAGGTGCGCGGTGTGTCGTTCGACGTGCGCGCGGGAGAGATCGTCGGCATCGCCGGAGTCGACGGGAACGGCCAGACGGAGCTGATCGACGCGTTGACGGGCCTCCAAAAGGTCGAACAGGGCACGATCACGATCGACGGTCGCGACATCTCGGACGCAACGCCGCGCGAGGCGCTCGACGCGGGGATGGGGCACATCCCCGAGGACCGGCAGCGGCGCGGCCTCGTCCTCGAGTTCACGATCTCGGAGAACGTCGCCCTCCACGACTACGCGAAGCCGCCAGATGCGAAGTGGGGCTGGATCTTCCCCGCGCGGATGGTCGAGCGCGCGAAGAGACTCATCAAGGATTTCGACGTGCGCGGAGGCGGTCCGCTCACGCGGGCCGGCGGGCTTTCCGGCGGCAACCAGCAGAAGCTCGTCGCCGCGCGCGAGGTCGACCGCGACCCGAAGGTTCTGATCGCCGCCCAGCCGACGCGCGGGCTCGACGTCGGCGCGATCGAATACCTGCACCGGCGGCTCGTGGCAGAGCGCGATGAGGGCCGGGCGATCCTGCTCGTCTCGCTCGAGCTCGACGAGATCCTGTCGCTCTCCGATCGCATCCTCGTCATGTACGAGGGTCAGCTCGTCGGCGAGCACACGGGTGCGGTGTCCGAGGAGGAGATCGGCCTCGAGATGCTCGGCGGCAAGGAGAAGACGGCGGCATGAGCGAGCCGGAGACGACGAACAACCCGAGCTCGATGCCGCCGCCCGAGACGGGCGCGCCGGGCACGCTCGCGGCTCGCTTGGCGCTGAAGCAACGCGCCGGCGGGATCCTCGTTCCGATCGCGACGGTCGTCGTCGCTTTCCTCATGGGCGGCGTTGCGATCGTCGCGACACAACACGGCGGCATCGGCACGCGGATCCACAACACGCTGCGTGCCTACAACCAGATCTTCGACGGCGCGGGTCTGAACTGGTTCGCGCATCCGACCACGAATCTCGCCCTGACCGGCGGGGCGCCCGCTGCGGCCGCCTACAACCTCACGCAAACGCTCCTACAGGCGACCCCGTTGATCCTCACGGGCCTGGCGGTTGCGTTCGCCTTCCGTTGCGGGATGTTCAACATCGGCGGCCAGGGCCAATACTTGGTCGGCCTCATGGTCGCTAATTGGCTCGGCTATGACCTAGCCGGTCTGCCGACGTTCCCGCACATTCTCATCGCGGTCGGCGGTGCAACCCTCGCGGGAGCGGCCTGGGCGGGAATCGCCGGCGTCCTCAAGGCGACCGTCGGCGCGCACGAGGTGATCTCGACGATCATGCTCAACTGGATCGCGGTGTGGACCGCGACGTGGATCTTCGGTGACGGCGGGCCGCTGCAGATCGCGAACCAGCCGACGAATCCGGTCTCCAACCCCATCCCGCAGCACGCACAGCTCCCGACGTTCTGGGGGACGCGAGCCTCCCAGGGCGTCGACTACGGACTGTTCATCGCGCTCGGGGCAATCGTCCTCTTCTGGATCATGCTCAACCGGACCACCCTCGGCTACGAGATCAAGGCCGTCGGCTTCAACCCCGATGCCGCTGCGTACGGCGGCATCAACGTCAAGAAGAACCTCATCCGCGCGATGGCGATCTCCGGCGCCTTCGCCGGCCTTGCTGGCGCGGTCGACATGCTCGGCTTCCTTCACCAATTCGGAGCACTCGACGTCGGGGTCAGCCAGATCGGCTTCCTCGGCATTGCCGTCGCACTGCTCGGCCGCAACACGGCAAGCGGGACGCTGTTCGGCGCGGTGTTTTTCGGCGCCCTTCTCTATGGGACGAACCACGGGCTCCAGGGAATCCCGAACCCGGTCGTCAGCGCCGAGGCCGGCGGTGACTTCACGTTCATCATCCAGGGCCTCGTCGTGCTCTTCGTCGGCGCCGACGTCCTGATCCTCTACGTCTGGAACTCGCGGAAGAAGTTGCGCACGTCGTCGCTGCCGAAGCGGCCGAGCGCGCCGGAGCCCGCTGCATGAACACCTGGACGACGCGGCTCGACAACCCGCTCAGCACCCGCCTCCGCGACGCATCCTTGACCGGCTACGCCGGGATCGTCCTCGGCGTCTTCGCCGCCTTCCTCGCAATCCCGCCGATCGAGACGCGAGGAGTTACGTGGCCGGTAATCGCCGGGATCGTCGCGGCGGCTCTTGGCGTGTGGACCGTGGCGCGCGGGCGTCGCCGCCTCGGCTGGGGAGCGGTCGCGGCAGGCATGCTCGGGATCGCCCTAGGCCTCCTTGCCACCAGGTCGAGCACCGGGAACCTCGCGTCCGTCTTCGACCCGACGTTGATCGCCCAGACGTTCGGATTCGCGACGCCGCTCGTCTTCGGCGCGCTCGCAGGCATGTTCTCCGAGCGGAGTGGAGTCATCAACATCGGCCTCGAAGGGATGATGCTGATGGGCGCCTTCTGGGGCATCTACGGCGCAGACAAGGGCGGCTCGTGGGTCGTCGGCCTGGGCGTCGCAATGGCTGCCGGCGGTCTCATCGCGCTCGTCTATGCCTTTTTCGCCATCAACCTTCGCGCGGATCAGATCGTCGGCGGCACGGGTGTCAACTTCTTCGCCGTGGGGATAACCGGCTACTTCTTCGTGACGCTTTACAACAACAACCCGATCCCCAACGGTGTCTCGCTCCTGCCGAACCTTCGAGTCCCCGGCCTGTCGTTCAATCCCAACGGCTCGCACGGTCTCGGGTACTTCCTCGCGGGAACGATCGGCGATCTCAACGTCCTCACGTGGGCGGGCTTCGCGCTCGTCATCGTTTCGTACATCGTGCTCTTCAAGACGCCGCTCGGCCTGCGCATCCGCGCGTGCGGCGAGCACCCGCGGGCGGCGGACACCGTCGGGATCAACGTTTACGCGGTCCGGTACGGCTGTGTCGTCCTCTCCGGCGTTCTTGCGGCAATCGGGGGCATGTACTTGTCGGAAGGCCCGATCGGGAACGGGAGCTTCCTCTTCGACATGACCCAGGGCGCCGGCTTCATCGCGCTCGCGGCGATGATCTTCGGCAACTGGCGGCCGGCCGGCGCGTTCGCCGCTGCGCTCCTCTTCGGCTTCTCGCAAGCGATGGGCTTGCGTCTGCAGGTCTACTCGGCAAGCTACGCGACGCTGTTCAACGCCCTGCCGTACATCCTCACGCTGATCGCAGTGGCCGGCGTGATCGGGCGGACGGTCGCTCCGGCCGCCGACGGCAAGCCGTACGTCAGACAATAGGAGTACTTACGTGATCGCGACCATGCGGTCGATCGCGAGGCGTGCCTTCTCGGCGAGCTCGGGCTCGACCGTGACGACGTACTTGTTGTCGCGGAGCGAGTCGCGCACCTTCTCGAGCGTCGTCACCTTCATGTAGCGGCACTCGGCGTCGTCCCGCACCGGCTCGAACCGCTTGCCCGGCGCCTCCTTCTGCAGCCGGTGGATGATCCCCGTCTCGGTCGCAATGAGGAACCGCTGTTTCGGCGAGCGCTTGGCGTAGTCGATCATCTTCTCGGTCGAGAGGATGTGCGTTCGCTCGTTCCCGAACGCCATCGCCTGGCTCGCGCACCCGCATTCGGGATGGACGAGCAGGTCGGCGTCGGGCGCCTCGTCCTGCCAGCGCTCGATGTCGGCGGGACGAATCCCAGCGTGGACGTGGCACTCGCCCATCCAGATCTCGAGCTTCCGCCCGGTCACCTTCTCGAGCCAGAGCCCGAGGTACATGTCCGGCAGAAACAGGATCTCGGTGTCGGCAGGGATGGCGTCGATCACCGATTTCGCGTTGCCGGATGTGCAGCAGTAGTCGCTCTCCGCCTTCACCTCGGCGGTCGTGTTCACATAGGAGACGACCACGGCGCCCGGGTGCTCGGCCTTCCACGCGCGCAGCTGCCCGGCGTCGATGGTCGCGGCGAGCGAGCACCCGGCATCGAGGTCGGGGAGGAGGATGGTCTTCTCCGGGCTGAGGATCGCCGCCGTCTCTGCCATGAAGTGGACGCCCGCGAAGACGATCGTCGAGGCGTCCGTCGCGGCCGCCTGGCGTGATAGCCCGAGTGAGTCCCCGACGTAGTCGGCGACGTCCTGCACCTCGGGGCGCTGGTAGTTGTGCGCGAGGATCACCGCATCCTTCTCGCGGGCGAGCGCGCGTACCTCCTCGTGCAACTCGGTAAATGCTGCGACGGTCATGCGACCTCCAGTGAGACGCGAAGCGAGCGGGCGGAGTGGGTGAGAGCGCCGACGGAGATGAAGTCGACGCCGGTCTCCGCGAACGAGCGGACCGTTGCGAGCGAGACGCCGCCCGACGCCTCGAGCTCGGCGCGGCCGGCGACCTCGGCCACCGCTTCGCGCACGCGCTCCGGGCTCATGTTGTCGAGCAGGATCCGCGGCGCGCCCGCCGCGACCGCCTCGCGCACCTGGTCGAGCGTCTCCGCTTCGATCTCGACGGGAAGGCCGTCGGCGCGGCCATTGAGCGTGGCTAACGCCTGGGTTATGCCGCCGGCGACGCGGATGTGGTTCTCCTTGATCAGGATCCCGTCGAAGAGACCGGAGCGGTGGTTCGTGCCGCCGCCGCATCGCACCGCGTACTTCTCTAGCGTCCGCAGGCCGGGAGTCGTCTTGCGCGTGTCGAGGATCCGGGCGGACGTGCCGTCGGTCAATTCGACGAAGCGGCGCGTGAGTGAGGCGATCCCCGAGAGGCGGCCGAAGAGGTTGAGCGCGGCGCGCTCGCCGGTGAGGATCGCGCGCGCCGGTCCTGCGACGACGGCTACGAGCGCCGGCACGCCGGAGACGGCGGCGCCTTCCTCGAGCGCTGCCTCGACGGTCACGGCCGGATCGATGGCGCGGAATACCGCCTCCGCGAGAGGAACGCCGCACACCACGCCCGGCTCCTCGAGCAGGAGCTCGGCGCGACAGCGCGCGTCCTCGGGCACCAGCGCGAGAGTCGTCGCGTCGCCGGCACCGACGTCCTCCGCGAGCGCGACTGTCACGACACGGTCGATGTCCTCCTGCCTCAGCTCCATTGCTCGAGCTCCGGGTCGCGGCCGGGCTGGACGACGAAGTGGCCCGCGAGCGCGTCGCTGTCGACCGGGAAGTCGTCGCGGAAATGGACGCCGCGGCTCTCCTCGCGCGCGAGCGCCGACGCGGCCGCGAGGCGCACGAGCGGATGCGGTGAATCGAGCAGGCGCCGCAGGCCGGCCGCGTTGCGGATCAACCCCGCGTCACGCCAGAGCGCGGCCCCGGCGTCCGGGGCGACCTCGAGCGGCGACGCGTCGACGTCGAACGCCGGGCCGTCGAGAGCCGCGTGGCCGGCGCGCCGTCCGAAGACGAGGCACTCCAGGAGGGAGTTCGACGCGAGGCGGTTCGCTCCGTGCACGCCGGTCGCGGCGCACTCTCCGGCGGCGTAGAGCCCGGGCACGGTCGTGCGCCCGTCGAGGTCGGTGACGATGCCGCCGATCGCGTAGTGGGCGGCGGGGGAGACGGGAATCGGCTCGTCGGCAGGCGCGTACCCGGCGCGTTCGAGCGTCGCCATCAGGGTCGGATAGCGGTCGCGCTCGATCTCGCGGAGATCGAGCCTGGCACCTGCGCGCGCGTCGATCGCGCGAGCGACGACGTCCCGCGGCGAGAGCTCGTCGACGAACCGCGCGCCGTCGCCGTCGAGGAGTGTGGCTCCCGCGCCGCGCAGCGCCTCCGAGAGGAGGAAGCCGTCGTGACCGTTGCCGTCGCGCAGAGCGGTGGGGTGGAACTGGACGAGCTCGAGGTCCGCGAGATCCGCTCCGGCTGCGTGGGCGAGGAGGAGCCCCTCTCCCGTCGCGCCGCTCGGATTCGTGGTGCGTGACCAGAGAGCCGCGTACCCGCCGGTCGCCAGAACGACGACCGTGCCTCGGAACGGCGCGAGGGAGACGACGCGCGTGCTCTCCTCGATCCTGATCCGGGGATGCTCGTTCGCCCGCCGCGTGAGGACGTCGGCGATGTGCCGACCGGTGTCCGCTCCGCCGGCATGGACGACGCGCGGGCGCGAGTGCCCACCCTCGAGCGACAAGCCTTCGTCGAACTCTGCGCCGAGCTCGTGGAGCCAGCCGATGCGTTCGGGGGCCGCCTCGGCGAGCAGCTCGATAGCGCTCGGCCGGCAGATTCCCCGTCCGGCCGCGAGCGTGTCGGCGACATGGAATGCGGGGTCGTCGCCGTCTCCGACCGCCGCGGCGACGCCGCCCTGCGCGGCGTAGCTGTTCGAAGCGGTGTGGGACGCCTTCGCGAGGACGGTGACGGAGGAGCCCTCGTCGGCCGCCGCGAGGGCAGCGGAGAGGCCGGCGATTCCGGCTCCAACGACGACAAGGTCGGAAGGGTGGCGTTTTTGCCTCACGAGCGATAACCTCTACAGCGAGTGTACACGGTTGCCGACTCCCAGGCGAAAACCGCCGCCCACGCGGTGCTCGCAGCCGTGCTCCAGGTGCGGGATGGCGAGCTTCAGGTTCTGGTGTGGCAGCGCGGGAGAGAGCCGTACGCGGGCTCGTGGGCGCTACCCGGTGGCGCGCTCGCCGCCGACGAAACGCTGGAGGAGTCGGTGCGACGGCATCTCGCCGCGAAGGTGGACGTCAAGGATCTTTCCCACCTCGAGCAGCTCGAGACGCTGAGCGATCCTCTGCGGAACCCGGCGGGACGGGAGCTCGCGACCGCGTATCTCGGCCTCGTGCCTGCGGGGGTCGACCCGCGCATCCCGGAGGACACGCGCTGGCATCCGGTCGAGGACTTGCCCGAGCTTGCGTACGACCACGAGACGATCCTCCTGAGCGCCCGCGAGCGGCTGCGCGCAAAACTCTCGTACACGAACCTCGGCTTCGCGCTGGCGCCGCCTCGTTTCACGCTCGCCGAGCTCCGGGACATCTACTCGGTGGCGCTCGGTTATCACGTCACGGCGACGAATCTCCAGCGTGTGCTCCTGCGCCGCCGCCTGCTCGAGGACACCGGCGAGCGGCGACACTACGGGAGTGGGGGCGGCCGGCCGGCGGCGATCTACCGCTTCGGCAATTCCTCTCTTGCGATCACGGATCAGTTCGCCGTCCTCCGTCCGCCTACAATGGATCACTGAGTTGGCCGTCAGGATTCAAAGCTTCTCGCAGCCCCGGCGGTCGAATCACCGCGCAACGCTCGCAGTCCTCTGCGGCGTCGTCGCGGTGGTGGTCGTCCCGGTCGCCGTCGAGCTGACGCGGAGGATCTCCGGAGCGGTGCTTCTCGACGCCGCCTGGGCGATCCCGGTCGCTGCCATCGCCTCCCTCGCGGCGATCATGTTCGAGCGGGGTGCGCGCGGCGTCGTGGCGCGGACGCTCGATCAAGCCGGTGGTACTCGTCGCGTCAGGGCAGCTCGGATCCTCACCGTGGCCGGGATCTGCTTCACGCTTGCCCCCTCGATCTCCGTCGGCCTCTACGAGCTTCTCTTGCGGCTCGAGCACTGACTCGTAGACTGGACTCATGTTCGAGATCGGATACAGCCTCAGAGCTGCCCGCGAGCGGCAGGGAATCGGCTTCCCGGAGATCGAGCTCGCGACGAAGATCCGCGCGAAGTACATCCGCGCGCTCGAGGAAGAGGACTTCGACTCTCTCCCCGCCGACACGTACGCGCGCGGCTTTCTCCGTGCGTACGCCGACTACCTCGGGCTCGACGGCGAGATCTACGTGGACGAATACGCGTCCCGCTTCCGCAACACGGAGTGGGAGGACGATCCGCCCGTGCAACGCCCGCGCCGCCCGCGCCGGACTCGGCGGGACCGGGCGATCGAGCGGCGGGCCGTCGTGCTCGCTCTCGCCGGTATCGCCGTGCTCACGGCACTCGTCTTCGCCGCGTGGCGCTACGGCGGCTCGACGACCAACGTCCCGGCGCTCGACAAACACCACAAACCGGCTGCCGGCCTCGTCCTCCACGGCGTTGAGAGCGGCACCTTCGTGATCGTCCGGCGCGACTCGCGAACGGGACAGCTCCTCTTCAGCGGCACGCTCACGCCCGGCAGGGTGGAGCGGTTCACCGGGACGCGCTTCTACGTCTCCTCCCGGACGCCGGGGGGTGTCCGCATCACGCGCTCGGCGGGCGTGACGCTGCTCGGCGGGTGACCGCGCGCCCGCGGGCAGCGGTCGTCGTCACCGGCAGCGAGCTCGTCCGCGGCGAGCGCACCGACCGGAACGGCCCGTTTCTCGCCGCCGAGGCGCTCAAGCACGGCTTAGAGCCTGCGCGGATCACTGTCGTCGGCGACGGTCCGGCGGAGCTCGAAGTCGTCCTCCGCGAAGGGCTCGAGGCGGACGCGTGCTTCGTCTCGGGCGGGCTGGGCCCGACCCACGACGACCGTACGGTCGAGATCCTGGCGCGGGCGGCCGGTCTCGAGCTTGTCGTCGACGAGGAGCTCGAGGCGCAGATCGGGGCCGTCTCGCGGGCGTTCTCCGAGCGGACGCGACGGCCGTACGCGGACTTCGCGACCGGAGTGCGCAAGCAGGCGACACGCCCCGAGCCGGCGATCTCGATCGGGCTCGCCGGTACCGCGCCGGGACTCGTCCTCCGGGCGCCGAGCGGGTGCGTCGTCGTCGTTCTCCCGGGACCGCCGAGCGAGCTGCAACGCCTCTGGCCGAACGCGCTCGCGAGCGATCTCGTGCGGGAGTTGCTCGCCCGCACGACGCCGCCCGGCCGCCGCATCCTCCGGCTGTTCGGCGTCAGCGAGTCGGCGGTCGCGCGCGCGCTGGAGGAGGCTGGGGGAGACGGCGACGGCGTCGAGGCGACGATCTGCGCGCGGGAGTTCGAGATCCACGTCGATCTCGTCGTCGAGCCGGGCGCCGAGGCACGCGCCGACGTCCTCGAAGGGGAGCTGGCGGCCCGGCTCGAGAAGTGGATCTTCGCACGGGACGAAGGCGGGGTGGAGGAGCACGTCCTCTCGCTCGCGCGGGCGCGCGGCCTCCGGCTCGCCACGGCCGAGTCGTGCACCGGGGGCCTCGTTGCGGCGCGGCTGACGAGCGTTCCCGGCTCGAGCGCGAGCTTCGTCGGGTCGGTCGTCGCGTACGCGGACGCCGTGAAGACCGCCGAGCTCGACGTCTCCGGGGAGTTGCTCGCCGAGCACGGCGCCGTCTCGCCGGAGGTCGCCGAGGCGATGGCGGACGGCGCGCGGCGCCGGCTCGGCGCCGATGTCGCGGTCGCCGTGACGGGTGTCGCGGGGCCGGATGGCGGAACTCCGGAGAAGCCGGTCGGCTTGGTTCACGTCCACGTGAGCGGGCCGGACGGCTCGCGCGCCCGCACGCTCGACGTTCCCGGGGAGCGCGCGCAGGTGCGGGCACGGGCAACTGTCACCGCGCTCCATCTGCTCCGGCAGTTCCTGGAACTCGGCACGGAGTCTTGACGGAGCTGTCCAACGTCCACCTCTAGCGTGGGCAGCGATGAACGGCTGCGGCTCTTTCTCGCCCTGCGCCTGCCCGACGACGCTCTCGAGGAGCTCGAGGGCTGGCAGCGTGCTGAACTGCACGAGGTTCGCGTTCTCGCGCGCGACCACCTGCACGTCACGCTCGCGTTCCTCGGGCATCGCCCGGCGGCGGAGCTCGATGCGATCGTCGGTGCGTTGCGGGCTGCGGCTTGCGGCGCGGCGGACATTCGGCTCACGCCCGTGCGGTATCGCGAGACGCGCGGCGTCGGGATGGTCGTCCTCGACGATGCCGGGGGGAACGCTGCAGCTCTCGCGGACGATGTCCAGGGCCGGCTCGAGCGGCTCGGCGTCTACGAGCGCGAGAGGCGCGTGTGGCTGCCGCACGTCACGGTTGCCCGGTGGCGTGAGCGTCCGGGACTGCGACCGGAGCCGCCGCCGAGTCGAACGTTCGTTCCGTCCGATGCGGCTGCTTATCTGTCACAGCTTGGCCGAGGGGGCGCGGAGTACCGCGTCCTCCATTCGGTGGCTCTGGGAATGAACGTCGGCGGATCGACCGTAGGAGGCGAATAGGTGGACAAGCACGAAGCACTCGACGTCGCGCTCGGCCAGATCGAGCGTCAGTTCGGCAAGGGCTCGGTCATGAAGATGAACGACCGAGCGGCGGTCTCGGTGGGCGCCGTCTCGACCGGTTCCCTCGCGCTCGACCTCGCGCTCGGGATCGGCGGGCTGCCGCGCGGCCGGGTCGTCGAGATCTTCGGCCCGGAGTCTTCGGGCAAGACGACGCTCGTCTACCACGTGATCGCCGAGGCCCAGCGCCGCGGCGGCATCTGCGCCTTCATCGATGCCGAGCACGCGATGGATCCGGCCTACGCGAAGCGGATCGGCGTCGACATCGACAACCTCCTCGTCTCCCAGCCCGATACGGGCGAGCAGGCGCTCGAGATCTGCGAGCTGCTCATCCGGTCCGGTGCGCTCGACGTCGTCGCCATCGACTCGGTCGCGGCCCTGACGCCGAAGGCGGAGATCGAGGGCGAGATGGGCGACAGCCACGTCGGCCTCCAGGCGCGGCTCATGAGCCAGGCGCTCCGCAAGCTCGCCGGCACGCTGAACCGCACAGACACGATCTGCCTCTTCACGAACCAGCTGCGGGAGAAGATCGGCGTCATGTTCGGCAGCCCCGAGACGACGCCGGGCGGCCGCGCTCTGAAGTTCTATTCGTCGGTCCGCCTCGACATCCGCCGCATCGAGACCCTGAAGGAGGGAGCTGAGGCGTACGGCAACCGCGTCCGCGTCAAGGTCGTGAAGAACAAGGTCGCGCCGCCGTTCAAGCAGGCGGAGTTCGACATCATCTACGGCTCCGGGATCTCCTGGGAGGGCACGGTCCTCGACACGGGCATCGAGCGGAAGGTGGTCGCGAAGTCGGGCTCGTACTTCAGCTTCGGCGACGAGCGGCTCGGGCAGGGCCGCGTGAATGCGACCGCGTTCCTGCGCGAGCACCCGGACGTGACGCAGCAAATCCTCCAGCAGATTCAGGCGGATCTCGGGCCGGAGCAGGTCGTCTCGGCACGGCTCCTGCCGGTCTCGACGGAGGAGGCTACGGCTGAGAGCAACGGCAAGGCGGAGATCGCGGCGGAGGCGCTCGCGACGGCCGAAGCGGAGGCGTGACCCCGACAGTCACTGCTCTGCGGGAGCGGAAGCGTGCCAGGGTCGAAGTCGAGCTCGACGGCGAACCGTGGCGCGTTCTTCCGACAGCTGCGGTCGTCCGCGCGGAGATCAGGGTCGGGTGCCGTCTCGATCGAGAGGCGGCACGGCTCCTCGCACGCGAGTTGCGGCGGCACAACGCGGTGAGCCGCGCGACGAGGGCGCTGGCGACGAGAGATCGGTCGCGCGGCGAGCTCGAGGCGCGCCTCGCGGAGGCCGGCGTCTCTGAAGCGGCGCGAGCCGATGCACTTGCGTCGCTCGAGGCGGCCGGCCTCGTCGACGACGCCCGGGTCGCGGAGAGTCGCGCGGCGGAGCTGGCTCGGCGCGGCTACGGCAACGGGGCGATCCGTGCCGATCTGAGGAAGCGGAGAATCTCCTCCGAGGCGGCGTCCCACGCGATCGAGGCGCTCGAGCCGGAGAGCGAACGCGCGCGGCGTGCGCTGCGGGCGCAGGACGCGACTCCGGCGGCGCTCAGGCGGCTAGCCGCGCGCGGCTTCTCGCGCGACACACTCGAGGATCTCGCGGCGTCGGTTGCGCGAGAGCTCTGAGTCGCGGTACGATCCATCTCGTTCCATCCGACGTTTTTCCTGCACACACCGTTTTTCCGAAACCGTTTCAAAGCTGACGACCACTCGAGGCTCGGGAAGCTGGAGGACTCCCGCGGGGTAGCGCACCGGCGTACGCGAGCAATCGCCCGCCGTAGGACGAACAGCCCGGAAGAGCAGCGCAGGTCAGACGCCGGCTGAAACGGCCGCGTTTAGCGGCTCGCCAGCTACCGAGGAGCCTGCCGTGCTGATCGGGATCGGACTCGCCATCGGGATCGCCGCAGGAGTCGTCCTCGCCGCTGTTGCGGTCGCGCTGCTCCGGGCGACTGGCGTGGGGAGACGCGACAGCGAAGCGGACCTCGCAGATCGCCGCCAGCAGGTGCTCATGATCGAGGAGCGTGTTCTCGCAAAGGAGTTCGAAGTCGAGCAGAGGCTCGGCGAGCTAACGCGGCGCGACCAGGGCCTCTCCGACCGGGAGACCCACCTGCGCAGCCTCCAAGAGGCGCTGAAGCGAGCGCTGGCGGCCGAGCTCGAAGGACTCGAGCGGCTCGCCGGGATGACGCAGGCGGAGGCGCGCGCCCGCCTCCTGGAGAAGGGCGAAGCCCAGGTCCGTCACGAGCTCGCACGCCGCGTCCGGATGCTCGACGACGAAGCGCGGGCGGAGTCGAGCCGGCGGGCTCGCAACCTCGTCGCCGGCGCGCTGCAACGAGTCGCCGCCAGTCACGCCGCAGAGACGACCGTCACCGTCGTCGAGCTTCCGTCCGACGACATGAAGGGACGGATCATCGGCCGGGAAGGACGCAACATCCGAGCTCTCGAGCACCTCACCGGCGTCGACTTCATAGTCGACGACACGCCGCACGCCGTGGTCCTGTCCTCGTTCGACGGGCTCCGGCGAGAGATCGCCCGCGTGACCCTGCTTCGACTGATCGAGGACGGGCGCATCCATCCGGCGCGGATCGAGGAGACGTACGACGCCGCGAAATCCGAAGTCGACGATCTCGTGCGGCAAGCGGGTGAGGAGGCCGTCTTCGAGGCGAACTGCGGTCCGTTCCACGAGGATCTCGTCGCCATCCTCGGCCGGCTTCGCTATCGGACGAGCTACGGCCAGAGCGTGCTCAAGCACACGCTCGAGGTCGTCCATCTCGCGGGGATCATGGCCACGGAGCTCGGCGCGAGCGTCCAGACAGCGAAGCGCGCGGCGATGCTCCACGACATCGGGAAGGCCATGACGCACGAGGTCGAGGGGTCGCACGCGCTCATCTCCGCTCAGCTCGCGCGCCGCTACGGCGAGTCGCAGGGAGTCGTGCACGCGGTCGAGGCGCATCACCACGACGTCCAGCCGCAGACCGTAGAGGCGGTGCTCGTGATCGCGGCCGACGCGATCTCCGCGAGCAGGCCAGGCGCGCGTGGGGAGGGTCTCGAGCACTACATCAAGCGGCTCGAGGCACTCGAAGAGCTCGCTGCGTCGAAGGCCGGTGTCGAGAAGGTCTACGCGCTCCAGGCCGGCCGCGAGATCCGGGTCATCGTCAGTCCCGGTGCGGTGGACGACGACGAGGCGGCGCTGCTCGCGCACGAGATCGCGCGGGAGATCGAGGACCGGCTCGAATATCCGGGTCAGATCAAAGTCACCGTGATCCGGGAGAGTCGCTCCGTCGAGGTGGCGCGGAATCACCCGCCGGGCGCGCCGGTCGCTGCTGCGGCGGACGAGGACTCTCCGATCCAGGCCGCGTAGGCGCCTGGCTACTCTCCTGCGATGCGCCGCTACCACGTCACGACGTTCGGCTGCCAGATGAACGCCCACGATTCCGAGCGGATCAAGGGCGCACTGGAGGAGCTCGGTCTCGGCGAGGCGCTCTCGCCGGACGATGCCGATGTCCTCGTCTTCAACACGTGCACGATCCGGGAGAAGCCCGATCAGCGGTTCGCCGCGCACATGGGAAACGCGACCAAGCAGAAGCGCGAGCGGCCCGAGACGGTCATCGCCGTCGGCGGCTGCTACGCGGAAGCCCAGCGGGAGCGGATCTTCACGCTCTATCCGCAGGTCGACGTCGCATTCGGCCCGGGCACCATCGCGCACCTGCGCGACTGGCTCGGCGCCGGCGGCGAGGGCGTGGCGCGCGCCAACTTCGGCACGGCCGAGGAGCGGGAGTTCGCGGCCGGCTTGCCGGCGAGACGCGCGCGCCGCTTCCAGGCCTGGGTGCAGGTCTCGATGGGCTGCAACTCCGTGTGCTCCTACTGCATCGTCCCGGCAGTGCGCGGGCGTGAGATCTCGCGGCGCCCGGGGGACATCCTGGCCGAGATCGAGCGGCTCGCCGCGGACGGCGTCCGCGAGGTGACACTACTCGGCCAGAACGTGAACTCCTACGGACGCGACGTCGGCTCGGGGTTTGCCCAACTGCTGCGTGCCGTCGACTCGACAGAGGGAATCGACCGGATCCGCTTCACGAGCCCGCATCCGAAGGATTTCCGCCGCGACGTGATCGAGGCGATGGGGGAGTGCGCTGCGGTCTGCGAGCACGCGCATCTGCCGCTCCAGTCCGGCTCGACGCGGCTCCTCAAGGCGATGCGGCGGACGTATTCCCGCGAGCGCTATCTCGAGCTCGTCGGCGATCTGCGCGCAGCGATTCCGGACCTCGCCCTCACGACGGACGTCATCGTCGGCTTCCCCGGCGAGACGGAGACGGACTTCGCAGAGACCCTCGCCGTCGTCGACGAGGTCGGCTTCGACGGCGCCTTCACGTTCGTCTACTCGCCGCGGGCCGGGACCGAGGCGGCCGCGATGGCCGACCAGGTTCCGGAGGAGGTCAAGCGTGAGAGGATCCAACGCCTCGTCGACCTCGTGCAGCGGCGTGCGGCGGAGCGGAACCGCGACCGGATCGGTCTCGTGGAAGAGGTTCTCGTCGAGGGTCGCAGCCGGACCGAGCCCGACCTGCTCCGCGGGCGGACCCGCCGCAACACGACCGTCAACTTCTCCGGCGATAGCGAGCCGGGGGAGGTCGTCTCCGTCCGGATCGCGAGCGCGACCTCGACGACGCTGTCCGGCGCGCAGCTCGCTCTCGCAAGCGCCTGATAGATGGTCGTGCTCGGGGTCTTGGGTCCGACCGCGAGCGGCAAGTCCGACGTCGCCGCGGCCATCGCCGAGCTGACTCCTGCGGAAGTCGTCTCGGCCGACGCGAGGCAGGTCTACGACGGCCTGCCGATCTTGACGAACCGCTCGCCGCACCACGAACGCCTCGTAGGAATGTGGCCGCTCACTCACGAGTCGTCGGTGGGGGAGTACGCGCCGCTCGCCCACGCGGCGATCGACGAGATCCTCGCCGCCGGTCGCACTCCGGTCGTCGCGGGTGGGACAGGGCTCTACTTCCGCGCGGCGCTCGCCGAGCTCGACCTTCCGCCTGCCCCCGAGACTGGAGAGCGCGAGCGTTGGAGCCGCTTCTACGACCAGTCCGGCCCCGACGCGGCGCACACGCGCCTGCGCGAGCTCGACGCTCCCGCCGCTGACCGGCTGCATCCCAACGACCGGCGGCGGATCGTGCGCGCGCTCGAGCTCGCCGAGGCCGGCACGTCGCTCGTGCCCCGGAATGACCGCTTGTTCTCGGGCGGCTGGCGCCATCCGACGGTCGTCGTCGGCCTCGACGTGCCCCAAGATGTTCTCGAGGAGCGAATCGTCGGCCGAACGCGCCGGATGTTCGAGCTCGGCGTCGAGAAGGAGGTGCGGGCAGCACTCGGGGGCGAGCTCTCGGCGACCGCGCGGAAGGTGATCGGGCTCGACGAGGTCGCCTCGCTCGAACCCAAGGAAGCGATCGACGCGCTAGTCGCCCGGACGCGCCGGTACGCCGCGTACCAGCGCAAGTGGATGCGCAGCGTCGAAGGTCTGGTTATGGTCGCTGCCGACCGCTCGCCGGAGGAGACCGCCGCTGAAATCGTCACGCTGGCACGCGCACGGGAACGTCTACCTCGTCCATGACGGGCCGGCCGCCGTGGCCGACGCAGTGGGCACGGATGGCGTGGTCGAAGTGCTTGCCGTCGACGGGGACGACCTAACGATCGCGATACTCAACCCCGACGGTTCCCACGCGGAGATGTCGGGGAACGGGACGAGGATCGCCGCTGCCTGGCTGATGAGCCAGAGTGGGTCGTCCTCAGTCCGCGTTCACGTCGGCGCGTTGGAGGTCGCCGTGCGGCGGGTAGCCGCCGGCCTGTACGAATCCGAGCTCGGCGCGGTCGAGGTTTCCGCTCCGGAAGTCGTCGCCGGCGTCGAGCTGACGGCCGTGTCGGTCGGAAACCCGCACGCGGTGGTCGTGGGCGACCCGGAGCGGATCGGCGAGATCGGGCCGTTTCTCGAGACCGATCCACGCTTCCCCGAGCGGACGAACGTCCAGGTCGCGCGCGTCGAGCGGCCCGGCGAGGTGACGGCGCGCGTCTGGGAGCGTGGCGTGGGGGAGACGTCCGCGTCGGGGACGAGCGCGGTCGCGGTCGCCGCTGCGACGCACGATTCGGGCGAGGTGCTCGTCCACTTCCCGGGCGGTGATCTCACTGTGCGGCTGGAGGACGGCAATGCCTGGCTGACCGGGCCGGCAGAGCCGCTCGACGACTAGCTAGCTGCCGATCTCGAACTCACGCAGCACGTCGTTCAGGCTCGTCTTGAGGTCGGTCTGCTCGCTCCGCCAGCCGACGATCAGCGCGCATGCGACCTGGAACGTCCCCGCGGGGAACTCCTTCGCCCGCGTCCCGGGCAGGACGACCGCGCCCGGCGGCACATAGCCGCGATGCTCGACCGGCTCCGGGCCGGTCACGTCGATCACCGGTACCGAGCCCGTCAACGAGACGTTCGGCGCGAGTACCGCCCGCTCCCCGATCACGACACCCTCGGTGAGGATGCACCGCGAGCCGACGAACGCGCCGTCCTCGACGATCACCGGCCGCGCCTGGAGTGGTTCGAGCACGCCGCCGATCCCGACGCCGCCGGCGAGATGGACGTCCGCGCCGATCTGCGCGCACGAACCGACCGTTGCCCACGTGTCAACCATCGTGTTCGGGCCGACCCACGCGCCGATGTTCACGTAGCTCGGCATGAGGATGACGCCGGGGGAGAGGAACGACCCGTACCGCGCCGTCGCCGGCGGTACGACGCGCACGCCGCGCTCGGCGTAGTCGCGTTTGAGCGGGATCTTGTCGAGGTACTCGAACGGCCCGACCTCGATCGGCTCGAGTTTCCGCACGCGGAAGTACTCGAGGATCGCGGCCTTGGCCTCCTCGTTGACCTGCCACTCGCCGTCGCGCTTCTCGGCGACGCGCATCTCCCCGCGGTCGAGCGCCGCGATCGTCTCGTCCACCGTCACGGAAGGTCTCCGATGATCTCCGCCGCCCGCTCGCACTCCTCGAGGGTCGGTACGAGCGCGAACCGGATGTACCCCTCGCCGCTCCCCCCGAACATCTCGCCCGGCGAGACGATGATCCCGCGCTCGAGCAAGACGTCCGGATCCGGCCCGACCGTCCAGAGGTACATCGTCGCGTTGCTCGCCACGATCTCCCAGCCGCGAGCCTCGATCGCGGGGATGAGTACGTCCCGCTTCGCGCGGTATCGCGCGCGCGTCTCGTCGACATGACGCTCGTCGTCCCACGCCACGACCGACGCCCGTTGCACGAATTCCTGCGGCGCCGTGCCTACGGTAGGTCGATACGCCTTCAACGCAGCGATGATCTCCAGCGGGCCTGCGACGAAGCCCGAGCGATAGCCGGTCATGGACGACCGCTTGCTCAGAGTGTGGAACGCGACGATGCGAGACCGGTCCGCGGACTGCAGCGCGGATGGCGGCGCCTCGTCGAACCACAGCTCGGTGTACGCCTCGTCCGAGGCGATCACGAAGTCGTGCCGCGCAGCCGCCTCCGCCAGCTCGTCGTAGAAGTCCCGGGGCGCGACCGCGCCGGTCGGGTTGTGCGGATAGTTCACCCAGACGAGCGCGACGTCGTCGTCGAGCTCCGCGAGATCCGGGAGGAAGCCACTCTCGCGCCGCAGCGGCAACGTCCTCACCGACGCGCTCGCGAACAGCGCACCGCGCTCGTAGACCGGATACGCCGGCTCGCCGAATGCGACGACCTCGCCCGCGACATCGAGCACCTGCGCGAGGGAGAAGATCGCCTCCTTCGAGCCGTACGTCGGAACGACTTCCGTGTCGGGGTCGAGGGAAACGCCGAAGCGGCGCTCCACCCAGCCGGCCACGGAGTTGCGCAGTTCGGGCAGTCCTTGCGCGAGCGGATAGGGCGCGCGCTCCGGCAAGGCTGCGACGAGCGCCTCGCGAATCATCGGATCCGTCGGTTCGTTCGGGTCGCCCTTGCCGAAGTCGATGACGTCGACGCCGGCCGCAAGCAGTCGGCGCTTCTCCTCCTCGAGCCGCACGAACGGATACGCGGCCATGTCGGCAAGAACGGGATTGATCACGAGAGGAACCTAGCCAGCGTGTCGTACGCCGCGTGGAGGTTCGCAATCGGGACTTGTTCGTCCACCTTGTGGGCGTACGCCGTCAGGCCAGGCCCGTAGTTGATCGCGTCGATGCCCTGTTCGGCGAATTGCGCGACCGGTGTCCAAGCCTGCTTGGGAGCGACGTCGGGCACGAGCTCGCGCAGCCGCTCGACGAGGGGATTCGTCAGCACCGGTAGCGCGGCGGGAGAATTGTGGAGGACGTGGAGATCCCCGGCCGGGACGAGCTGTCTGAGCCTCGCTTCCGCCTGGCCGCGTGAACGCCCGGGCGCGTACCGGAAGTTGAGCTCCGCGGACGCGAGCGCCGGGACGACGTTCTGCGCCAATCCGCCGTCGACGCGCACGGCGCTGAGCACTTCGCGATAGACGAGGCCGTCGAGCTCGACGTCGAGCGGCGCGAGCGCAGCCACCGGCGCGAGTCCTGCCACGAGCGCGTGAATCGCGTTCTGCCCCGTCCACGGGCGCGCCGAATGCGCGCTCTCGCCATGGAACTCGACCCGAGCCTGGAGATTCCCGAGGCAGCCGGCGTGGAGGATGCAGTCCGTCGGTTCGAGCACGACCGCGAGCTCCACGCGCGCGAGTACGCCGCTCTCGAAGACGGCGGGGAGCGGACTCTCCTCGACGGGTACCTCCTCGCGCGTGAAGAAGACGAACCTCGCCGCAGCACCCGCGCGCGCGAGCTCGAGCATTACGGCGACGCCGCCCTTCATGTCGCTCGCGCCGAGGCCGTGCACGGCGCCGTCCTCGATTCGGCCGGGCAGATTCGCCTGCTCCGGCACCGTGTCGACATGGCCGGCGAGGGCGACCCGCGCCGCAGGATCTCCCCACACGATCGCCTCGCCGTCGTCGTACAGCGCGGGACCGGGGAGGAGCGAGCGGACGAGTTCCATCGCCTCGCGCTCGGCGCGGCTCTCGGAGCGAGTGTCGACGAGCTCGAGCGTGCGGGCGGCGAGGTCGGGAGGCGGCACGGCAAGAGTCATAATGACGCCCGAATGACGGTGAAACAGCCCGATCGCTCGTCGGCTGCCGAGCCCGAGCGCGGGCTCGTCCTCGCCGTGCTCCCACCCGGTGCCGATCCGGAGGACGAGATCGCCGAGCTCGAGGAGCTCGCGCGAACTGCAGGCGTCGAGCCGGTCGGTCAGATCGTCCAGCACCGGGCGCACCCGGATCCGCGCACCTTCGTCGGCAAAGGGAAGCTCGAGGAGCTGAAAGTCGCGTGGGGTGACGCCGAGGCGGAAGTGCTGGTCGTCGACGACGAGCTCAGCCCGTCACAGCAGCGGACGCTCGAGAACTCGCTTCAGGCCCGCGTTGTCGACCGCACCCAACTGATCCTCGACATCTTCGCCCAGCACGCTGTGAGCGCCGAGGGAAAGCTCCAGGTCGAGCTCGCGCAGCTCGAGTACAACCTGCCGCGGATGCGGGGGATGTGGCAGCACCTCGAGCGTCTCGGCGGCGGCGTCGGGACCCGCGGCCCCGGCGAGTCCCAGCTCGAGACCGACCGCCGGCTGGCTCGTCGCCGGATCACGCTCCTGCGTGACCGCCTGAAGGGTCTCAGCCGCCAGCGCGAGGTCCGCCGGAAAGAGCGCCGGCGCAGCGAGACGCCGACCGTGGCGCTCGCCGGCTACACGAACGCGGGCAAGTCGACGCTGCTCAACGCGCTGACCGACGCCGGAGTCTCGGTCCGCAACCGCCTCTTCGAGACGCTCGACCCGACCACGCGCGGCTTCGAGCACGAGGGCCGGCGCTACCTCGTCACCGACACCGTCGGTTTCGTCCGGCGCCTCCCGCATCAGCTTGTGGAGGGCTTCGCGGCGACGCTCGAGGAGACGCTCGTCGCGGATCTCGTGGTCCACGTCGTCGATGCATCTACGTCGGAGGAGCGGCTCGTCGAGCAGATCGCGGCCGTCGACTCGGTACTCCACGAGATCGGGGCGGACGACCTGCCGCGCCTGCTCGTCCTCAACAAGATCGACGCGGTCGACGCGGCCGGACGGCGTCGCCTGGACAATCGCTATCCCGAGGCTCTGCCCGTCTCGGCCCTCACGGGCGCGGGGCTCGACGAGCTGCAAGCACGGATCGCCGAGCGGTTCGCCGAGCGGTTCGAGCTCGTGCGGCTCCTCGTCCCGTACAGCGAAGGCTCGCGTCTCAATGAGCTCTATGCCCTCGGCACGCCGATCGAGGCACGGGAGGACACGGCGGATGGAGTTCTCGTCCTCGCGCGGCTCCCGCGGCGCGAGCTGCCCCGGTTCACTCCCTTCGTCGTCCGGTGACCGAGCTCCCGTTCAAGCGGCTCGACGGAAAGGCGATGCTGCCCGAGCGCGCGTACGTAGGCGACGCCGGCCTCGACCTCGCGGCGTCAGAGCGGGTGGAACTCGCGCCCGGCGCGCGAGCGGTCGTGGGAACGGGGCTCGCAGTCGCGATTCCAGAGGGCCACGCCGGCTTTGTCCAGCCGCGCTCTGGCCTCGCCGCGAAGCACGGCATCACGATCGTCAACGCCCCGGGGCTCGTCGACGCCGGCTACCGCGGTGAGCTGAAGGTCGTTCTCCTGAACACCGATCTCGAGGAGACGTTCGTCGTCGAGCCCGGCATGCGGATCGCCCAGCTCGTCGTCGTTCCCGTGGTCGTGTCCGAGCCGAAGGACGTTACGGAGCTGCCGGACAGCTTCCGTGGCGAGAGGGGCTTCGGCAGCTCGGCCAGCTGATGCCGCTCGAACCGCGCATCCGGGTCTCCGCGATCCTCCGCTGGGAGGGGCGCGTGCTCCTCTGCCGGCACGAGAAGACGGGTCGTGACGAGTACTGGCTGCTGCCCGGCGGAGGCGTCAACGGCGGCGAGAGTCTCGTGGAAGCGCTGCGGCGCGAGCTCGAGGAGGAGGTCGGCGTAGGGGAGGATCTGACGTTCGAAGGCCCGGTCGCGGTGGTCGACTCGATCGCACCCAAGCGCACCCTTTCGACCCGCCACGTCGTCCACATCATCTTCGCCGCCGATCTCTCGGGCCGCTCGCTTGAGCGCGTCACGTCAACTGACGCGGCCGTACGCGGGCACCGGCTCTTCGATGCGGCCGAGCTCGACGATGTCGTGCTCCATCCGCCGCTGCAGCGCTTCCTCCGCCGCTGGCAGCCGGGCGATCCCGCCGTCTACCTCGGAGCGCTCTGGGCACCGTGAACGCGCCGCTGCGCCGCGTCTCGATCCAGGGGTATCGCGCCGCGCGGGAGCTGGAGCTCTTCCCCGGCTCGGTCTGCGCGCTCGTCGGCGAGGCGTCGAGCGGCAAGTCGACCGTGCTCACGGCGATTTGGACGCTGCTCGAGGCGGCTGCACCGCCGCCGACGATCGACGATGTGGCGCGCGACGGTGAAGGGGGGCGCATCCATCTCGAGGCGGACATCGCGAAGGGGACGATCTTCCTCGACGCGAGGCCGCCCGACACCCTCAACCTCAACCGCGCAGGCGCGCCGCCCGTGCTCTTCCTGCCGGCGAACCTTCGTTCCAGGACACTCGCTGCGTCTGCGACAGGTCGCGGCGCCGCCGAGGTCGCGGAGCTCCTGAGGCCGCCGTCCGTGGAGCACCATTGGGCCGCTGCCGACGGCGGCCTCGCGCTCGTCGCCGGGATGGAGCGGCTGCTCGCCTCCAACCTCCGCCACTTCGTGCTGCTCATCGAAGAGCCGGAGCTCTACCTCAGCCCGCACGCGCAGCGGCACCTCTACAGCATCCTGCGCGCGCTCTCGCAGCGGGGGAACCAGATCCTCTACTCGACGCACGCGCCGGTCTTCCTCAGCGTCGACCGGCTGGAGGAGCTCGCCCTCGTCCGGCACTCGGTGAGCGCGGGGACGTCGCTGCACCAACCCGAGCCGCTGGCCGAGGCGGAGGGCTTCCGCGCGCTGTCCGAGTTCGACAGCGACCGCGCTGAGCTCTTTCTCGCCCGCTGCGCCGTGCTCGTCGAGGGCCGGACGGAGAAGCTCATCTTCCCGCTTGTCTTCGACGCCCTCGGAGTCGACGCCGACAAAGAGGGCATCCTCGTTCTCGAATGCGGCGGCAAGGGCAACATGCCGCTCTTCGCGCGCGTCTGCAACGCGTGCGACGTCCCGTACGTCGTCGTCCACGACCGCGACGCGGCGCGCGGCTTCCGGCCGGTGGAGTCCGAACGGATCGTCAACCGCCAGATCCGCGAGGTTGCCGGGAGCCGGAGAACGGTGGTGCTCACGCCTGACTTCGAGACGGTGTCCGGCGTCAAGCCGAGCAGCCGCGGTCGCAAGCCGCAGAAGGCGTGGCAGCGCTTCCACCGCACCGGCGACGTTCCCGAACCGCTGAAGGTGGTCGTCGAGAAGGTCGTGAAGGCGGCGCGGACCTAGAACTTGCCGCCGCGGGAGCGCGCGCGGCCCGCGGAAACCTCGTGCGCTTGCTGTTCGAGGCGGTCCGGGAGCGGCTCCAGCAGCCGCGGCTCGCCGCCCGTGCGATGCGCAAGCGCCTGTGAGAGAAGCCAGTCCGCGATCCACGGGTTGCGCGGCAGGAGTGGGCCGTGGAGGTACGTGCCGATCACCCGGCCTGCGCGGCAACCCTCGTAGCCGCTCTCGCCGTCGTTCCCGAACCCGGAGACGACACGACCGAGCGGCTCGGCTCCCGGGTCGAGGCGCGTCCGGCCGGCGTGATTCTCGAAACCGGCGAGCGTTCGCCGACTTCCGGGCTCCAGCTCGCACTCGAGGAGCACGTCGCCGATCATCCGTCTCTCGCCCGCGACCGTCTCGAGCGGGAGGAGGCCGATGCCCGGCATGTCCTCCCCGTGGAAGCCGCGATAGCCGCGTCCCAGCAGCTGGTAGCCGCCGCAGACCGCGAGGAGCGCGGCTCCACCTTCGACAGCCTCGCGAAGCGCTTCCGCCTTCGTCAGGAGATCCGCCGCGACGAGCAGCTGCTCGCGATCCTGGCCGCCGCCGATGTAGTAGAGATCGTGCGCGCCCGGCACGACCGCGCCGCCGAGGCCGAGCGGCGTGACGTCGAGCTCGTGCCCGCGCCAGTCGGCCCGGCGCGCGAAGACGGCGATGTTGCCGCGGTCGGCGTAGATGTTGAGGTAGTCGGAATACAGGTGACCGACGCGGATCGCCGTCATCCCGACCGCTCCCAATACGGCCGCGTGTGGCCGCGCGCGGCGAGCAGCCGTTGGAGCCCGAGCATCGCCGTATACGTGGGGAGGACGACGAGCTCCCCGCCCGGAGGAGTCAGCGAGAGGCCGCGGGCGAGCGCCGACTCGAGCGATGGCGTCACCTCGATCGACTCCTCCTCTAAGCCGCCGTAGCGGAAGCGGAGAGCGAGCTCCGCGGCGCGGCCGCCGCTCGCGACGAGCGTCTTCAGTCCGGGCAAGAGTGGCTCGAAGTCGACGTCCCAGATCCACGAGACGTCCCGGCCGTCGGCAATCTCGTCGTTGAGTGCTACGACGAGGACTCGCGGAGAACCGCCGTCGACGAGCGTCCTGATCGCCTCGTTCGCGCCGGCAGGGTTCTTGATCAGGAGCAGGAGGAGCCGCTTGTCGCCGATCTCGATCCGCTCGAACCGCCCGAACGCCGCGGAGAAGCGCTCGAGGCCGATGACGATCTCGTCGAGCTCCACCCCGAGGGCACGTGCGAGCGCCGCCGCAGCGAGCGCGTTGTAGACGTTGTAGAGACCGGGGAGGGGGAGCTCGACGCGACGGGAGCCTTCCGGCGTCGCAAGCAGGAACGACGACCGCTCCAGTCCGGGCAGCTCGACGTCGCGCGCGGCGACGTCGAGCTGCGGCCGGCTGTGGTGACCGTTCGGACAGCGGAAGTCGCCGAGATGCCCGACGTACGCCGCCGCGTACTCGAGGGGAGCGCCACACTTCAGGCAGTACTTCGAGTCCGCCGCGTGCTGCAGCGCGGGGCGGGCGACTCGTGGGTCATCGAGCCCGAACGCGACGCTCCCTTCCCGCTGCGCGCCGACCGCGGCAAGCTGCGGGTCGTCGGCGTTGAAGACGATCGTGCAGTCGCCCGGAAGATCGTCAACGGCGTCGCGCCACCGTTCGGCGACGAGTTCCAGTTCGCCGTAGCGGTCGAGCTGGTCTCGGAAGAGGTTCCCGAGGCACAAGACTCGCGGCTTCAGTCGCCGGAGCAGCTCCGGCAGCGCGCCTTCGTCGACCTCGAACAGCCCCAACTCCGCGTCGTCCGCCGCGAGCAGCGCGGAGGCCACGCCCGAGACGAGGTTCGCGCCGGCCGCGTTGTGGGCGAGCCGATGGAGTGGCCGGAGGATTCCGGCAGCCATCGCTGTCGTCGTCGTCTTCCCGTTCGTCGCGGAGACGATCGCGCTGCCCTCCGGCAGGCGAGCGGCAAGCCGGTCGATCGCCCCGGGGTCGAGCGAGGCGAGGAGCTTGCCCGGAATGGTCGTGCCGCCGCCTCTGCCGAGTCGTCGCGACAGCCCGGCTACCCCGCGCGCGACGGCGGTCTCGAGCCGGAGCGGGGAGAGGGCACGCTGCATCCGTCGAGGGTACGGGAAGGCTCAGAGAGACATGGCTGCTCGGGTCGACTTGCGGATTCCCCAACCTGCTCTACACTTGTTGACATGCCCGAGAAAGCCCGCTTCCGGGCGCTCGCCGCGATCGATCCGAAGGAGCTCGCGGAGTTCCAGAGCCGGATCCGCAAGCGCTACACGGACGAGCAGATCGTGGCGGAGATCACCACGTGCGCCGCGCGGCTGGGGCGCTCGCCGACCATGCGCGAGTTCGCAGCCGATCCCGAGACCGCGGTCCATCCGCAGACCGTCATCGAGCACTTCGGCTCGTGGAACGCGGCCAAGCGCGCCGCCGGCCTCGTCCCGCGCCGCTTCGCCACCCGCGACGAGCTGCTCGGGCTTCTCCGCTCGCTCGGCGCCGAGCTCGGCCGCCCGCCGACGGCTAGGGACATCGACGAGCACAAGGGCCGCCTCCCGTCAAAGTCCCTGTACTGGCACACCTTCGGCTCGCTGACGAACGCGCTTCGGGAAGCCGGATTCGACGTGCCGGTGGGGGAGGAGAGGCTCGAGCGCGCGGTCGAGCAGGGCGCCGGACTGGCGCGGAAGCTTCACCGGCTTCCGAAGTTCGCCGACTGGGCGGAGGCGCGCCGCGCGGACGACTCGCTTCTCACCGAGTGGCAGGTCTACCGGATGTTCGACGCGCGTCGCGGTGCATGGTCGACGTTCCAGTTCCTTGTCCGCCAGTACCTCGTCGACCACGGCGTGGACGTCGCGAGCGACGGCACGCTACGGCGCGGCTAGCGAGTCACGCAGCTGCGATCGCCGCGAGGCGGGCGAGGCAGTGGGCGGTCTCGCCGGGCGCACGCACCGTCGGAAGGGGCGACTCCTCGACGTAGTTTCGGTCGGGCCGGAAGCGCGCGGTCGCGGCAACGCGGCCGCTCTGCAGGGTGAAGAACGTCCCGTCCCGCACCTCGCTCTTCCGCAGCCGGACGCTGCCGTACTCGGCGACGATCTCGAGGGCGTCGCGGGTAGAAGCGAAGAAGACCTCGTCGCGGCCGCGTCCGAGCCAGAGCGGCCGTCCGACTCCGCGTGCTGCGAAGACGACGCCGGGACGGCGCTCGTCGAGCCAAGCCGTGGCCATCGCGCCGGACAGGGCCTCGAGCGCCTGCGGCTCGTTCCCGGAGTGGGCGGCGAGGGCGAAGATCGCTTCGGAGTCCACTGTCATCTGCGGCTCCGCGCGCGCACACGAGAACTGCGCGAGCAGCTCGTCGTCGTTGAGGATGATCCCGTTGTGGATTCCGACGACCGGCCCGTGGCGCACGGGATGGTTGTTGGCGGGAATGGACGGATGGCCCTTCGTGTAGTCGCGCACGTGCACGAGCAACTCCGTCGCGTGTGCCGGCACGCGAATCTGCTCGAGTAGAAGGCTTGCCGGTGTGCGCTGCTTCGTGACGACGGGATAGGCGTCTCCGGGGCCGCGGTACGCGTAGCCGACTGCATCGGCGCCGCGCTCGGCAATTCCGGCGAGCAGCGCCTGCGCCGCCAAAGTTCGGTCGACGCGGCTACGCGAGGAGAGGCTGTACCCGGCTATTCCACACATACGCACTGGTTGGCCCATTTCTTCGTTCTCCGGGCCGTCCCTCCGAGGGTAGCGGGTGGTTCGGCTCGCATCCGGCTCAAGACCAAACCTTCACACGCCGATAACAGCTGAGTGGAGCCCCTGGTCGTCACCGAACCGCGCCCCGAGGCCGCCACGGCGGCGGATCCGCTCAAGCTCTATGTGCACCAGATCGGCTCCGGACCGCTCCTCACCCGTGAGGAAGAACGGGAGCTCGCGCGCCGGAAGGACGCCGGCGACGAGCTCGCGAAGCGCCGTCTGATCGAGTCGAACCTCCGGCTCGTGATGTCCGTCGCGCGCAACTACGCGCGCGCGGACGTGCCACTCCTCGATCTGATCCAGGAGGGGAACATCGGGCTGATGCGCGCCATCGAGAAGTTCGACTACAAGCTCGGCTTCAAGCTTTCGACGTACGCAACGTGGTGGATCCGCCAGGCGATCACCCGCGCATTGGTCGACCAGGGCCGAACGATCCGGCTACCGCTCCACGTCGCCGACGAAGTGCGCCGCCTGCTGCGGTCGCGCCGGCAGCTGGCCCAGAAGCTCAACCGGGAGCCGACTCTCCCGGAGCTCGCGGTCGAGGCGAACGTTCCCGAGGAGCGCGTGCGCGAGCTGCTCGAGTTCATCGAGACTCCCGTCAGCCTCGAGTTGCCCATCGGTGACGGGGAGAGCCTCTACGGCGACCTCCTGGAGGACGTCCAGGCTCCCGCGCCGCACGAGCACACGGCGGAGCGGGCCCGCACAGACGAGCTCGCGCAGGCGGTAGCCGAGCTCGAGCCCCGGCTGCGGCGCGTCGTGACGCTCCGGTTCGGCCTCGACGGCGGCCACGCCCGCACGCTGGACGAGATCGGCGGCGACGTGGGGGTGACGCGGGAACGCGTCCGCCAGCTCGAGACGCGTGCGCTGCGGGAGCTGCGGATGGCCGCTCCCGGCCTCGAGCACTACCTGCGCGGCGATTAAGAAGAACCTCTACTACGGCGCGGCGACCATCTGCATCTCGCGGAGATTCGCGAGACGCCGCAACGACTCGAGCTCGATCTGGCGGACGCGTTCCCGGGTGAGGCCGAGCCGCTTGCCGATGTCCTCGAGCGTCTTCGGCTCCTCGTCGACCAGGCCGTAGCGGAGGACGAGAACCTGCCGCTCGCGCTCTCCGAGCACCTGGAGCGCGATTGCGAGCGCCTGGCTGCGGAGGGCGCCCTCGACCCGTTCGTCGGGAAGGGGGTCGTCGCCGGCCACGAAATCGCCGAGCGTCGCATCCTCCTGGTCGCCGACCGGCTGGTCGAGGCTCGTCGAGGCGCGCGCGGCGGCGCGTACCTCGCGCGCCTGCTCGATCAGGAGAGACGCCTCACTCGCGATCTCCTCGAGCGTCGGCTCGCGCCCAAGCTCCATCCAGAGCGTCCGTTCCGCGCGGCTCATCTTCTGCATGCGCTCGACGATGTGGACGGGCATGCGAATCGTGCGCGCCTTGTCGGCGAGCGCCCGCGCCACGGCCTGGCGAATCCACCAGGTCGCGTAGGTGGAGAACTTGTAGCCGCGCCGCCAGTCGAACTTCTCCACGGCTCGGATCAGCCCGAGCGTTCCTTCCTGGATGAGGTCGAGGAAGGGGAGACCCTGGTTGCGGTAGTTCTTCGCGATGGAGACGACCAAACGTAGGTTCGCTTGGATCATCCGCGTCTTCGCCGCCATGTCGCCGCGCTCGATCTTCTTCGCGAGCTCGACTTCCTGTGCCGCCGTGAGGAGCTGGTGGCGGCCGGCCTCGCGCAGGAAGAGCTGCAACGCGTCGGTCGTCGTCTCGACCGCCTGCGCGGCCGCTGGAGGCTCAGCGTCTTGCCGGGGCTCCGTGAGCAGCTCGATGCCGCGGCGGTCGAGCTCCTGGTAGATCGCCTCGGTCTCGAGCGGATCGAGCTCGAGCGGCTCGATGACCTCTTCCAGCTCGGTCTGGCGCAGCTGGCCGCTCGATTCCGCGGTTTCGAGAAGGGCCACAAGCTCCTCGGTGGCGAGGATCGACTCGATCTCGACGGTCGTCAACTGTTCCCCCCAACTGACGGTCTTAACCTCTTAGCGCGTGTGAGCCCTAGACAACCACGCGACCACTGGTGGAATCAAGCCCAGTGCACGAGAAGCTACGTTATGTCAAGTTGGAGAAGGAGCATGCCCCTGGCCGGGTCGCCGCCCCACTTTTCCACAGGTTGCACAGAGTGCTGTGGAAATGTTGATTATTCAACGCTCGCAAATAGCGAGATTTTCGCGACTTCGGCCCCTTGCACGGGGTCGTGCCAGTCCCTAGATTGACTCATGCGCCGAGCACGGCGCGGGAGTAGGACGAAGCAGCACCGAGAGGTCGTACGGGACGGTCCGCAAGGGCCGGAGCGGAAAGTCGACCGGCGCTGTGGACGAAACCGCGACCGGCTCGGCGACTTTTTTTGGTCCCGTTCGGCCCTCTCCCCTCCACCGACGCGACCGCCTCCTCCTCGTCTACGATCGCCTGCGATGCATCCTCCGCGGCCGCCGAGCATCGACCAGGGAGTCATCGCCGTCATCTGGGCGGTGGCTCTCGCGGTGTACGTCTACTTCGGCCTCCTCGCGGTCGGCGCGACCGGCGCAACGGCGATCGTCTTGGCGCTCGTGTCGTTCGCCGCGATTTGGCTGTTCGTGCGGCTCCGCGGCGAGGACACGCCGCCGCGACGCCGCGTGCGCCGCTAGTCAGCGCCCTGGCGCGAGCGCGAACAGGAGCTTGTGCGCGAGTAGCGGCCCCATCGCCGCCTCGAGCCGCTCGCGCGGTGTCGGCGCGGCCGGGTCGAGAAGACTCCGGATGTGGGCCTCGAGCAAGCGCTGTCCGCGCGCGTTCATCGAGTCCATTGTCGACGGAACGGACGCCTCTCGATGATCCCTCGTTCGCGGTTCAGTACGTGATCAGCGCGTGCAGGTCGTACTGCTCGAGCTTCGAGCGGCCGTCGAGAAACGTCAGCTCGATCACGAAGTTGATGCCGACGACCGTCCCGCCGAGCTCCTCGACGAGGCCGGCGATCGCCTGCACCGTGCCGCCCGTGGCAAGCACGTCGTCATGGATCACGACGCGCGCGCCGCGCCCGATCGCGTCGGCCGCGACTTCGAGCGTGTTCTCTCCGTACTCGAGCGCGTACGTGGCGGAAACGGTGTCGGGTGGCAGCTTGCCCGGCCGGCGCGCGGCGGCGAAGCCGCACCCCGCCGCGACGGCGATCGCTCCGCCCAGCCAGAAGCCGCGCGCCTCCGCCCCGAGCACGAGATCAGCCTCGCGCTGGCGCGTCCACGCCGCGAGCTCGCCGACCGCCTGCTCCAGCGCCTCCCGGTCGAGCAGGAGCGGCGAGATGTCCTTGAATCCGACGCCCGGCTCGGGGAAGTCGGGAACCTCGCGAACCTTCGTCCGGAGGTCGATCACCCGGCAAGCCTGCGGACGTTCCGCCAGAGCAGAAGGTCGGAGAGCTCCTGCGCGCTCTGCGCGAGCCGCTGCAGGTCAGTGAGAGCCTCGCGCCGGCGGTCGGGGTTTCGCGACCGCAATGCCGACCCGATCACAGCCTCGAGCAGCCCCGCCTCGCGGTCGGCGGCGGTGCGGAAGGCGCGGAGGTTACGGGCGGCGATCCCGAAGCGCGCGAGCGCCTCACACGCCGCCGCGACGTCGACGTCGCTCTCGCCGTAGATGCGCTGGCTGCCCTCGAGCCGCGCCTCGATCAACCCGAAGTCTTCTAGCTCCCTCACGCGGTCGGGAGAGATGCCCGCACGGGCGCAGAGCTCGGCGAGGTCGAGCTCCTCCTCCCCGGTTCCCACGGCACGCCGTCGCTTGCGCTGGTTGCCGGCGCCGGCCGCGAGTTCCTCCTTGATGACGCGCAGTGGCAGGAACTCGTCGCGTTGGAGCCGGAGGATCGTCTCGAGGCGCTCAACATCGTCCTCCGAGAAGAGCCGGTAGCCGCCCTGCGTGCGCCGCGGGTTGAGGAGGCCCTGATCCTCGAGGTAGCGGATCTTCGAGATCGAGACGTCCGGGAACTCGTCCTGGAGCCGGCTGCAGACCGTCCCGATGGTGAGGAGACGGCGGCGGGAAGGGGCCTCGGTCGTCGACATCGCTTAGCGGTGGAGGTAGGTGAGCCGGTACTTGCCGATCTGGATCTCGTCGCCGTCGCTGAGATCGGCCCCATCCACTCGCTCGCGGTTGACGTACGTGCCGTTGAGGCTGCCCTGGTCCTCGAGCTTCCACTGGTCGCCGCTCTGCGTGAACACCGCGTGCTTGCGCGAGACCGTGACGTCGTCGAGGAAGATCCCGCACTCGGGAGAGCGGCCGATCACCGTGGGGCTGTCGGAGAGAGCGAACGTCTCGCCCGAGCGCCCGCCGCCGGAGCGCACGACGAGCACTGCGCCCTGCAGCCCGAGATCGTCGAGAGTGTCGAGCGAGTCTCCCGACTCGATGGCGAACGCCTCGGTCTGCTCGCCCTCCTCCCCCACGACGAGCGCGGCGCCGCACTTGGCGCAGAAGCGCGCGGCCTCCGGGTTGTTGTACCCGCACTCGGGACAATAGACGTGGGACATCGCTAGGTCCGCGGCGAGGCCTTGCCGGTGAGGATGTCGGTGAGCGACGCGACGTCGACCGCGTCGAGCACGCTTCTCCCCTCGGTCTTCTGGAGACGCGCGACGAGCTCGGCCCGCAGGATGTCGATCTTCCCGTGCAGCAGACGGCGCCGGTACGACACCTCCTGCTCCTCACGGGTCAAGTCCTCTATGAGCTTCTTGAGATCCTCGTCGGAGAGGGTGGCAAGGTCGGGCAACGCTTCCATGTGAGCCTTTCGCCGGGGCCGCAGGGGTCAAGCTTAACTTTAGCCTTTGCGTTGGACAGACGCCAGAGTACTTCAGGCGCGCTCGACGGCCGCCTCGCCGTGCTCGATCTCCTCCACCAGGGTTCGCAGCTCGCGGGCCAGCTCCTCCGACGTCTCGCGCGTCTCGCCCTCTGCGTAGACGTGGATGAGCGGCTCGTCGGGATCCGGCAGCGCCTGCGTCCAACCGCGCTCCTCGAAGACCTTGATCCCATCCGTCAGATCGAGCTTCCGCCCCGCCAGGCGCTCGTTAAGGACCCGCATCACGAGCCCCTTCAGCGCCCACGGGCAGGGGATCTGGTGGTGGACGAGCGTCGGCTCCGGCAGGTCGCCGACGAGAGCGGAGAGCGGCTTGTCCACCGGCGCGAGGAGCTCGAGGAGCTTCGCGAGGCTCGCGACGGCGTCGTAGCCGGGCAGGAACTCCGGGAAGACGTAGCCGCCCCCCACCGCGCCGGCGAAGACGACACCGCCTTGCGCCGCTGCACGCGTCAGGTCGGGGAGCGAGGCCGCGGTGCGGATGATCTCGAGCTTCGAGTTCTCGACGAGGCGGTCGACCTGGCTCGTGACGGTGACGGGGAACGCAAGCTTCCCGCGCCGGCCGTTCGAGGCGACGAGCCGTAGGAAGAGGAGCAAGGCCTGCTCGACGGGCACCTCCCGCGCCTCCTCGTCGACGAGGTAGAGCCGCTCCGCCGCGCGGTCGAAGACGGCGCCGAAGTCCGCTCCCACCGCAGGCACCAGCCGCTTCGTCTGCCCGATGGCCGCCGCGAGGCCCGGCGCAGCGTCGGCGTTGTCCATTCCCTCGCCGGCGAACGCGTGCGCGCCGACGACTTCCACCCCGAGCGGCCCGAGGACGAGTGGGAGGACGTTTGAGGCGCCGGAGGAGCCGTAGTCGACGACGATGCGGAAGCCGCGCTGGCGGACGGCGTCGACGTCGATCGTCGAAAGCAGCTCGGCCGCGTACGTCTCGCGCACTCGCGCGGGGTACGTGATGCCTCCGACCTGTCCTGCGGCGACGCGGCGCAGCTCGCCGCGGGTGAAGTGCTTCTCGACCTCTTTCTGCATCGCCGGGCTCATCTCGACGCCGGGCGGCTCGAAGAACTGGATCCGGAGGATCTCCGGATCGCTCGGACTGACGCCGACGTGGAAGCCGGCGTCGTAGCCCTCCGACTTCACGAGATGCCGGGCGACGGCCGCGGGACTGACGCGCAGATCGGCGATGTGGACTCCAGTGGAGGAGATTCCGGAGATCATCGCCCTCTTGATCATCCGGCAGGCGGCCGGGCCTTCGCGGCTCGCGACGACGCGCGCGCCACGTTCGAGCGCGCTGCCGAGCGCCGCCGCGAGGCGCACGGCAACGTCCGGCGTCAGATCGACGTTGACCATCCCGGCGGCGCCGTGCTTCCCGAACACGCGCGTCGAGCCGCGCGACTCCCAGATCAGGCTCTCGTGCAGTTGGGAGCCGGTCTCGACCTCCTTGAACGGATAGATCCGGACGCCCGGGAGGATCACGCTCTCGGCGCCGATCGTCACCTCGTCGCCGATCGCGACGCCCTCGTGGACCCGCACGTGCGCCCGGAGGTTGCAGCCGCGGCCGATGATCGCGCCCTCGATCTCCGAGCTGCGGCCGATGTAGGTGGAGCTGTCGACGATCGAGCGGACGACGCGCGCGCGCTCACGCACCGTGACGCTCGTTGCGAGAACCGCATGCGGGCCGACGCGCGCGCCGCGCGCGATGCGGCAGTAGTTGCCGACGTACGCGGGGCCCTCGATCGCGTCGAGATCGTCGAGGTCCACCCCATCTCCCAGCCACACGTTGCCGCGAATCCGAATCCCGGGGATCTGGAGCCGCACGCGCTCCTCGAGCGCATCGATGTTCGCCTGGCGGAACTGGTCGAGGTTCCCGATGTCCTGCCAGTAGCCGTCGAAGATGTGTCCGTAGATCGGCCTGCCCATTTCCAGCAGCAGCGGGAACAGCTCCTTCGAGAAGTCGTACGGCCGGTCGGTGGGGACGTGCTTCATCACCTCCGGCTCGAGGACGTAGATCCCGGTGTTGATCGTGTCGGAGAAGACCTGGCCCCACGACGGCTTCTCGAGGAAGCGCTCGACGCGGCCGTCGTCGTCGGTCACGACGATCCCGAATTCCAGCGGGTTCTCGACCGCCTTGAGGCCGATCGTCACCGACGCCTCCTTCTCGCGGTGAAACTCGACGAGACCGGTCAGGTCGACGTCGCAGAGCGCGTCGCCGGAGATGACGAGGAACGTGTCGTCGAGCCGTCCGGCGGCGCAGCCGGACCGAGCCCGCCGTCCCAAGCGGCGACTCCTCCACCGAGTAGCCGATCTCGACGCCGAGCGGCTCCCCGTCGCCGAAGTAGCTCCGGATCGCCTGGGGCAGGAACGCGACGGTGACGATGATGTCCTCGCAGCCGTGGAGCTTGAGCAGTTCGACGATGTGCTCCATGCACGGCTTGCCGACGATCGGCACCATCGGCTTTGGCTGATTCGAGGTGAGCGGGCGCAGGCGGGTGCCCTCTCCGCCAGCCATGACGACCGCCTTCATCGCCGGAGCCCTCCCCAGGCCGTGCGGATGTACAACACGCTGGCGAGTACCGCGAGCGCCAGGCCGGCCCAGAAGACGTCGACCGGCCAGGTCGTCGAGCGCTCGAGGACGATCCGGCAGAGGATGGCGAAGTAGAGGATCCACGTCGCGGTCTTGCCGAGGAGGTTCACGTCCACCTCCACCCCACGCGGCGCGAGGATCCCCGAGCCGAGGAGCAGGAACGCGTCGCGGGCGATGACCACGGCGAGGCCGGCCCACGGCAGACGGTCGTAGGCGAAGAGAAGGATCACGGCGGCGTCGATCATCAGCCGGTCGGCGAGCGGGTCGGCGAGCCTGCCGAAGCGCGACTCGACGTGCCAGAGGCGGGCAAGGAAGCCGTCGAGCTGGTCGGTCGCGCCGGCAGCCGCGAAGACGGCTCCGGCGGCCGCGCTCGGCGCGTGGCCGGCGCGGACCATGAGGACGACGAAGACGGGAATCAGCACGAGGCGCGCGATCGTCAGCGCGTTCGGGAGCTGCGCGAGCGGATGGGCGTCGACGCTCGTCTCCATCTGAGAAAGGATACGGCTGTGCCGACTTCGGGCTTCGTAAACGCCCATTGCCACGCCTTCCAGCGTGCTCTGGCCCGAGGCACGGCAGGCGGCGACTTCTGGGCCTGGCGCGAGACGATGCTCGAGCTCGCCGCTGCGCAGACGCCGGAGATCGTCCGCACGACGTACGTGGAGGTCTACCGCGAGCTGCGCGACGCGGGGTACTCCGTGGTGGGCGAGTTCCACTACCTCGGCCTCGCCGAGGCGCACGCGGCTGCGGAGGCGGCGGACGAGGCCGGCATCGAGCTCGTCCTCCTCCATGTTGCGTATGCGCGCGGCGGCATCGAGCGGTTTCGCCAGGAGTCGGTCGCCGCGTATCTCGGCGAGCTCGAGGAGTTGCGGGCCACCGGCATCCGGGTCGGCGTCGCGCCCCACTCCGTCCGGGCCTGCCCGCGCGACTGGCTCGAGGAGCTCGGTCGCTACGCGGCGGAGCACGAGCTTCCGCTTCACATCCACGCCGACGAGCAGCCGCGCGAGATCGAGGAGTGCCTCGCCGAGCACGGGCTGCGGCCGATCGAGCTGCTCGACGCGTGCGGCTGCCTCTCGCCGCGCACCACGGTCGTCCACGCGACGCATGCGGACGGCCACGAGCTCGACCTCCTCGCAGCGGCCGGCGCCCGGATCTGCGCGTGCCTGACGACGGAGGCAGACCTTGGCGATGGCTTCCTGGCGGTCGAACGGGTTCTCCACCGCGGCATCGAGATCTGCATCGGCTCGGACTCGAATGTCCGGATCGACCCGCACGAGGAGCTGCGGGAGCTCGACTGGATTGCGCGGCGGCAGTCCGGCCGGCGGGATGTCTTCCAGCCGGACGACCTGCGCGAGATCGGCTCCACAAACGGAGCGCGCTCGCTTGGCCTGGACCTCGGTAACCGACGCGAGCCGGCACAAGCCCGCTGAACGAGGGAAATCATGCCGGCCCCGGTCAGCATGAAGCCCGTCAGACAACGGGTCGTCGCCTATCCGGCCCCGAGAGCTTGTCCCCCAGATCCATGCAGCGTCACCGCACCGGAGATCGCTCCGGCAGCTGCGGGCGTCCTCGAGGTTGTCGCGACGGCCGCTGGAGCGTCAGGAGGGCTTTGGCACGAGGCGGGTTGCGGTCGAGCTTGCGTTTGCCTTGCCGGCGACATTGCTCGCGGTGACGCGGACCCGGAGCCGGTGCCCGGCGTCGCCCATGCCTACGGTGTAGGTGGAGTGCACCGCTCCGGTGATGCGTGCGCATGAGCCACCGTGGGCGTTGCAGCGAAGCCACTGGTACCTGTACCGCGACGGAGACTGGCTCCACCTGCCGGTGTTCGCCTTCAGCTTCCGCCCAATCTTGGCTACCCCCGCGATTCGCGGTACTGCCGTTGCCCTGGGTACGCCGATGACGCCCCCGGTCGGCGCGGAGGGCACGAAAGACGACGTGCCACCGTTGTTGGTCGCACTCACCTGGGAGCGGATGGTGTCGGAGGCTTCAGAGGCGCTGGGCTGATATTGCGCGGAGGTCGCGCCGGCGATGTTCGTGCAGTTGGTGCCACCTGACGAGCACCGCTGCCATTGGTACGTGTAGCTCGTTGGTGAACCCTTCCACTCTCCTTGAGTCGTCGTCAAGACCTTGCCAACCGCGGCTGTGCCGGACACGACGGGCGGCGCCGTGTTCGTCGGTGGCCCTTCCAGAATCGGCAGGAGGTTTGCCGCGTTTGGTGAGCCCAGGCCGGTGACGGGGTCCCAGCCCGTGCCGGCGTAGTAGCCCTCGCCGCCGAGGTCGGCGACGCGATTGGTGCCGATCGTGACGTCGTGGAAGGCGGCCGCGTACTCTCCCGGTTGGGCCGCGATCTGGTAGAGCACCGGGTTGATGTCACCGAGCGGATGCCCGGCCATCTGGGCTGCGTCAGCGGTGAGCGCAGCCCACTGCGGCGAGCCCGCGCTCGTGCCGCCGAAGAGCCAGAAGGATGGATCCGACGCCGTCCCTCCGGACTCGATGTTGCAGACCGCGCAGTGCGTCAACACCCCACCGTTGATGCCCGCGTCGTAGGAGACGTCGGGAACGCCGCGCCCCGGATTGGAACCGCCCTGCCACGCGGGCCGTGGATAGATCGAGCTGAAGCCGCCACCGCTGCAGTAGATGTCGTCGCCGTCCGGCGGGTTACAGGTGATGCCATTCGTCCCCTCCGCCCACGCCGTCTCGCCGATGTAGGTACCCGTAGCCTCAGATGCACTCAAGGTCGTACCGCCGACTGCGGTGACCAGCGGATCCGATGCCGGCGAACCCACTGCCAGGATCGCGCTGCTGCCCGAACAGTCGAACTGCGACGCTCCGCTGTCACCCGAAGAGGCGAACAGCGTGATGCCCTTGTTCACGGCCGCCTGGAACACGGAATGCTCCTGCGCCAGGATGCTCGGGTCTACGCACGATTCGGCCTCGCCGAAGCTCTGCGAGATCACCTCGCCGAGATTGTTGTCGACCGCGTACGCCGTGGCCGCAAGGAGGTCGCCGTCGCTGCTGCTCGCCGCCTCGACGAGCGTGATCGCCGCTCCAGGCGCCATCGCATGAGCCCACAGCACGTCAAGCGTGATCTCCCCCGCCCAGTCCGCCTGGTTGGGGTCGTTGATGTCGAACGCTGGAACGCCCGGCATCGCGACAACGTGGTACGTCGGAGCCGGCAGCCCGAACGTCGAGTCCTGAATCGACAGATCAGTCGGGATATAGGGATTCGAGAAGGCGTCGATGATCACAATCGTCTCTCCCGCCCCGTTCACGCCTGAGGCGAGCAGACCCGAATAGCCGTATGCCGTCTGAATCTGCTGCGGTGAGTAGCAGCGCGGGCCGGGCGAGCCAGAGATCGGATTGCTCTGGCAGCTAAAAGTGCCGCTGCCGGGTTTGGCGCGCTGCGGCCCCGAATACACGGGCTGGACGCGAAGGCCGTCGATCGCCGGCACCAGCCTCTGCTGCGACAAGACAACATCATGCGGCGACGCGGCCGCCCCGAGCACAAGGACAACCGATGCCGCGAGCGCCACATGCCTCAGCCAGCCCACCGGCGCGGGTTATATCAGTCTCGCGTGCGCGATAGCGACCCGGCTGAGCTAGCAGGGAGTCCAAGGCGCCCCGGCTCCCCAGGTGGGGTATCGCGGCCGGGAGGGTCGCGTCGACGACCCTCCCGGAGAAGGCGCTTCGCTACTAGGAGAAGATCGCGACCACTACAGGTTGGTCCGCAGGATTGTCCGCGCCGTCGTAGACGGCGACGCCGATCTGGTCGCCGCCGCAGTAATAGATCAGCGCGGGCGAGGGCTGGACGAAGACCTGGGCTCCGAATTCCCCCCCGAAGTTGAGAGAGATGGTCGCCGCTTTGGGCGCCGGGCTCAGCCCGTTGATGCAGTACTCGCCGGGGTTCGGGTGGGTGACGTTCGCCTGCGCGACTCCCGAGCTCTCGCCCGGCACGACGGTGCCATCGGCTCCGATCGTGACGAAGCGAATCGCCGAGGAAGAGGCGAAGGAAGTGGCGGGCTGACCCCCCAGCTCGTTCGCGTTCGCGGCAGTGGCGGCATTTGTCGCGTTCGGGACGGTGAGGCCGTTCGGGTTGATCTTGGCCGCTGTGACTGCGCCGCTCTTGATCTTCGCGCTTGTGACGGCGTTGTTCTTGAGCTGCTTCGTGCCGACGCTGTTCTTCGGCAGCGCGATTGCGGCATAGCTCGTTCCACCGAGCGCGACGAACAGCGCGATCAGCGAGATGACCAATGCCGGGCTCGGCGTTCTGAACCGACGCTTCATGATCTATACCCCTCCTCAGGGATAGACGGGAGTGTTGGCATGACTCTTACATGGACTTGCCGCACTGTTCCAGCCGACCGAAGGAGGCTGGCGTCGGCAACCGGGCCAGAGAGCTAGCCCGCCTCTGCAGAGAACGGCCATTTGCCCCTAGGAGTCAGGCTCAGCCCGAAGCCCGTCCCTAGCCGTTCGCATCGTCGGTATCGGAACATCTGCAAAGGCACCCTGAGCGAAGCCCGCATCCGAGAGGCGCCCAACGATAGGACGGAAACCCTCGCATTCGCATTGCCACGACCGCAGGGATTGAAAGTCGCCGACGGCTCGCGCGCACCCTTTCGCTGCCTTCCGCGTGAACACTCGCGTGTGGTCCCCTCGTGGATGACCACACCGGTCACAAAGAGGGGAGTCCTCGCACTTGGCGCAGACCTCGAGCGGCTGACGAGCCCGATCTAGCTCGTCTCCGCAATATCGACAGATGCGGAACATGGTCTCGTCTTCGGCGAGCGTCCCAGTTCGCTTGAGCGAGATTTCCCGCCTGTCTGCGATGGTTCGCCTTCGCCTCAACCAAGAACCACGTGTCGCCGGCCCAGGCGATGGCGTCCCAACCTGCGCACGGCCCCTCGCCGAAGAGCTTCTAGAAGACGGGTCTTCGGTTTCGAAAGATGGCTCGACACTCTCGTGACCCAATATCGACAGGCAACTCCGCGGTCGACGTACGTCTCGCCGCCGCCGCCCGGATGGGGCAGGACGTGCAGGGCCGATCGCACCGCGGTTTCCGGGTCGCGGTTTAGAGCAGCCAGTCCGGGTGGGCGAGCGTCCAAGCGACCGTCTTTTGAAGCGACGGCTCCAGCGGGACTGGCGGTGCCCAGCCGAGCTCGCGCATTTTCCTCCCGTTGAGGGCGTAGCGGAGATCGTGGCCCGGCCGCGACGAGTGAAAGTCGACCAGGCGGTAGCGGAGTTCGCGGCCAGCGACGTCCGCGACGAACTGCGCCAGTTCGAGGTTGTCGATCTCGCGTTCCCCCACGATGTTCCAGCGTCCCATCTCGACTCCGTCCGCGTAGACGGGGAACGGCTGCGTCTCGAGCAAGAACCGGAGCGCGTCCGCCTGGTTGCGCGCATGGAGGTAGAACCGCGAGCCCGGCTTCCCGTCGGCGGACGCGTGAACGGTGACCTCTTCGCCGCGCTCGAGCGCCCGAATGATTCGCGGGACGTACTTCTCCGGGTCCTGCCGCTCCCCGATGATGTTCATGGTGCATGAGACCCCGCAAGGGAGTCCGTAGGTCCGCCAGTAGGCGTAAACAATCGCCTCCTGCGCGGCCTTCGATGCGCTGTACGGATTCGACGGACGGTGCGGCTCGCCCTCCGCATGATCCTGGCCAGCGGGCGCGGGACCGTAGACCTCGTCCGTCGAGATGTGGAGGAACTTCTCGACCGGATATTCGCGTGCGTAGTCGAGGAGCGTCAGGACGAGCTGGACGTTGTTCTCGATCAACGAACGCGGTTCCAAGATGGAGCGGTCGACGTGCGACTCCGACGCGATCGAGACGAGATAGTCGACGGGGCCGATGAAAGCAGCGAGCTGTTGCGAGATCGGGGCGCGCAGGTCATGGGTGAGGACGCGGACGCGCGCTCGGTCGTCGGGTCGGCCGTCGAGGACTTCGCGGATCCGGTCGGTCTTGCCGTGATGGCGGAATGAGTCGATGCAGACGATCTCCCAGTCCGTAGTTGCGAGGAAGTGTTCAAGCGCGTGATGGCCTACGAATCCGCCAGCGCCAGTCAGGAGCACGGTGTCGCTCATACGTCCTGCAGTCGCCACGAGTGGCGGATAACGGTGAGTTGAAGCTGTAGCCGCCCGAGGCGGCACGCTCCGACCCATCCCTCGCTGCTAGCGCGCTCGCACGTCAAGAAGCGCCGGTTCGGGGGCGTGCTTTCGGTCACGACCCGGACGCGTGCGGTAGGTGGGGTTGGGGCGTCAGGGGGATCACTTCACTCTCCGAAGTCGCAGGCGACGACGCTGGTCGAGCGCGAAAGCCTGCTCCCGGTGGATCGAGTCTAGAAGGGGGTAATCGCTTCCGCCATCCACGCCTGCTCGATCTCCACGATCTCCACATTATCGTCGCCGAACTCCTCGGCAACCTGCGCCGCGTGACAGAGGCCTCGACGCAGTCGTCGACGTAGAGGAATTTCCGGGTCGAACTCCTGTTGCCCAGAGGACCATCTCATCGTCGCTGCGGCCCGCTGCCTCGACATCTTCCGGATCAGGGCCGCGATGATGTGGGACGTGTTGACCAGCCCCCGCGTTCGGTCCGGCTCGTGTGAAGGGCCGCACCGGGTGTCGACCGGTCCACGGGGGCGCCTGGAATCCGGCCTAAGCTGGTGCTGTGCCGTCACGTGATTTGGCAACCCGCCCTGACACCCGTGGGGTTTCAGTCGGCGAAAGTGGACTTCACCGCTGCCACACACAGGGTGCTGGCAGCGACGTGAGCGGCCGCGCGTGAGTCTCTCGATCGATGTAGTGATCCCGACCTTCAATGGTTGGGAGCTCACCGAGCGGTGTCTCGCGTGCTTGCGCGCGCAGACGGTCGCCCACTCAGTAATCGCCGCCGACAACGCCTCTACCGACGGCACGCCCGATCGGCTGCATGCCGCCTTTCCGGAGGTCGTCCTCGTCGAGACGGGAGGCAACCTCGGCTTCGCCGTCGCGTGCAATCGCGGCGCCGCAGCGGGAACGGGTGACGTCGTCGTGCTGCTGAACAACGACGTCGAGGCGCGACCCGACTTCGTCGAAAGGCTCGTCGCGCCGCTCGAGCGCGACGCGGCGGTCGGATCGGTCGCCGCGCTGCTCGTTCGGCCCGGCGAGCACATGATCGACTCGATCGGGCTTGCGGCAGACGCGACGCTTGCTGTATTCCCGCGGCTCATCGGCCGACCCGTCCGCGACGCCGGCCTCAGCTGATCCGCTTCTCGTCGGCCCGAGCGGCGGCGCGGCTGCATACCGCCGATCAGCGTGGGAAGAGGCCGGCGGGCTCGACGAGCACGTCTTCGGCTACCACGAGGACCTCGACCTTGCGTTCCGTCTGCGTAGCGCTGGCTGGGATGCTGCCGCGGCTCCGGACGCTGTCGGCGTGCATCTCGGCTCGGCGACGTTCGGCCGCCGCTCGGCCTGGCAGCGCTACCAGGGAGGGTTCTCGCGCGGCTACTTTCTTCGTCGCTACGGTGTCTTGCGCTCGCGGGCCGGTGTGCGCACCCTCGCGACGGAGGCCGTCGTTATCGCTGGGGACGCCGTGATCTCGAACGACCTGAGCGCGCTGCAGGGCCGGCTCGCCGGCTGGCGGGCTGCAGCGGGCCTGAGACGGCGGCCACTCCCGCCTCCGGGAGCGCTCGACGAGACGATCGGTTTCCTGGAGAGCCTGCGGCTTCGCCTGGGCGTCTACGCGTCATGAGCCGGTTCGCCCGAGCACTGGCCCAGTCGAGCGCTAGTACCGACAGGCCCTAGCACGACACTCGAGACAGCGTCGTCGGGCGTACGCGCGTTCCTCCCGGCCACAGCTTCGACCTTCTGCCTCCACCGAATCGGGGCGGCCGGATTCGAACCGGCGACCTTTGGTCCCCCAGACCAACGCGCTAACCAGGCTGCGCCACGCCCCGGGCCGGCCCTACCGTAGCTCACACGCCCGCCACGGTCTGCAATGGTTCCCTCCATGGACGGCTGGGAGGAGAAGGACGATGCGCTCGTCCGCGAATTCGAGTTCGCGTCGTTCTCGCAGGCGGTCGAGTTCGTCGACCGGCTCGCCGAAGCGGCGGAGGCCGAGAACCACCACCCGGACATCGACATCCGCTACCGCAAGGTCACCGTCCGCTGGACGACGCACTCCGAGGGTGGCATCACCGCCCGCGACTACGCGATGGCGGAACGCACCTCGGCTCTTGCATCCGCTTAGCGCGCCGCGGCGTAGGTAGAACGAAGTACGAAGTCCGATGGAATCGACCACTTACCTCATCGTCGGCGCCGGCATGACCGGCGACATGGCCGCCAAAGGCATCCGGGAGCACGACTCCGAGGGCCGGATCGTGCTCGTCGGCGCTGAGCCGCACGCCACGTACAAGCGCCCGATGCTGACGAAGGGTCTCTGGAGAGGCGCGCCGGAGGAGAAGCTCTGGCGCGAGCCGGCCGACGGAGTGGACCTCGTCACGGGCCGCCGTATCACAGCGGTGGATCTCGACGCGCACCGCGCGACGGACGACTCCGGGGAGGAATACGCGTGGGAGAAGCTCCTGCTCGCGACCGGTGCGCGGCCGCGGGAGATCCCGGGCGGCGACGGTGTCGTCTGGTTCCGGACGCTCGACGACTACCGGCTGGTACGCGGGAAAGCAACCGAGGGAGCGCGCTTCATCGTGATCGGCGGTGGCTTCATCGGCTCGGAGATCGCGGCGGCGCTCGCCGGCGCAGGCGCGCACGTGACGATGGTCTTTCCCGAGCCGGGGATCGGGTTCCGCCTCTTCCCCGTCGCACTGTCGGAGTTTCTCGTCGACTACTACCGGGAGAAGGGCATCGAGGTTCTCACGGGCGAGACGGTCAGCGCCGCGTCGGGCAAGAGCGTCGCGCTCGGGGACGGGCGTGTGCTCGCGGCCGACTGCGTCGTAGCCGGGCTCGGCGTCCTCCCCGCCACGGAGCTCGCCGAGGCGGCGGGACTCGAGGTCGAGGACGGGATCGTCGTGGACGAGTTTGGCCGCGCGAGCGGCCGCGAGGACGTCTTCGCCGCAGGCGATGTCGCCCGCTTCCCCGTTGTCCCGCTCGGCATCTCGATGCGGATCGAGCACGAGGATCACGCCAACACGCATGGCAAGGTCGTCGGCGCGAACATGGCGGGCGCGGGCATCGTCTATGACCACCTGCCGCTCTTCTACTCCGACCTCTTCGACCTGGGGTACGAGGCCGTCGGGCAGGTCGACTCGCACCTCGAGACGGTCGAGGACTGGCAGGAACCGAACCGGAAGGGCGTGGTGACGTATGTCGAGGACGGCCGGCCGCACGGTGTGCTTCTCTGGAACGTCTGGGACAAGGTCGATGAGGCGCGCACCCTGCTCCGCTCCGGCGAAGGAACCTTTGTCGTCTAGCGCCCTCGCCCGCTCTCGGAAGCAGCGCCGCGGCTATGAGCTCATCTGCGAAGGCGTGTTCCGGCCGGCCGCGCACCCGCTCGTTCTGGCGTTCGCGCGGCTGCGCGTGCCGCCGCCGGTCGTCGTGGTCGCAGCCGGAGTCGCGGGCCTCGGCGCGGCCGTAGAGCTCGAGCGCGGCGCGCTGCTCCTCGCCGCAGGTCTGATCCAGCTCAAGACACTCCTCGACAACGCGGACGGCCAGCTCGCCCGGTTGACCGGTCGCACTAGCGCGTTCGGGCGCTATCTCGACTCCGAGCTCGACCTCGTCGTCAACGCGGCGCTCTTCGCGGCACTCGGGTGGAGGTTCGGCCAGCCCGCACTCGCGCTCGCAGGCTTCGTCGCGCTCACGTCGGTGCTCAGCCTCAACTTCAACGCCGAGCGGCTGTCACGCGTCGCCGCTGTCGAGCCCGGCGGCGGCGGCGGCGGCGGCGGCGGCTTGCCCACGTCCCTCGCCCGCCGCGCGTACCTGGCCGTCTACGCACCACAGGACCGGCTCGCCGAGTGGCTCGTCGTCGCGCCGCCCGTCGCTCACGACGCCGACCACGGTCACCGTCCTCGCCAATCTCGGGATGTCGACGCAGCTGGCGGTCTTCGGGATCTTCGTCGTTCTCGGCCACCCGTTCGGCTTCGCCTGGCTCGCGATCGGCGAGCTCGCCGTGATCGCTCTCGCCTTGCTCCCGCAGCGAGCGCCGCTCGAGGAGACTGCGTGAGCAACATCTTCGAGTTTCCCGCGCACCGGGAGCCGGGGCGCGAGTGGACGGCGGAGGAACGGGAGCGGCTCGAGCGCCACGCGGCCGAGATTCTCACCGCGCTCGGTCTCGACCTCGACACGCCCGGCACGCGCGAGACGCCGGAGCGATTCCTCCAGGCGCTGTACGACGCGACGGCGGGCTACGAAGGCGACCCGAAGCTCCGCAAGCTCTTCCCGAGCGAGCGGCCCCAAGACATCGAGGGCCGTCACGCCCAGATAGTCGAAGGCCCGATCAACTTCTACGCCCTCTGCGAGCACCACGCGCTGCCGTTTTACGGCCCTGCCTACGTCGCGTACATCGCGGGAGATGAAATCCTCGGGATCTCGAAGCTAACGCGCCTCGTCCGCCTCTACTCGCGGCGCTTCACGGTGCAGGAACGGCTGGCGGAGGAGATCGCGGACGGGCTCCGCGAGCTCACCGGCGCACGCGGCGTCGCCGTGAAGCTCGAGGCGACCCATCTCTGCACCGCGATGCGCGGCGTCGAGGAGCACGACTCCACTACGGTCACGACCGTCTGGCGTGGGCTCTACGACGAAGACGAGACCCTCCGCGGCGAGTTCCTTACGCTCACGCAGTGATCTCTCCGTTTACGGTCCTCGCTGAGGACGGCGACCTGCCGCGCTGGGACGTCCCGGCGGAGATCGCGCGGCTCTACGGTTCGCTCGGCCTCGACGAGCCGTGCCTCATCGCGAACTTCGTCGAGTCCCTCGACGGCGTCGCCGCTGTGCCGGATCTTCCCCGGTCCCATGCCGTCGTCGCGGACGAGAGCGAGGCGGACAAGTTCGTGCTCGCCCTCCTTCGCGCGTGCGCGGATGCCGTTCTCGTCGGCTCGGGCACGCTCCGCGCGTCGCCGAAGGGAACGTGGCGCGTCGATCGCGCCTATCCGGAAGCCGCGGACGCCTTCGCCGAGCTCCGCACGGTGCGCGGCCGCCCCGAGCAGCCGCTCGTTGCCGTCCTGACTGCCGGCGGATCGTTCGACCCGGCGCACCCGGTGCTGGAAGCGGGAGCGCTGGTGCTCACGACCGAGCGCGCTGCGCCCGATCTGCGCGCGAGCGCACCCGCCGCCTCGGAGGTGATCGCGGTGAGCGCCGGCGACGCGGTCGACCTCGCCGCAGCCGTCGCGGTGCTGCGAGAGCGCGGCTACCGGGTGATCCTCTCGGAAGGCGGCCCGAACATCCTCGGCAGCCTCCTCGCCGCACGGCTGGTCGATGAGGTCTTTCTCACCGCTCTCCCCCGTTCTCGCGGGCCGCGCGTCCTCGCCGAGATTCGGACTCGTCGAGGGGGTCGAATTGCTCCCCGAGATGCGCGTCGCCGGACGGCTCAGGTCGGTGCGGACGAACGACTCGCACCTCTTCCTGCGATACGCGCTTTCCCCGATGTAGCGCGGGCTGGTGCGGCGGAGCGTTCGCACCATGACCTCTGTGATTGGCATAACACGCAGGCTCGAACTGACGGAGCTCGTCGCCGAGCTTCGCCTCGCTGCACGCACCGTCCGCGCCCAGACCGTCCTCGAGAGGAGGGAGACCTGCGACTGGCTCGCCGACTCCCTGCGCACGCGGCTGGAGCCGAACGCCGAGCTCGACGAGCAGGGACTCGAGGCGCTCGGCGTCTGGGCGGATTCGCTCATCTGCGCCGACCCGAACGACCCCGACCTCCTCCAGGAGCTGCTCTACGGAATCGACGCGCTCGTCCGCGTCCACCTCTGGCGGGAGACCGGCATGCCGCTCGAGCCGCCCGAGGCGCGCAGCAAGGCCGACTGCTAGCTGTCGAGGCGCTTGTAGAGCCGATCGATCAGCTCGGGCATCGCCTCGAGCCGTTCGGTGATGGAGCGGAGCCGGTACTCGCGGAAGTGCTCCGGCTCGACTTCGAGCGCCGTGGCGAGCGTCTGCACGACGTCGTTGGAAGGAACGGGCCGGTTCCCGTGCACGAGGTGGTTCAGATAGCCGGCGGAGAGGCCGGTGAGCGCGGCGAGCTGGCGGTATGTGACGGCCTGCTCGTCCATGAGGCGCTGCACCGTCGCGCCGAATGCTTCCTCGCTGAACCGTCTGCGCTTCGCCACGTCTAGACCTCCTTGCCGAGCTCGGCAACATCTAATCGTTTCTCGTCGCCCGTCGCGCGATCGCGGAAGTCGACCTTGCCGTCCTCGAGACTCTTCTTACCGACGGTGACGCGGATCGGGCAGCCGATCAGATCGGCGTCGGCGAACTTCTCCCCCGCCCTCTGGTCGCGATCGTCGAGGAGGACGTCGAGACCCGCGGCCGACAGCGCCTCGGCAGCTCTGTCGCCGATCTCCTCACCGCCGGGCAGGACGACCACATGCGCGGCGTACGGCGCGATCGAGGCGGGCCACACGATTCCCTGATCGTCGTGGTGCTGCTCCACAGCCGTGGCCATGACGCGCCCGAGGCCGATGCCATAGCTCCCCATCACTAACGGTTTTTCCCTTCCATCCTCGTCGAGGAAGTGTGCGCCCAGGGACTCGGAGTACTTCGTGCCGAGCTTGAAGATGTGGCCGACCTCGATCGAGCTCTCGAACCGGAGCGAGCCGCCGCACGTCGGGCACGTGTCGGTCGCCGCGGACTCGCGGATGTCCTCGAACTCCGCGCCGTAGTCACGTAGCGCTTGCACGCCGCGGAGATGGAAGCCGTCGCGGTTTGCGCCCGCGACGTACTGCCCGTTCTGCAATGCAAAGTCTGCGATTACGCGGCCGTGGAACCCCACCGGCCCGAGCGACCCACCGGAGGCGCCGAACGCAGTGCGGATCTGCTCGTCGGTGGGTGGGAATAGCGGGATACCAAAGGCTGCGGCCAGCTTCGCCTCCTCCAGCCGGTCGTCACCTCTGATGAGGGCGAGGACGACCTCGCCCGTCTGTGTTGCATAGGGCATCGCTTTCGAGGTGGCGCTCGGATCGATGCGTAGAAAGTCAGCGAGGCCTTCAATCGTTCCGATGCCGGGTGTTGAGATCTCCTCGGGAGCGTTGAGCGCTGCGGGCAGCACGGCGGGACTCGGGATCGTGCGCGCGACCTCAATGTCTGCCGCAAAGTCGCCGTTCTCGCAGGAGACGATCACGTTCTCCCCCGCGGCCGCCGGCGCGAGGAAGTCACGCGACTCCGAACCGCCCATCATCCCGGGCTCGGCCTCTACGTCGTACGCCAGAACACCGCAGCGCTCGAAGATCCGCGCGTACGCCGACTGATGCGCCGCGAACTGCGCGTCGAGCCCCGCCTCGTCGCGATCGAACGAGTAGGAGTCCTTCATCACGAACTCGCGTACGCGGATCAGGCCACCGCGCGGGCGTGGCTGCGTCCCGCTCCTTGATCGAGAAGTGGTAGAGCAACTGCGGCAGCTGGCGGTAGCTCTGGAACTCGGCTGCGTGGAACGTCACCGTCTCCTCGTGTGTCACCGGGAGGACGTAGTCCGCCCCCTTGCGGTCTTTCAGACGGAAGATCTCGTCGATGTAGTCGCGTCCCGTCCGCTCCCAGAGCTCGAACGGCGTCAGCACAGGCATCAGCATCTCCTGCCCGCCGATCGCATCGATCTCCTCGCGGATGATCTGCTCGATCTTCTGGTGGACGCGCCAGCCGAGCGGCAGGAAGCTCCACAGGCCGGCGCCGATCTGCCGGATGAAGCCGCCGCGAACGAGCAGGCGGTGCGACGCGGCCTCCGCGTCGGCGGGCGGCTCGCGCAGGGTCGGCAGGAACAGCTGTGAGGCTCTGGCGATCATCGGCGTTGTCGCCCTGAGGCTATTCGAGCGGGATCATCGAAGCTTCCGCCATCGCGAGCGCGGCCGGCTTCGCCATCTTGAGGCGCTTCGGGCGGTGCATCCCGTCGGCGATCCACTTGTCGATCTCGGTGAAGAGCTCGTCGATCAGGATGTCCGACTCGACCTTCTTCAGGACGCGGCCGTGGGCGTAGATGAAGCCGACGTCGCGGCCGCCCGCGATCCCGAAGTCCGCATCGCCCGACTCGCCGGGGCCGTTGACCGCGCAGCCGAGCACCGCGACCTCGAACGCCTGCGGGTACTCCTGCAGCCGCCGCTCGACCTCCTCCGCCAGCGTGTGGACGCCGACGTTGTCGCGACCGCACGACGGGCACGCGATCATCACCGGCCCGCGCTCGCGCAGACCGGAGCGCCTTGAGGATCTCGTACGCGGTCTTCGGCTCCTCGACCGGATCCGAGGAGAGGGATACGCGGATCGTGTCGCCGATCCCTTCGGCGAGCAATGTCCCGATCCCGACCGCGCTCTTGATCGAGCCGGCGAAGACCGTTCCCGCCTCCGTGACGCCGAGGTGGAGCGGGTAGTCGACCTTCTCCGACAGAATCCGGTACGCGCGGATCATCGTCGGGACGTGGCTCGACTTGACCGAGATCTTGAACTCGTAGAAGTCGAGACTCTCGAGCAGGCGAACCTCCTCGAGCGCGGCCTCGACGAGCGCCTCGGCCTGGTCCTTCTGCGCGAGCTCCTCGAGGTGCTTCGGCAGCGAGCCGGAGTTGGCGCCGATCCGCATCGGGGTTCCCTTCGCCTTTGCGGCGCGCACGACCTCGGCGACCTTGTCGGCCCCGCCGATGTTGCCGGGATTGATGCGCACCGCCGCGACGCCTTGCTCGATCGCCTTGAGCGCCAGGCTCGCGTTGAAGTGGATGTCGGCGATGATCGGGACCGGCGAGAAGCGGACGATCTTCGAGAGCGCTTCGGCATCCTCCGTCTTCGGGACCGCAACGCGGACGATCTCGCAGCCGGCGGAGGCGAGCTCGGCGATCTGGGCCGTCGTCGCCGGGACGTCGTGCGTCTTCGTCGTCGTCATCGACTGGACAACGACGGGCGCTCCGCCGCCGATTGCGACGCCGCCGACCATGATCTGCCGCTTGCTGGCCATCCGCGAGTCAGTCTAGCCGGGTGCCTTCGGGCCGAATCTCCGCCCTCAGGGGACGCTGAGATCAGCCGAAGATGTGCCGCGTGTCGTTCTGCAGCGCGATGAAGAAGACGAGCAGGATGAGCGCGAGCCCAATTACGGAAACGCGCTCGTAGACTTCGCGCGCGAGCGCTCGCCTCCGGACGCTCTCGATCAGCGAGAAGAGGATGTGACCGCCGTCGAGCGGCAGCAGCGGGAGGAGGTTCAGCAGCGCGAGCGACATGCTGAACAGCGCCAGGATCTCGAAGTACCACGCAACGCTCACGCGCAGCGCGGCTGCCGAGTAGCGACTGATTCCGACCACCGTCGTGAGGTGCGCGCGCGTGCGCTTGGTGAACATTGTTCCGATCGCGGAGACCGTTCCCGACGCGACGTGCCAGAGATCTGTGACCGCGGAGCTCGCGGCCCTCCCCACCGGATAGGGAATCGGCTTCGCGAGCGCGTCGAAGCCCCACATCCAGCGGCCGTCACGATGAACGGGCGCCTGCGGCGCGAGAGCGAGCAGGTTTCCGCCGCGCTCGACCACGACCCGCAGCGGCCGCCCGTGGCTCGCGCGGATGAGCTGCGTGACGTTTCCGAAGTTCGCCGCCCGGCCGTCGACGGTCACGATGCGGTCCCCCGCGTGGAGACCGGCGGCAGCAGCCGGCGTGCTCGCCTCGACGCTCGCGACCTGCGCCGCCGAGCTCGTGCTCGGCGCGCCCGTCACGATGTAGACGACGAAGAGGATCAGGAAGGCCGCGAGGACGTTCGCGAGCGGACCGGCGGCGATGACCGCGATGCGCTTCCACGTCGGCGCGCGCCAGTACGCGTCGGGGGCGGTTCCCTCCTCGACCTCGCGCAGCCCGCGGTCTGCGGCGCGCCGCGCCGGGCCGGACAGGCTCGCGGCCGCGACCTCCTGCTCGAGCTCGGGACACGCGGCGCGAGCGGCGTCGTAGTTCTCAATGGCAAGCGCCCGGCGCACCGCGAGCGCGGCCGGCGCGAGCGACGGCTTCTCCTCCACCGCCGGCTCGAGCAGGATCTGCAGGTCGCGCGCGGCCGGCCGGTGCATGCCCGGGATCCGCACGTACCCGCCAAGCGGGATCACCCCGATCCCGTACTCGATCCCTCGCCGGCGGAGCTTGACGAGCGCCGGAGGGAAGCCGATGTAGAAGCTCCGCGGCCGCATCCCGACCGCGAGCGCCACGCCGAAGTGCCCGACCTCGTGGATGAAGACGATCGCGACGAGGCCTGCGATGACGATGACCCAGATCACGCGGCGGCCAGCGCTCCTTCCGCCGTCGCGCGAGCCGAACGGTCAATCTCCAGCAGATCGTCGACGTCGCGCACGTCCGCACCGTTCGCCGTGGCGAGCGTCTCTCCCACGACCTCGGGGATCGCAAGGAACGGGAGCCGGCCGCCGAGGAAGGCCGCCACGGCGACCTCGTTCGCGGCGTTGTATACGCAGGGCGCGGCGCCTGCCTCTTCCCCTGCCCGGCGGGCGAGGGCGAGCATCGGGAACGTCTCGAGGTCTGGCTCCAAGAACTCGAGCGTCAGGCCGGCGAAGTCGAGCGGCGGGAGCGGCGTCGCTGCGCGCTCGGGATACGTGAGCGCGTACGAGATCGGCACGCGCATGTCGGGATAGCCGAGATGCGCGAGCGCGGCGCCGTCGCGGAAGCGGACAAGCGAGTGGACGATCGACGTCGGCTGGATCGCGATCTCGATCCGGTCGTACGGCACACCGAACAGGAAGTGCGCCTCGATCAGCTCGAGGCCCTTGTTCGCGAGCGTCGCCGAGTCGATCGTGATCTTCGGCCCCATCCGCCAGGTCGGGTGCGCGAGCGCCTGCTCGGGCGTGGCGTCCTCGAGCTCGGCGCGCGTGTGGCCCCGAAACGGTCCGCCGGAGCCGGTCAGCACGAGCGTGTCGATCTGGTCCGCGCCGCGGCCCTCGAGGCACTGGAAGAGCGCAGAGTGCTCGCTGTCGACCGGGAGGATCCGTCCGCCACCCCGTTCCTGCGCCGCGAGAGCGAGGCCGCCGGCGGCGACGAGACTCTCCTTGTTCGCGAGCGCGAGATCGACGCCGCGTTCGAGCGCCCAGAGAGTCGCGTGAATCCCGGCAAAGCCGACGACCGCGTTGAGTACTACATCCGGCTTTGCGCGGTCGAGAAGCTTCGTGAGATCGCCGCCGATTTGTTTGAGCGGCGCGTCGACGTCATCGAGCGAGGTCGAGCCGGACGCAGCTGCGCAGAGCTCGAGCTCGGGATGCGCTTCGACGATCTCGATCGCCTGGCGGCCGATCGAGCCGGTTGCGCCGAGCAGCGCCACCCGTCTCATGCGCGCAAGTGTAGGGACGTGGGACTTCGAGCTAGTGGAAGCCGAACGCGCGGACGATGAAGTACGCGGCCGGCGCCGCGAACAGGAGCGCGTCGACCCGGTCGAGGACACCGCCGTGACCGCCGAGCAGCCGACCAGTGTCCTTGACGTCGAGATCGCGCTTGAGCGCCGACTCGAAGAGGTCGCCCACGACCGCCGCCGCGACGACTGCGATTCCGAGCACGACCGACTGCGGCGCGGAGATGTAGTGGTGGCGCGTGTCGTACAGCGCGACGAAGCAGACGAAGATCCCGGCTACGGCTCCGCCGACGAGCCCCTCCCACGTCTTCTTCGGCGAGAGGCGCGGTGCGAGCTTGTGCCGGCCGGCGGCGCGGCCCGCGAGGTACGCGGCCGTATCCGCCGCGAAGACGGTGAGGACGACCGCGAAGGCGATCACGCGCGGCTCCCTGTGCATCTCCCGGAGCAGCAGGAGACAGCCGAGCCCCAGTCCGATCCACGCGGAGCCGAGCACGGTGGAGCCCACCGCCGCCGTGGTCGGAGCGCGCGTCTCGGCCGCGGCGTTCAGGAGGAAGGCGAGCACGAACGTCGCGACGAAGCCGCCCAGCATCCATTCGATCTCACCGCTTTCCGCGCCGATGAGAGCGAGCAGCACGCCGATGTAGACCGCCGGCGCCAGCGGCCGCAGCTGGCGCGCCGTCGTCACGAACTCATGGACGCCGACAAACGCCGCTGCTGCGGCGAGCGCGAACAGCCACCAGCCGCCGACCCAGAGGAGACCTAGCACGAGCGGCAAGCCGACGACTGCGACCAGCACGCGGGAGAAGAAGTTGTTCATCTCAGCGGCCGCCGAACCTACGGCGCCGGCTCGCGTACTCCTCGACCGCGGCCCGCAGCTCGTCCGGCCCGAAGTCGGGCCACAGCGTCTCGGTGAAGACGTATTCGGCGTACGCCGACTGCCAGAGGAGGAAGTTCGAGACGCGCCGCTCGCCCGACGTGCGGACGACGAGGTCCGGATCCGGCATCTCCGGCTCGTAGAGGGCCGCCGAAAGCGCAGCCTCGTCGATCTCCCCGGGGTCCGCCCCACTCTCGACGAGCCGACGCGCGGCGTCGACGAGCTCGGCGCGGCCGCCGTAGTCGAACGCAATCCAGAGCGCGAGGCGGGAATTCGACGCCGTTGCCTGCTCGAGGCTCTCCATCTTCTCGCGGAGCCAGTCCGGGGCGCGATCGCGGCGCCCGAGGAACCGCGCGCGGACTCCCTGCTTCGCGAGATCCGGCAGCTCCCGGTCGATCGTCTCGCCGAAGATCTCCATCAGCGCGCCGATCTCCTCGGGCGAGCGGCTCCAGTTCTCCGTCGAGAACGCGTAGACCGCGAGCGATTCGATCCCGAGATCGATGGCCGTCTCGACGATGGGCCGCAGCGCGCGCGAGCCGGCGCGATGCCCGTCTGCCACCGAGACGCCGTTCGTCGTGGCCCAGCGGCCGTTCCCGTCCATGATGATCGCGACCGCGTGAGCGACCTCGGGGAGTTGCTCCTCCGGCGACACGTCGGTGCCTGGGACGGAGGAGGTCAGACCTCCATCACCTCGTCTTCTTTGTGCTTGAGGAGCTCGTCGATCTGCTTCGTGTGCTCGTCGGTCGCCTCCTGCACCTTCCCTTCGGCGCGGCGCTCCTCGTCGGCGCCGACCTCGCCGTCGTCCACGAGCTCCTTGAGATGCCGCATGGCGTCGCGCCGGATCTCGCGCACTGCGACGCGGTGCTCCTCCGCCATGTTGCGGACGACCTTGACGAGCTCCTTGCGCCGCTCCTCGGTCAGCTGCGGGATCGGCAGGCGAATGAGCTTCCCGTCGTTCGACGGCGTCAGGCCGAGGTCCGACTCCATGATCGCCTTCTCGATCGCCTTGATCGAGCCCGGGTCGAACGGCTGCACCGTGAGCATCCGCGGCTCGGGGACGTTGACCGTCGAGAGCTGGCGGAGCGGTGTGGCAGTGCCGTAGTAGTCGACCTCGATCCGGTCGAGGAGGGATGCCGACGCGCGGCCCGTGCGAATAGTCGAGAACTCCGTTCGTGCGTGCTCGACCGACTTCACCATCTTGTCCCGCGCGGTCGTGATCAGCTCGTCAGCGTTTGCCATGCGGTCAGCCCTCCCTCTCTGGAGTGGTGATGATCGTCCCGACCTCCTCGCCGGCGACGACGCGCGCGACATTGCCCTCGACGAGCTCGAAGACATGAATCGCCAGGCGATTGTCCATGCACAGCGAGAGCGCCGTCGTATCCATCACCTTGAGACCGCGCTCGATCGCCTGGAGGTGCGTGAGGCGCGGCAGGAACTCGGCGTCGCTCTTGCGGCGCGGGTCGCCGTCGTAGACGCCCTTGACGCCGTGCTTGGCCATGAGAATCGCGTCGGCGCCGATCTCGAGCGCGCGCAGCGCGGCGGCCGTGTCGGTGGTGAAGAACGGGTTGCCCGTGCCCGCCGCGAAGATCACGACCCGCCCCTTCTCGAGGTGCCGCATCGCGCGCCGGCGGATGTACGGCTCCGCAACCTCGGAGACGGTCAGCGCGGACATGACGCGGGTGACCGCGCCTTCCCGCTCGAGCGCGTCCTGCAGCGCGAGGGCGTTGAGGAGTGTCGCGAGCATCCCGCCGTAGTCCGCGGTCGCGCGATCCATCCCGCTCTCCGCCGCCGCCTTGAGGCCGCGGTAGAAGTTGCCGCCGCCGACGACGATCGCGATGTCGACGCCCTCGCTGCGGATCCCGGCGACCTCGTTCGCAAGCGCACGGGTGACTTCGGGATCGATCCCGTAGTCGCGCTCGCCCATGAGAGCCTCGCCGGAGAGCTTGAGGAGAACGCGCCGGAAGGCCGGCGCGCCGCTCTCGATCGCTTCGGGTTCCGCGCTCATCCCGCGAGGGAGAAGCGCTCGAACTCGAGCACCTCCGCGCCGGCGGCAGCGAGCACCTTGCCGACCGTCGCGGAACCGTCGTGGATCCACGGCTGGTCGGCGAGAACGCCTCCCCGCTCGGCGTAGAAGCGCTTGTCGAGCATGCCGTCGACGATCTTCTCACGGGCCTGCTCGGGCTTCGACTGCACTTCCTCCGAGTTGAGATAGATCTCCCGCTCCGCCGCGACCAGCTCGCCGGGTACGTCCTCGCGGCCGGGCCAACGCGGATCCGACCACGAGATGTGCATCGCTAGGTTTCGGGCCAGCTCGTCGTCGCCGCCGCGAACGTTGACGAGAACGCCGAGCTTGTTCGCCGGCGGATGGACGTACGCAGCGACGCGGCCGTTCTCGAGCGGCTCGAAGCGCGCCGCGCCGGCTACGGCGATGTTCTCGCCGAGCTTGGCGGAGAGCTCCACCCGCTCGTCCTCGAGCGAGGCAGCCGCGTCGACTCCGCCCTCGTGCACAGCGCGCAACACCTTCTCGGCGTACGCCTGAAACTCGTCGCTCTTCGAGACAGGCTCCGTCTCGCAGCCGACGGCGACCATCGTCCCCTTCGACTTGTCGTCCGCGAGCATGAAGCCGACGAGGCCCTCGGTAGTGGCGCGATCGGCGCGCTTCGCAGCACTCGCCATCCCCTTCTCGCGCAGAAGGACGATCGCCGCCTCGACGTCGCCATTCGTCTCCTGCAGCGCGCGCTTGCAGTCCATCATCCCCGCTCCGGTGCGCTCACGGAGCTCGCGGACGAGCTGCGCGGAGATCTCCGCCGCCACTATTCCTCCACCTTCTTGCCGCGCGTCGGATCGCCGAGGAACGCCTCGGATGCCTGCGTGACCTCCGCGCCCTCCTTCGCGGGGTCGACACCGGTCGGCACTGGCACCGACTCGCCCTCCGTGACCGGCTCGATAGCCTCGCCCGCCGAGACCTGCTCGACGTCGAGTGCCGGAGCGGCCTCCTCGGTCTCCTCGACTGCCGGCGCCGCCTCGAACTCCTGCGGCGCGACCTTCTGCTTACCGGCCTCGACCGCGTTGGCGAGTGCGCGGATGATGAGATTGCACGAGCGGATCGCGTCGTCGTTGCCCGGGATCACGTAGTCGGCCTCGTCGGGATCGCAGTTCGTGTCGACGAGAGCGACGACCGGGACGCCGAGCCGGCGCGCCTCGCGCACGGCCAGCGCCTCCTTCTTCAGGTCAACGATCACGACCGCGTCGGGCTGCCGCCGCATGTCCGCGACGCCGCCGAGGTTTGCCTCGAGCTTCTCGAGCTCGTTCGCCATCGAGATGCGCTCCTTGGCCGGGAGAAGATCCATCTGACCCTCGTCCCGGAGGCGCCGCATCTCGTGGAGCCGATCGATCCGGTCGGCCATCGTCCGCCAGTTCGTGAGCAGTCCGCCGAGCCAGCGGTGGTTGACGTACGGCATGCCGGTCCGCTTCGCCTCCTGCTCGACGGCGTCCTGCGCCTGCTTCTTCGTGCCGACGAACAGGACGGTGCCGCCGCGCTCGGCGACGTTGCGGAGAAACAGCTGCGCCTCGTCCAGCCGCTCCGAGGTCTGGGTGAGATCGATGATGTAGATACCGCCGCGCTCGGCGAAGATGAAGCGGCGCATCTTGGGGTTCCAGCGCCGCGTCTGGTGACCGAAGTGGACTCCGGCCTCCAGCAGCTCGCGCATGGAGACTCCCGTCGTTGCTGTAGCCATGGGAACTCCTTCTGCGTTTGTTGTGGTTCGTGCGCCGGCGGGGTCGAGGCGCACCTTCCGGAGGGAAGGCACCCGCGCCACGGCTGAGCCGCCGGGGAGTAGGGACAGGGCTCGGGAAGGTTAGCTGCCCTGCGCCGTTTTCAGCGCCGCAGCGAGATCCGGCGGAAGCGGCGAGGAGACGTCGATCTCTGCCCCGGTGATCGGATGGGTGAAGGCGAGTCGCGCCGCGTGGAGGAACTGCCGGTCGAGCCCGAGCACGCCCGGCTTCCCGTAGGTCGGGTCTCCGGCCACCGGAAGGTCGATCGCCTCGAGGTGGACCCGGATCTGGTGCGTTCGGCCCGTTTCGAGCCGCACGCGCAGCAGCGCATAGCCGTCGAGGAGCTCCTCGAGCTCGAAGTGCGTGACGGCGGCGCGCGGCGTATCGGTGTCGAGCGAGTGGCGCAGACGGTCGCGGCGGTCGCGCCCGATCGCGGCTTCGATCGTGCCGCGGCGCGAGCGCGGCGTGCCGACGACGAGCGCGAGGTACTCGCGGAGCAGTTCCCGCCGCTTGACGAGCCGCTGCAGCTTCTCGTGTGTCTCGTGCGAGCGGGCAACGACGAGCAGACCGGACGTGGCGCGATCGAGCCGGTGGACGATGCCAGGCCGGTCCTCCTCCCCACCCGAGGCAGCGGCCAGCGCGAGCGCGTCCGCGAGAGTGCCGCCGCCTGCGTGGCCCGGCGCCGGATGTACGACGACTCCGGCGGGCTTGTCCACGACGAGCAGGTGGTCGTCGGCGTACGCGATCGTCAGGTGGGGCGGCGCGACCGACGGCAGCTCCTCGTGGGCGAGCGGCGTGATCTCGACCTGCTCCCCGCCGGCGAGCTTCTGGCTCTTGTCGCGCGCAACCCCGTCCACCCGCACGGCGCCCGCCGCGAGCAGGCGCTCTGCCGCGCCGCGGGAGCCGACCTCGGGCAGCGCTGCGAGCCAGCGGTCGAGCCGCAGCCCCGCCGCCTCCGGCGGCACCTCGTGAGCGCTCAACCGCGGTCGGCGAGGACGAGCGCGGCGAGGAGGATCCCCACCCCGATGACGATGAAACTGTCCGCGAGGTTGAACGCCGGCCAGTACTTGAAGTCGAGGAAGTCGGTCACGTGGCCGAGCCGGACCCGGTCGGCGAGGTTCGAGATGCTGCCGCCGATCACGAGCCCGAGCGCGATCGGAAGAACCGGGTGGCGTGCTCCCGAGCGTCCGAAGTACACGAGCATCCAGGCAACGGCGACGCCGGTGAGGACGATCACCGCCGCTGTCGCGCTCGCGAAGAGGCCGAAGGCGATGCCCGAGTTCTGGACGTGCCGGATCCAGAACGGGCCGACGACGTGCAATCCGTCGCCGAGCGCGAGGTTGGAGGCGACCGCCCACTTCGTGACCTGATCGGCGACGACGGCCGCGGTCGCGAGCGCGGCGAGTGCCAGCCATTGGCCACGCGTCGCCGCGAACGACCGCGTCGCCCGCGAGACGGGCGTAAGCGCGTCGGTGGACGAGCCGACGCGGACGTCGAGCCTGCGCACCGGCTCGCTCATGCCTCGGCGAGCCGCTGGCAGTCGATGCACAGCGCGGCCCACGGTTGCGCCTCCAGCCGCGCGACCAGAATCTCCTTGCCGCAGTTCGTGCAGATCCCGTACGTGCCGGCCTCGATGCGCTGCAGTGCGGCGTCGATCTCGGCGAGCACGGTCTCGGAGTTCTCGCCGAGTGTGTAGTCGATCTCGCGACCGACGGTTGCGGAGGCCGTCTCGGCGAGGTCGTCGGTGTCGAGGTTCCCGTTGACCTCCTCCACTTCGTCGTCGAGCGAGCCGGAGTGCTCGTCGCGCAGGCTCGCGATCGCGTGCTGCACGCGCTGCCGCTCCTCGAGGAGCGCTGCGTGAAAACGCTCGGTTTCGATGCTGCTCAACGCCTCTCCTTTCTCGCGCGCCCGCCTGCGACTGCGGAGCTCAGGCGGCGCTCGATCAGCGCCGGCCCGATTCCCGTCAGCTCGACGATCTTCTCCCGCGCGCCGTGGCCTGAAACGAGCGTGAGGGCCGTGCGCGGCAGGGTGAGCGTGTCTGCGAGGAGGCGGAGAACGGCCTCGTTGGCGCGCCCGCGCTCGGGGGCTTCGGTGACGCGAACCTTCCACGCATCGCCGTGCCGGCCGACGACGGCCGAGCGGCCTGCGCCGGGACTCACGCGCAGGCGCAGCCGAGTGGTCTCAGCGGCCATGCGCCCAGTCTATGTGCGATGGAACCGGCTTCAGGCCGCGTCGGCGCCGGGAACGACGAGCCAGCCCGAATCCTTCGCCTGCTTCGGCGGCTCGGCGTCTTCCGCCTCCTCGGACTCCGGCGCCACCTCCTCGTCGAGCACGGCGAGCGCCTCGACGAGCTGCGCACGCAGCCGCCGGGTCGCGGTGACGAGCCGCTCGTTCTCGGACACCGCGCGCCGCTGCGTCTCGCGCGCCTCCGCCTGCGCCTCGTTGAGGATGAGCACCGCCTCGCGGCGCGCCTGATCCTTGAGCTGCTCCGCCGCCTGCTCCGCCGACACGAGCGTCGTCCGCAGCAGGTTCTCGAGCTCGCGGAAACGGATGAGGTCGGCCTCGAGCGATTCGACCTTGTCCGCCAGGTCCGCGCGCTCGCGCCACACGTCCTCGAAGTTCGCGACGATCTCCTCGAGCAGCAGCTCGGTCGGGTCGCGGCGATAGCCGCCCAGGAGCGTCCGTGGCGGCCGCATGTGTCTGATCTCTACGGGTGTCAGTGCCATGCTGTGTCTCTCCCCTCTAGTGGAAGTAATTCAGGACCCAGTGCAGGAGCCGGTCGACGGCATAGAGCGCAAGGAACGCGACCATCGGCGAGAAGTCGAGCGGCCCCGCCATCGGCAGGAGACGCCGAAAGAGCCGGAGATACGGCTCCGAGACGTCGTGGACGAAGTGTTGGATCCGGTCGAGTGTCAGCGAGTACGGAAGCCGTACCCAGCTCATGAGGATGTACGCGATTAGAACGACGCCGTACAGCGTGATGAAGACGTCGATGAACGTCTCGACGCGCGAAATCGCGTCTCCCAAGGGCAAGGTCAAGCTGGCCGCGACGCCCATGGAGTTCCATTCGCCCTGAACGGATTCCCTCCTACGCCTGGTTGAAGAAGTCGCGCTCGAGCATCCGGGCGCGATCCTCGGCCGAAAGCTCGACGTCGCGCGGTGTGAGGAGGAAGACCTTGTCCGCGACGCGCTGCATGCCGCCTTCGAGCGCGTACGTCAACCCGCTCGCGAAGTCGATCAGCCGTTTCGAAAGCTCGGCGTCGGCCGACTGGAGGTTGAGGATCACTGGGACGCCCTGCTTGAAGCGGTCGGCGACCTGCTGGGCGTCGTTGAAGCTGCGCGGCAGGACGAGATGGACGTGCGACGTCCCCGGCCCGCGCACCGCTTCGAGGTTCCGGACGCGCCGCTCGTCGGTCAGGCGCGGCCGGAGGACGCTCGTGCGCTGGAGCTCCGGTTCGGGCTCGGGATCGGTCCAGTCGTCCTCGTAGTCGCGCCGGGAGCGCCGGGCGGGGAGATGGCGGACGTTGGGCCGCTCGTACCGGTCCACGTCTCCCTCCTCGGCGTAATAGCCGTCCTCGTCCCAGTCCTCCTCCTCGGCGATGCCGAAGTAGACGAGCGCGCGTTCCCAGACGGTGGCGAGGCCCATCGCGCCGCCGATGTTAGCGCTGCCACAGGACCGCACCCAGGCGGACGAAGGTCGCTCCCTCCTCCGCCGCGACCCGGTAGTCCTGGCTCGTGCCCATCGAAAGCTCACGCAGGCCGTGCGACTCGGCGAGCTCTCGCAGGCGGCGGAAGTACGGGCGCGACTCCTCGGGATCCTCCGTTGCCGGCGGCATCGTCATCAACCCGCGCACGTCGGCATGGAGCTCGAGCAGCGCCGGCAGTTGGTCAGGTGTCACTCCCGACTTCGTCGGCTCGTCCGAAAGATTGACCTCCACGAGCGCGGGGACCGTCAGCTTGCGGGCGGCCGACGCCGATGAGAGGGAGTGGCAGAGTTCGCAGAGCTCGCTGACGACGCGCGCCTTGCGACTCTGCAGGTGGCCGATGAAGTGCCAACGGAAGACGTCGCCGTACTCCGCGTGCTTCGCCTCGAGATCCTGCGCGCGGTTCTCCCCCACGACCTCGACGCCCGCTTCCGCGAGAGCGGCCATATCCGCAATGGACACGTACTTCGTCGCCGCGACGACCGTGACTCCCGGCCCGAGTTCGTCGCGAATGCGCTCATAGCGCTCGCGTATCTCAGCCGGCGACGTAGGCGATCACTCCTTGGCGGCCGGTCTCGCCGTGGTCGCGCCGGTGCGAGAAGAACGTCTCCGGCTCGCACGCGGTGCAGCGGTCGAAGCGGGTGATATTCGCGACGCCGGCCGCGCGGAGCGCGCGCTCGGCGCTCGCCCAGAGGTCGAGGTTGCGCCCGAGCATTACGTCATCGCCGAACCGCTCGCGGAACGGCGCCGCGACCTCCTCCCCCACCTCGTAGCAGCACGGCCCGATTCCCGGCCCGATCGCGGCGGCGAGGCTGCCCGAGCCGAGCGCGGCGACACCCGACCGGACGATGCCCGCGAGCAGTCCCTTCCAGCCGACGTGGAGGACGGCGACGGCCGGCGCTCCCTCGGTGCGAGTAAGGGCGATCGGCAGGCAGTCGGCCGACATGGCGAGGATGGGCAGGCCCGGCTCGTCCGTCCAGAGGCCGTCGGCGTGCTCGCCGCGCTGCCCCGCTGTCGTGCGGAGGACGCGTTGGGAATGCACCTGGTAGTTGAGCGCCAGCTTTTCGACGTCTGCGTGGATCGCCGCGCAGGCGATGCGGCGGTTCTCGTCGACGCGCTCCACGTCGTCGCCGCTCTTGCGCCCGAGATTGAGCGACGCGTACGGCCCTTCGCTCACGCCACCCACACGGGTCGTGAACGCCACCTCGTACCCGGCGACCGGCCAGCGGATCAGAGGAGCTCCTTCGCCCGCGCCAGCAGCTCTTCGCGCGTGTTGAGCTCCGGCTCGTCCACGACGACCGCGAGGAGGGAGTCGAGCGCGCTTCCGAGCGCCGGCCCCGGCGCGAAGCCGAGCGCGATGAGGTCGTCGCCGCCGATCGCCAGATCGCCGACCCGGTGCGGGTTGACGCGCTCGCGCTCGAGCGCCGCTCCGATCTCCTCGACGAGCGACGTGTCCCTGCCCTTGCCGCGGAGATCGGCGAGGCGGATCGCGACGATGTCGAAGGCGAGCTCGTCGCCGTGCTGGGCGAGGAAGCGGCGGATCTCGCGCGGCTCGCGCGGCGCGGACTCCGCGTGGAACGGGTGCTCCCCCACGATTGCGACGACGCGGCGCACGAGACGCGTCGGGTACCGCAGCCGGAGGAGCGTCTTCTCCGCGATCTCCGCGCCGACGCGCGCGTGGCCGAGCGGATCAGAGTCGATCGGCTTCCCGACGTCATGGAAGAGCGCGGCGAGCCGGACGGCGAGGTCGTCGCCGGCGTCCGCCGACGCCTGCACGACAGCGAAGATGTGATCGGAGTCCCACTCCTCGAGCCGGCCGAACTCCGGAATCAGCTGGGAGAGGACTCCGGTGTCGCGGGCGATGCGCAGCGCGCGCGCCGGCTCGCGGCCGAGCAGCAGCTTCGAGAGCTCTCCCATCCCGTCCGCCGCCAGACCGCCGCCGATCCGCTCGCCGGAGACGAGCTCGGCGCCGCTCGCCTCCTCGCGCATCTGCTCGAGCAGCGTCTCGTCGGGCTCGAAGCCGAGTTGGGAGACGAAGCGGAGCGCGCGGATCAGCCGCAGCGGGTCCTCGCGGAAACTCTGCGGTGAGACGGTCTTCAGGCGCCGCGCCTCCAGATCCACCTTCCCGCCGAGCGGGTCGACCAGCTCACCGGTCTCGAGCCGGCGCGCCATCGCGTTGACGGTGAAATCGCGGCGGTGCATGTCGTCCTCCACCGAGATGGACGGGTCGGCGACGATCTCGAAGTCGTGACGGCCGGGGCCGGTGCTGCGCTCGGCGCGCGGCGGCGCGAACTCGATCCCCGCGGGGGTCAGCGCGCGGACGTCGCGATCGCCGGGGATGAGTCGAATGCCGACGAGCCGGCCCGCGACAACGAGATCCTCGACGCGGCCGTGCGGCGCGAGCGCCTCCCGCAGCTGCTCGGTGTCGACGCCGGGGACGAGGAAGTCTGCGTCCTTGGACTCCAGCCCGAGCAGCTCGTCGCGGACGGCGCCTCCTACGAGATACGCATCGAGCCCGAGTTTCCGGACGTACTGCTCGATTTCCGCCAGCATCGCGCCATTGTGGCGCGCGACCGGCTAGAGCTGGGCGATCGCCTCGATCTCGACGAGCGCGCCCGAGGGGAGCTTCGCCACTTCGACGGTCGAACGGGCGGGCGGACTGTCCCCGACCTGCTCCGCGTAGACGCCGTTCATCGCCTGGAAGTCGTCGAGGTTCTGGAGGAAGACGGTCGTCTTCACGAGGCGGCCGAGGTCGCTGCCCGCTTCGGCGAGGATCGCGGCGAGGTTGGCGAAGATCTGCTCGGTCTGCTCCTCGATCCCGCCGGAGATCGCCGTGTCGCCGGGCTTGAGGCCGACTTGGCCGGCGACGAACACGAAGCCGCCGGCCGCTATCGCCTGGGAGTACGGCGCCCCCTGAAACGGCGCCGGCGCGCTCTCCGTGCGGACGACTGTCTTTTCGCTCATTCCGTTCCTCCGATCGGTTCGCATGCCTGGGCCAGAGCGGCGCCGAGCGCCTTGAAGATCGCTTCGAGAACGTGCACGCTGTCGGTGCCGTTCAACAGCCGGACGTGAAGGACGAGCCTCGCGTGCACGGCGAAGGTCTCGAGAAAGCGGCGCGCGACGTCGGTGCCGAGACCGCCGATGCGGGCGTCGGTCAGGTCGACGTTCGTGACGAAGAGCGGATCGTCGCTCGTCTCCAGCACGACGTACGCGAGAGCCTCCGCGGACGTCAGCGCCTGGGAACCGTGGCCGCGCGCGCCCTCGCCGCGCAACAGGCCGGCGAGCGCATCGCCGAGCGCCGCCGCGGCAGCGTCCACCTCCGCCTCGGCCTCCCCCGGCTCGATGTCGATGACGAGGTCGAACCGCGCCACCTCGGCGAGGCGGACGAGGAGCCGGTTGAGCACCGGGAGCCCGGTCTCGACCTGCGCATCTCCGTGACCGCGGACATCGATCCGAACGCCCGCAGCAGCCTGCTCGGTCAAGCGTCCACCCGCTCGATCTGCGCGCCGACGGCACGCAGGCGGTCGTCGATCCGCTCGTAGCCGCGGTCGATCTCGGCGACGTTTCCGATCACCGACTGCCCGTTCGCGCAAAGCGCGGCGATCAGCATCGCCATTCCCGCGCGGATGTCGGGGCTCGTCAGCCGCTGACCGTAGAGGCGCGCCGGCCCGCTGACAACGACGCGGTGCGGGTCGCAAACGATGATCCGCGCGCCCATCGAGACGAGCTTGTCAACGAAGAACAGGCGGTTCTCGAACATCTTTTCGAAGACGAGCACCGTCCCCCACGCCTGCGTCGCGACGGCGACGGCGATCGATGTGAGGTCGGCTGGGAAGGCGGGCCACGGGCCGTCCTCGATCTTCGGCACCTGGTCGCCGAGGTCGTTCTGGATCACTAGCTCCTGCTGCGGCGGCACGCGCAGCCAGTCGTCGCCGAGCTCGACCTGAATCCCGAGCCGCTCGAAGGCCGCGAGGATCGAAATCATGTCGCGCGGCCGAACTCCGTCAATCGTGAGGTCGCTGTTCGTCACGGCCGCGAGTCCGATGAAGCTGCCGACCTCGATGTGCTCGGGACCAATCGCCCACTCCCCACCGCGCAACTGCTCGACGCCGTGAATCCGTAGGACGTTCGACTCGATTCCGGAGATCTCGGCGCCCAGCGAGACGAGGAAGGAGCACAGATCCTGGACGTGCGGTTCGCACGCGGCATTGCCGATCACCGTCTCTCCGGGCGCGAGCACGGCGGCCATGACTGCGTTCTCGGTCGCCATTACGCTCGCCTCGTCGAGGAAGATCGTCGCGCCGGCGAGGCCGTCCGTCTCCATCTCGTAGCGGCTCTCGATCTCGATGCGCGCACCGAGCCGCTCGAGCGCGTGGATGTGCGGATCGAGTCGCCGACGCCCGATCACGTCCCCGCCGGGCGGCGGGACGCTCGCCTTCCCCAGCCGCGCGAGCAGCGGGCCGGCGAGGAGGAACGACGCGCGGATGCGCTCGGCGAGCGCCGCGTCAACGTCGTGCGAGGAGAGACCGTCGGCGTGGATGCGCACCTCGTTTGGGCCGGTCCACTCGGCCCTCGCGCCGGTTCCTGCGACGAGCTCGATCATCGTCTCGACGTCGCGGATGCGCGGAACGTTCGAGAGCGTGACGGGCTCGTCCGTGAGGAGGCAGGCCGCGAGGATCGGGAGCGCGCCGTTCTTGTTCCCCGAGGCCCGGATGCGGCCGCTCAGGGCGGTTCCACCCTCGATGACAAGGGCTTGTGGCGCGGTTTTCACAGACATCGACCACTAGGATAGACGGGCCGTGGAGCCGACCCGCGAACGTGCCTGGGAGACCCTGACGCGCTACACGAAGAGCGAGTCGCTGCTCCGGCACGCGCTCGCCGTCGAGGCGTCCACCGCCGCCTACGCGCGCAGGTTCGGCGAGGACGAGGAGCTCTGGCGCGTCTGCGCGCTCCTCCACGACTTCGACTACGAGATGCACCCGACCCTCGACAAGCACCCGCAGGACGGCGCCCCGATCCTCCGCGAGGAGGGCTATCCCGAGGAGGTCATCGACACCGTCCTCTCCCACGCGGAGCACCTCGGCCTGCCGCGCGACACGCAGCTCAAGAAGGCGTTGTTCGCGTGCGACGAGCTGAGCGGCTTCGTGCACGCGTGCGCGCGCGTCCGGCCGACAGGCCTCGTGGGCTTGGAGCCGAAGTCCGTGCAGAAGAAGCTCAAGCAGCCGTCCTTCGCCTCCGGAGTCCACCGCGAGGACGTCTATAAGGGCGCCGACGAGCTGGGTGTCGAGCTCGACGACCACATCCGCACCGTGGTCGAGGCGTTGCAGCCCATCGCCACGGAGCTCGGGCTCCCCGCTTCTTAGGGAAGTTTCATCGTCCTCTCATGGCCACCATAGGCCGGCGCAGTTGGATGGCTCCGATGACACGCATCCGCACCGATGTCGTCGTCGCGCTCGCCGCATTCGCCGGGCTGTGTATCGCGGTGCTCACACGCTCGACAGCGCTCCTCGAGCCCGATGACGTCGCGTATCGCGCCTCGATCGTCGCTCTCTCGCACGGCCATCTGACCCTCTCCACGGCCGAGTACCACGCGCTCGCAAAGAAGCTCGGCTCGATCGCGCAGTGGGTGCAGCTCCCGAATGGCCGCTGGATCAGCGAGAAGAACCCGGGCTATCCGTTCCTCGCCGTCCCGTTCCAGTGGATCGGAGCATTGCGGTTGGCGCCGCTCTTCTACGGCGGGCTCGCCTGCACCGGGCTCTACTTCGGCGCGCGCCGCTGGCTCGGGCGGCTCGGCGGCGCGTGGGTCGTCGTCCTCTACTGCTCGTCCGGCGCGGCGCTCGTCTTTGCCTGGCGCGCGACGATGCCGACGTTCACGGACGCGTCGCTCGTCGCGGCCGGCGCAGGCGCTCTCCTCTGGACGTTCCTCGCGACCGACGCGGCGCAGCGGCGCCGCGCCGTCGTCGGAGTCTTGGGATTCCTCGCGCTCGAGGCGGCGACGTTCACCCGCTACACCGATGCCGTCGCCCTCGTCGTAGCGTGCGTCGCTGCTCCGCTCGCAGCGCGGCGGACAGGGATCGGGCGGCGCGCACTTCTCCTCTGGGGCGGAAGCGTTGCCGCGTTCTGCGCGCTCGTCGCGACGTTCGACGCGCTCGTCTACGGCGGCGTGTTCCGGACGGGCTACCGCTCGGGCGAGATCCAGTTCGCGCTCAACGCGATCGGCCCGAACCTCCACGAGATGCCGCGGCAGCTCGTCTGGTCGATGCCGCTGCTGCTGCTCGCGCTCGCCGCCCTCGTCTGGATGGTCGTGCGGCTGCGCCGTGGCCTGCCCGGCGCGCGCAGGGACGTGGCCGTGGCGGCGGCGCTCGCCGGAGTGTGGCTCGGGGTCTACGGCCTCTATGCCGCCTATACGTGGACGACCGGACAAGGCGGCCCCGGGGGTCCGGACGCGGGTGTGAGCGTTCACGTCATCCGCTTCTACGTGCCGGCTCTCGGGGCGGTCGCACTCCTCGCCGCCTGGCTCGTCTGTCGCTTGCCGCGCTGGTTGCCGTTGGTCGCGGTCACAGCGGTCGTGACCCTGGGTGGTGTCGAATATCCGCGTCTCGCGGCAGGGAATCCCCTCGGTCCGTTCCGGGGTGGTGGCCAGTTCGCACCGTTCGGGCAAGGCCCCGGCGGCGGACTGCCTCCCGGCGCCCCGACCGGACAGCCGCCGGGCGGGCCCCCGCCCTAACCTGCGGCTGCGATTCCCTCCGCAAGCCGCTGCAGATCGTCCTCGCTCGTCCACCAGCCGCACGAGGCGCGCACGAGCTCGCGGCCCGGCAGATCCCGCACGATTACGCCACGCTCGTCGAGCGAGCGCACGAGCTCCGCCGCAGTTCCGGGCGGGCGGAAGGAGACGAGCGTCGAGTGGCCTGCCGGACTGACGATCTCGACGTGCGGCGCGAGCAGCTCCCGGCAACGCGCGGCCATCGCCGCGGCGGCTTCGTAGCGCCAGTCGGGATGGCAGGCGAGCGACTCGACGAGGCCGGAGAGGATCGGCCCGGCGAGCCAGCCGGAGTCGAAGCGCCGAGCGCCGTCCCGCACCGCGTACGAACCGTCCCGCTCGTGCGACGTCATCGCGAAGTACGTCGGAAGCGCGACCGGCAGCGCTGCGGGATCGCGAACCCAGAGCGCGCCGGTCGGCTCCAAAGCGCACAGCCATTTCTGTGCCGACACGGTGTAGAAGTCCGCGCCGGCGAGGTCAGGCGGAATGGCGCCGCCCGATTGCGCGCCGTCGACCAGCAGCGGCAGTCCTGCCTCGGCCAGGCGCGGCAGGTCAAGCTTGCGGCCGGTCGTCCAGAGGACGTGCGAGACGGCGATCAGCCGCGTGCGCGGCGTAACGGCCGCGAGCAGCGAGTCCTCGTCGGCGGACGTCACGACGAGCCGGGCTGGGCTCGCATGCAACGGCCCTAGTAGCCCGAAGTGCTCCTCGTCGGTTGTGACGATCTCGTCGTCGGGGCCGAGCGCGAGGCCGGCGAGGACGATCTGGCACCCCCGCGACGTCGAGTCGGTGAGCGCAATCAGATCGGGGGAGGTCGCGAGGACGTCCGCAAACCCGCCGCGAACCCGGTCGCGCAGCCCGCCGAGCTCCTCGATGTACGCCGTTCCGCTCCGGCCCTGCTCGAGATCGCGCGCCAGCCACGCCTGCGCCGCCTCGACCGCCGCGCGCGGCAGCGGTCCGCTCGAGCCCGCGTTGAGATAAGCGGAATGCTCGAGCACCGGGAATTGGGAACGGGCTGCTTCGAAGTCCATGGCGCGTAGCCTACGAGCAGTGCGTGTCCTGCTCGCCGATCCGCCGGCGTTCACCCCGCCGTACGACCACGAGCTGGCGGCCGCCCTCGCGCGCGCCGGCGCCGAGGTCGACCTCGTCACGTCCCATTTCCGGTTCGGGAAGGCGCCGGAGCCGGTGGGCTACCGGCGGCGCGAGCTCTTCTATCCGCTCTCGTCGCGCCTGTTCGGCCGCTCCCGGCTGCGGCTTCCGTTCAAGGTGGCGGAGCACCCGTTCGGCCTCGCGGCGCTCCATCGCCTCGACGCGGACGTGCTTCACATGCAGTGGCTGCCGGCGCCGGAGCTCGATGCGCGGCTCTTCAGGCCGCATCTCCCGTCGGTCTTCACGGCGCACGATCTCCTGCCGCGCCGCACGGCGCACAAGACGGCGCTCTGGCGGAAGCTGTTCGCGCGCTTCGACCGGGTCGTGGTCCACAGCGAGAACGGCCGGACGGCGCTCGCCGAGCTGGGCGTCGACGAGGCGAAGCTCCGAGTCATCCCCCACCCCGTCTTCCCGAGCGAGCCGCCGCGCCAGGACGACGGGAGGACGGTGCTCGCGTTCGGGATGATCCGCCCGTACAAGGGGCTTGGGGACGCGATCGAAGCCATCCGGCGCGCCGGGCATGCGCGCTTGCTCGTCGCGGGCGATCCGCTCGAGCCGATCGAGCCGTACCGCGCCGCGGCCGCTGACGTCGACGTCGAGTGGCGGCTCGGGTATCTGCCCTCCGAGGAGGCCGAGCGCGCGTTCGCGGATGCGACGGTCGCGATCTTCCCGTACCGCCCCGAGCTCGACCAGAGCGGCGCGCTTCTCCAAGCGCTCGGCGCGGGTATCCCTGCAATCGCCTACGACGTCGGCGGGATCGCGGAGCCGATCCAGCGGTTCGGCGCCGGCCGCGTCGTCCCGGCCGGCGACGTCGCGGCGCTGGCGCTCGCGGTGCGGGAGCTCCTCTCCGACTCCGCGCTGTTGGAGCAAGCGCGAGCCGGGGCGCGGCACGCGCGCACGGAGCTCACGTGGGACGCCGCGGCCACCGCGCACCTCGCCGTCTACGAGGAGATCACGTGACGATCCCGCTGCCGATCGAGACCGATCGCCTCCTCATCCGCCCGTTCGCGCCGGACGACGTCGACGCGATGTCACGCATCTACGGCGACCCGGCTGTCATGGAGCACGTTTGCCTCGGAGTTCTCGACCGCGTCGCGACGGCCGCGCTTCTCGAGCAGTACCGGCGCGGGCAGGACGAGCACGGACTCTCGACCTGGGCCGTCGTCGAGAAGGCAAGCGGCGCCGTCGTCGGTGACGTCGGCTTCGGCGTCCACCCGCCGACGGGAGAGCCGGAACTCGGCTTCACGCTCGCCGCCCGGGTCTGGGGCCGCGGCTACGGCTTCGAGGCGGCGGCCGCGTGCGTCGCCGCGGCGTTCGCCGAGCTTCCGCACGACCGCATCGTCGCCAAGATCGAACCGGAGAACGTGCGGTCGCTCCACCTCGCCGACCGGCTCGGAATGCGAACGGTCGAGACAATCGACGTCGACGGCCATCCTCATCTTCTCCTCGCTCTGGAGCGCGCGTGATCCTCCCGCGCGCCCGCTTCGCGGACACCGTCGCCCGCCAGCTCGACCTGTTCGCAGAGGACGAGGCACACGGGTTGCTCGCGGAGGTGGCGGAACTCGAACGGCGGTACACCCGAGCCGCGCGCGACGAGGCGGAGGCGGCGTACGGCGACTACTCCGATGCCGTCGACGCGGTGAAGGACGCGCTCGCCGAGATGCGCGACCGCTTCGCGACGACGCTGGACGAGAGTGCGGCCGCGAAGTACGAGGCGGCGTTCGAGGCTGCGGCACGGAAGCGGTGGCGATGGCTCGCATAGAGGACTACGCGCTCCTCGGCGACCTGCAAACCGCGGCGCTCGTCGAGCGCGCCGGCTCCGTCGACTGGCTCTGCTTTCCCCGGTTCGACTCCGATGCGTGCTTCGCAGCGCTGCTCGGCGGCCCGGAGAACGGCCGCTGGCTCCTCGCGCCGGCCGGCGAGGCGACGAACTCGCGCCGCTACCTCCACGACACGCTCGTCCTCGAGACGACGTGGAAGACGAAGGACGGCGTCGCGCGCGTCATCGACTTCATGCCTCCGCGCGGCAAGTCGCCCGACATCGTCCGCATCGTCGAAGGGCTCGAGGGACGCGTCCGGTTCCGCTCGGAGCTCGCGATTCGCTTCGGTTATGGGCGGACCGTCCCGTGGGTGCGGCAGCGCACCCATGAGGAGAACACGCGAATCGCCCTTGCCGGCCCCGACGCGCTGTGTTTCCGCACGCCTGCCGAGACACGCGGCGAGGACATGCAGACGATCTCGGAGTTCACGGTGGACGAGGGGGAGCGCGTCCCGTTCGTTCTCACGTGGTACCCGTCGAACGAGGACGTCCCCGACCGCATCGACGCCGACGACGCGCTCGCCGAGACCGAGAACTTCTGGCGGGAGTGGAGTGAGTCGTGCCCCCTCGGCGTCCCGCCGGAGTGGGCACCCGTCGTCCGGCGCTCGCTTATCGTCCTCAAGGCACTGACCTACGATCCGACCGGGGGGATCGTCGCCGCGCCCACGACGTCACTGCCGGAGTGGATCGGTTCCGTCCGCAACTGGGACTACCGCTACTGCTGGTTGCGCGACGCGACGCTCACGCTCCTCGCGCTCCTCCACTGCAACCACGCGGACGAGGCGGCCGCCTGGCGGCGCTGGCTCATTCGCGCGATCGCCGGCGATCCGGCCGACGTCCAGGTCATGTACGGGGTCGCCGCCGAGAGGCGCCTCACGGAGTTCGAGCTCGACTGGCTCGGCGGCTACGAGGGATCGGCGCCCGTGCGCGTCGGGAACGGCGCGAGCGAGCAGCTCCAGCTCGACGTCTACGGCGAGGTCATCGACTGCCTCTACCAGGCCCGCATGCAAGGCCTGCCGCTCGACCTCAACGCGTGGCGGCTCCAGCTCGGGCTCCTCGAGCATCTCGAGGACGCGTGGCGCGAGGCCGACCACGGGATCTGGGAGATTCGCGGCGCACGGCAGCACTTCGTCCACTCCAAGGCGATGGCATGGGTCGCGTTCGATCGCGCAGTCAGGACGATCGAGGAGAACCACGGGCTCGACGGCCCCGTCGAGCACTGGCGCGCCATGCGTGACGAGATCCACGCCGAGGTCTGCGAGAAGGGATTCGACCCCGATCTCGGCTCCTTCGTGCAGTCGTACGGCTCCAGGGAGCTCGACGCGAGCCTCCTCATCCTGCCGCTCGTCGGCTTTCTCCCCGCCTCGGACGAGCGGATCCGCGGCACCGTCGAGGCGGTCGAGCGGGAGTTGCTCGAAGACGGTTTCGTCCAGCGCTACAGGTCACACAACGACGGTGTCGACGGACTGCCCGCGGGCGAGGGCGTCTTCCTGCCGTGCTCGTTCTGGCTCGCCGATTGCTACGAGCTGCTCGGCCGGCACGCCGACGCGATCGACCTGTTCGAGCGGCTCCTCGGCCTTGCCAACGACGTCGGACTGCTCTCGGAGGAGTACGACCCGGCGGCGGAGCGGCTACTCGGGAACTTCCCCCAGGCGTTCACCCATCTCGCGCTCGTCAACACCGCGTTCAACATCCATCCGGATCTCCCGTCGCCGATGGAGCGGCGGCAGGCCGGCTAAGGCTTGCGGGTGAAGCGCGCCTCGACGAGCTCGGAGCTCTTCAGCCTCAGCGTGCAGGGTCTGCCCTTGCCCTTGCCCTTGCACGCGCCGAGCCAGCCGGCGAACCGCGAGCCCGGCCGTGGCGTCGCCGTGAGGGTTACCGCCTTCTCGTACGGGAAGCGGTGGGTGCACGTCTTCCCGCAGCCGATCCCGGTTGGAGAGCTCGTGACTCTGCCGGCGCCGCTTCCGACGTCCTTGACCACGAGCGTCTGCGCCGCTGCACGCGTGTACGTGAACGACCCTGCGTTGCTCGGTCCGAAGCCGCTGAAATCGCCCTCGACCGTGGTGACGGTGACCGGCACCGTCTTCCCCGTCTTCCCCGCCGGCGCGTGGACCGTGATCTTGGTCGTGGAGCCGCAGTCGAGCAGCGCCACGGGATTCGAGAACCTCGCGGCCGCAACCTTGCCGAAGTGGACGCCTGTCACGCAGCCGAGGTTCTCACCGGTGATCGTGACGGTCTTCCCGCCGCTCGACGGGCCGCGCGCGGGCGCGATCGCGTCGATCTTCGGGTCGCCGGGTGGGTAGAGGAAGAACTCGTCAACCGGATCGGTGGGGGGAGAGACCGTCGAGCACCCCGTGACCGTGCACACCTGCACGTCGACGCGCGCGGGATTCTGCGGCACGGTCGCCGAGGTGAGATCCGTATCGCTGTTCGGCGTGAAGTTGAACTGCGTCCCGAAGGAGAACGGGCTCACGACGTCGTTGAACTCGATCTCGATCACCTGGCCGACGAAGCCGGCGCCGGTGACGTCGATCGGGGTCCCTCCCGTGTCCGGTCCCGCCGGTTTGCGCGAGGTCGGCCCGGCGGCCGCCTCCACGCCGGCGACGGTGGGCACCCCGGCGTAGGTGACGTCGAGCGGGCTGGTGAGGCCGGCGACCGTCTGCACGGAGACCGGCAGCGTCGTCGGGTCCACCGTGGGGTTGGCCAGATCGGGCGCTGTGAACTGGATCTCAGTGCCGGTGTCGGTTACGAGGTTGAAGTCCTCAGAGGTGTAGCGCGTGGGATCGCCGACGTTGACCCAGTCGAGGCCGGCAATGTTCAGGCCAGTGCCGGTGATGGTGACGACAGTCCCGCCCTCCTCCCTCGCGAGCGAGCCCGGGCCGTTGTCGGTGGAGATCGAGGTGATCGTCGGCGGCGGGAAGTAGTCGTACTCCGTCGGCGCCGGAGCAGGTTCCTCTCCGGCGGGGGCCGGTATGACCGCGAGCGGGTTGAACACCGCATCGCCCTCGTAGAGCGGCAGGATCGTCGCCGTCTTGCTCGGGCCGTTCGCGTTCGAGACCACCACCTGGGTCTGGCAGAGATCGTTCGTCGCGTTCTCGCCGCCGCCGTAGTACGAGCCGTCCTGCGCGCAGTGTGTCGTATCGCCGGCGTAGGCCGGGACGGTCGCCTCGATCTCCCAATCGTGGAGAACGGTGAAACCCGCCGCCGCGAGGCCGCCGAATCTGACGTCTGTCGCACCGGTGAACCCGGAGCCGTAGATGTCGACGGTGGTGCCGCCTGCGTCGGGACCGCCGAAGGGGCCGACCGACCTGACGGCCGGGATGGCCTGCGACGAGCCGTTGGCGTCGAGGTACGTGAACGTGCTGTTCGCGCTCGGCGCGCTGCTCTCACCGTCCGTGAGCGTGACGACGACCTCAACGCGGCCGGCGCCGTCGGTCGTCGCATCCCGCGGAATCACTTTGTCGGCGCCCGGGAAGGTCGCGCTCATCGTCGTCGGGCCGGTGACGTTGAAGTCGCCTGCGGGAAGGTGGAAGTCGCCGACCTGGACTCCCGCCACGTCGGGATTCCCGGCATCCTCGAAGTTCGTGCCGGTGATCGTCACCGAGGTGGACGCGGCCGACGTGAACGCCGTCCCCGTCGACACTCCTGTCACCGTCGGGCGCGAGCCCGAGGCGGCCGCGGTGCAGAGGTAGTAGGCCAGTCCCGCCGCGTTACCGGCCTGCGTGAGCTCCGGAGATCCGAGACCGGTCGCCATGTCGTAGCCGGTCGTCGTCGGGAAGAGGTTCGAGGCGCCGTACGGATCGTTGTTTCCGGCGGTGATGTCGTTGAAGGACGCCGCATAAGCCGACGGGCTCGACGCGACCGCGTAGAGGAGCGGGCTCACGAAGCCGACGCCGTTCGTCGTAGCCAGGTTCCCGTGGCAGGTCGCCGACTCATTCGTCACCGCGAGCAGCGCAGCCCAGATCGGCGTCGACGACGACGTTCCACCGTAGGTCTGCCAGCCGCCGTAGTCGCCGGCGAAGACCGTGATTCCGCCCGTGAACTGATCGGCCTGCGCACTGACGTCCGGCACCTCGCGGCACCTGGACTCGACGAGACCGGCGGGATTGTCGGACTTGCAGAACGCGTACCCGGGCTCGTCGAGGTCGCTCGCCTCGAAGCTGTCGGCAGCGGACACCACCGAGGATTCGTTGACGCCGGGAACGTGGGAATCGAGCTGCCAAGCAGGCATCGGCCACGAGTCGGAGATCCCGCCGCCGCCTGCTCCCCACGCCGCGCCGTCGTTCCAGACGTGCTCGGCGGCGGGCTGCGTCGGGTCGTCGATCGTCGTGCCGCCGACCGCGACGACGTACGGCTGGCTCGACGGGTCGTCCACCGACAGCACCGGGCTGATCGGATACGTCGCGTAGAAGGCGTTGCAATCGTTGCTGCCCTGGTCGCCGGCCGAGGCGAAGACGCTCTGGCCCTGCGCCGCCGCCTGCTGGAAGAGGAGGTTCTCCGCCTCGAGGACGCCGGGCTCCCCTTCCTGCACGGCCTGCTCGCACAGACCCCAGCTGGTGCTGACGAGCTGGTCGGTGTCGTCGTCGACGATCCGCGCGTAGTTGTCGAGGACGCCGAAGGTCGTGTTCGGAGCCTCGTAGACGTCGATGTTCGCGCCCGGCGCGAAGGCCGAAACGTCCTGGATGTCGAGCAGCGACTCGCCGCTGCCCGGCCCCGCGGCTTGGCCTCCGTCCACAGAAACGGTGTTGAGGCGTCCGAGCATCGCGGTCGTCTGGGTTGCGCCGAAGTAGCAGCTGTCGAAGGTCTGGATGTCGCTCGTCGAGAACGGCTCCAGCTCGAAGAGGGCGATGTGCTGGCCCGCGCCGAGGTCGCCCGCTCCATAGAGGCCGAAGGCGCCGTACGCGTTTGCAATCTGGTCGTCGGTCAGCCCGCCGAGCGTGTCGGCAGCCGTCTGGGCGGCGGCGCACGGCGTCGGAGATCCGGCCGGATGCGTGAAGGTGGCCGTCTTCGCGGCGGCGTACGTCCTCGTCTTCGCTCCTGCGAGGACGGACGCGGGACGAAGGTGAACGAGATCGTCGAGGCCTACGACCGATGTGACATCCCCGGCGATCGCGGCGGGAAGGCGGACCGGAGCCGTCCGCGCGCGGCCGATGGTTCCGTCGGCGAGCCGGTAGCGGTCGAGGCCGACGCCGAAGGCACGCTCGGCCTGGGCCGCCGGGCCGCGGAAGTCGACGAGCAAGCCGTCGCGCGCAACGGAGGCGGTGAGCCCATCGAGCCGGAGCTGCGCCGTGACGGCGGCGACACTCGCCGGCGCGGGGCCGAAGCGCGCGGCGAACGCACCGGGCGCGAGGTAATGGTGGAAGAGCGGCGAGCTCTTGTCCGTGACCTGCGCGATGAACCGGGTCAGCGCCGCGTCGTCGCGCGGGCGGAGCACCACCGCTCCCGCGACCGTCGCGGAGGAGGCGACAGGACCAAGCTGCGTGGCGGCGCTCGGAAGGCGCGGAGCCGCCGCGACGATCATCGTGCCGGACGACTGCGCGGCGCCGGCACCGGACGCCGAGATCGAGAGACACGCGTAGGCGAGAACGCCCCCTCCAACCACCCACCTAGCCACGCCAGCAGTCTAGGGACGGTTTCGTCGAGTCGCGGTGTGTCTTAGCCGACGAGCCGGCCGCAGAGCTCGCACATCACGACGTACTTCTTTACGCCGGCGGGAGTGACCGCGATCTGCCGGCGGACCGGCCGGTGCGCGCACGCATTCACCGGTGGAAGCCGTCGCAGCGGCGGCAGGTCGGGCAGGTGTCGAATCGCGCCTCCCAGCGCAGGGCAACCGTCCTCGTGCTCCCTCCAGACGGCGTTGACGGGCTGGTCCGTGACCGCCACCCAGCCGCACGCCTCACACGAGACCTCGATCACGCTCTTAGGGTACGGCTCGACTCGGAGACAATCCGGTGATGAGCGGTGTCCGTGAGTAGATTCGGCCGTGGTCGTCAACCGGCGGCGGCGATGATTGCCGATGAGGTCGTCCGCCTCCTCGATGCGCTCAAGGCAGCGCGGGTTGACGCATGGCTGGATGGCGGCTGGGGCGTTGATGCGCTTCTTGGCGAACAGCAAAGACCGCACGACGATCTCGATCTCGTCGTTGAGCTGAAGGCCGTCCCGACCGTAGAGGACGCACTTCGGCGAGCTGGCTACACCGACAAGGATCGCGAAGCTCCGTTGAGCTTCATGGTCGTCGATTCAGAAGGGCGCCAAGTCGACATCCACCCTGTGGTCTTCGACGGTCATGGCAATGGCCTCTACCAACTGGATGGCCGGAAGACCTGGACCTACCCCGCTGACGGCTTCTCCGGCTTCGGTCGGATCGGCAGTAGGCGCGTCAGATGTTTGAGTCCGCAGGTGCAGATGCTCGTGCACAGCGGTTATGAGTTGTCCCAGAAGGACCACAACGAGATCCGCGCCCTGCACGATCGTTTCGGCGTGGACCCGCCTCGCGGCTACACCTGGCCTCCCACCTAGATACCGAGTTAGGTGAGCGCTAGCGATGCCCGAAGTGGTGGGCGCGCGGGAGAGCAGCATGAACGTCCGCGCCGTCGGTGAGCGACCGCGCCAGCGGAGCCAGGGAGACGAGCTCGTGGACGAGGATGTTCCGGTTCCTGTCCGAGTGCTCGTACCGCCCGCGCACGAGGAGGAGTGGCTCCGCGCGCACGACCGCGCGGAAGCGCTCGTACACCTGCGGCGCGATCACGAGGTTCACCTGCGCGAGCTCGTCCTCCAGCAACATGAAGCAGACGCCGTTCGCCGTCGCCGGCCGCTGCCGCGCCACCACGAGCCCCGCGAACTGGACGTCCGCCCGGTGCGGTTGCGTGCGCAGCTCCTCGCTCGACAATGTCCCCGCCGGCAGATGCGGCCGCATGAGCGTGAGCGGATGGACGCCGACCGACAATCCCGTCGTCCGGTAGTCGGTGAGCATCCGCTCCCAGACCGTCGGCTCGGGCAGCTCCGGAGTCGCCGACCGTCGGATCGAGCGGGAGCGCGAGCTGCTTCGCCTTCCCCGCCGTCCCGGGGACGGAAGCCGGCCGCGGCACGAGCCCGAGCTGCCACAACAAATCGCGCCGCCGCAGTCCGAAGCAGTCGCAGGCGCCTGACTCGACGAGCGCGCGCAGCTCGTCCTCCGACAGCCCCGTCCGCTGCGCGAGCTCCCTGCACCGTGGAGTAGGGCCGCGCCGCGACGACCGCCGCCGCGTCGTCCTCCCCCACCCCGGCGACGTACTTCAGCCCCACGCGCACCGCGCCCTCCTCGATCACGCAGTCGACCTCGCTGCGATTCACGTGCGGCGGTCGCGTCTCGACCCCGCGCCGCTGCCCGTCTCGCACCAAGGTCGCGGGCGGATAGAAGCCCATCGGCTGGGCGTTCAGCAGCGCCGCGAGGAACTCCGCCGCGTAGTGGTGCCGCAGCCACGCCGACTGGTACGCGAGCAGCCCGAATGCCGCCGCGTGCGACTTCGGGAAGCCGAAGCCGGAGAAGGCGACGAGCTTGTCGTAGAGCTCGTGCGCCTGCGGCTCCTCCACCCCCTGCTCGAGCGCGCCCGCGACGAACCGCTCGCGCCACGCCTCGAGCGCCGCGTGCGAGCGCTTGCGACTCATCGCGCGCCGGAGCCCCTCCGCCTCGCCGACCGTGAAGCCGGCGAGATGGACGGCGACGTCGAGCACCTGATCCTGGAAGACGACGACGCCGAGCGTCTCGCGCAGCGGCTCCTCGAGCAGCGGATGATCGGCCGGCGCGCGATACGACGGGTCGTCGCGGAGCTTCTGCCGCCGCTCGACGTACGGATGGACGGCCTTCCCCTGGATCGGCCCGGGCCTCACAAGCGCGACCTGCACCGTGATGTCGTCGATCGTCTCCGGCCGCGTGCGGAGGATGACCTGCATCTGCGCGCGACTCTCGATCTGGAAGCAGCCGACGGTGTCGGCGCGCTGGATCTCCGCGAACACGTCCGGGTCGTCGAGCCGCACGCGCGAAAGATCGATCTGCTCGCCACGATTCTCCGCGATCAGGTCGACGCACTCCTCGACCGCCGAGAGCATCCCGAGCCCGAGCAGGTCGATCTTGAGGAAGCCGGCGTCGGCGCAGGAGTCCTTGTCCCACTGGCACATCTGCCGTCCCTCCATCGCCGCCGGCTGGACGGGGACGAGCTCGACGAGCGGCCGCGTCGAGATGACCATCCCGCCCGGGTGCTGGGAGATGTGGCGCGGCAGGCCGGCGATCTCGCTGCAGAGGGCGCCGAACGCGCGCCAGCGCGGCGAGCGGAGCTTCGTCGCCGCCTCGGGCAGCGCCGCGATCTCCTCGGTGACGCGCTGCGCGTTCCAGCCGTCCGTGAGGCGCGCAAGCCGCTCGAGGTCGGCGTACGGGAGCCCGAGTGCCTTGCCGACGTCGCGGATCGCGCCGCGCGAGCGGTACGTCGCGAAGGCGGCGACGAGCGCGGCGTGCTCGGATCCGTAGCGCTCGATGACGCGGACGATGAGCTTCTCCCGGATGTCGCGCGGGAAGTCGAGGTCGATGTCCGGAATGGACGCGAGCTCGCGGTTGAGGAAGCGGCCGAGCGACAGGTTGTTCGCGACCGGATCGACGTGCGAGAGGCCGGTCAGGTAGCAGACGAGCGAGCCGACCGAGGAGCCGCGCCCGCGGCCGGGCGGCAGGACGTGGCGCATCGAGCCGGGGCCGCGCACCTCGAGCGCGACCTCGCGCGCGAGCTCGAGCACCTCCCAGTGGAGGAGGAAGAAGCCGGCGAGGCCGAGCTCGTCGATGAGCGCAAGCTCCTCCTCCAGTCGCGCGCGAACGCGTTTCTTGTGGCCGTTCAGGTCCGCTGTAGCGCTCGACGAACGCGCTCTCGCAGACGCGGCGGAGCTGGACGATCGCCGGCTCCGAGCCGTCGGAGAAGTCGGGGTAGCGGTAGCCGAGCTCCTCCGTCAGGTCGAACTCGAGCCGTTGCGCAAGCTCAGCCGTACGGAGGACGGCGTCGCGATCGTCGGGGAACCGATCGAGCATCGCCTCGGGCGGGAGCAGAACAGCCTCGTGATTGCCGCGGCGCTCGCGCTCGCAGCCCTCGAGCTGACGTGCGGCAGCGGATCGGCGACGAGGATGTCCTGCAGCGCGGCGCGGCGGCGGTCGTGGGCGTGGACGTCTCCCGTCGCGACCGTCGGGACGCCGATCGTCTCCGCGAGCTCACGCAGGCGCGCGTTGCGGCGCGCGTCCCCGCGCTCGTACGGCCGCTGCAGCTCGACGTAGAAGCTGTCGTGCCGAACGCGCGCGCGAGCCGCACCGCGGCGTTCGGGTCGCGGACGGCGAGGCCGTCCCGTGCGCAGCCCGAGAGGCAGACGAGGCCGTCGTTGAGCTCCTCGAGGAGCGCCTGGTCGAGTCGCGGCGGCGTCGGCTCGCGATTCGGCGTGTCGCGCGTGTGCGCGTGTGCGGCAGTGAGGAGGCGGCAGAGGTTCGCGTAGCCGGCCGCCGACTCCACGAGCAGCGTCACGTGCGAGCCTCCTGCGAGCGTCACTTCCGCTCCGGTGATCGGCCGGACGCCGAGATGCTTCGCCGCGTGCGCGAACTCGAGCGAGCCGTAGACGCCGTCGTGGTCGGTGAGCGCGAGCGCCTCGTACCCGAGCTCCGCCGCGCGCGCCGCGAGCTCCTCCGGCTGCGACGCACCGTCGAGGAACGAGTACGCGGAGTGCGCGTGGAGCTCGGTGTACGCCACCGCCGAGTCTAGGCGAACGTGTGTTCGTCTGCTATCTCTCCAACGGATGAACGGATCCGCCCGCCGCGAGCGCCTCATCGGCTCCCGCCTCTACCTCGTGCTCGCCGGTGCCGACGCGTCCGTGCTCGAGCCGGCGCTGCGCGGCGGCGTGGACATCGTCCAGCTACGCGACAAGGATCTCGACGCTGCCGCGCTCGTCGCCGCTGCGGAGCCGTTCCGCGAAGCGTGCGCGCGGCACGGCGCCCTGTTCGTCCTGAACGACCGGCCGGATCTTGTCGAGGCGTGCGGCGCCGACGGCGTCCACGTCGGGCGGAGCGACGCCTCCGTGGAGGAGGCGCGTTCTCTCGTCGGGCCGGAGCGGCTCGTCGGCGCTCTCGGCCTCGACCGTGGCGGAGCTCGGCGACGTCGCAGGTTCCGACTACGTCGGCGTCACGGCGTTCGCCACGCCGACGAAGACGGACGCGGTCGGCGGCGGTCTCGAGCTCATCCGCGCCGCTGCCGGCGCGCTGACGGTTCCGTGGTTCGCGATCGGCGGGATCGATGCCGGGAACACTGCGGACGTCGTTGCAGCCGGCGCCCAGGGTGTCGCGGTCGTGCGCGCGATTCGGGACGCAGAGGATCCCGAGGCCGCCGCGCGTGCGTTGTGGCAGGCGCTAGATCGGTAGGAGGAGGTCGATCTCGTCGTACCGGCGGTAGTGCTCGAGGCTCGGGCGGCTCGTGTCCGGCTTCCGCTCGCGCACCATCTCATCGAACGTCGGCCCGATCCGCTCGTAGACGGCCGGCGGCTCGCCGTGTAGCCGGGTGCGGAGATAGCGCCCGCGGGGGAGCGTTCCCGACTCGAGGCCGTCTACGAGCTCGTCTCCCTCGCGCACCTCGACGCAGGCGCGGTAGTCGTTCGCGACCGGGTCGAAGGCGCCGTAGAAGTGGCGGCCGCGCAGCGCGACGACGGCCTCGAGCTCGTCCCACGCGCGGCGAATGTGCTCGATCCCGTCGGGGACGCGGACGAACTGAACCGCGATCTCCGCGCGCTCGACTTCGTCGAATTCGGTCATGCCCCACGCTGGGTATACCAGCCTCCGCCGGCGCCGTCGTGGAAGACGACGGTGTTCTCGCCGGTCTCCAGGACGAGCTCGAAGTAGCGGCGGACGACCGGCTCCTCCGTCCACCAGCGGTCGACGACGCGCCACTCCTCGCGCAGACACGCCACCGCCTGGTGGTTCACCTCGAGGGGAGCGCCGTTCGGGTTCGCCTCGACGCGCGCCGCCCGCGGCGCGTTGAAGCGCCGAGCTCCTACTCGTCCTTCGGAACCAGCAGAGCGCGCGACTCGGGAACCCGAGACCATGGCGCCACCTCCACGACGGTGCAGACAGAGCCGGAACCGGTGCTCGCGCGTACCTGGCGCAGGCCGTCCCGCAGCCGGGTGCGGTCCTCGGCGCCTGCAGCGAGCAGCTCGAGCTGCTGCCCGGCCGGCTCGGTCAGCTCCACGAGCTCCAAGCGCAGTTCCACGACAGGCCCTGGCAGCTCGGCGAGCCGCGGAGCGAGGGCGATGCGGATCCGGTCGGGGTCGGCGCTCGGCTCGCGCAAGGTCAGCGTCCGCCGCCAGGAGCCGCTGGTCTCGAGCCGCGCGGCGAGGGCGAGCTTGCGGACGAAGCGGTCGCGCCGTTCCGGCCGCGCGAGCGCCTTGTCGACGAGACCTGCGAGCGCGCGTCGGAGCGTCAGCTCGTTGCCGATCGCCTCGGGGAACTCGAGCGAGGCGAACACGGCGGCGGGCGGACGACGGCCGCGCACGCGCGCGGCCGTTCCACCTCTCGCCAGGCTCCAGGCGCGCCGGCCGTCCGGCCCCAAACGTTCGGCGACGGCGCCACCCGGGAGCCCGGCAAGCTGTCCAAGCCTGCGAACTCCGAGTGCTTCGAGCTCCTCGTAGCGATTGCGCTCGAGGGGGAGAAGCGTGAGCGGCAGCGGCGCGAGGAACTGCGGCAGCTCCTCATCGGCGACCACGACTACCTGCCCGGGTCGCGCGACAGAAGCTGCCGCAAGTGCGGCGAACCGCCGCCCCGCTGCGCCGATGCGCGCATCCCATTCCGCCCCCACGGCGGCGAGCGCGCGCTTCAGCGCCGGCTCGAGCCCTCCGTAGAGCCGCTCGACTCCCTGCGTCTCGAAATAGACGACTCCGGCCGATGCGGGATCGACTGCGAAGCCGACGTCCTCGAGCGCGCGGACGATCTCCTCCCACGCCTGCTCCGCCCCCGCTGCGTCGGGCTCGACGAGCGCGAGCGCCGGACAGGTGGCGAGCGCCTCCCCCAGCCGCATCCCCGGCCGCACGCCGAGCACCTCGGCCGCGGCGGTGACCGGCCCGATGAGCGGCTCTCCCTGCGGCTCGGGCGCGAGCGCCGCCGGCCGCAGCGCGAGCGTCGGCGTGCGGCGAAGTGCCGCCTTCAACTCGAGACCCGGAATGCTCAGGCATGCGATCATGGGAACATATGTTCTACACACGAACGGATGTTCCTGTCAAGGTCGTCCGCAGTTCGTCGTAGCGTGGCTTCTCATGCTTCCTCTCTTTGACCGCCGGTCGAGGTACGACAGCTCGTATTCGAGGCACGACGAGAGCTGGTTCGATTTCCTCGACCGTGTGGACGACGTTGTCTTCGGCCGCATCAGGAAAACGCTCAACGAGTGGTTCGTTGAGCTACCAACGGAGAAGGCTCAGCGACTGCGATCTGAGTTTCAGTCTGGGCGTGACGAGCAGGTCGAGGCGGCTTTCCTCGAACTTTTTCTTCACGCCGCCTTCAACCGCACCCCACTCAGTGTTGAGGTCGAACCAGGCCGGGCTGCCGGCAGGCACCCCCCGACTTTCGATGCTGGAGAGACCAGCCCAGCGACGATTTCTTCGTCGAGGCACGGCTGGTCGGCGATCCGCCATCGGTTCGGACTAGAGAGAAGCGTCTGAAGCGGGCCTTCGATGATCTCAACCGAGCCGAGGCGACTCGCTTCAGCATCATGGTCGCGATCGAGCGGGAGGGTCGTGCCACGCCCGCTGGTGCCGAACTCCGGCGTCAGATCCTTCCTTGGTTGGGAACTCTCGACTACGAACGTGAACGCTCCGCATTGGAGGCTGGCGACCAGGAACTGCCGCAGCGAAACTTCCGCGTCGGTGACTGGGTGTTTCGAATTCGCGCTTGGCCGATTCCCAGGGAAGGTTCCAGGCGGCGCCCGTATCGCCTAGTGGCAGTAGAGCCGGTTCGAACAGGAACCGGCGGATCGACTCGAGGGTTCCAGAAGGCCGTGCGGGCCAAAGGCAGTCGCTATTCCCTTGGCGACAAGCCGTATTGCATCGCGCTCGGCAACACGCATGTCTTTCAGAGCGCTGACGACGCCGCGGACGTTCTCGTCGGACAAGAAGTTGTGCAGTTCGAGCGCGAACAGCCAAACAATGCGTGGATGGCGCGGCGATCAGACGGCTACTTCCGGCGAGACCGAAATCGACATGTTTCCGCCGTTCTCCACGTTCAGAAGCTCAGCCCCTTGGCCGTCTTTGAGGCACAGCCTGAACTCTGGGTGAATCCGTACGCGTATCAGCCGCTTCCGGTCAGTCTGCCTTGGGCGAACAAGGTGACCTTGTCAGGTACCGAGATCACCCGCTCTGAGGCTACGCAGACACTTCGCGGCCTGTTCGGCTTACCAACGGAGTGGCCGGGGCCGGACAAGCCATTTGGCGTACCGGAAGGCTCCTGACGTGGATCGCGTTCGCGTCGACAAATGGCTGTGGGCCGCGCGCTTCGCGAAGACGCGCAGCGCCGCGACCGAGCTCGTCCTCGCCGGACACGTCAAGGTCGGTGGCGAACGCGTCAAGCCGGCTTGCGAGATCGCCTCCGGCGAGACCGTCGAGATCCGGCTCGGTCCGACGCGCCGTGTTGTCACTGTCACGGCTCTCGCCGACCGCCGCGGCCCGGCGAAGGTCGCCGCCACGCTCTACGAGGAGACGCCCGAGTCACGCGAGGAACGGGAACGGCTCACGCTCGAGCGGCGGCTCGCCCGCCCGCTCGGCGCCGATCTCGGAGCTCGGCCGACGAAGCAGGACCGCCGCCGCCTCGACGCCCTACGGAAACATCCCCGGGCGTAGGCTCCTCTCCACCACCACAAGGAGGGTTTCGATGGCACTCGCACGCGTCGTCACATTTGAAGGGATCAACTCGGAGCGGATGGCCGAGATGGCCGCGAACATCGAGGGCGGAGAGCGGCCGGAAGGACTCAACGCGACGGAGATGATGATCCTCCACGACCCCGAGGCCGAGCAGGCGCTCGCGATCATCTTCTTCGACAACGAAGAGGACTACGCGAAGGGCCACGAGATCCTCGACGCAATGCCTGCGTCGGATACTCCCGGCGCGCGCACCTCGGTGACGAAGCACCACGTCGCCATGCGTATGAAGAACTAGAGCGTCACTTCGGCTGCGGGGCCGACGCGGCCGACGTAGCGCGGGACGACGTCGAGGACGCTCTCCCGCGCGCAGACGTCGATGTCGGCCTCCAGGCCGTGCTTGCGGAGGTTCGCCGCGCTGCGGCTCGCGCCCAGGCCCTCCGCCGCGCTCGGGAAGCTCTGTGCGAGGAGGATCGCGGCCTGCGCGGAGTCTTCCGGCTCGCCGCCGAGCGCCTGGGCGATCCGGCCCGCGCAGTACGCGTCGTCGAGCGCGAGCTCCCCGAGGACGCCGGCGCAGAGTACCGCGACGTCCTCCCCGCTCTCGCGTGCCGCCGCAGCGACGGCGCCGAGATTGAGGAGCGAGCCGACGAGGACGCGCTCGAAGCGCTCGGCGGCGGAGACGAGCAGCCGTGTCCCGTTCGTCGTCGTGAGGATCAGCGTCTCGGCAGCGGCCGCTCCTTCGAGCTCGCGCGGCGAGTTCCCGAAGTCGAAGCCCTCGATGTGCTCGAGGCGCCGCTCGCCGGCGAGCTTCGCCGGCCGGGTTTCGGCGAGCGCGCGCGCTTCGTCGATCTCGGCGCAGCAGAGGACGCGCTCGTAGCCGGACGCGAGCGCCTGGCAGATCGTGGAGGTCGCGCGGAGGACGTCGACGACGATCCCCACCGTCGCGGGCGTCTGCTCACCGGGCGTGAATGCGACATGCACCTTCATCCGCGCGCACTAGGCTAGTCCGGATGTCGACCCCGGAACCCCGTTACTGCTACCGGCATCCGGATCGCGAGACGGGCCTCGCCTGCTCGGAGTGCGGACGTCCCATCTGCCCCGATTGCGTGACGTTCGCCGCGGTCGGGATCCGCTGCCCCGATCACGCCGGTGCGCGCGGCGGCCGGAAGCCGGTTCAGATCAAGCCTCCTTCCGTCCGGCGGGCGCCGGGGATGGCGCTCGCAACGGGCAGCGCGCCGATCACGTACGCCCTGATCGCGATCAACGTGGCGATCTACCTCGTCACCGCCGAGCAGGGCGGCGGCCTCAACGCCCCCGGCGGAAGCCTCTTCTACAAGTGGATCCTGTTCGGCCCATATGTCGCCCACGGCGACTGGTGGCGGCTCATCACAACGATGTTCCTCCACGCGAGCGTCATTCACATCGGCGTCAACATGCTGTCGCTCTTCTTCATCGGACGCCCGGTCGAGCAGTACCTCGGCAGGGTGCGCTACATCGGCCTCTATCTCGTCGCCGGGCTCGCCGGCTCCGCGGGCGCGCTGTTGCAGGCCCCGGGCGTCCCAAGCCTTGGAGCGTCGGGCGCGATCTTCGGGATCCTCGGCGCGATGCTCATCCTCGAGTGGCAGATCACCGGGCGGCTCGCCGGCCAGGCGATGACGTGGATCGTGATCAACCTCGTGCTCTCGTTCTCGATCCCGAACATCTCCTGGGGTGCGCACATCGGCGGCCTCATCGGCGGGATCCTCGTGACGCTCGGCTACGCCCACTGGCGCGGCGGCCGCGCGCAATACGGCCAGCTCGGTCTACACGGCGTCCTGGGACTGGTGGTCGTCGCGGCGGGAAGCGTCGCGATCGCGTACTGGCGAGTCCGCGGCTACGCCTAGCGCGTCGTGTAGCGGCGCACGAACGTGTACCCGTGCCGAAGCGGGACGAGCCGGACGGCGTGCGCCGAATCCGGCGACTCGATCATCTTCCCGTTGCCCGCAACGATCGCGACGTGTGTCGCCGGCAAGCCGTAGAAGACAAGGTCGCCCGGCCGAAGCGAGGCCACGACCGCTCGCCCTCCATGTGACTGCGGCGCGCTGTCGCGCGGGACGGTCTTGCCCAGCGTGTGGAACACGTCCCAGACGAGCCCGGAGCAGTCGAAGCCCCACCCCGACACGCCGCCCCAGAGATAGCGGAGCCCGATGAAGCGCTTCGCCCCGTCGACGACGTGCGCACCCGTGAGGCTGGCCGGGGCCGCCAGCTGCGAGCGGGTGATCCAGCCGGCGCCGTCGGGCGTCCTCACGCTCCAGGCGCCGCCTGCTCTCGGGCCGGTCACCTGCAGACGGGTGCCGTAGCTCAGGACGAGCTTCCGTGCGCCCAGATGGAGCGTCGCCTTCGGGACGACGACCGTCAGCCGCTTGCCGCTGCCGCTGTAGCCGCTGACGATCTGGCGGAGCGGCAGCCAGCCGGGATAGCCGCGCTGGTCGAGCGGCGACGGCTGGTCGGGAACCGCGACCTTCGCCCAGCTGCTCCGCACTGCGAGCACCGTCACCTTCTCGTCGTAGAGCGCCTGCGTCACCACCCGTCCCCCGAGACCCGCGCGCGCCTGCGTGGAGGAGAGGTTGCGGTTCCAGGCGTCGAGGTCGACCGGGTTCCCGAGCGCCGGCGCATCGATCGAGCGCGGCGAGGAGGGTGACTGCCAGAGGGTCGCCACCGGGACGTCGATCGTCGCCTGCTGGCCCGGATGGACGGCCGAGACGACGACTGCCGCCGCGAATGCCGCGACCACGCTCTACTCCTAGCCGCCCGCCTGGACGTATTGGCCGCGCTTCGACTCCTTGAGCACGGCTTGCGCAGCCGCGAGCCGCGCGAGCGGGACACGGTAGGGAGAGCACGAGACGTAATCGAGGCCAATCCGGTGGCAGAACTCCACCGACGACGGCTCGCCGCCGTGCTCGCCGCAGATCCCGAGCTTGATGTCCGGCTTCGTCTGCCGGCCGCGCTCGACGCCGATCCGCATTAGATCGCCGACGCCCTCCTGGTCGAGCACTTCGAACGGGTTCCGGGCGAGGATTCCCTCCTCGAGGTAGACGGTGAGGAACTTGCCCTCGGCGTCGTCACGCGACATCCCAAGCGTCGTCTGCGTGAGGTCGTTCGTGCCGAAGGAGAAGAAGTCCGCGACCTCCGCGATCTCGTCGGCGCGGAGTGCAGCGCGCGGCAGCTCGATCATCGTCCCGCAGAGGTACTCGAGCCCGGGCGCCTCCTCCTCCATCACCGCTTCGGTGAGCTCGCGGAGGCGGCGCAGCTCCTCGCGGAAGCCGACGAGCGGATGCATGATCTCGACGAGCGGCGGCTCTCCCCCGCGCTCCTGCACGGCCTTCGCGGCCCGCGCGATCGCGCGTACCTGCATCTCGTAGACCTCGGGCCACTGGATCCCGAGCCGGCAGCCGCGCGTGCCGAGCATCGGATTCGCCTCGGTGAGCGCCTTGATCCGCCGGCGCATCCGCTCGTCCTTCGCCTCCTCGAGCGGCGGCAGGAACTCGTGCAGCGGCGGGTCGAGCAGCCGGATCGTGACCGGCAGGCCTGCCATCGCCTCGAAGATCCCCTCGAAGTCGGACTGCTGGAACGGGAGAAGGCGGTCGAGCGCGGCGCGGCGCCCCTCCTCGTCGCTCGCGAGGATCATCTCCTGCACGACGGGCAGCCGCTCGTCGCCGAAGAACATGTGCTCGGTGCGGCAGAGGCCGATCCCCTCGGCGCCGAACTCGCGCGCCTTCGCGGCGTCGTCGGCACTGTCGGCGTTCGCCCGCACCTTGAGGTGGCGCAGATCGTCGGCCCACTCGAGGAGCGTCTCGAAGTCCTCGTTGATCGCCGGCGGGACGAGCGGAACCGCGCCGACGATCACGCGACCGGTGCCGCCGTCGATCGTGATCACGTCGCCCTCGCGGAGCTTGTGACCGCCGATTCGAACCGTCCCCTTCTCGACGTCGATCTCGAGTCCCTCAGTCCCCGCGACGCACGGTTTCCCCATCCCCCGCGCGACGACCGCGGCGTGGGACGTCATGCCGCCGTGCGCGGTGAGGACGCCCTGCGCCTGGATCAGGCCGTGGATGTCGTCGGGCGTCGTCTCCCAGCGGACGAGGATGACCGCCTCGCCGGCTTTGCCGCACTCCTCGGCCGTGTCGGCGTCGAGGACGATCTTCCCGCAGGCGGCGCCAGGGGACGCATTGAGCCCGCGCGCGGCGACCTCGAACTCCGCGTCCTCGTCGAGCCGCGGGTGGAGGAGCTGGTCGAGCTGGTCCGGGTCGATGCGCGCGAGCGCCTCGTCCCTGTCGATCAGGCCTTCTCCGGCCATGTCCACCGCGGCCTTGATCGCGGCGGCCGCCGTCCGCTTCGCCGAGCGCGTCTGGAGCAGGTAGAGCTTGCCCTCCTCGATCGTGAACTCGATGTCCTGCATGTCGCGGTAGTGGCGCTCGAGCGCGGCCATCGTCTCGAGGAACTGCGCGTATGCCTCGGGCAGGCGCTCGCGCATCTCCTTGAGCGGCTGCGGCGTACGGGTGCCCGCGACGACGTCCTCGCCCTGCGCGTTGACGAGGTACTCGCCGTAGACGCCCTGCTCGCCGGTCGACGGGTTGCGCGTGAATGCGACGCCCGTTGCCGAGCCGTCGCCCTTGTTCCCGAACACCATCTGGACGACGTTGACCGCGGTGCCGAGATCGTCGGGGATGGAATACGTGCGGCGGTAGACCTGCGCGCGCGGCGAGTTCCACGAGTCGAAGACGGCGGTGATCGCGCGGCGAAGCTGGTCGCGCGCGTCCTGCGGGAAGTCCCTGCCGGTGTCCTCGACGTAGATCTCTCGCGCGCGCTCCACCGAGTCGTCGGGGCTGAAGCGCTCGTGGTCGACGTCGTCGACCGTCTCGCCGAACATCTGGATGAGGCGCCGGTAGCAGTCGTTGGCGAACTCCTCGCTTCCGGTCGACCGGGCGAGGCCCGCGACGGAGACGTCGTTGAGCCCGACGTTGAGGATGGTGTCCATCATCCCGGGCATCGATACGGCGGCGCCGGAGCGGACGGAGACGAGGAGCGGATCGTCGGGATCGCCGAAGCGCTTGCCGGTCTGCTCCTCGAGCCGCGCGATGTGCGCGGCGACTTCCTCGTCGAGCCCCTTCACGTCGCCGCCCGATGCCATGTACGCGCGACACGCGTCGGTCGTGATCGTGAAGCCTGCGGGCACGGGGACGCCGAGCTGCGTCATCTCCGCGAGCCCGATCCCCTTGCCGCCCAGCAGCTCCCGGCCGCCCTCGGCCGGCTCGTCGAAGGCGTAGACGTAGCGCGTCATTTGCCTGATGTTGTCACAAGGATCTAGCGGCGGCGTGCGCGAAACTCCGCAGCCCAGGCGAGCCCGCGGAGGCCGATCCAGACCGGTGTGATGAGGACGTAGAAGAGCAGGTCGGCGAAGAGAAGCGCGGCCCACCAGATGGGCCAGTACCAAAGTGGGATCGGTCGCTTGGCGGCGCTCACAGGGCCGACGCCCTCTCGATCCGCCGTTCCTCGATCACCCGGAGGACGCGGTGCGCGGTCTCCTCGATCGACAGCTCCGAGATGTCGATCACCGGGCACTTCAGCCGGCGGTGGAGCTTTTTGGCCAGCTCGAGCTCCTCGTAGATTTCGGCGAGCTCGGCGTACTGGCGGTTCCGGCCGGGCGCTCCCATCGCGCGGACCCGGGCTCGGCGGATCTCGACGAGCCGGTTCGGATCGATGGTGAGGCCGACAACCTTCGACCGGTCCATGGCGAAGAGCTCCTTCGGCGGCTCGATCCCTTTCACGACCGGGACGTTCGCAGCTTTGTGGCCGAGGTAGCCGAGGTAGATCGAGAGCGGCGTCTTCGAGGTGCGCGAGACGCCGACGAGGACAACGTCCGCGTCGTGGAGGCCCTGAGCGACGCCGTCGTCGAAGCGGACGGCGAATTCCATGGCCTCCATCCGCTTGAAGTAGGCGGAGTTGAGCGGCGGGCGGGAGCCGGGCGTCATCTTCGCGACCTGGCCCGAGACGCGGGCGACGGCTTCGATCGGCTGGCCGAGCAGGTCGCAGTAATGGAGGCGCGCGCGGCGGCACAGCATGCGCATCGCCTCGCGGAGCTCGGGCTGGACGAGTGTGTAGACGACGACTGCCGCGCGGCCGCGCATCCGGTTCACGGCAAGTTGGAGATCTTCCTCCGACTCCACGCGTGGGTGGCGGATCTCGACGAACTCCTGCTCGGGGAACTGGGCCTCGAGCGCCTGAACGAGACGGGCCGCCGTCTCGCCGGTGGCGTCGGATACGACGTGCAGCTCGACCGGCGGGTTTGACACGGGCGTCAGCGTAACCGGGCGAGCTTCTCCGGACCCATCCCAAACCCCCACCCACCACGGGGCAGGGAGGGTAGGCGGCGAACCGCGACGACGATGCCGCAGCTTCGTCGGAAGAGGCTGAAAGCGCGCGGGGTAACCTCCGCCCATGGCCGATAGCGCGCCGCTGACCATGGACACGATCGTCTCCCTCTGCCGCCGGCGCGGGTTCGTCTTCCCATCCTCCGAGATCTACGGCGGGATCGGCGCGACCTACGACTACGGCCACTACGGCGTCCTCACGAAGAACAACATTCGCTCGCTCTGGCTCCGCTCGATGGTGCAGGAGCGCGATGACATCGTCGCCCTCGACTCCGCGATCATCCTCAACCCGCGCGTCTGGGAAGCGTCGGGCCACGTCTCCGGCTTCACCGATCCGCTCGTGGACTGCCGCACCTGCAAGCTGCGTTTCCGCGCCGACCGGCTCGAGGACAGCGCCTGCGGCCGCAAGCCGAGCAAGCGGCCCGGAGAGACCTCCGACTGCGACCTCACCGAGCCCCGCCAGTTCAATCTCATGTTCGAGACGCAAGTCGGCGCCCTCCAGGACGGCAGCTCGACCGCCTACCTCCGCCCCGAGACCGCGCAGGGGATCTTCGTCAACTTCAAGAACGTCGCCCAGCTCGCGCGCCGCAAACCGCCGTTCGGCATCGCGCAGATCGGCGGCAAGACCTTCCGCAACGAGATCACGCCCGGCAACTTCCTCTTCCGCCTGCGCGAGTTCGAGCAGATGGAGATGGAGTTCTTCGTACCGCCGGACGAGGCGGCGGAGTGGTACCGCTACTGGGTCGACGCGCGCCGCAACTGGTACCTCGAGCTCGGGCTTCGCGAGGAGAACCTCCGGGTCCGCGAACACTCCGCCGAGGAGCTGTCTCACTACTCGAGCGCGACGAGCGACCTCGAGTACCTCTACCCCATCGGCTGGCAGGAGCTCGAGGGGATCGCAAACCGCGGCGACTACGACCTCACGCAGCACACGCAGGCCTCCGGCACGAAGCTCGAGTGGGTCGAGCAGGACGGCACGCGGTACACGCCGCACGTCATCGAACCCGCCGTCTCGATCGACCGGATCATGCTCGCCTTCCTCTGCGACGCCTACCACGAGGAGGTCGTCGGCGACCGCGAGCGCGTCGTTCTCCGCCTCCACCCGCTCGTCGCGCCGGTCAAGGCTGCGATCCTCCCGCTCATCCCGCGGGACGAGGGCATGGCCTCACGCGCGCGCGAGCTCTACGAGGAGCTGCGCCGCTACCACGTCGTCGAGCATGATGAGGGCGGTCAGATCGGCAGGCGTTATCGCCGCCAGGACGAAATAGGAACCCCGTGGGCCTTTACCGTCGACGAACAGACACTCGAGGACGAGACCGTGACCGTGCGGGATCGGGACTCGCTCGCGCAGGAGCGCCTGCCGATCTCGGGCGTGCGCGCGTGGCTGGACGACGCGCTGGCGCGGGACTGGCGCTCGCCGCAGTCGCGCTGAGCGCCGCCGGCTGCAGCCTCACCGGCGGGACGAAGACCGTGACGACAACGGTGACGCGCACGGTCACCACAACGCGCACCGTGACGCAGTCGTCCGGTGCCGCGTCTCCCTGCACGGGCAGTCAGCTCTCCGGCACGTTCGCCGTTGTCGCGGGAAGCTCGGGCGCCGGCCAGATCGAGTACCTCCTGACGCTGACGAACACGTCGACGTCGCGGTGCGACATCTTCGGTCTACCCCAGGCACAACTCCTCTCCGCGACGGGCACACAGCTCCCGACCCACGTCGTCGCCTCGGGGAAGAGCAGCCCGATCAACGTGATCTTGGCCCCGGGCGAGAGCGCCACGACGAACGCGCGCTTCTCACCCGACGTGCCGGGCACCGGCGACTCCCAGACCGGCCCGTGCCAGCCGAAGGCTCACACGCTCCAGGTGACGCCGAATGGCGGCGGCACCGTCAACGCGCCAATCGCGCCGCCGACGAGCGTGTGCGAGAAGGGAACGCTCGCCTTCGACTCGCTCCACTGAGCGGCGTTCAGGCGCTCAGCGTCCGCAGGCGGAAGCCGCCGTGGTACTCGTACGACGCCGTGACGACGCGGAGCGCGTCGCGTCGCGCGCGCTCTGATAGCCCGAGCGAGACGGCGTCGGCGAGCGGTTGCGCGAGGAGCCGCGTGATTCCGACGGCTCCGTCACCGGAGAGCGCGAGCGCCTCCGCCGGGCCGGCGCAGCGGGCGCACACGGCGCCGCCGGCCTTCGGCGAGTAGCCGACGAGCGGCTCGTCACTCGTGCCGCACTCGGCGCACGCGGACACGTGCGGCAGGTAGCCGGAGAGCCAGAGGAGCTTGAGCTGGAACGCGAGCCCGAGCGGATCGAGCGCCGGCCTGTCGGCCGTGTGCGGCGCGGCGTCGAGGAGGTCGAGGAACCGCGCCACCGCGCCGAAGGCGCGCTCGTTCGGCTCCTGCTCCGGGAAGAGACGGAGCATCGCCTCCGCGCCGATCATCCCGACCGAGAAGCGGTAGAAGTCCTCGCGCGTCTCATGGTGCGAAGCGACGAGCTGCGCGGCCGTCACCGTCTCGAGCTCGCCGCGGCCGCGATGGAGGATCAGCTCGACGTGCGACAGAGGCTCGAGCCGAGCGCCGAAGCGCGACATCGTCTTCCGCACTCCCTTCGCCACCGCGCCGACGCGGCCGTTCGCGCGCGTGTAGAGGTGGAGGACGCGGTCGGCCTCGCCCAGCCGGATCGACCGGAGGACGATCGCCTCGGTGCTGTACGCCGTTCCGGCCATGGCTGATCCAGTCTAGAAGCGGCGTCGGGCGGGAACGTCCGGCGTTCCGTGTTCGTTGTAATGAGGAATGCCGACGATCCGGATCTACACGACGCGCTGGTGCGGCTACTGCGTCCGCGCGAAGACGCTGCTCGCCTCGCGCGGCATCCCGTACGAGGAGATCGCGCTCGACGACGATCCCGCCTTCCGGCAGACCGTCTTCGCTGCGACCGGCGGCTGGACCATCCCGCAGATCGTCGTCGACGGTCGCCCGATCGGCGGCTACACGGAGCTCTGGCGCCTCGACCGCGACGGCCGCTTGGACGAGCTCCGCGCCGCCTGAGTCCGCCGGCCCTGCTCGGGCTGGCAGGTCGGACAGAACCAGCTGCTCCGTCCCGCAATCGTGGTCTTCGCGATCGGGGTGCCGCAGCGGTCGCACGGTTCTCCGCCGCGCCCGTAGACGTGGAACTCGTCCTGTGCGGAGCCTCCACTCCCGTCCGGGAGCCGATAGTCGCGCAGCGTGGAGCCTTGCCGCGCGAGCCCGTGCTCGAGCGTGGCGCGGATCGCACGGTGGAGGCGCCGCAACTCGGCGCGGTCGAGGCCGCCCGCAGGGCGAAGCGGATTGAGTCGCGCGCGCCACAGCGCCTCGTCGACGTAGATGTTCCCCAGCCCGGCGAGCGTCCGCTGGTCGAGCAGCGCCGCCTTCAGCGCGCCGCGCCGTCGATCGAGCCTCTCCCCGAGCCGCCCCGCCGTGAAGCGGGCGTCGAGCGGCTCGTCGCCTACCTTCGCGGCTAGGTACGGCTCGAGCTCGCCCGGCTCGAGCAGCAGCCACGTTCCGAAGCGGCGGACATCGCGATAGGCGACGTCCGAACCGTCGTCGAGCTTGACAACGGCGCGTCGGTGCGGGTCGTCCGGGAGTGACCCGTCGGCGGCGTGGAGAAGGCTCCCCGTCATTCGGAGGTGGATGAGCAGAACGCGACTGCTCTCGAAGCGAACAATCAGATACTTGCCGCGTCGCCCGACGCTCTCGACGCGCTCGCCTTCGAGCTCGGCGGCCACTGCCGCAGGCTCGAACGGGCGCACGAGGCGCGCGTCGTCGATCTGAACGCGGTCGAAGCGCCGTCCGGCGAGGACGGGCTCGAGCGCCCGGCGGACGCTCTCGACCTCCGGCAGCTCCGGCACGGCTACGGCGTGACGATCGGCTGCCCGGGGATGCCGCGCGATGGCGCCTTGCCGCCGAGCCACGCGTTCACGGTCGCCCCCACGTCGGCGAACTCGCCTTCGTGGATCTGCCCTGCTGCGTTCCGGCCCTCGACGTACGCGAGGAGGAGCGCGTGCTCGCGCGAGTGGTCGGTCGACGGTGTCGTCGGGTCGCAGCCGTGGTCCGACGTGATGATCAGCAGGTCGCCGGGGCGGAGCGCCTCGAGGATGCCCGGCAGCCGGTAGTCGAAGTCCTGGAGGCAGCGGTGGAAGTTGACCGGGTCATTCCGGTGGCCCCAGAGCATGTCGGTCTCGACGAGGTTGACGAAGACGAAGCCGTCGTCGATCTCCCGGAGGAGCTTCTCCGTGACCTGGATCCCCTCGATGTTCGACTTCGTGGGCTGCGACTCGTCGATGTCCTGGCCGGCGAAGATGTCGCCAATTTTCCCGACGCCGTAGACCTTGTGCCCCGCGTCGCGGACGAGCGAGAGGTAGTTCGGGCGGCGCGGCACGAGCGAGAAGTCGTGCCGGTTCGGCGTCCGGACGTAGTTGCCCGGCTCACCGGTGAAGGGCCGCGCGATCACGCGGCCGACGGCGTGCTTTCCGGTGAGGATCTCGCGCGCCGCGCGACAACCCTCGTAGAGCTCCTCGAGCGGGATCGTCTCCTCGTGGGCGGCGATCTGGAAGACGGAGTCGGCGGAGGTGTAGACGATCCACTTCCCCGTTCGCTGGTGCTCCTCCCCGAGCTCCTGGATGATCTCCGTCCCCGAAGCGGCCTTGTTACCGATCACGCCGCGGGCCGTCTTGTGCATGAACGGGTCGATGACGTCGTGCGGGAAACCGTGGGGATAGGTCGGGAACGCCTGGGCGGTGACGATGCCCATGTGCTCCCAGTGGCCTGTCGTCGTGTCCTTCCCTTTCGAGCGCTCGATCAGCCGGCCGGCGATTGCGGGCGCGCCTGGCTGCGGTGGACAGCCCTCGAGCTCTTCGACGTTGCCGAGGCCGAGCGCCTCGAGGCTCGGGAGGTCGAGGCCCCCGACCTCGCGCGCGACGTTGCCGAGGGTGTCCGATCCCTCATCGCCGTACTCGCCGGCATCCGGCAACTCGCCGGCGCCGACGGCGTCCAGCACGATTACGCAAGCTCTGGGCACGGGGCTATTCTAGGTCGGACGTGTCGACCGCCTTCGGCCTCATCGCATTCGTCGGCTACTGCCTCGCAGTCGTGGCGACCGCCGCCGCGATCACGTGGGTGGTCGTCCGCTTCACGCCGAGCGGCAAGAAGAACTAGACCCGCGCCAGCGGAAGTACGTCCTCGAGTGGCGTGTACTCGAGTCCGTGTGCCTCGGCGACCGCTTCGTACGTGATCTTTCCGTCGAGGACGTTGACTCCCGGCGCAAGGCCGGGATCGCGCGCCACGGCAGCCGCGAGCCCGTGCTCGGCGATCGCCTCCACGTACGGCAGCGTCGCGTTCGTCAGGGCCTTTGTCGAGGTGACCGGAACACCGCCCGGCATGTTCGCGACGCAGTAGTGGATGATCCCGTCGACCTCGTAGGTCGGGTCGGAATGCGTCGTCGGATGCGCCGTCTCGATGCAGCCGCCCTGGTCGATCGCGACGTCGACGATCACCGCTCCAGGCTGCATCTCGGAGAGCATCGCGCGGCTGATGAGCTTCGGCGCGCGAGCGCCCGGGATCAGGACAGCGCCGATCACGACGTCGGCGGTGGCGATCCGCTCCTCGACCTCGAGGCTCGAGGACATCACGAGCTGGACCCGCCCCGAGAGGATCGCGTCGAGGTGGCGCATGCGATCGATCGAACGCTCGAGGATCGTCACCTGCGCGCCGAGGCCGAGCGCGATGATCGCGGCGTTGTAGCCGACGATCCCGCCGCCGAGGACGACGACGCGGCCGGCCTGCACTCCCGGCGTGCCGGCGAGGAGGACGCCGCGGCCGCCCAGCGGCTTCTCGAGGAAGTGGGCCGCAGCCTGCGGCGCGAGCCGTCCCGCGATCTCGCTCATCGGAGCGAGCAGCGGCAGGCGCTTGTCCTCCGTCTCGACCGTCTCGTACGCGACGGCCGCGATTCCGCTCTCGGCCAGCGCGCGAGTCAGCGGCTCGTCGGCGGCGATGTGGAGGTACGTGAAGAGGACGAGCCCTTCGCGGAGGCGGGCATACTCCGGCTCGATCGGCTCCTTGACCTTCAGGAGAAGGTCGGAGTCGGCCCAGACCGACTCGACCGAGCCGATCGCCGCGCCCGCGCGCTCGTAGTCGGCGTCGGAGAACGCGCTCCCGTCGCCAGCCGTCGTCTCGACGAGCACGTCGTGCCCGTGCTGGACGAGCTCGCGCGCGCCCGCAGGTGTCAGCGCGACGCGGTACTCGTCGGTCTTGATCTCCTTGGCAACGCCGATCCGCAAAGCGAAAAGACACTATCTCGCCGCGGGTTAACGCTGGAGATAAAGGAGGAGGCCGGCGAGGGTCGTTGCATCCTCGATCTCGCCGAGCCGGGCCGCGATCTCCCCCACCGGCCAGCGCACGACCTCGATCTCCTCGTCCTCCTCCGGCGACCTGACGCCGCGTTCGACGCCCTCCGCGACGAAGACCGTCATCCGCTCGCGACAGAAGCCCGGCGTCGTCCAGAAACGCGCCAGCTCCCGCCACTCGCCGCCGGTCAGGCCGCACTCCTCCTGTAGCTCGCGTTGCGCCGTCTCGAGCGGCTCCTCCCCAGGCTCGGCCGTGCCGGCCGGGATCTCGAGGAGGACGTCGCGTGTCGCCTCCCGCCGCTGGCGGACGAGACTGACGAACCCTTCGCCGTCGATCGCTACGATCGCGACGCCGCCCGGGTGCTCGACGATCTCCCGCTCGCGCCCGTCCCACGTCTCGATCGTCAGCCCGAGCAGCCGCCCCTCGAAGACGACGCGGCTCTCGTCCGGCTTCACGCGCGCGCGTCCTCTACGAGCGCGACGGTCACGTCGACCATCGCCTCGAGATCCTCGACCGACACGCGCTCGTTCGGACTGTGGAAGTCGTGGACGCCGTGGGTGACGTTCACGCAGTGGAGACCGCGCTCGTTGAAGACGTTCGCGTCGGCGGCGCCGCCCGACAGGCCGTACCGCACCTCGTGCCCGCACCGAGCCAGCGCGCCGGCCGCGAGCTCGACGACCGGCTCGGTCTTCGCGAACCGATAGCCGCGATAGTCCTTCCGCGACTCGCTCTGCATCGTGCACTCCGCCTCGCTCGCCGCGTACGTGCAGATGTCGAGCATCTCCTGCACGAGCTCGCCGAGCTTGCGCTCGTCGTGGCAGCGGGCCTCCGCGGAGAAGGTGCACCGCTCGGGGACGATGTTCCCTGCCGTCCCGCCGGAGATGACGCCGACATTCGCCGTCGTCTCCTCGTCGACGCGGCCCAGCCGCATGTCGGCGATCGCCTTCGCCGCCGCCTGGATCGCCGAGCGCCCCTCCTCCGGCGACATGCCCGCGTGCGCGGCACGGCCGGTGAACGTGATCTCCATCCCCTGCGCGAACGGAGCGCCAAGGATGATCTCCCCGATCGGCCCCTCCTGGTCGTAGACGAAGCCGAGCTGCGCGTGGAGTCGCGTCTGGTCGAAGTTCGCCGCGCCGACCAAGCCGATCTCCTCCTGCCGCGTGAACACGAGCTCGATCCCCGCGTGCGGGATGTTCTCGACGAGGACGCGGCGGATCCCTTCCAGCATCTGCGCGACCGCAGCCTTGTTGTCGGCGCCGAGGATCGTGCCGCCGGCGTTGCGAACGACGCCTTCCTCGACGACCGGCCGCAGCTCGCCGCTCGGCGGCACCGTGTCGAGATGCGCGCAGAAGAAGAGCGGCGTCCCCTCCGCGGTCGGCTCGATGCGCGCGTAGAGGTTGCCGAACGCGTCCTCGTCCGGCGAGAGGCCGAGCTCCGCGAGGTAACGGAGGACGGCGTCGGCGACAGCGCGCTCCTCTCCCGGCGGCGACGGGATGGCTGCGAGCTCGAGCAGAAGCTCTACGACGTCGCTCACGCCGCGACGCGGTCGCCGGCGCGGGTCCGCGCCCGGTCGAGCGCCGCGCCGACGAAGCCGCGGAACAGCGGCGCGGCGCGCGTCGGCCGCGACTTGAACTCCGGATGGAACTGGCTCGCGACGAACCACGGATGGTCCGGCAGCTCGATGATCTCGACGAGGCGCCCCTCCTGGAACGTCCCGCTCACCACGAGCCCCGCCTCGACAAGCCGGTCTCGGTACGCGTTGTTCACCTCATAGCGGTGGCGGTGGCGCTCATGGATCGTCGCCTCGCCGTACAGCTCCCGCGCGCGCGTCCCCTCGGCCACCTCGACCGCCTGCGCGCCGAGCCGCATCGTGCCGCCGAGATCCTCGATCCCTTTTTGCTCGGGGAGAAGGTCGATCACCGGATAGGGCGTCTCGGGATCCATCTCGGTCGAGTTCGCGCCTTCGAACCCGACGACGTGGCGCGCGAACTCCGAGACCGCGACGTGCATCCCGAGGCAGATGCCGAGGTACGGGATGCCCCGCTCGCGCGCGACACGACAGGCGAGGATCTTCCCCTCCCAGCCACGAGAACCGAAGCCGCCGGGGACGAGCACGCCGTCGACGTCCTCGAACAGCTCGACCGCCTCCTCGAACGACATGTCCTCGGCGTCGACCCAGCGGAGATGGACTTCGCAGCCGTGCTCTAGGCCGGCATGCTTGAGCGCCTCGTGTACCGAGAGGTAGGCGTCCTGAAGCTTCACGTACTTCCCGACGAGCGCGATCTCGACCATCTCGCTCCGGCCGTGCACGCGCGCTAGCAGCTCGTCCCATTCCCGGAGATCCGGTTCGGCAAGGTCGAGCCCGAGCTTCGCCCCGACGAGCTTGTCGAGCCCCTCCGCTTCGAGGACGCGCGGTACCTCGTAGACGTCCGGAACGTCCGGGCACGCCACGACCGCCTCAGGATCGACGTCGGCGAAGAGCGCGATCTTGTCCCGGATGTCGCGCGACAGCTCCTCGTGCGAGCGGCAGACGACGACGTCGGGATGAATACCGATCCGGCGCAGCTCGTTGACGGAGTGCTGCGTCGGCTTCGTCTTCAGCTCGCCGGCCGCCTCGATGAACGGGACGAGCGTGACATGGACGTAACAGACGTTCTCCGTCCCGACCTCGCGCCGGAACTGGCGGATCGCCTCGAGGAACGGCAGCGATTCGATGTCGCCGACCGTCCCTCCGATCTCGGAGATGACGACGTCGGCCGGCGTCGCCTCCGCCGAGCGGCGGATGCGCGCCTTGATCTCGTTCGTGATGTGCGGGATCACCTGCACGGTCGCGCCGAGGAAGTCGCCCTTCCGCTCCTTGCGGAGGACGGTGTCCCAGATCGCGCCCGCGCTGTGACTCGCGCTGCGGAGGAAGTTCTCGTCGACGAAGCGCTCGTAATGGCCTATGTCGAGATCGGTCTCCGCGCCGTCCTCGGTGACGAACACCTCGCCATGCTGGAACGGGCTCATCGTCCCCGGATCGACGTTGAGGTACGGGTCGAACTTCTGGAGCTGGACACGCAGACCGCGCGCTTTGAGGAGCCGCCCGAGCGATGCGGCGACGATTCCCTTCCCCAGAGCCGACACGACGCCCCCAGTCACAAAGACGTACTTCGTGGCCCGTGCGCTCACGGGATTTCAGGGTAGCAGGAGCGGAGGACGCGGCTATGAACTCGTCTCAAAATGAAGCACGGGCCGTCTGGCCGCGCTGACCGGCGCGATGCGTCGTCTGCGGTCCCTGCGTCCTAGCCTCGCACTCGGCCATCACGCCCACCCAGCGCGTGGTCATTCCGAGACGAGTTCTAGGCGGGATTCCGAACCAGCCTCGCGAGCCCGGCGAGTGCGTCGGAGGCGATCGTGCGGCGCAGCCCGCCGAGGCGGGGAGCGTCGATCACGAGCTGCGCCACGGTCTCGTCGTCCCCCTCCGCCGGCTCGAGCGTCAGCTCGACCTCCACCCGGTCGGCCGTGATCTGGAAGCGGACGCGCTCGAGCGGGACGACGTCGAGGATGAGCAGCGAGCCGCCGCTCACCGAGGGGCGGCGCAGGACGCTGGGCTTGTCCCCGCTTTCGATCCGCCACATCGCGCCCGGTGCGAGCGCGCGGCGCACGGCCGGCGCGGCCGTCGCAAGCCCCGGCCACCACTCGGCCCAGCGCGCGGCGTCGGCGAGCACCTCCCAGACGTCCTCGACCGGCGCGGGCAGTGTCCGGCTAGCCGCGTACCGCCGCAAGGAACTCCTCCCCACCGAGCATCCGCTCGAGCTCCGTCTTGCGCTCCGCCTCGCCGAGCTGCTCGATCCGCGTGTGCGTCGGGTCGCCGGGCATCTTCTCGACGCGGAAGTGCCGTTCGGCGAGCGCCGCGATCTGCGGGAGATGCGTGATCGTCACGACCTGCGCTTTCTCCGCAAGGCGCTGGAGCAACCGGCCGACCGCGTGCGCCGTCTCGCCGCCGATCCCCGCGTCGATCTCGTCGAAGACGAGCGTGTCGCCGCCGGCGACGGCCGCAATCGCGAGCGCGATGCGCGAGAGCTCGCCGCCCGAAGCGGTGTCGCCGGCCGGCGCGAATGGCAGGCCCGCGTTCGGCCGGACGAGGAAGACCGCCTCGTCGGCGCCCGTCGCACCCGGCTCGTCGCGCTCCCGCAGCTCGCAGACGAACTCGCCGTCGCCCATCCCGACGTCGCGGAGTTCCGCCGAGACGGCATCCGCGAACGCCGGCGCCGCAGCGTTCCGCTCGGCTCGTAGCTCGAGGACATAGCCGTGGACTCGCTCCTCCGCCGCTGCGAGCTCGCGCTCTGCGGCCTCCGCCGGATCCATCCCGTCCTCGAGTGCCGCGAGCTCGGCTCGCGCCTCCGCTGCGCGCGCGAGCAGCTCGGCGTACGTCTCGCAGCGGAAGCGGCGCTTCGTCTCCGCGATGCGATCGAGCTCCGCCTCGAGCTGCTCGAGCCTGCCGGGCTCGGCCTCGAGCGAGGCGAGGAACGACCGGAGATCGGATGCCGTCTCGCGTAAGCGCAGCTCGGCGTCCCGCAGCTCGTCACCGGCGCGCTTCAACTCGGGCGCGATGTGCTCGAGCGGCGCGACGGCACGCTCCGCGAGGCCGACGAGGCCGCTCGCTCCCTCGCCGTCGTCGGGTGCGAGCGCGGTCGCAGCCTCCGAGGCTCCGGCCGCAAGCTCGGCGACGTGCCGCAGCCGCTCACGTTCGTCGCGCAAGCGCGCCTCGTCGCCAGGCTCCATCCCTTGGATGTCCTCGGCGAGCGCGCGGAGCTCGGCGAGCCGCGCCTCCGCAAGCGCAGCATTGGCCGTCAGCTCCTCGTGCCGGCGCCGCGCGGTCTGGAGATCGCGCCACGCGGCTCGCGTCGCCGCCCGGCGCGCGAGCTGCTCGTCTCCACAGAAGCGGTCGAGCACCTCGAGCTGGTATGACGGCCGCGCCAGACGGCGCTGCTCGAACTGGCCGGACATCGCGACGACGCTCTCCACCGCGTCGGCGACGTCCTCGCGGGCGGCCGCGCGACCCCACGCGTACGCGCGCGTGCGCCCGTCGGCGAAGACGCGGCGGGAGACGAGCAGCGCGTCTTCGTCCTCCGGCCGCAGCTCGCCGAGCGCCTCGAGCTCGTCCGGGAGGTCGAGCTCCGCCTCGACGTACGCCTCCTCGCCAGCCACGCCGACGAAGCCTTCGCCGCCCTTTGCGCCGAGGAGCAGGCCGAGCGCCTGCGCGAGAATCGTCTTCCCCGCGCCGGTCTCGCCGGTGATCGCGTTGAGGCCGGGCGCGAGCTCGAGCTCCGCTTCGCGGATGAGGACGAGATTCTCGATGCGGAGGCGCCGTAGCACCCCGTCGATGGTAGACCGGCGGTCCGACGCCGACCATTGTCTAGTCCGGACTACGCCGTGAAGATCTCGCGGTAGCGGCCGAAGAACGTCGTCTCCGGCAGCGTGGCGAGGAGGCTCCGCTGCTCTCCGAGGCCGATCGACAGGGACGCGTCCGGAGCGAGCTCGCCACTCTGGTGCCCGTCGACGAGGACTGTCGCCTCGACGTCCGCCGTCGCGTTGCGCAGCGTGAGCTCGGCGCCGTGCGGGACGACGAGCGGGCGCGCGTCGAGCGAGTGCGGCGCGATGAACGTGATCGCCATCGCGTCGAGCCCGCGCACAAGGACGGGGCCGCCGTTCGAGAGGTTGTAGGCCGTCGAGCCGGATGGCGTGGAGCAGATCATCCCGTCGCAGGAGACGACGCCGAGCTCCTCGCCGGCGATCGCCCAGCTCAGCTCCACCATCCGCCCGAGCGTCGAGCTCGCCGCGACGATGTCGTTGACCGCGGCGAACGTCTGGCCGTCGAGCCGCGCCTCGAGCGTCGGCTGCTCCACCACGCGGTACTCCCCGGCGAAGACGCGCGCGAGATCGGCCTCGAGCCGCTCCGGCGCAATCGAGGCGAGGAAGCCGACCCGGCCGAAGTTGACGCCGATCACCGGGACGCCGGTGCCGAGCAGGCTGGCAAGCGTGCGCAGGATCGTCCCGTCGCCGCCCACCGCGACGGTGAGTTGCGCGTCCTCCGGCGCGTCGACGATCTCGACGCCGGCACGCGCCGCCGCCTCGCGCACCTGCGCAACCGCCGTCGTGACGTCGACGCGCGCGTGCGCGACGACCGCCGCGGTCTCAACCGGCAAGTGCGTGCTGGATCCGCTCGTCGAGGTCATCGGGAAGCGCCGGGTGATCGGAATGGACGAGGTGGAGAAAGATCTCGCGATTTCCCTTCGGGCCTGGCAGTCCCGAGTCTACGACTCCCGCGACGCTCGCCTGCCAGCCGAGCGCGGCGTCGGCGACCTCACGCACGACGCGGCCGCGCACCTCGTCGTCACGCACCACTCCGCCCTTCCCCACGTCCTCGCGGCCTGCTTCGAACTGCGGCTTCACAAGGACGACGGCCTGCCAGCCCGGCGCGCAGAGACGCAGCACCGGCGGCAGCGCGATACGCACCGAGATGAACGAGACGTCGCAGACCGCGAGCTGCGGCGCGAACGGCAGCTCGGTGAGCGTGCGCGAGTTCGTCCGCTCGAGGACGGTGACGCGCTCGTCGCCCCGCAGCCGCGGGTGCAGCTGCCCGTAGCCGACGTCGATCGCCATGACGCGCGCCGCGCCGCGCTCGAGGAGGACGTCCGTGAAGCCGCCGGTCGAGGCGCCGACATCGACGCAGTCGAGGCCGGCCGGATCGACGCCGAGCGCGTCGAGACCGTGCGTGAGCTTCTCCCCGCCGCGTGAGACCCAGCGCGGCGGCTGCTCGACGAAGAGCTCGGCCGCCTCGTCCACCTGGTGGCCGGGCTTGTCGTAGCCACGGACGAGCCCCGCGATGACGAGGGCCTGCGCCTGCGCCCGCGACTCCGCGAGACCGCGCTCGACAAGGAGGACGTCCAGCCGCTTCTTCACGTGATTACTCGGTAGCCGGTGTTGCCCCGGAGCCACTCGACGTCCGGCTCCCATCCGTCGACAACATCGGAGAGACCCTCGCGGCGTGCCAACGGCTCAATGAGGTTGAAGAGTTCGCGCTGCGCATCGGGCTCGCCTGTGAGCACTCGATCGAGGAGAGGGAGAAGAACGTCGGCCTCCCAATCGCGGAGAGGATGGTGACGGAGCTCCCACTCGAGGTACTTGTTGTACGGACGGACGCGATCGTCGAGGGCGAAGATCGTACGCAGCGCATAAGGAACCGCTTCGACAGCATCAAGACGCGTTCGGTACCGCAGCGAGCGGTACGTCTGGTTGATATAGCCGTCGAGCGCCTCACGCACGACCGCGCTGCGGCTACCCGGGAGCAATGACTCCAACCCCGCGACAACCCTGGTCAGCTCGCCATCCGTCTTGTCGAGCACTACGTCCGCATGGGCCGCTGCATAGCGCCAGTGCTCGTTGGCGTGATCGCGAAGTCCGTCGAGCGTCTCCGGCACGATCTCGACCGTGTCTCCGTGGCCGGACGGGAACTCGCGCGCGAATGCATCTCTCGCCGCGATGTCGACGAGCACGATGCATACGTCCCAGTCGGAACGGCCGTCGACCAAGAAGTCCCGGCCACGCGAGCCAAAGACGTAGAGCCCGACGATCTCGTCGCGTTCCCGGGCGACCGCGAGAAGCTCGTCGAACGTCACGTGGTGCGAACGGCCAGCCCGTCGACGATCTCGCGCAGCACCGACGTGTCGGCGGCGACCTCGGCCAGCCGCGCCCGTGCCCGGTCGGCCGCCTCGTCGGCCAGGCGGCGCGCAGCGTCGGCGCCGTGCTCGCGGACGTAGCCGTCCTCGTCGAGGATGTCGTCGACGATCTGGAACAACAGGCCGAGCTCCTCCGCGAACGCGCGCCACGGGCCGTGCTCGGGTTCCGGCAGCTCAGCTGCCCAGAGCGCCATCGTCACCGACGCGAAGAAGAGCCGTCCCGTCTTGAGCCGGTGGACGGCGGCGAGGTCGTAGCCCTCGACCATCGTGTCGAGGTACTGGCCGCCGATCATCCCGAGCGTCGCCTCCGCGAGCTCGCGCGCGACGGCCGACGACTCGTACCGCGCGGCGAGCCGGACGGCCTCCGCGAGCAGCGCGTCGCCGGCGAGGACTGCGGTGCCCTCGCCGAACTTCTTCCACGTGGACGGATGACCGCGCCGTTCGGCGTCGTCGTCCATCCCGGGCAGGTCGTCGTGGACGAGCGAGAACGTGTGGACGAGCTCGATCGCGAGCGCCGCCGGCATGACCTGCTCGACGCCGGCGCCGAGCGCCTCCCCGACCGCGAGCGCGATCACGGGACGGACGCGCTTGCCGCCGACCTCGAGGGAGTAACGGACGGAGGTCGCCTGCCCGTGGAGCTCGGGCCAGAGCTCGAGCTCCTCGAGCGCCTCCTCAGCGAGCGCCTTCAGTTCGTCGGGGCTATGCATCGCCCGCCTCGGCCTCCCTTTGCGCCTTCTCGAGCTCTTCCTCGACCGCCTTCGCGAGCTCCGCGAGCTCACCGAGCAGCTCGATCGCGCGCTCGGGCGATCCCTCCTCGCCCGCCGAGAGCTGCTCGAGCTCGGCGCGGGCGGCCTCGAGCCGCGACAGCAGCTCCTCCGCCCTCGTCAACGACTCGTCAGCGCTCACGCGCAACCCTCCCGAGGATTCCGTTCACCAGCTTCGCCGCGTCCTCGGATGCATACCGCTTTGCGAGCGTCACCGCCTCGTCGAGGACGACCTCGACGGGCACCTCGCCCTCGTCGAGCTCCTCGAGCGCGACGCGGAGGACGTTGCGCTCGACGGCGCCGAGCCGATCGGCAGTCCAGTCGTCGGACGCCTCGGTGATGCGTGCGTCGAGCTCCTCGGCGTGCTCGGAGACGGCCCGCGCGAGCCGATCGGTGTACGGATCGACCTCGCCCTCGTAGAGCGAGCCGAGCGGCCGGCCTGTGACGTCGGACTGGAAGAGGATGAAGACCGCGGCGCGACGCGCCTCGCGGCGGCTGATCTCGCTCACCGCGAGAGCTCCACGACGGCGACGTCGACCGCGTCCATTTCGACGTCGCACATGCGCGCAAGCGTGTCGCCGACCTTCTCCTGCACGGCGCGCGCGATGTCGGGGAGGACGAGACCGTACGCAACGGCTACTTCCACCTCGGCGCGCGCGTGGCCGTCCGCGAGCTCGAGCGATAGGCGCCGCCGCTTCCGCAACCGCGCGCCGTCGACGGCGCTCACGGCTCCGTCCACCATCTGGACGAGCGCCGCCTCACTCACGCGAACCGAGCCGCCGTCGCCGGAGACGAGGACGCGGCTCACGAGCCAGCGAGCGCGGGCAGCGTCGCGCCCGCCTCCTCGAGGAACGAAGTGGAGTACTCGCCGCTGCGGAACTCGTCGCTGGCGAGGATGTCGCGGAGCACGGCGGACGTGGTCGGCACACCCTCGATCTCGAACTCCTCGAGCACCCGGATGGCACGGCCGATCGCCAGCGTGCGGGTCGCGTCCTTGACGATCACCTTCGCGATGAGCGAGTCGTAGAACGGCGGGATGGTCGAGCCCTCCTCGACGAACGTGTCGACGCGGACGCCCGGCCCGAGCGGCGGCCGGAAGCGCGTGATCGTCCCCGGCGCCGGCGCGAAGTCGCGCGCCGGATCCTCGGCGTTGATCCGCAGCTCGATCACGTGGCCTAGGCGCGGGCCGGAGCGGCCGCCGTGCGCGAGCTTCTCCCCCGCCGCAACGCGCACTTGTTCGCGCACGAGGTCGATCGACGTGAGGAGCTCCGTCACGGGATGCTCGACCTGGAGGCGCGTGTTCATCTCGATGAACGAGAACGAGCCGTCGGGACCGACGAGGAACTCGATCGTGCCGGCGTTGCGGTAGCGGATGTGCTCGCAGGCCCGCTCGGCGGCAGCCTCCATCTCCTCCCGCAACTCGTCGCTGAGCGCCGGGGATGGCGACTCCTCGATGAGCTTCTGGTGACGGCGCTGGATCGAGCACTCGCGCTCGCCGCACGTGAGGACGGTGCCGTGGTTGTCGCAGAGCACCTGGATCTCGACGTGGCGCGCCGGCGAGATCGCCTTCTCGATGTAGAGCGAGCCGTCGCCGAAGGCCGCGTGCGCCTCGCCGGCCGCGCGCTGGAAGGCATCGTGGAGGTCCGCCGGGTCGGTGACGAGCCGCATCCCCTTCCCACCGCCGCCCGCCGCCGCCTTGAGGAGGACAGGGAAGCCGAGCTCCGCCGCCGCGGCACGCGCCTCCTCGGGACCGGTGACGCCCTCGGTGCCCGGCACGAGCGGCACGCCTGCCGCACGCATCTCGGCCTTGGCGCGGGCCTTGTCCCCCATCCGCTCCATCACCTCCGCGCCGGGCCCGATGAAGACGAGGTCGTTGTCCTCGCACATGCGCACGAACTCGGCGTTCTCGGCGAGGAAGCCGTAGCCGGGATGGACGGCCTCGCAGCCGGTGGTGGTGGCCGCCGCGATGATCGCGGGGATGCTGAGGTAGCTCTCGCCGGCGGGCGGGGGCCCGATCCGAACGGCCTTGTCCGCCAGCCGGACGGGGAGCGCCTCGGCGTCGGCGGTCGAGTAGACCGCGACGGCCTCGATCCCCATCTCGTGGAGCGCACGGATCACGCGGACGGCAATCTCGCCGCGATTCGCTACGAGGACGCGTGAAAACATGCGATTAGAGCGCCGGGAGGCCTGCGAGCGGCTCGAGCTCGAAGAGGAGCTGCCCGAACTCGACCGGCTCCCCGTTCTCGACGTGGATCGTGCGAACGACTCCCTCGGCGTCCGCCTTGACCTCGTTCATGAGCTTCATCGCCTCGAGGATGCAGAGCGTCTGGCCGGGCGTGACGACGTCCCCGACCGAGACGAACGCCGGCGCGTCGGGCTGCGGCGAGCGGTAGAACGTCCCGACCATCGGCGACTCGACCCGCTGGACGTTGCCGTCGATCGGTGCGATCGCCAGAGCGGCGGGCTCCGGAAGCCCGAGGGACGGTTGCTCGACGTCGCCGGCCGGGAGATCGGGAGTCGAGCGAACCGAGATCCGCATCCCGTCCTCTTCGATCGCCACCTCGCCGATGCCCGATTCCTGGACGATCCGAACGACCTCGCGGATCTTCTCGGCGCGGCTCTCGTCCACCGCCTCGAGGCCATCGTCGCGGTGGCCGCGGCTGCGAATCCCGCGCAGCAGGCGCTCGGCGTCGTCGCCGAAGAGACCGAGCAGGAGAAGCTCCTCCTCGCTCGCGGCCATCCCTTCGGCGCGCTCGCGGATCTCGCTCAGCGGCGGCGCTACGTCCTCCTCCGTCTCCGGATCGTGCGTCAGTTGGACGACGCGCTCGAGCGCCGGATCGATCGGCCCGGGCGGCGTGCCGAACCCGCCCGTGACGAGCGAGCGCACCTCGTCGATGATCGTGAGGTAGCGGCTCGCGGCGAGGACGTTGATCAGCGCCTGGGACGCGAGGATCTGGCCGATCGGCGATGCGAGCGGCGGCGAGCCGGTCTCCTCTCGGATCCGGTCGAGCTCCTCGAGCACCTCGTCGAGACGGTCGTCGGCGCCCTCGGCGCGGAGGGCCGTATCGACCCCGGCGACGACGCTGGCCGGGACGTCGTGACGCGCGGCGAGAACGGCGATGCGCGGCACGAGCGGCGTAACAAGCTCGTCGCCGATGTGCTCGTCGAGGACGTCCGTGGCCTCCCACAGAGCGTCAATGTCGACGCCGGAGCCGAGGCCCGCACCCTCGAGGGCCTCGGCGAGAGCCTCGCCGGAGACGCGGTGAAGAGTCAGCGCGAGCGGATAGATCGCGCACGCGATGAGCTCCGCGCCTGCGCGGGCGGCGGCGAGTGCCGCGGCGAGCGCGCTCCCTCCGGCTCCCTGGACGTAGATGCCGACCGGCAGGCCGCTCGCCTCGGCGAGCGCATGCACGAGCTCCTCCGCCGTGTGCGGCTGGAGCCCGCCCGTTGGATCGTGGAGCAGGACGCGCACAGCTCCGAGCTCGGGCAGCAGCTTGGCGCGCTCGATCAGCGTCTCCATCTCGCCCGTGTGACCGGGGCTGTAGACGAGCCCGGCCTCGAAGTCGCGCTCGGCGGCGACGATCGCCTCCGCCGCCTCGCGGAGATTGGACATGTCGTTGAGCGGATCGTGGAGCCGAAAGACCTCGATCCCATTCTCTGCGGCCGACGCGACGAAGCGCCGGGCGAAGTCGGCGTCGACGGGCCGCGAGCCGACGAGGAATCGCCCGCGCAGCGCGAGACCGAGCGGCGTCTTGACGCGCGACTTGAGCGCGCGGATCCGCTCCCACGGGCTCTCCACCCCGCGCTTGACCGCGGCGTCGAAGCAACCGCCGCCCGAGACCTCGAGGTAGGCAAAGCCGGCGCGGTCGAGGATCTCGGCGAGCCGGAGCTGCTCGGCGGCAGGAACGCGGCCCGCAAGCGGCTCCTGCCCGAGCAGGCGAATCGTCGTGTCGGCGAGAGACGGCACGGCCGGAGCCTACCTCCGGTCGCAGCGGCCGTATCCTTCAGGCATGAGATCGGGCGTCGCGCTGCTCGTCGCTGCGGTCGCGCTCGTCATGCTCTCGACCGCTTCGGGATCTCCTCCGCGGCTCTCGCGCGAGGCGCTCGTCCCGAACGCCGTCGCCTTCAGCGACCGCATGCACGGCGAGCTCGGCACCGGCTGGGAGAGCTGCGTCAACAAAGCGTGGCACTGCCAGTTGCAAGGGACGATCTCGGCGACGTCCGACGGCGGGAAGACCTGGCGAGTCCTCCGCCGAACGGCGCGACCGGTCGTCGCCATCACGTTCTTCCATGACGCCTACTACGCACAGCTCGACAACGGCCGCGTGATCACGGGCCAGTCCGGCAGCCGGCCGTTCCCGAGACGATGCCCGGGATGGTTCTCAGCCGGGTGGTCGGCGGACATCGTCGACAGCGACCTCGCGAAGCCCTGGTCGATCTGCCTCGGCCAGGGAGGAGCCGGCAACGAGGCGAAGGCGGTCTACCGCGGGAAGACGCGCGTCGCCTACACACCGCCCGCGAACCACGGTGGCTACGGCGGAATCGGCACCTATGGCTATCCGAGCGGAATCGCCGGGTCCTACTGGGGCTTCGGAATCATCTGGGAGTCCCGCGGCACGCTCTACGTCACGCGCGACGGCGGCCACCACTGGCACGCGCTTCCCAAGGTCGCGCGACCCGAAGTCGACTTCGGCAGCTGGGCGACCGTTCTGTCCGGCCGCGTCGGCTTCGCACTCCTCTACACGGATGGCCGCTCGCGCCTGATCGAAACCACGGACGCCGGCCGGACGTGGCACATCGTCCACCGCTGGCCGAAGGTCTTCTAGGCGCGCGAGATGTAGCGGCCTTCGTGCGGGTCGACCTTGAGGACATCCCCCACGTTGACGAACATCGGCACCTGGACGACGGCGCCCGTCTCCAGCGTCGCCGGTTTGGTGACGTTCGAGACTGTGTCGCCCTTGACGCCCGGCTCGGTCTCGACGACCGCCAGCTCGACCGACGACGGTAGCTGCACGCTCGACGGCTTCCCGTTCACCGACATGATCTGGATCGACGTGTTCGGCTGCATGTACGGCAGCTCCTCGGCGAGGTCGGCGTGCGGGAGGGAGAACTGGTCGTACGTCTCCTCGTCCATGAAGTACGCCTCCGAGCCGTCGTCATAGAGGTACTGGACGCTCTTCGTCTCGGTGCGGACGCGCGCGAACTTTTCCCCGGCGCGGAACGTGCGGTCGACGACGGCGCCCGCGTCGAGGCTCTTGAGCTTCGTGCGGACGAACGCGCCGCCCTTGCCCGGCTTGACGTGCTGGAACTCGACGATCCGCCACACCTTGCCGTCGAGCTCGATGTGCATCCCGTTCTTGAAGCTGTTCGTATCTACCTGCTCGGCCACGGCGGCGGATGGTACTTACGAGACGGTCAGCAGCTCCTTCGTGAACCGCACGGGGTTCTCGCAGCCGTCCTCCGTGACGAAGACATCGTCCTCGATCCGGATCCCGAAGCGACCGTCGAGGTAGACACCCGGCTCGACGGTGACGACGTTGTCGGGTGCGAGCGTGTCGGGGCTCTCGGTGGAGAGGCGCGGCGCCTCGTGGACGTCGAGGCCGAGACCGTGGCCGAGACCGTGGCCAAACGTCCCGGCGAACGGGCCCGCGTCGATCACCGCGCGGGCGGCAGCATCGACTGCAACGCCGGTTACGCCGGCCCGGATCGCGTCGAGCCCCGCCTGCTGCGCGGCGAGGACGACGTCGTACGCCTCGCGCATCTCCCCGTCGAGGTCTCCCGTCGCGAACGTCCGCGTGTAGTCGGAGACGTAGCCGCCGACGTTAGCGCCGGTGTCGACCACGACGAGCTCGCCCGCCTCGATGACCTTGTCGCCGGCGCGCGCGTGCGGCTGGGAGCCGGTTGCGCCGGAGCCGACGATCGACTCGAACGACATCGCCTCGGCGCCTTCGGAGTGGAAGAGCTCGGCGATGTCCCACGCCACGTCGCGCTCGCGGCGGCCGACGAACTTCACCTCGGTCACGAGCCGCTCGAACATCCGGTCGGTGATCGCGCAGCACTCACGGATCGTCGCCAGCTCGCTCTCGTCCTTGATCGCGCGCAGCTGCTCGACGAGCCCTTCCCGCGGGACGAGATCGAGGCCGTCCGTGCGCAGCTTCTCGGCGAAGCTGTACGGGAGGATGCTCGCCTCGAAGCCGAAGCGGCCGGAGAGGTTCTCCCCCACCCACCGCATCAGCGAGCGCTGCGTCTCCACGACCTCGACGCCCGCCGGCGCGACCGCCCGCGCAGCCGTGATGTAACGGAAGTCGGTGAACAGCCGCGCGCGCTCGGGCTCGACGAGGAGCGCCGCGTTCGAGCTGTCGAAGCCGGTCAGATAGAGGACGTTGACGAGGTTCGTGACGAGGAGCGGCTCTTCGAGCAGCTCCCGGAGGCGGTCGATACGACTCACGCGGCGTTCTCCTTGAGGTAGTCGAGAGCCATCTTGTAGCCGTCGGGGCCGTGGCCGATGAAGCGTGCGGCGACGATGTCGGAGAGGACGGACGTCTTCCGCCACTTCTCCCGCTCGTCGACGTTCGAGAGGTGCACCTCGACGATCGGGATCGTGAGGAGCTCGAGCGCGTCGTGAATCGCCCACGCGTAGTGCGTCCACGCGCCGGGGTTGACGACCAATCCGTCCACCGAGTCGTAGCTGTCGTGGCACCACTTGATGAACTCGCCCTCATCGTTCGTCTGGCGGCACTGGACGGTGAGCTCGAGCGCGCGTGCCCACTCGTAGATGCGGCCCTCGAGCTCCGCGATCGAGAGCCCGCCGTACAGCTCGGGATCGCGCCGCCCGAGCACGTTGAGGTTCACCCCGTTGAGGACGAGCACCCTCACGCGATCAACCTATCGAGTTCCCGGCGGACGTCCCCCGCCGGAACCTCGACGTCGTAGCCGTCGAGGAGAACGAGCCGCAGCGCGCCCTTCTTGTCGCGCAGGAGCGCGTTCCAGGCGCGGTCGCGGTCGACGCGCACGGGCTTCGGGCGGAGCAGTTCCTCGACCACGGCGGTGTCCTGACCCGAGAGCCGCAGCGCCGCGAGCAGTCCGAGCGCGACCGCCCGACCGTGCGTGACTCCGCCGTACCCGGCCGCGGCTTCGAGCGCGTGCGCAAACGTGTGGCCGAGGTTGAGCATCTTCCGCTCGCCCTTGTCCTCCGGATCGCGGAGGCAGATCGCAGCTTTGTACGCGGCGCAGCGGCGGACGACCTCGTCGTCGGGCAGCTCCCAGAGCGGCTCCCCCGCGAGGAGTCCCGTCTTCACGACCTCCGCCATCCCTTCGAGGCGCTGCGCCTCGGGCAGCGTTTCGAGGAGAGCGGGATCAATGACCGTGCGTGCCGGCCAGTGGAACGCGCCGACGAGGTTCTTGCCCTGCGGAAGGTCGATCGCAGTCTTGCCCCCGATCGCGGCGTCGACCTGCGCGACGAGGCTTGTCGGGATGGGAACCCACGCGATCCCGCGCAGGTACGTGGCGGCGGCAAAGCCGGCGGCGTCGGTCGTGCAGCCGCCGCCGAGCGCCACGATCGTGCCGCTGCGGTCGAGGCGCAGCTCCTGCCAGAGCCGGTCGATCGCGGTTAGCGTCTTCGCCTCCTCGCCCGGCGGCAGCTCGTGCGCCTCGGCGAGACGGGAGCCGAGCGCGAGTTGCGCGTCCATCCCGTGGATGCCGGCGACGTGCGGATCGGAGACGAGCGCCACGTCGCCATCGCCCGGGACGAGCTCGCCGAGCCTTTGCAGCGCGCCGCGTTCGACGTGGGCGCCGGCGGCCGCGAGGGCGACGTCGTCGAGGTCGTGCGCCACGACGTCGGCAGCCGCCGCGTAGAGCGCGCGGCGCTCGGCGTAGAGCTTCCGGAACTCCGCCTCGTCCCGCGTGAGCGGGCGATCGCTGCCGCGGACGCGCTCCCAGCACGTGTCGACGTCGACGTCGAGCCAGATCGTCAGCGTGCCGCCGAGCGCTTCGCGGACCGCCGGAGAGGTGACCGCGCCGCCGCCGAGCGCCAGCACGACGGTCTGCACCTCGAGCGCGCGGAACTCTGCCTCGCCCTCCTCGCGGAAGATGGCCGCGATCGGCTTGCCGACCGCCGCTTCGATCAGGTCGTCCGTGTCGATGCCCCCGAGCGCGCGCGCGGCCGTGGACTTCCCGGAGCCCATGAAGCCGACGATCGCGACGTGTCTAGAACTCATTTCGGAACGACCACGCGCTGACCGGGTGCGATGGTCGAGTGCGAGACAAGGACGCAGGGAGCGGGAATAGCAGCGCTATTCCCGCGACCGAGGACGCCGGATCGCGCCGACCAGCGCGACCGGGCGACCCGTGGTTCCTTTCGAAGTGAGTTCCTAATCAGAGCCGCTCCCGATAGGCGCGCCACGCGCCGACGAAGTCGCCGAGCGCGTCGCCGCCGAACTTCTCCCGCGCCGCGCGCGCGAGCTCCCACGCGACCGCCGCTTCCGCAACGACCGCGAGGGCCTCGACGGCGGAGACGTCGCTCCGTTCGACGAGCGCCTGAGCCGACTCGCCGGTGGCGAGATCGACGGAGCCGAGCGGCCTCATCAGGGTCGGAAGCGGCTTCATCGCGGCGCGGACGACGATCTCCTCGCCGTTCGAGACGCCGGCCTCGATCCCACCGGCGCGGTTCGTCGCGCGCCGCTTGTCGGCGCCGATCTCGTCATGCGCCTCAGAGCCGCGGAGGCCCACGAGCGCAAAACCATCGCCGATCTCCACGCCCTTCACGGCCTGGATCCCCATGACCGCCGCCGCGAGCCGGGCGTCGAGGCGGTCGTCGCGCCGCGCGTAGGAGCCGAGCCCCGGCGGGACGCCTCGGGCCCGCACCTCGATGCGGCCGCCGAGCGTGTCCTTGTCCGCGCGCGCCGAATCAACGGCGACGGGATCGGCGCCCGCCTCGGGCAGCGCCGTACCGGCGACCTCGATGTCGATCTCGCAGAGGAGCGCCTTCGCCACCGCGCCGGCGGCGACGTACACCGCCGTGTGCCGCGCGGAGGCGCGCTCGAGCGCGTCGCGGACATCGTCCAAGCCGAACTTCTGGACGCCGGCGAGGTCGGCGTGACCGGGCCGCGGCAGCGTGACGGGCTTCGTGCCCTTCCCCTCCGGCTCTCCGTCGGGCGGCCACGGGCTCATTCCCCACGTCCAGTTCGCGTGGTCGCGGTTGCGGACGACGAGCGCGAGCGGCGTGCCGAGCGTCCGGCCGTGGCGGAGACCGGCGAGCACCTCGACCTCGTCCGTCTCGATCTGCTGGCGCGGCGAGCGGCCGTAGCCCTGCTGGCGGCGGCGGAGATCGGCGTCGATCGCATCCTTGTCCAGCGTCAGTCCGGCGGGCAGCCCGGAGACGATCGCGACGAGCGCCGGGCCGTGCGACTCGCCCGCGGTTGCCAGCTCGAGGTTCATGGACTCAAGCCTATGGCGCTGCGCATCGCGGCAACGGGAGCCTCGAGCCCCGTCCAGAGGCGAAACGATGCGGCGCCCTGCGCGACGAGCACTTCCAGCCCGTCGAGGACGCGGGCCCCGTTCGCGGCCGCCGCTTCCGCCGTCGCCGTACGTGGATACGGGAGGTCGACGAGCGTCTGTCCCTCCGCCAGCTCGAAGAGCACCTCGCCGCGGACGGGAGTCGCGTGGATCACGAGGTCGACGTCGCGGATGTCCGGCGGCCACGCGCCGCGCCGGGAGAACACGCGCGCGTCGGGTAGCGCCGCCCGGAACGCGGCCGCCGCGCCGCCGTCCCCCACGATCGCTGCGCTGCGCACGTCCCCCACCGCCGCGAGGATCGCGGTGTCGGTCGAGTAGCCCTGCCCGCGCACAACTGTGTTCACGGACGGAAGCTCCGCGCCGAGGAAGCGCGCCGCGTCGAGCTTGTAGGGCGCCGTGACGTTCGCAAACTCGACCTCGTGGAGCGCGGCTTCGAGCTCCTCCGGCGCGACGTCCCGCGCGGCGTACGTCCAGTCGAGCCCGGCGGCGGCGAAGGCCGCGTTCTGCATCCGCGGCGAGAACGAGTGCGCCACCGGTCGGCCGAGCAGCACGACCTCAGTAGCCGTACTGCGCCTCGTGTTGGAGGAAGTCCTGGTAGTTCGCGGTGAAGTAGTGGTGCTTGTGGTCGGGCATGCGGACGAAGTAGAGGTAGTCGACGTTCGCCGGATGGGCCGCCGCCTGGATCGCGGCGAGGCCGGGATTGCCGATCGGGGTCGGCGGCAGGCCGGTGAACTTGCGCGTGTTGTACGGGTTGTCGCTCGCGAGCTCGCTCTGCGTGATCGCCCGGTTCGGCGGGATGTCCAAGCCGTAGCGGAGCGTCGCGTCGATCCCGAGCGTCATCCCGGCGCGCAACCGGTTGTAGATCACGGCAGCGACGAGCTTGTTCTCGCTCGGCACGCTCACCTCGCCCTGAATCATCGAGGCGATCTTGAGGACGTCGTACGGCGTGAGGTTCTTGCTCGCCGCGTACGACATGTCCACCTTCCGCCACTCGGTCTTGAAGGTCTGCAGTTGCTCCTGGACGAGGAAGGCCGACGTCGACGTCCGGTCGAAGTCGTACGTGTTGGGAAAGAGAAACCCCTCCATTTGCAGCTTGTTCGTCCCGAACCCGGCAATCACGCGCGGCTGGGTTGCGGCGAGATAGGCCGACTCGGAGAGCTTGACCTTGCGGTGGCTTTCGCTCTCGGCGATCTGCGCGACGGCTTTGACGCGGGCCGCCATCTCCGCGCGCGTGAAGCCTTCGGGGAAGAGGATCCGGAACTGGCGGAGCTCGTGGACGGTCGTCGTCGGCGTGCCACCGCCGCACCCGGCGAGAACCGCGACAAGCAGGGCCGCTAGAGCGCCGCGCCGGACCATCGCTCGAGCCAGCCGGAGAGGAGATGGGCCGCAGCGAGCGCATCCTCGGGCGTCGCGCCAGCGGTCTGCTGCGCCAGGTCGGTCGTAAAGCGCTCGTCGAAGAGCTCGACGGGAACGGACACGGCCGCGCGCAGCGCGTCGGCGAAATGTTCGGTCTCGGCCGCCTGCTCGCCACGCTCGCCGCGCAGGGTCAACGGCAGCCCGACAACGATCCGTTCCACCCCTTCCTCGTCCACCAGGCGCGCGAGCTCGGCGAGCCCCGCGTCGGTGCCGACCTTCTCGACGACGGACAGCGGCCGCGCGAGCGTTCCGGTCGGGTCGGAGACGGCGACGCCCGTCCGCGCCGAGCCGTAGTCGAGCGCCATCACTTTCACGCGAGCGCCTTCTTGGCGGCGGCGAACGCGCTCGAGATGGCGGCCGCATCTCCGCCCCCCGCCTGCGCCATCGTCGCCTTGCCCCCGCCCTTGCCGCCGACGATCTGCCCCATCTCGTTGGCGATCTTCGCGGCGTCACCGAGGCCCTCGGCGAGGTTGACGACGATGTGGACGCGCTCGCCGGTGACCGAGGCGACGATCGCGCCGTCCGCCTTCTCCTGCTGCCGGATCCGGTCGGACAGGTCGCGAAGCGGGCCGGGCTGGAGATCCGACGCGCGGGCGAAGACGACGCCGTCGACGCGCTCGACCTGCTCGTAGTCCGCTTCGGCCTGCGCCTTCGGCTTCTCCTTGCGCGCCTTCGCGAGCTCGCCGCGCAAGCCGTCGGCCTCGCGCGCGCGCTCGTGGAGCAGCGCGAACGCGTTGCCCGCGGTGACCGCCTCGATCCGCCGTGCGCCGGCTCCGACAGAGCTCTCGGAGAGGATCGCGAACGGGCCGATCTCCGCCGTCGAGCGGACGTGCGTACCGCCGCAGAGCTCCATCGACCAGCCGTCGACGTCGACGACGCGGACGACGTCGCCGTACTTCTCCCCGAACAGCATCATCGCGCCGAGCGTCCGCGCTTCCTCGATCGGCGTCTCGAAGATCCGCACCGGCGCGTTCGCGAAGACGTGCTCGTTGACGCGTCTCTCCACCTCGGCGCGCTCCTCCGGTGTGAGCGCCGACGGATGAGTGAAGTCGAAGCGGAGCTTGTCCGGCCGAACCGCCGAGCCCGCTTGGCGGACGTGGTCGCCGAGCACCTCCTGCAGCACCTTGTGGAGGAGGTGGGTCGCGGTGTGGTTCGCCATTGTCGGGAAGCGGACGCTCCACGGCACGACGGCGTGGACGCGGTCTCCCTCGGCGAATCCGGAACCCTCGAAGACAAGCTCCTGGTCGCCGCCCTCGAGTCGCAGCGCCTCGACGAGTTCGGCGCGCGAGCCGTCGTTCTTCTCCAGCAACCCGGCGTCGGTGACCTGGCCGCCGCCGGCGGGATAGAACGGCGACTCCGCGAGCTTGACCTGGAAGAAGCCGTCGCCGAGCTTGGCGTACGCCGTGATCGCAGTCAGCACGTCGGTGCGCTCGTACCCGACGAACTCCGTGCGCGGCGCGCCGCTGAAGCGCGGCTCGTAGCGCGTCGCGCCGGTCTGGCGGGAGATCTCGCGATGCTCCTCCATCAGCCGTGTGTACTCCTCCTCGTTGACGCCGAGGCCGCGCTCGCGCGCGAGCTCCTGCGTCAGCTCGATCGGGAAGCCGTACGTCGCCTGGAGGTCGAACGCGTCGTCGCCCGTGATCTCGCCCTTCGCCGCAGCCTCCTCGAAGATCGTCATGCCGCGCTCGAGCGTCTCGCCGAAGCGCTCCTCCTCGGCCGCGAGCGTGCGCCGGATCTCTTCACGCTGCGCGACGAGCTCGGGATACGCCTGGCCCATCTGCTCGATCACGACGTCGGCGAGGCCGGGCAGGAACGGCGGCGCCATTCCGATCCGGAGGCCGTGCTGGGCGGCGCGGCGGATGATCCGCCGGAGCACGTAGCCGCGGCCCTCGTTCGACGGCGCCACGCCCTCGGCGGAGATGAACGTCATCCCGCGCCCGTGGTCGGCGAGCACGCGGTGCGCCTTCGTCGCATCCTCCGACGAGCCGTACGCGACGCCGGACTGCCCGGCGACCCAGTCCATGATCAGCTGGTAGCCGTCGGTGTCGTAGACGGACGGCACCTGCTGCACGACGCGCGCGACGCGCTCGAGCCCCCAGCCGGTGTCGATGTTCTTGCTCGGGAGGTCGGTGAGCGTGCCGTCGGGATGGAGCTCGTACGACATGAAGACGAGGTTCCCGAACTCGAGGAACCGCTCGCAGCGTGTGCAGCCGGGCAAACAGCCCTCGGCGCAGCCGACCTCGGCTCCCCAGTCCCAGTACATCTCCGAGTCCGGCCCGCACGGCCCCGGCCCGCCGACCGACCAGAAGTTCTCGGAGGACGGCAGCGGCACGATCCGCTCGGCAGGCATGCCGATCGCCTGCCAGTAACCGATCGCCTCCTCGTCGGGGCCGAGCTTCAGCTCCGGGTCGCCGGCGTGGACGCTGATCCAGACGCGATCCCAGTCGAGTCGCAGCCGCTCCTGGATGAACTCCGTCGCGTACGCGATAGCGCCCTCCTTGAAGTACTGGCCGAACGAGAAGTTGCCGAGCATCTCGAAGAAGGTGAGGTGGTACGTGTCGAGGCCGACCTCGTCGATGTCGGGCGTGCGGAAGACCTTCTGGCAGGTCGTCGTGGTCGGCGCCGGCGGCGCCTCGCGGCCGAGGAAGTACGGCATCTGCGGCTGCATCCCGGCCGACGTGTAGAGCGTCGAGCGGTCGTCGGCGCGCGGGATCAGCGGCGCGGACGGACGCCGCATGTGGCCTCTCTCCTCGAAGAAGGACAGGAATCCCTCGCGCAACTCGGCAGTCGTGTGCACCGCTCCATTGTGACGGAGCGCGGCCGTGGCGTCGTATAAGTGACGGCATGAAGCGAGCGCTCCTCCTCGTCGGCGCCGCCGCCGCGCTCGCCGGCTGCGCCGGCTGGCCGCCGATCCTCGTCACCGGGAGTGGGCCTCCGGTCCGGATACCGCCGCCGGTGCGGATGCAGCCGTCGTCTCCGACCGAGTACCGCTTCTCCACGGCGGCGAACCGCCGATTCGCGCGGCGGGATGTTCAGGCGCTGCTGCGAATCGTCGTGCTGCCGCCCGAGGCTCGTCTGGTGTTGAAGGTGCCGAAGTCCGCACCGACCAGGTTCAGGGACGACGTGACCGGCACGAGGTTCCTGCCCGGCATCGCGGTTGCCCGCCGGATCTGGATCGTCCACGAGCCCCTCGAAAAGGTCAGGCGGTACATCCAGGCGCATGCGCACTCGCGCCCGCGGCCCGAGGTTCCATTCCGGGAGGCGGGAAACGGGATCGGGGCACACCCTGTCCAGTCCATTGGGTTCCAGGCGAAGCCGGGACATTCATGGGATAGGTGGTTGAACCTCGAGATGACCGCGTTGACGGGTGGGGGGACGGTCGTTGTTGTGCAGGCGGGGGACGCGTGGGTCCACACACCGCCGCGGAGCGAGATCATCCCCGGAGCGACCCGGCGCATCGACATCACGAGCCGGTATGGGAATCTGCGCCCGAACGTCATCGTGCACGTCCGCAACCGGTTCGACATCGCCTGGATCGTCGCGCGAGCGAACGGGCTCGGTCTCGCGAATGCCGAGCATGTGATGTGCGCGGGGCTCTTCGGCGGGCCGACCGTGACGCTGCGCTTCAGCACCGCCGATGGACGTGTGCTTGCGCGTGCCCGAGTTGCCGACTCGCTCGGTAGCGGCATCTCCGGCCCGTGCAATCCCGTATCTCTGACGATTCGCGGCCGGATGGCGCCGCCACTGATCGGCATGGACATCCTCCGCAGCATCCAGCAGCTCCTGAACATCGATCTCGCGCCGCCGCAACCGAGCAGCGTGGCGAGCTGCCTGCGGCGTGCCGGCTGGAAGGCTCAGACGGTCACCCACAACGAGATGCTCCACCGCGCGCAGCACTTCCCGCCCGAGCTGACGGCAAGCAAGAACGGGCGTCGTTGGACGATCACGTTCCACAGCACCGGCAAGCTCACCGTCGGCAGGAAGGCGCCGCACGCGCTCCACCGTTGTCTCCGCCCCGGGCCGTACGTGACGTACGGCTAGCTCTCGTACTGCGACCTCGTCCGGTCGCGCTCGTAACCTCGGCGCGTGGCAGCACCTGCCCAGTCGCGTCACGGAGCTTTCGGGGAGGACAACTTCGGCCGCATAGCCGAACGCGTGGCGCGCTTCTTCGGGACGCCTCAGTACATCATCGGCCAGACGATCCTCGTGCTCCTCTGGATCGCGCTGAACACGACGGCGCTCCTGAACGTCGTGCACTTCGACAAGTACCCGTACATCCTCCTCAACCTGGCCTTCTCGACCCAAGCGGCCTATGCGGCGCCGCTCATCCTCCTCGCCCAGACGCGGCAGGCCGACCGGGCCGGCTCGACGCGGGGGCCGACCCTGCTGGCTGACGGGCCACACTGGCGTCTCACCTGGCAAGTTCGCCCCGCGAACATCGTGTACACGGGCGACGGATCGGGCGTACTTGGCGGCTTCGATGGAAGCGGCCGAGCGCATCCCGGTGATTTGACCTGGAACAGCTGGACGCCGAAGAAGGCGACTGCCTCCGGAGCTGTATGGCTGGATGACTGCGCGCCGAGCTGCGCCGCGGGGAGATTTGCGGCGCGCAGTGTCAAGGTCACGGCGTTCAGGCCGGTAGGCGGTCACTTCACACGTCTCACGCTGCGTTTCAGTTACCACGACAGGCTCTGCATCGACAGACGCGGGATACGGCAAACCGACGGCTCTTGGAGCTACTACCTCGTCGGCAGATCAGCCGCGTAAGAGGGAAGCCCGTTCGGCTGGGCCAGTGCTCGGGAATGTCCCCTGATACGGCCGCTAGCAGTGATGGATGAGGGTGGGCTTCCCGCCGCTCACGGGAACCAGCCAGACTGCCGAACAGCCCTTGGGCTGCGGAATCGGCCAGCTGTCGGCGAGTAGCGTCTGCGAATCGGGAGACCAGACGACAGTCGACGAGGAGTAGAGCCCGCGCAGTTGGCGCACCTTTCGCGTGGCTACATTTACGACCCTAAGCTTGCTGCCTGTTTCGTAAGCGATCTGCGTGCCGTCGGGCGACCAGCCGAACACTGCCGTCACGCCGCGCGGGACGAGCGTCTTGTACTTCCCGCCCTGCGATCGGATGAGACGTAGTCCGCTGGACGTGGTTTCACTGCTGCTATAGGCGATCTCGCCCGCGCTGGGCGACCAGAGCGGCTGCTGGCCGACTTTCACCAGCCGCCGGAGGTTGCTGCCGTTCGTATTCGCCGTCCAGATGCCGAAGATCCGGCCCGAGTTGTCGGCTCCGTCGCGCTCGAAGGCGACCTGCGAGCCGTCGGGCGACAGGCTCGGATAGTCGTTCTGGAACTTCTTGCCGCCGACCTTGCCGACGACGTGGCCCGACGGGAAGTCGAGGATCGTCACCGGCCCGCCGCAGCTCAGACAGCCGGGGAATGCCCAGCCGACGGCGAGGCGGTCGCCGGTGGTGTCGGTGGCGAAAGAAGGCGAGTTGACGGTCGCAAAACGCTTCGGCTTCTGGCCGGGCGTGAGCCGGTAGAGGGGGCCTCCGTCGATGTCGTAGACGAGCTCGCCGGACGGCAGCCACGCGATCTGGTACGGGAAATCGGCGCACCCCTCGCTGCAGACCGTGTACCGGATCGGCTGGGAGTTCTTCCCGTTCACATCCATCGTGCAGAACGCCTGCAGGAGGTCGTTGCTCGGGCTGTGGTTCTTCGGCTTCGGCCAGCGCGTGCCGTAGTACGCGATCTGCGTCCCGTCGGGCGACCAGACCGGGTTCCTGACCGAGGTGCACGGCGAGATTGTCATCTTCGCCGCAGCGCCGTTCCCCGCAGCACACGCCGCCAACCCGAGAGCGGCGAGCCCGAGGATGATCGTGCGCTTCGACACGCTCTGGAGGATAAGGCGCATCCCTAACGATCGGCAAACGGCGGCTTCCGGGGCTCTCGTACCGAAGCCCGTTGGCGCAGCAATGTCCCACCCCGCATCAGGGTGTCAAGCCCTCACGTGGGCCAGTGCTCGGGAATGTCACCTGAGCACGATCGCTTCTGGGACGGCCCCTTACTTCGAGGGTCACGTCATGTTGACTGCTGACGCTCGCTTCCGTCGACGTGACCGCCATTGGGCCACGCCCAACATGATTGCGGTGATAGCGGCGATCCCCAAGCCGCCCCCGATAGTGCCAAGGGGCAAGGGCGTCCCGTTCGTGTTGTAGCAAACGAACCAGTGGCTGATCGTCGGGATGTTTCCGCCCCCGTTGGGCGGCGAGTCGTAGTTCTGAGGTACCGCAAGCTTGGGAGGCAGATACGTGGAATCGCTGTAGACGTTGTAGTTGTCGCCACCTTTGACGACGATCGCGTCAATGACGACGTTCGATCCCGTGATGACGACATCTTGCAAGTATTCGCCTGTCCCATCCACGGTTCCGGAAACGTTGGAATCGCTGGCGTTCGAGTCGCTACTGGAACCCATCTGCGTGTCGGAGCCAAAGCCCACGGCGGCACATGTCGTGACGTTGCCGCCGGAGGGGGTCGCCCTTGGGTCTTGGGAACCGCCGGCACTGGCCGCCGGAGCAAAGAACATCAGCGGCAACCCGACGGCCAACACCGCACCGGAGGCCGCAAGCGTCTTCCGACCGAACCGACCGACAAGACCTGTCCGAGTTGACGATCTCATTCAGAAACACCTCTTCTGTTCCGCAGGAATCCGATATTCAACCAGGCGGCAGCTAGTGGCGACGCCGTGTCACGCACCCATAGTACGAGACACTTGAGAGATTTCGACCCTCGATTGAGTGATTTACATCCCTCGCTTGGGTATTTCGAAGCATCTGCCCGAACAGAGTTCCTCGTAGGGGCCGAGGCCGTGAGCACAAAGATCTGAGCGCGGCGTGCGACGGCGCAGACCGGCAGATCACCGGCACGTCGACAACGCTCGAGGCGATTCCTCGAACGACGATCACAGCGGGCACGACGGCGATCGTCGAGGACACCTGTTCCCTGCCCACAAACGGGACCGGCTACCCCCGCCAGGTCGGGCTCACCGCGCTACCCGGGCTTGCGCTGCGCGAAACCGCGGCGAGCAATCGTCTCGGCTCCGCAGCCCGTTGAGATTCTCCACCTCGGGGAATCCACGTTTAGAGGCTTCGCTCGATCGAGCGAGATGGCTGAGGAGTCCGTTTGAGCGATTGAGTCGACCCCATCCGGGGGGATGGCACTTCCAGATATCGATGGTACTTTCGGGGGGCTGTGGCGCACCTTTCACCTACGGCCAAGCTGGCCGGCTCTTCGTGGTCCTAGGTCGGCCGTTCACGGTCGGGTCGGGTCGAGGTTCGCTTCGGCAGCCGACCTGATCGAAGCGCCTACCCCACGTCCACGCGCCCGGAGCGGCGACCACGACCTCGTCGCCGCCGAAGGTGCGGAGGACGTCGTCGACCGCGGCGAAGGGATTGCCGCCGACGCCAGCAGCGTTGACGCGTAGGTCGCGCAGCGTGGGACGTCGACTTCCGCGCTGTCTTCGCGGGCGATTGCTTCAGCCGGACCAGTTCGTCGGCAGCGAAACCTGCCGAGTAGGAAAACGACCATCCGGTGTCCGAGGAGCGCTGACTCACGGGCGAGCGAGGCGGATTCGGTACCTACACGCTCGGAGGCGGATCGATCGACCCAGAGGACAAACTCCGGCCACACTGAGCTGGCGTGTGCGAGTGGTGGCTCTCGCCTGAGCTAAGCGCTGAGCCTTACTCGTCGCTCTCGTCCCAGTAGCCCTGGAGCATCTCGCCGTCGCCGCCTTCGCCGAAGCCGATCGCGAGCAGCTCCATCCCGTCCGGTCCCGCGGCGAAGCCGCGCGCAACCGGCCCGGCGACGCGCAGCGCGTCCCACTGGCGCAACTCGTGCTCCTCCCCATCGAGCTTCACGCGGCCGGAGCCGGCGAGGACGACGTAGACCTCCTCGTGGTTCCCGTGCCGGTGCCCAAACTGGAGAACGTAATCGGGAGAGAGCCGCTGGTAGCTGAAGCCGCCGCCCTCGACCCCGAACGCCTTCCGGCCGAAGTGCGTCTCGACGTCCGGTGCCAAGCCGAACCGCTCGGCCGCGTTCTCGACATCGTCCCTGAGGTTGAGCAGCGTCCAGTCGGTCATGCCGCCCCCGCGTCGCGCAGCTCCTCTGCGAGATCCTCCTCGCGGCGGGCGGCGGCGTCCTTGCCGGCCTGCACCGCGTGCCGCCAGCTGCGCCGCGACTTGAAGTCGGCGGCGCCGACGTTCACGCCGGCCGCGATCCCGGAGACCTTCTGCACCGGCCGCGTCACCGCCATGCTCACCGCGCGCACCGCCGTGTCGACGCTGTCCGCGGCGTCGACGGCGCTGTCGGTGATGCGGTCGACCTTGTCGAGCTGCCCGTTCACGCGATCCACGCTCCCACCGACCTTGTCGATCACCGGGAGCAGCGACGTCTCCGCTCCTCGGATCAGCGATGAGAGCCGCGCAACGGTTGCGGCGAGCCGGAGGAGGAACCACGCAAGCGAGAGCCCGAGCGCGAGGAGGAAGACCGCAAGAGCGAGCCGCCAGAGATCACCCCAGGTGAATGCCGCAACGAGCATCCAGCTGCCGATCCTAGTCCGCCCTCGTGATGGTGCCCTGCCCGACGACGAGGTCGCCGTCGTAGAGCACCGCGGCCTGGCCCGGCGCGACGCCGTACGCGGACTCGTCGAGCCGGAGCCGGAAGCCGCGCGACGTCGGTTCGACACTCGCGGCGACGGCCGGCGAGCGGTAGCGGAGCTTCACCTCGACGCGCTCGACATCCGCGTGGAGACGGCCGCGCGCCTCGACGGTGCGCCGCGCGAGCGATCCGTGCGGGCCGACGACGACGGCGTTCGCCGCGGGACGGCTGCCGAGGACGTAGAGCGGCTCCGGCGAGGCGACGCCGAGACCGCGCCGCTGGCCGGGCGTGAACCGCCAGTAGCCGTCGTGACGGCCCAGCTCCCGCCCCTCCTCGTCGACGATCGCGCCGGGCGCGGCGGCAAGGCCCTGCCGGCCGAGGAAGCTCGCGGTAGTCGTCGCCCGCGAGGAAGCACGCCTCCTGGCTCTCGGGCCGCTGCGCGGCGGCGAGCCCTGCGCGCTCCGCCTCGGCGCGGGTCGCGTCCTTGTCCTGCTCGCCGAGCGGGAAGGAGACGCGAGCCAGCCGCTTCGGATCGAGCGAAGCGAGCATGTAGCTCTGGTCCTTCGCGGGATCCGCGCCGCGGGCGAGCCAGAGCCTCCCGTCTCGCTCGACGATCCGCGCGTAGTGGCCGGTCGCGAGCAGGTTTGGCGCCCGCGCGCCGCGCGAAGGCGAGCAGCTCGGCGAACCGGAACCCGCCGTTGCAGCGGATGCAGGGTTCGGCGTCGTCCCGCGGGCGTAGCCACGCACGAACGGAGCAACGACCGCGCGGCGGAATTCCTCGCGGAGGTCGAGCGTCACGTGCGGGACGCCGAGCCGGTGGCACGTCTCGCGGGCGGCGATGACGCTGTCGGGCGAGCAGCACGCGCGCTCGGAGTCCGGCCCCTCGGGATCGAGCCAGAGCCGGAGAGTCACGCCAACCGCATCCGGCAGAGAGCGCAGCAGCGCGACGGCGCTGTCGACGCCTCCGCTCATCGCGACGGCGGCGCGGGTCGGCGACGGCACCGCGCGGAAAACCGGCCCGAGCGCGTTCGCGAGCGCGTCGACCGCCAGTGTCTCGCCGCCGACCGCCGCCGCCTCGAGCAGCGTCAGTCCCGCGAGGTCGCGCTCGAGCCCCGGCGCGTCGGCCTCGACGATCGTGTCGCCGTCGACGCGGAGCCGCACCGCGGCCCACTCACCGCCGCGACTGGAGTCTCCGAAGCACTCGATCATTGGTGGGGCCCGAGCTAGGGAACCTGATTTCTCAGGTGGGTGCCCTGCCACGCAAGCGTGGACGCGGGCTCCCTTCATGGTGCTGTTGGTTCACCATTCGCCCGGGCCCGCCGAAAAGGTATCTCACGCCGGGGGTTCCACCAAGCGGATCCCGAGCTCCTTCAGCGCGGAGTCCGGATACGGCGTCGGCGCACCGGTGAGCGGGTCGTCGCCGCTCGCGACCTTCGGGAACGCGGTCACCTGGCGGAGGTCCGGCTCGCGCGCGAGCAAGGCGATGAAGCGGTCGATCCCCATTGCGAAGCCGCCGTGCGGCGGCGCGCCCATCTGGAGCGCGTCGAGGAGGATAGCCGAACTTCGACGCGCTGCTCCTCCTCGCCCATCCCCATCACGCGGAAGACGCGCCTGCTGCACCTGCGCGTCGTGGATCCGGATCGAGCCGGAGCCGAGCTCCCAGCCGTTCCAGATCAGGTCGTAGTGCTGGCTGAGTGCGCTTGCGCGGGGTCGGCCTCGATCCGTCGCTCGTCGCTCGGCATCGGCGCCGTGAAGGGTGGTGCATGAACGTCCAGCCGCCGATCTCCTCGCCGTGCTCGAAGAGCGGGAAGTCGGTGACCCAGTGGAAGACGTCGAGGTCTCGTGTCGGATCGAGGTCGAGCTCCTGCGCGAGGTGGAGCCGGAGGAAGCCGAGGACACGGGCGACGACCGGCTCCTCGTCGGCGACGAAGAGCGCGGTCGAGCCCTCCGCGACGCCGAACGCCTCGAGCTCCTTGCTCGGAGAGGAACTTCGCGATCTGCGACAGGTTGGCCAGCCCCTTTGCTCCCCACTCCTTCGCGAGCTCTTCGAGCCGCGCCTGCTCGGAGCGGGAGAACGTCCGCGGCACGACGACGTAGCGGACGCACGGCGCGTTCTTGAAGACGCCGAACTCGGAGCCCCGCGTCACCTCGGTCGCCTCCTGGATCTCCAGCCCGAAGCGGAGGTCGGGCTTGTCGGAGCCGTAGCGAAGCATCGCGTCGCCGTACGAGAGGCGCGGGAACGGACGCTGCGGTGGCTCGACGCCGGCCGCCTCGAAAGCAGCCGACGACGCACGCCTCCATCACGTCGAGCACGTCCTCCCGCTCGGCGAACGCCATCTCGAAGTCGAGCTGGCGGAACTCGAACTGCCGGTCGGCGCGGAGATCCTCGTCCCGCCAGCACGTCGCGATCTGGTAGTAGCGGTCGATCCCGCCGATCATGCAGAGCTGCTTGAACAGCTGCGGCGACTGGGCGAGCGCGAAGAACTTGCCCGGCTGGAGGCGCACCGGAACGAGGAAGTCGCGCGCGCCCTCGGGCGTGCCGCGCGTCATGCTCGGCGTCCAGACGTCGACGAAGCCGCGCTCGTCCATCACGCGGCGGATCGCGGCGATCGCGTGTGGTTGAGGCGGAGGTTGCGCTGCATGCGGTCGGTGCGCATGTCGAGCCAGCGGTAGCGGAGGCGGAGGTTCTCGTCGACGTTCTCCTCGTCGAGCTGGAACGGCAGCGGCGTCGAGCGCGAGAGGATCCGCAGCTCGTCGACCTGGATCTCCACCTCGCCCGTCGGCGAGGTTCGGGTTCACGGCGTCCGGCGGCGCGGGCGACGACCTCGCCCTCCGCCTGGAGCGACGAACTCGTTGCGGATCTCGTGCGCGGTCTCGCGCGGCGGCGAGTGCTCCGGGTTGATGACGAGCTGGATCTTGCCGGTGTGGTCGCGGAGGTCGATGAAGACGAGCCCGCCGTGGTCGCGGCGCGTGTCGGCCCAGCCGGCGACCGTGACACGGCGGCCGGCGTCGCCGGCCCGCAACTCGCCGCACATGACGTCGCGCCAGGCCATCTAGAGCTCCGCGAGGTCGTTCACGACGCGATCGTCCTCCCCGCGCCGCCGCACTTGATACGTGCCGTCGGCGCGGGCGACGACGACCGTCTCCGCGCCGAGCCGCTGCGCCTGGGTGAGCTGTCCCTTCATCGAGCGGCCAGCGTAGTCGGTGTCCACGGAGCGGCCCGCCGCCCGCCAGGCGGCGATCTGCGGGAGGAGGCGGCCACGCAGCGCCGGCTCTTCGAACGCGACGAAGATGTCGAGGCGCGGCTCGTCCGCCGTGGCGCCCTCGCGCTCGAGCGCGAGCTGGAGCCGCTCGAGGCCGGCGCCGAAACCGATCCCCGGCGTGGCCTGCCCGCCGACCGCCTCGACGAGGCCGTCGTAGCGCCCACCGCCGCACAAGCGTCGAGTTGACGTTCTCCTCCGGCCCGACGAACTCGAAGGTCGTGCGCGTGTAGTAGTCGAGCCCGCGCACGAGCGCCGGGTCGAGCGTGTACGGGATCCCGTAGGCGTCGAGATGCGCCTTCACGGCGTCGAAGTGCTCGGCGGCACGCGTCACAGAGGCGAGTCGCCGATCTTCGGGGCGTCGGTCGAGCGCGGCGCGAACCTGCTCGTTCTTCACGTCGAACACCTGGAGGATGCTCGTCGCGCGCTTGTGCGCGACCTCCTCGTCGCCGGCGAGCTCGGGGTGCGCGTCGAGCCACTCGCTCGAGCCGCGCGACGTAGCTGCGGGCGGCAGTTCGCGTCGCCGATCGAGTTGAGGAGGAGCTCCCACTCCGTGACGCCGAGCCGCCGCAGCAGCTCCGCGTAGAACTGGATCACCTCGGCGTCGACGGCGGGATCGTCGGAGCCGATCGCCTCGAGCGAGAGCTGCCAGTGCTCGCGGTAGCGCCCGCGGCCGGGCCGCGCGTAGCGGTACATCGGCGCGATCGTGTACGCCTTGACGGGCTGCGGCTCCTGCGCGAGTCCGTGCTCGACGTACGCGCGCGCGATCGGCGCGGTGCCCTCGGGCCGCAGCGTGAGCGAGCGGTCGCCGCGGTCTGTCGAACGTGTACATCTCCTTCTGCACGACGTCCGACGCCGGCGCCGGAGGTCCGCTCGAAGAGCGCCGTCTCCTCGAAGCCCGGCGTTTGGACGCGCGACCAGCCGTACTGCGCGCACTGCTCCTCGATCGTTTCGAATGACGTGCCACCAGAGGCGGTCGCCCGGGAGGACGTCGTGCGTCCCGCGCGGCGCCTGGAACTTCTCGCTCACGCTTCCGTGCGAAGCTCGGCGAGGAAGGGTTGCGCGCGAGCTCCATCGCCGAGCGTCGTCTCCGGGCCGTGGCCGGGGTGGACGACCGTCTCCGGCGGGAAGCGGTCGACGAGCATCCGCACCGAGGCGAGCAGCGTGTCCCAGTCGGCGCCGGGCAGGTCGACGCGGCCGACGGAGCCGGCGAAGAGGAGGTCGCCGCTGAAGAGCTCGCCGTCGGCGTAGAAGGCGACGTGGGCCGGCGAGTGGCCCGGAACGGCGAGGCACTCGAAGGAGACGCCCGCGACCTCGATCGTCTCGCCGCCGCTCACGAGATGCTCGGGCGCGTACGCGCGGCCGGGAACGCCGGCCGGCGCGAACTCCGGTGAACCGCTCGAGCCGTTCGCGCTCGCCCTCCGGCATCCAGACCTCCGCGCCGGTCCCCTCCGCGAGGTCGGCGACGCCGCCGACGTGGTCGAAGTGGCCGTGGGTGATGAGGATTCCCGGCGCATCGACGCGCCGAGCCGCGCGAGCTCGAGGCGCAGATCCGGCGCGTCCCCGCCGGGATCGATGACGGCCGCCTCCGTCGCGTTCCGGTCGGAACGCACGACGTAACAGTTCGTCTGAAGCGGTCCGAGCGCGTATCTGTCGACCACGAGCGGCATCGCGGCGAGTCTAGTAGAGAGGTTGGTCAGCGCTTCTTGGCCTGGCCGCCCGTTTTTCGTTCCCAGCGGCCGTAGGAGAAGCGGTCGATGTAGTACGTGAACGGGATGAAGAGCCCGGTGTACAGAACAGCGAGGAGCAGCGCGGACAGGTAGTTGTGCTTGCCGTTCTTCGAGCCGAGGATCGCGAAGAGCACGAAGATCACCGCGCCGAGGAGGAGCGAGCGCCGTGCGGCGCGCCGCCACGACGGCGGCAGGGGCGTGCGGGTGGCCCGGTTCGGGCGCTGCTGCGGCCGCTTCTGCTGCGCGGGCGGCTTCCCATCCGACCGGTCGTTCGCGCGCAGGCGCCGGCGCCTCGTCGGGCGGCTCCTCGAGCTCGTTGCCCTCGGAGTCGACCCAGACGGTCTCGTACTCGTGGCGCCGCTCCTTCTGCATGCGCCGCCGCTGCTTCCGCGTGGGCATGCGCTCAGGCTAGCTAGCTCGCCGCCGAGCACGACCCGAGTAACGATCGGTGCGCCCAGGTGGTACGCGAGGTAGCGCCAGTCGGGAGCGCCGAGGAGCACGATGTCGGCGCGGTAGCCCGGCGCGAGGCGACCGATCCGGTCGGCGCAGCCGAGCACGTGGGCCGCGTTCACCGTGCAGGCGGAGAGCGCCTCGTCCGGCGAGAGATGGAGCTGCGTCGCGGCGAGCGAGCAGACGAGCGGCAGGCTCTCGCATGAAGGAGCTGCCCGGGTTGAAGTCGGTTGCGAGCGCGACGGCGGCTCCGGCGTCGACGAGGGCGCGGGCGGGCGGCATCGGCCGGTCGAGGAAGAGCGCGCTCGCGGGCAGAAGAACGCCGACGACCTCGCTCGCGGCGAGCGCGCGAATCCCGTCCTCGGCCCCGTCGCCTCGAGATGGTCGACGGAGCGAGCGCCGAGCTCGATCGCGAGCGGGATCGCGCCGGACTCGGTGAACTGGTCGCCGTGCAGGCGCAGCGCGAGGCCGGCGTCGCGGCACGCCTCGAGATAGCGGCGCGCCTGCACCGCGTCGAACGCGCCGCGCTCGAGGAAGACGTCCGCCGCCTCGGCGAGCTTCGCCGCCTCCGGCAGCACCTCGGCGAGCGCGAAGTCGAGGTACGCGTCGGCGTCGTCGAACTCCGGCGGGACGGCGTGCGCGCCGAGCCAGGTCGGGATAGCCGCCGGCGTCGCGGATCGCTCGGAGCGACGCGAGCTCAGTGTCGCGATCGAGGCCGTAGCCCGACTTCGCCTCGAAGGTCGTCGTGCCCGCGCGGAGCATCCAGTCGCGGTGCCGCTCGACCGCGGCGCGCAGGCCGTCCTCGCCGAGCAGCGCGCGTGGCGCGGACGGTCGAGAGGATCCCGCCGCCGGCCGCATGCAGCTCCTCGTAGCTCGCACCGCCCGCGCGCAGCGAGAACTCGTCGACGCGGTCGCCGCCGAACGCCGCGTGCGTGTGGCAGTCGACGAGACCCGGAATCGCGCAAAGGCCGCGCCCGTCGAGCTCGACGACGTCGCCGTCGAGCGACGGCAGGTCGCGCATCCGCCCCACCGCCTCGATCGTGTCGCCCGCGCAGAGGACGAACGCGTCCTCGATCACCTCGACGTCGCCGAGCGCGGAGCCGCGGAGCGGCGCATCGCGGCCGGCCGGCGTCGCGAGCTGCGCGATGTCGCGTACGAGCAGCACTACGACTGCCGGCTGGGGATCCGCAGGCCGCCGGACTCCGCGGCCTCGATCGCCTCGGGATAGCCCGCGTCGGCGTGCCGCAGCACGCCCATGCCCGGGATCGGTCGTGAGCACGCGCTCGAGCCGCTCCGCCTGCGCTTCGCTGCCGTCGGCGAGCACGACCATGCCGGCGTGGATCGCGTTGCCGATCCCCACGCCGCCGCCGTGATGGACGCTGACCCACGTCGCCCCCGCCGCGGTGTTGACGAGCGCGTTGAGGATCGGCCAGTCGGCGATCGCGTCGGAGCCGTCGCGCATCGCCTCCGTCTCGCGGTACGGCGAGGCGACGGAGCCGGCATCGAGGTGATCCCGCCCGATCACGACCGGCGCCTTGACCTCGCCGCTGCGGACGAGCTCGTTGATCGCGAGCCCCGCCTTCGCGCGGTCGCCGTAGCCGAGCCAGCAGATCCGGGCGGGCAGCCCCTGGAAGGCCACACGCTTCGGAGCCAGCTCGAGCCAGCGCTGCAGGAGCGGATCGTCCGGGAACAGCTCCTGCAGCGCCGTCGTCGATCGCCGCGATGTCAGCCGGAGTCGCCCGAGAGCACCGCCCAGCGGAACGGCCCGACGCCGCGACAGAAGAGCGGCCGGATATAGGCCGGGACGAAGCCCGGGTATGAGAAAGCCTCCGCTACGCCACCTTCACGCGCCTCACCTCGCAGGTTGTTGCCATAATCGAAAACATAGGCGCCGCGCCGGACGTACTCGAGCAGCGCCTCGACGTGGCGGACGATCGACTCCCGCGCCAGCCGGAGGTACTCGTCCGGATCGGACGAGCGGAGCGCGGCGGCCTCCTCGACCGAGTAGCCGCGCGGGATGTAGCCGGTGAGCGGATCGTGCGCCGCGGTCTGGTCGGTGAGGAGGTCGAACTCCTCGCCGCGCGCCGCGAGCTCGGGCACGACGTCCGCGGCGTTCCCGAGCAGGCCGACCGAGAGCGGTCGCCTCTCCGCCGCAGCCGCCCGGATGCGAGCGAGCGCGTCGTCCAGCGAATCCGTCGCCTCGTCGAGATAGCGCGTCTCGAGCCGCCGCTCGATCCGCGCCGGATCGACCTCGATGCAGAGGATCGCCGCGCCGGCCATCGTCCCCGCGAGCGGCTGCGCGCCGCCCATCCCGCCGAGCCCCGCGGTGAGGATCGTCCGGCCGCGCAGATCGGGCGAGCCGAAGTGCTTCTCGCCCGCCGCCGCGAACGTCTGGTACGTCCCCTGCAGGATTCCCTGCGCTGCCGATGTAGATCCACGAGCCGGCGGTCATCTGGCCGAACATCGTCAGCCCCTCCGCCTCGAGGCGCCGGAACTCGTCCCACGTCGCCCACTTCGGCACGAGCAGCGAGTTCGCGATCAGGACGCGCGGCGCGCCCTCGTGCGTCGTGAAGACGCCCACCGGCTTGCCGCTCTGGACGAGCAGCGTCTCGTCGGGCCCGAGCTCGAGGAGCGACGCCGACGATCGCGCGCAGCGCCTCGTGATTCCGCGCCGCCTTGCCCGAGCCGCCGTAGACGACCAGCTCCTCCGGCCGCTCGGCCACCTCGCGGTCGAGGTTGTTGAGGAGCATCCGGAGCGGCGCCTCGGTCGACCACTGCCGCGCGTTGAGCTCGGTGCCGCGCGGCGCGCGGATCGAGGAGAGGTCGCCGCACAGCGCCTCGACGCGAGCGCTCACTCCAGCTCCCCGGCCGCGGCCTCGACCGCGGCGACGAGCGAGCCGTCGCGAATCGCCGCGGCGACCGCCTCGATGTCGCCCGCGAGCGAGCGGTCGTCGCGCAGCCGCGGCGAGAGCTCCCGGACGGCTGCCCGCGCTGCGCGACCGCCCACGCCCGGCTCGAGCGGCGCGTGGAACTCGACCGCCTGCGCGCCCGCGAGCAGCTCGATCGCCACCGCGCGCTCGGAGTTCGCGAGCACCTGCCACGCCTTCAACCCCGACGCGTTGCCCATCGAGACGTGGTCCTCCTGGCCGGCACTCGTCGGAATCGAATCGACCGACGCGGGATGGCAGAGCACCTTGTTCTCGGAGACGAGCGAGGCCGCGACGTACTGCGGGATCATGAAGCCGCTGTTGAGGCCGCCATCGGTGGTGAGGAACGCGGGCAGGCCGTCGGACAGGTTCGGGATTGACGAGCCGCTCGACGCGACGCTCCGAGATGCTCGCGAGCTCCGACACCGCCATCGCGAGCGTGTCGAGCGCGAAGGCGAGCGGCTGACCGTGGAAGTTGCCGTTCGAGACGAGCGCCTCGTCCTCGACGAGCACGAGCGGATTGTCGGTCGCCGCGTTGAGCTCGACGCCGACGGTGTACGCCGCGTAGTCGAGGAGGTCTCGGCTCGCGCCGTGCACCTGGGGCGCGCAGCGCAGCGAGTACGCGTCCTGCACCTTGTCGCACCAGCGGTGCGCCTCGATGATCGGCGAGCCTTCGAGGAGCCGGAGGATGTTCGCCGCCGCGGCGACCTGGCCGCGCAGCGGACGAAGCGCATGGATCTGCGGGAGGAACGAGGTGCGCGAGCCGTTCAGCGCCTCGACCGACATCGCGCAGGCGACGTCCGCCGCCCGCGCGAGCCGGCGAGCGCGCACGAGCCCAAGCGCGAGCATCGCCGCCATGAACTGCGTGCCGTTGATGAGCGAGAGCCCTTCCTTCGCCTCCAGTCGCACCGGCTCGAGGCCGGCGCGCGCGAGCGCTTCTCCGCCGGAGAGCCGCTCGTCGCCGAACCACGCCTCTCCCTCGCCGACGAGCGGGAGCGCGAGGTGGGCGAGCGGCGCGAGATCGCCCGACGCCCCGACGGAGCCGCGTGCCGGGACGACCGGAAGGACGCCGCGCTCGAGCAGTGCGAGGAGGAGCTCGACCGTCTCGACGCGCGCGCCGGAGTTCCCTTTCGCCAGCGCGTTCGCCCGCAGAAGCAGCGCCGCGCGCACGACCTCGTCGGGATACGGCTCGCCTACGCCGCACGCGTGCGAGCGGAGGAGTCGCAGCTGCAACTCCTCCGTCTGCTCCTCCGGAATCGCGACGGCGACGAAGCGGCCGAAGCCGGTATTCACGCCGTACGTGTGCTCGCGGCTGCCATGCACTGCTCGCTCGACGAGCTCGCGCGCGGCACGCATCTTCGCCCGAGCGGCATCGGTCAGCTCGGCGGAGGCGCCGTCGACGGCGACCGCCCACACGTCCTCGACCGTCAGGTCGTCCCCGGTCAGACCGATCGCGCTCGCCACGGCGCGAGCCTACGCTCAGAGCCCGTGACCACGCGCAAGTCCTCGTACCGCTCCCTCGCCTCGCTCGAGCGCGACCTCTCCCGCTGCCGCTCCTGCGCCGAGGCGGGCTTCCCGCTCCAGTCGCTCCCCGTTCGCGCGCCGCTCGCGTCGCCGCCGCAGCGCGCGTACCTGTACGGACAGGCGCCGGGACCGCTCGAGGGAGTTCAACGGTTGCCCTGGCGAGGTGACGCCGGCCAGAAGCTCCGCCGTTGGCTCGGCCTCGCCGAGGACGAGTTCTACGCCCGCTTCTACTGCGCTTCGGTGACGCGCTGCGATCCGGGCCGAGCAACGTCGGGCCGCGGTGACCGCACGCCCGAAGCTGCCGAGCAAGAGCTCTGCTCGTTCTGGCGCGACCGGGAACTCGAACTGCTCCGGCCGGAGCTCATCGTCACGGTCGGCCTCCTCGCACTCCGCCGGGAGCTCGGGTTCACGTCCCTGACGGAGCACATCGGCGAACGCTACGAGCAGGACGGAATAGCCGTCATCCCACTTCCTCACCCCTCGGGCGCAAGCGGCTGGCCCCACGTTCCGGGCAACAAGGCGAGGCTGGACAGGGCACTGACGCTCGTCCGCAAGGAGTTGGCGCGCGTCTACTCTCAAAGGAAATGAGCGTTCCGCCTTCCGATGTCCCATACCGCCGCACGCTCGCGCGGCTGCTCGGCTTCCTCCGCCCGTACCGGCGCGGCGTCGCCGCCTCGATCGTGCTCGCGGTCGGCTCGCAGGCAGCGCAGATCGCGCTGATCTGGATCACCGGCCGGAACGTGATCGACGGCGCGCTTCTCCACCACAACACGCACGCGCTTTGGCGCGACGTCGGATTGATCGCCGTGCTCGGCGTGGTCTCGGGCGTCTGCATGCTCGGTCGCCGGCTCCTCGCCGGCAAGCAGTCGCTCGACGTGGAGATGGACATGCGCCAGGGCCTCTACTCGCACCTCGTCCGTCTCTCGTTCGGCTTCTACGACCGGCACCAGACCGGCCAGCTGATGTCGCGCGCGACGGTCGACCTGCAGGGCGTGCGGTTCTTCCTCGGCTACGGCCTGATCTTCTTCTTCCAGAACATCCTCACCGTCGTCTCGGTGAGCGTCGTCCTCTTCTTCTTCGAGTGGAAGCTCGCGTTCGTCGTCCTCGCGGTGACGCCGTTCCTCGTCGTGCTCGCCTACCGCTACAGCCACATCGCGCACCCGACGCTGCGGGACGTGCAGCAGAAGCTCGCCGACGTGGCGACCGTGGCCGAGGAGAACATCGTCGGCGTCCACGTCGTCAAGGCGTTCGCGCAGGAGCCGGCGGAGGAGGCGAAGTTCGCCGTCCGCAACGAGGCGCTCTTCGGGCAGACGATCCACGCGAACCGCCAGCGCGCGATGTACGTGCCGCTGCTCTCCTTCCTGCCGCTCCTCGCGCAGGCGGCCGTCCTGCTCTTCGGGGCGCGGATGGTCGCCGACCACACGCTTGCGGTCGGCTCGTTCGTCGCCTTCAACCTCTACCTCGGCATGGTCGTCGGGCCGCTCCGCGGGCTCGGCATGTGGATCGGCCAGGCGCAGCGCGCGACCGCATCGGGCGAGCGCATCTTCCAGGTGCTCGACGAGCCGGAGGAGGTTGCGGACGACCCCGCCGCGGTCGAGCTCCCGGCCGGCGACGGCGAGATCCGCTTCGAGGACGTCTCCTTCGAATACCTCGCGGGTCGCCCCGTGCTCGAGTGCCTCGACCTCGTGCTCGACGCCGGCACGACGCTCGCGCTGATCGGCCACACCGGCTCCGGCAAGACGACGCTCGCCTCGCTCGTCCCCCGCTTCTACGACGTCGGCTCGGGCCGCGTCCTCGTCGACGGCGTCGACGTCCGCGACGTGACGCTGAACTCGCTGCGCCGCGAGATCGGCGTCATCTCGCAGGATCCGTTCCTCTTCTCGACCACGGTGCGGGAGAACATCGCGTTCGGCCGGCCGGAGATGAGCGACGAGGAGGTCGAGCGCGTGGCGCGGCTCGCGCAGGCGCACGAGTTCGTCGAGCGGCTGCCGCAGGGCTACGAGACCGTGATCGGCGAGCGCGGCATCACGCTGTCGGGCGGTCAGCGCCAGCGCATCGCGATCGCGCGCGCGCTCGCACTCGACCCGCGGATCCTCATCCTCGACGACGCGACCGCATCGGTCGACGCGACGACGGAGGCGCAGATCCGCAACGGCCTGCGCGAGGTGATGCGCGGCCGGACGACGCTGATCATCGCCCACCGCCTCTCGACGATCGCGCTCGCCGACGAGATCGTCGTCCTCGACGGAGGCCGGATCGCGTGCCGCGGCACGCACGATGAGCTGCTCGGGACGAGCGAGATCTACCGGGAGATCCACGACCACGGCCTCCTCGAGCGGCAGTTCGCCGACGCCGTCGAGGCGCGCGCCGACGTGGAGGTGGTCGCCTAGTGCGCGTCCACCAGCCCGGCGGGTCCATGATGCGGCGCACCGACGCCGAGGTCGAGGACTGGTCGTGGAACACGACGCGCCGCCGGCTCGGCGTCCTCTGGCGGCTGACGAAGCCCTACCGGCTGCGCACCTTCTTCTCCGTCTTCTCGCTCCTCACCGCGACCGCCGCCGCGCTCGCGCCTCCGATCCTCGCGAAGGCCGCGCTCGACGACGCACTGCGCGGCACGACCGGAACCAGGCTCCTCGTCGTCATCGGCATCTTCATCGTCGCCGGCCTCGCCAACTGGGGCGATGACGTACGTCGAGACGTACATGACCGGCTGGGTCGGCGAGCGGATCCTCGCCGACCTGCGCCGCCAGCTGTTCGCGCCACCTGCAGCAGCCTCTCGCTCGGCTTCTACGAGCGGAACCGCGCCGGCGTCCTGATCAGCCGGATGACGAACGACGTGGAGGCGATCGACCAGCTCGTCACCGACGGCGTCACGACGCTCGCGCAGAGCACGCTCCTGCTCGGCGGCACCGCCGTGATCCTCCTCGTCCTCGACTGGCGGCTCGCGCTCGCGACGCTCGCCGTGATCCCGTTCATGAGCATCGCGACGGCGCTCTTCCGCTCCCGCTCGGCGCGCGCGTACTCGGCGGTGCGGGAGCGGCTCGGCCTCGTCACGGCGACGCTCGCCGAGGACATCGCCGGGATGCGGATGGTGCAGGCGTTCACGCGCGAGGAGCGCGCGACGGAGAACTTCCGCACCGTTGCGCGCCGCTACCGCGACTCGAACATGCAGACGGTCGTCCTGAACAGCCTCTACTTCCCGTTCGTCAGCTTCCTCTCGACCCTCGCGCTCGCCGTCGTGCTCGGCTACGGCGGCTACCTGTACTTCCACGATCCCACGCCGGCCAGGCTCGGCACGCTGCTCGCCTTCATGCTCTACGTCAACAACTTCTTCGATCCCGTCCAGCAGCTCTCGCAGCTCTACAACACGTTCCTCTCGGCCACGGCCGCGCTCGACAAGATCATCGGAGTCCTCGACGAGAAGCCCGATGTCGCGGACGCGCCGGGCGCGAAGCCGCTCGACCGAATCGCCGGACACGTCCGCTTCGAGCAGGTCCACTTCGCCTACGGACTGCGCGGCGGTGAGACCGGCGAGGAGGTGCTGCACGGCATCGACCTCGACATCCCGGCGGGGACGACGGTCGCGCTCGTCGGCCACACGGGCGCCGGCAAGTCGACGATCGCGAAGCTCCTCGCGCGCTTCTACGAGCCGACGAGCGGCCGGATCACGATCGACGGCGTCGACCTCAACGACGTGACGATGGCCTCGCTCCGCAGCCAGCTCGGGATCGTCCCGCAGGAAGGCTTCCTCTTCGCCGGCACCGTCGCCGAGAACATCGCCTTCGCCAAGCCCGGCGCAAAGCCCGAGGAGATCGTTCGCGCGGCGCAGACCGTCGGCGCGCACGAGTTCATCCTCCGGCTCGAGGACGGCTACGAGACGCAGCTCGGCGAGCGCGGCTCCCGCCTCTCGCTCGGGCAGCGCCAGCTGTCGCGTTCGCGCGCGCGCTGCTCGCCGACCCGCGGATCCTCATCCTCGACGAGGCGACCTCTTCGGTCGACATCGGCACCGAGCGCACGATCGAGCGGGCCTTACGGACGCTGCTCGCCGACCGGACATCGTTCGTGATCGCGCACCGCCTTTCGACGATCCGCGACGCCGACCTGATCGTCGTCCTCGAGCACGGCCAGGTGATCGAGCAGGGCTCGCACGACGAGCTGCTCGCCAAGCCGCGGGCTCTACACGAGCCTCTACGGCGACTGGGCCGCCGCGTAGTTCTCCTTCCAGTACTGCGTCATCTCGATCCGCTGCAGCAGCGTCGGGTGATCCTCGAGGAAGACGTAGTCCCACCACGGCGGGCTCGGGTCGTCCTTCGTCTGCGATGCGAAGAGCTGGAAGAGCTTGCGCCCCGCGGCCGGGTCGTGCGTCGCGCGCAGCGCCGACCAGTCCGCCTCCGCCTCCATGTGGCGCGAGACGACGTTCTGGAGCGGCGACGCCGCAAGCTGGAGGATGACGTACGCGAGGAGCACGAGCGGCACGGCTTCCGGCACGCCCATCCCTCCACGGCGCCGTGCGACGAGCGAGAGGAGATACGCGAGCGGGAAGGCGAGGAGCGCGTACCAGCCGACGCCCTTCCAGATGTGGGTGTGCGCGAGATGCCCGAGCTCGTGCGCGAGCACAAAGCGGTCGACGCGGGGCGTGAACGGCCGCTCGAGGATCGGCTCCAGAGGAAGACGCGCCGGCTCGCCCCGAGCCCGGTCGCGAACGCATTCGGCAGGCCCGATCCGGAGATCACGCGCACGGGTACGTGGACGTGCTCGATCCGCTCGAGAGTCGAGACGTATGACGCCTGGAACGGGCGACCTCCTTGCAGCCACGGCGAGACGAACGTCAGGAGCACGCCGAGCCCGACGAACACCGGCGCGGCGGGCAGCCACCAGCGGTCGCCGATCCGGCGCACGCGCGCTAGGTTCATCGCAACGGCGAGCGCGACGCAGAGGCCAACGAACTCCGAGCCGAGTGCGAGCCAGTCGCCGATCGTCGCCTGCAGGTAGCTCCCGGGAAGCCCGTTGTGGTGCGCCCACCAGACGGAGAGCACGGCGAACGGCAGCTCCGCCGCCCAGACGAGCGCGAAGCCGATCATCCCGAGCAGCATCCCCGTCCCGACCGGACCGGCCGCCGACTCCTTCATCCACCGGATCCCGTAGCGGGAGTAGGCGCCGAGCACCGCGAGCTGCGTGAGCGTCGCGCCGAGCCAGAGGAGCCGCGCGACGGAGCTGTAGTGCCGCGCCGCCGCGAGGACGTTCGCGGGGAAGAGCGCGCGCTCGGAGAGGCGCGGCAGGTGGTACGCGGGCAACGTCGAGCGCCAGAGCAGCCACGACGCGACCGCCCAGACCGCCGCGAGCGGGACGAGCAGGGCTATGCGCGCGGCGTGCTCGCGCGTCACGCGCCGGCTTCGTCCTCGCCTTCGAGCGGGCTCGCGTGCGGATAGCGGTCGGTGAGGAGGAGCAGGTACGCCTCCGTCTGCGCGTCGTACCGGAGCGCGTAGGCGGCGAGATTCCTGAGTCCCCACGGCGCCGAACCCTTGACGAGCGCGTAGAACCACGTCAGCACCGCCGTCATGAAGAGCGCCGATCCCGTCGCGCTCGAGACGAAGAAGGCCGGGATCGCGAGGATGATCCGGAAGCCGGTCTTCCAGCGGTTCTGCCGCTCAGGCCCTGCAACCTCGAGATCGAGCGGATACGAGCCTTCCTGGCCGTCGAAGCCCGGGAACGGATTGCCGACGAGCATGAGGTACGCGTAGACGTGCAGCCGGTAGCGGAGGTAGCGGGTCAGGAAGCGGTGCAAGCCCGCGGCCGGCGTTCCCCTGAACAGCGTCACGAACCACTGCGCGATCGCAGCGAAGAAGGCGGCGATCGACCAGAGGAGCAGCCAGACGAGATGCGGGATCGCAAGCAGGATCCTGAAGAAGACAGTCAGGCGCGAGCGCCGCAGGTCGTACGGGTCGCCGACGACGCGTACGGGATGGCGCGGCGGCCGGTCGGTGACGGCGACGAGCATCTCGGTCGGATCGGCGTTCGGGTAGCGGTCGGTGACGAGGAGGAGATACGCGGTCGTCTGGGCGCTGTAGCCGATCGCGTACGCGCCGGCATCGCGGAGGCCCTTCGGCATCCGGCCGCGCGCGAGCGAGGCGAACCAGCCGAGCACGGCGCAGGCGGCGATCACGGCACCGACACTCACGGAGTAGGTCGTCCGGCCGTCCCTTCCGACGTAGCTTCCCACGCTCCATCCGGCCAGCGCCGATGAGACGAGCAGCGCCGGAATCACGAGCAGGATCCGGAGCAGGATCGTCCAGCGGCATTGCGCGACCGGCTCCTCGGGCAAGTCGATGTCGATCGGGTACTCGCCCTCCTCGCCGGCGAAGCCCGGATAGGGGTTCCCGATCGACGACAGGTAGGCGAGCAAGTGCGCCTGGTAGCGGACGTAGGCGCACATCAGCCGGTGGAACCAGCGCGGCGGCTTCCCGGTGAAGAGGCAGACGAGCCAGTTGAGGATGCTCATGAGCAAGACCCAGAGCGTGAAGAGGAAGAACCAGATGAAATGCGGGATCGCCAGGATCAGGCGGAAGAAGACGGTCCAGCGGTTCCGCAGGTAGTCGTCCTCGACGACGAGGCGGACGGGATGCTCGGTGTGCTCGTCTGTATTCACGCGTTCATCTATACGCGATCCGTCAGACTGAGCATGTGAGCCTCGACGAGGAGACCGCGGGACGGATCGAGCAGCCGGTTTCGGAAGAGGCCGAGCAGGAGACGCGCCTCACGCCAGCGGAAGCCGTCGCGCGGATGCGGATCAACCTCCCCGACCGCGGCAACCGCAAGCTGCGGACCGCTGATCGAGCGCGTCAACGCCGACGACCAGCTCAAGGGCTGGTGGCACGTCTCGAACGTCAACGCGGTCGCCCGGCTGGAGATCAACGACCACTCCTGGGTGCACGTCCAGATCGTCACCAACATCGCGCTCAAGCTCCTCCGCCAGCTGACGAAGCACGGCGTCGAGCCGGGCCTCGTCCGCGACTTCGGGATGGAGCAGAACGACGCGGAGGTCGTGGTCGTCCTCTCCGCCCTCCTCCACTGCATCGGGATGTCGATCCACCGGCACGGCCACGAGGACTTCTCGCTCTTCCTCGCCGAGCCGAAGATCCGCGAGCTGCTCGCCGGAATCTACGAGGAGCCCGATCTGACGGTCGTCGCGTCGGAGGTGCTGCAGGCGATCATCAGCCACCGCGCCGACGGGCAGCCGCTCACGGTCGAGGCCGGCCTCCTGCGCGTCGCCGACGCGCTCGACATGGCGAAGGGCCGCTCCCGGATCCCGTTCGAGAAGGGCAGCGTCTCGATGCACTCGCTCTCCGCCGCCGCGATCGAGGACGTGACGATCTCCGACGGCGACGAGCGCCCGATCAAGATCGAGATCCTCATGAACAACAGCTCGGGGATCTTCCAGGTGGACGGCCTGCTCAAGGCGAAGCTCCGCGGCAGCGGCCTCGAGCCGTACGTCGAGGTCGTCGCGCACATCGACACCGAGACCGAGCAGCGCCTCGTGCCGATGTACCGGCTCGAGATCTAGCAGCGCTCGGACGCCGGGCTACACTGGGCGCCGATCCTTGCGGGGTCGTCTAATGGTAGGACGCCTGACTCTGGATCAGGAAGTTGGGGTTCGAATCCCTGCCCCGCAGCCTCGTTTGTCAGCTCTTCGTCAAGTCGCGCCACCCGACCCTGCCGTTTGTCCAACGACCGGCTACCCTTTCGCCGATGGTTCGCAAGGCGAGATTCTTGGGCGGAGCGCTTCTGGTCGCGGGACTCGTGACCGTGGTCGCTGGATCGGTCTGGACCGGCCCGGCGCGAGCCGCCGACCCGACTCCCGTCTGCAGTGCTGGATCCTGCACGGTCACCTATGCGGCAACCGGCACGTGGATCGTCCCGGCCGGCGTCACGTCAGCGAAGTTCGACGTCAAGGGCGCCGGCGGCAGCGCCGGCGGGTGCGCTACCGCCCCCAGCCACCATGGCGGTGCGGGAGGCAGCGGCGACGAGGTCACCGCGACCGAGACTGTCGCGCCCAGCCAGAGCTACACGCTCACCGTGGGCACGGCGGGCACGGCCGGAGAGTGCTCCGGCGCGAACGGCACGGGCGGCACGCAGGCGCGCGTCAACGGCGGTAACGGCGGCGAAGGCGACACGGCTGATGCTGCAACGCGGGCGGCGGCGGCGGCGGCGGCGGTGCGTCCTCCGGTCAGCACAATTCTCATCGCCGCCGGCGGTGGCGGTGGCGGCGGCGGCGGCGGCGCTAGCAACGGCACGCCGGCGGTTAACGGGACGCTTGGCTCGTCGACCGGCGGCGGCCCAGCCTCCGCTAGCTCGGGCGGCGGCGGCGGCGGCGGCGGCGGCAATGCGACGGGCGCGGGCGGAGCCGTAGGCACGACCGGTGATGGCGGCGCGGGCGGCAACTCCGGTAGCGATAGCGTTTCCGGGACGTCCACCACGACCAACGTGGGGGGCGGAGGTGCCGCTGGCAGCAACGGCTCCGTCACCGTCACCTACTCGGGCCTAGTGCCCAGCACGACGTCGGCGACGATGGTCACGGCGACGACCGTGACGCTCAACGGCTCCGACCCGAACTGGACCTTCACCGGCGAGACGTACTACTTCGAGTACAGCACCCACTCTACGTTCGCGGCGTCCGTGAAGACCACGGCCGCGACGCCGGCGAGCAGCAGCTCTCAGCGCGGCGCTCATCGGCCTCGCCCCGGGGACGAAGTACTACTACCGCATCGTCTCGGCGGCGGGCGGCCCGGATCCCGCGAGTTCCCCCCAGACCTTCACAACGCTCAGCTATCCAGCGACCGGCCCTGCGACGAACGTGACGATCAACTCGGCGACCGATCTCGGGCACCGATCCGGACTACGCAATCAGCGGTGGCGACACGTACTACTTCGAGTACGGGACGACAGCGAGCCTCGGCTCGAAGACGCCCGCGGCGACGGCAACGTCGGGAACGCTGTCACACGACGCTCACAAATTTGAAGCCAAGCACGAACTACCACTACAAGATCGTCTCGACGGCCGCCGGGCCCGACCCGAGCAACCCGCACAACTTCAAGACGTTCAGCTACAGCGCCGACATCCACCTCACGGGCCCAAGTCACGGCAAGCTCGGCAAGAAGCTCACCTATAAGGTGATCTTCACCAACTCCGGTACGGGCGCGATCCCCCTGCCCCTCGCGGACGTCACGCTCAAGAGCGCGAAGCATCAGAAGCTCAAGATCTCGGCGCCGGGCTGCTCGCAGCACGGCAAGACCCTCGACTGCAGGTTCGGTAAATCGGCCGCCGTCGGCAGCCCCCTAACTCACACGTTCGTGATCAAGGTGACCGGCAAGCCCGGCACCCTGACGATGAGCGGAGTCGTGGTGTCGATCGGAACGCTCACGGACCCGTCGGCGCACAGCACAGCGAAGCTCTCCACAAAGCTCACGCGCTAGCCGGCTCGCGGCTTTCTCCTCACGCGCATTTCATCGCGTCGGCGTACGGTGCGAGCGATGTCGAGCGGTGCAGCAAGCGGCGGTAGCTGGCGGCCCGCACGCGTCGCTTTCCGGAGGACGTCGGCCAAGCGGCCGCGCGGCCGGCCGCGCCTGCGCGTCTGGATCCCGGTCGTGGTCCTCGTCTTCCTCTCCCCGGCGATCTATTCCTGGGTGCAGATGGCGCGGCTGCCGTCGAGCCTGCCGATCGGCGTTCGCAGCGTGGAGTGGCTGCGCCAGTCCCACCTCAACTGGCTCGTCGACGACGTCGAGCACTACTACTACACCTGGAACGCCCCGTCGAAGGGCGGCCCGCAGCTGAAGACGCTGCCATCCGTCGGACTGACGACCCACCATCCCCACCACACCGCGAAGCCGTGGCCGCCGAACATCAAGCCGGTGTTCGCGCATCCGCTGCCGGGTGAGGGCATCTGGAAGCCGAGCGGGCCGCCGCTGAAGGGCGGCCCTCCCGTCCTCGTCACGACCTTCCGGACGGAGACGGACTACCCGCAGATCGTCGCCTACGTCGCGTGGTTCGACCACACGCGCACGGCCACGGCCTACTACCCCGGCCGCTACGAGCCGCCGCACGCGAACCTGCGCGGCCCGACCGAGGTGCCGTTCGGCCAGCGCTACCGGCTGCTCGCGACGTTCAACAGCGGCTTCATCTACTCGGACGGACTGAACGGCGACGCGCTCGACGGCGTCACGAACGAGCCGCTCACGAAAGGGCTCGCGACGGTCGTCGCCTACAAGAGCGGCGCCGTCAACATCGTCAGCTGGAACGGCGGGACGAGCCCCGGCCGCAACGTCGCGTTCGCGCGCCAGAGCCTCCCGCTGATCATCGACCACGGCAAGCTCAATCCAAAGCTGAGCCTCGGCACCGAATGGGGCTACACGCTCGGGAACGCCGTCCGCGTCTGGCGAACCGGGCTCGGCATCGACAAGCGCGGCAACCTCATCTACGTCGCCGCCGACTACCAGACCGTGATCACGCTGGCCCAGATCCTCAAGCGCGCCGGCGCCGTTCGGGCGATGGAACTGGACATCAATCCCGAGTGGTACACGCTGATCACGTACCGGCACAGCCACGGCCAGCTCGTACCGACGGAGGTCGCGCCGAACTACCAGCAGCCGCCGACGCGGTACCTCGTCCCCGACGACCGAGACTTCTTCGCCATCTACCGGCGCCTGCCCGGGGCGGTCTCGGTTCCTCTCAAATGACGAGCCGCGCCGCCGTTACACTGGCCCGCGCCCGGCGCATTCGTCTAGTGGCCTAGGACACCGCCCTCTCACGGCGGCGGCACGGGTTCGAATCCCGTATGCGCCTTCGCTCGTCAGCGCGTGCTCGACCCCGCTCGCGCGACCGAAGCCGCTGCCGCCTACGCCACGGCCGCAGCGGCGCGGAGACGGCTTAGCGACTCGTCACGACCGAGCAGCTCGATGCTCTCGAAGAGCCCCGGCGAGACCTTCGATCCCGTCACCGCAACCCGAATCGGCTGGAACGCTTGGCGCGGCTTCAGCCCACGATCCGTCCGCCGCGGCCCGCAGCGCCGCCTCGATCGTCTCCGCGTCGAACGGCTCAAGCGTCGCTAGTGCCGCCTCTGCCGCCGCGAGCATCTCGCCGCCGCCCTCCAGCTGCGCTCGGATCGGGCTCGACCGGCCCGAAGAAGAAGCCTGCGAAGCCTGGGTACTCCGAGAGCTTCGCAATCTTCTCCTGCACGAGCGGCGCCGTCCGCGCCACGAGCTCCGCGTCCCAGTCGTAGCCGTTCTCGCCGAGCCAGAGGACGAGCCGGTGTGCGTACTCGTCCGGCCCGAGCTCGCGGAGGTAGACGCCGTTCATCCAGTCCAGCTTCGCGTAGTCGAACTGAGCCGGGCTCGAGCTGACGCGATCGAGGGAGAACCGCGCGATCAGCTCGTCGCGGCTCATCAGCGTCGTCTCGCCGTCGGGCGCCCAGCCGAGCAGCGCGAGGAAGTTGAGCATCGTCTCGGGGAGATACCCGGCCGCGCGGAACTCGTCGATCCCCGTCGCGCCGTGCCGCTTCGAGAGCTTCTTCCCGTCCTCCCCGAAGATGTTCGGCACGTGCGCGTAGACCGGCAGCTCGCCGCCGACGGCGCGGATGATCTGGATCTGGGTCGGCGTGTTCGAGATGTGGTCGTCGCCGCGGATCACGTGCGTGATCCCGTCCCAGACGTCCTCCATCGGCGACGCGAAGTTGTAGATCGGCCGGCCGTCGGACCGGACGATCACCGGGTCGGCGAGATTCTCGTTCTGGAACTCGACCGGGCCGCGGACGACGTCCTCCCAGGCCGTCACGCCCTGTCGGGCATGCGGAAGCGGATCGCGCCGTCGTCCTCGTACGCCTTGCCCTCGGCGAGGAGCTGCTCGGCGGCCTTGCGGCAGTCGTCCATCCGGTCGAGCTGGAACGTCGGCTCGCCGTCCCAGTCGATCCCGACCCAACTGAGCGACTGCTTGATCTGGTCGACCGCCTCCGCGACCTCGCGCGTCGTGTCGGTGTTCTCGATCCGCAGCCGGTTCTCCCCGCCCTGCTGGCGCGCGAAGAGCCAGTTGAAGAGGAACGTACGGACGCCGCCGATGTGGAGGAATCCCGTCGGGCTCGGAGCCATGCGGACGCGAACGGCCATGTGGGTAGCGTAGGCGCGAGTGCAGATCGGGGCGCACATGTCGTCGTCGGGCGGGATCGACAAGGCGATCGACCGCGCCGTCGCCATCGGCGCCGACTCGGTGCAGGTCTTCACGCAGAGCCCGCGCGCGTGGCGGCCGACGAACCACGATCCAGCGAGCTTCGAGCGGTTCCGGGAGAAGGCCGCAGCCGCGGGGATCGACGGCGTCCTCTGTCACGCCGTCTACCTCACGAATCTCGCGTCCCCGGATCCGGCGACGTCACGAGCGCTCGGTCGCGACGCTGCGGAACACGACGGAGGTGGCGGCGGGAATCGGTGGCCACGTCGTCTTCCACGTCGGCTCCCACCTCGGCAGCGGCCTCGACGCCGGGCTCCAGCACGTCGTCCCCGCGCTCGAGCAGGTGCTCGAACTGACGACCGATGAGACGTGGCTGCTCATGGAGAACTCCGCCGGGGCCGGCGGCACGATCGGCCGCTCGATTGAGGAACTGGCGACGATCCATGAGCGGCTCGGCGGGCATCCCCATCTCGGCATCTGCCTCGACTCGTGCCACCTCTTCGTTTCGGGAGTCGACGTGACCGATCCCGCAACCCTCGACGCCTGTCTCGACGAGGTCGACGGGACGATAGGGCTGGCGAAGCTGCGCGCGCTCCACGTGAACGATGCCGCGGCGCCGCTCGGCTCGAACCGCGACCGGCACGCGAACGTCCTCGAGGGCGAGCTCGGGGAGAAGATGGGCGTCTTCCTCGCGAATCCGCGGCTCCAGGGGCTTCCCGCGGTGCTCGAGACGGCCGGCCCCGCAGGCCACGGCCCTGACGCGGCCGAGGTGCAGAAGACGAAGGATCTGCGGGAGCGCTGGCTGTCCTGACCGGACACGTCCGGTACCAGGTTCCGGACACGTCCAACCGAGACGTGTCCCAGACGCGATAGAGGCGATTGGCAAGCCGCGCGCTGGCCGAACGGCCACGGCGAGTCCGGACACGGCCGGAACCAGGTTCCAGCCGTGTACGTTCGGGCCGTGTCTGGAAAGCCCTACCGGTGGGTCGTGCTCGGCGCGGGAACGCTCGCGCAGGCGTCCTTCTCCACCTCTTCGGTCGGCCTGCCGGCGCTCGGGCCGGCGCTGAAGCACGGCTACGGGCTGTCGCTCGGCGAGACGGGCGTCCTGCTCGGGGCGATCGGAATCGGGATGCTCTTCACGCTCCTACCGTGGGGGCTCGTCGCGGACCGGGTCGACGAGCGCTGGGTGATCGCGACCGGCCTCACGGGAGCGGCGGGCGCGCTCGTCGCCGCCTCCACGACGCACGGTTTCGCGACGGTGACGATCGCCCTCATCGGCGTCGGCTCGCTCGGCGCAAGCGTCAACGCCGCAAGCGGCCGCGCGATCATGGCGTGGTTCCCGGCCTCGGAGCTTGGCCTCGCGCTCGGGATCCGGCAGACGGCCATCCCGATCGGCGGTGCCCTCGGCGGCGCCCTCCTCCCCGTGCTTGCCTCGGCCGGCGGCACCCACCTAGCCTTTCTCTTCCTCGCCGGCTCGTGCGCGACGGGCGCCGCCGTGGCAGCCACCTTCGTCCGCGGCGGCTCGGAGGCAGAGCCCGAGCTCGGCGATGTCTCCGGCCCCTTGCACGATCCGCAAATGTGGCTCCTCGGCGCCGGCACGAGCCTCTACCTGACCGCGCAAATCGGCATCACCGGCTTCGTCGTGCTCTTCCTTCACGAACACGATCACGTTTCAAAGACCGCGGCCGGCGCGGTGTTCGCGGCGATCAACGTGCTCGCCATCGCCGCGCGCGTCGGCTCGGGGAGGATCTCCGACCGGCTCGGGAGCCGTCTCCGGCCACTGCGGACGATCGGCGTGGCCCTCGCTGTGGCCACCGCAGCACTCGCCGCATCCACCAACGCGCCGCTCGGAGTCCTCATCCCGCTCTTCCTCGTCGCCGGCCCGCTCGCGATGTCGTGGAACGGTCTCGCCTACGCCGCGGCCGCCGAGCGGGCGGGCGCCACGCGCACTGGGGCAGCGCTCGGCTTCCAGCAGACGCTGCTCGGCGTGATGGTCGCGGCCGCTCCACCCCTGGTCGCCGTGCTCGCGACGCACAGCTGGCGGCTCGCTTTCCTCTTCGCGGCGGCAGGCCCGGCGCTCGGCGTCCTCGTCCTGAGGCGCTTGGACGAGGGAACTACGAAACGCGCGCGAACACGCGGAACGTAGGCGAGCCGGCGGGCAGCTCCGCGAACTCCGGGTTGAGGCAGCCGAGCTCCGTCTCGCGGTGCCGGAAGGTCGACTGCACACCGGAGCGGCACATCGGCAATGGCCGGCGCAGCGCCCGAACAGCGCCGAAGCCCTCGCGGCTCCGCTCCCCTTGCCGCAGCAGGTCGACGTCGATCTCCGCCTCGTAGACACGCTGGAGGCAACCCATGAACGTATGCCCGTGCTCCTCGTATGCGTAGACGAACGGGCACGAACGGGCGAGACACGCAGCCGGGTAGACGACTTTCTCGCAGTGCACCTCGCACAGCCGGCACTCCGCCTCGTCCTGGGGATGGAGGGGCAGGGTCGCCGCGGCTAGCTCGGGCGTCATGCGGACATTCTCCGAACGGCCGTCGGGCTCCGCAAGACTTGACTTACGCAGGCGATCGCGCTAGTCGCGTAGCGATCGTCAGGACGTCCGCGGCCGTGAACGCCACGAAGTCCGGCTCGATTCCCGGGGTGGCGTCTGCCCTGAACCACACTGCCTGAGCCGTCCTCATGCCCACGCTCGCCGCTCCTTGCACATCGGCGAGGGCGTCGCCGACGAAGAGCACGGCCGCCGGCTCGACGCCGAGCTCCGCACACGCCCGCCGGATGTTGTCGTCTCCGAACACGATCGCGTCGAGAAAGCGCGCGAGCCCGAGCGCCGCGGCGTCGCCGCGCAGCACGCGCGGGGGATCCGGCCAGTGGTTCGCGGTCAGCGCCGTCTTCAAGCCACGCTCCTGCAGCGTCTCGAGCAGCGCCGGCGCCATGGAGAGGGCGCCGTACGCGGGCATCCACGCGGTGTGCTCGGCGTCGATGAAGGCGTCGGGATCCTCCACCCCCAGCTCGGCCAGCAGTTCCGCGTAGGGACGGCGTCCGTGCGCGTCGCCGAGCATCAGCTCGCGCCAACGTGCCGTGAAGTCCGGCTCGTCGCGACCGAGCGCGGCCCGGTGTCCAGCCTCGACGAGCGCGTCGTCCCACTCGAAGTGGACGAGCGTGTCGCTCCAGTCGAAGAAGACCGCCTCCAGCACCGGCTCGTTACGGTAGTCGCGTGGGGACGAAGCTTCTCTGGGGGTCGCTCCTCCTCGCGCCGCTGACCGTCGCGATCGACCGGTTCACGAGCGCCGGGGACGTGACGCTCTTCGTCCTGGCGGCGCTCTCGCTCGTGCCGCTCGCGTGGCTGATCGGGGAGGCGACGGAGCACGCGGCGGAGCACACGGGCTCCGGCATCGGCGGCTTCCTCAACGCGAGCTTCGGGAACGCGCCGGAGTTGATCGTCGCGCTCTTTGCGATCGGCGCGAACCTGCCCGTCGTCGTCCTCGGTTCGCTCTCGGGAAGCGTCATCTCCAACCTCCTGCTCGTCTTCGGCATCACACAGGTGGCCGGGCCCGATGGGAAGGAGATCGACCGTCGCTCGCTACTCACGCAAGTCGGTCTCGTGGGCGTTGCGGTCGCGGCCTTCGCGATTCCCGCAGCGATCGGATACGCCGGAGCACCGGAGAGACACTCGGTCGTCGTCGCCTCGGTGCCCGTCGCGATCGCGCTGCTCCTCCTCTACGGCGCAGTCGTCGGGCGAAACCTCCGGCGCCACCAGCAGCGCGAACGGCGGCCGCCCAGCCCCGACGCCTGGACGATGCCCGTCGCGCTCGTGGCGCTCGCCGCCGCGACCGGCGCGACTGCGTGGGTGAGCGAGATCCTCGTCCACTCCCTCCACTCCTTCGCGACCACCGTCGGCCTCAGCGAATTCTTCATCGCCGTCGTCGTCGTCGCGATCGTCGGCAACGCAGCGGAGCACGGCGGCGCGATCCTCATCGCCCGCGCCGGGAAGATGCGGCTCGCCACCGAGATCGCCATCTCCTCGAGCGCGCAGGTCGCGCTGCTCGTCGTTCCCGCAGTCATGCTCCTCGGCCTCGCGTTCGCGCACCCGCTCGCGCTCGCCTTCCGCTGGACGGAGCTAGTCGCCATGGCCGCAGCCGCCGCGATCGCCGCGGCAGTCGTCTGGGACGGGCGGACGAACCGACGGGAAGGCGTCGTCCTCGTTGCGGCTTATGCCGCAGCGGTCGTCGGCTTTCTCCTGTACGGCGGCCGCTGAGCTTCGACTACGGTTGGCACCATGGTCGCGAGGGAGCACGCGGGCGTCGGCGCGCCCGCGGGGACCGCCGTCGAGGCACACGGGATCGCCCGCCGCTACGGCGAGGGACAGACCGCGGTCGACGCGTTGCGCGGTGTCGACATCGAGGTTCGCTCCGGCGAGCTCGTCGCCGTCATGGGCCCGTCCGGCTCGGGCAAGTCGACCCTGATGCACATCCTCGCGGGGCTCGACACGCCGACTGCCGGGACCGTCTCGATCGCGGGAACGGAGATCACGACGCTCAGCGACGCGAAGCTCACCCGCCTACGGCGCGACCACATCGGCTTCGTCTTCCAGTTCTTCAATCTCCTGCCGATGCTCACGGCCGAGGAGAACATCCTGCTCCCGCTCTCCATCGCCGGCGAGAAGCCCGACAAGGCGTGGCTCGACGAGCTGCTCCGCCAGACGGGCCTCGCCGCGCGCAGCTCGCACCGGCCCTCGGAGCTGTCGGGCGGCGAGCAGCAGCGCGTCGCGATCGCCCGAGCCCTGATCACGAAGCCGACGATCCTCTTCGCCGACGAGCCGACCGGGAACCTCGACTCCAAGACGAGCGGCGAGATCCTCAAACTGATGCGCGCGTCGACCGACGCGTACGGCCAGACAATCGTCATGGTCACGCATGAGGCGCGGGCAGCCGCAATCGCCGACCGCATCCTCTTCCTCGCGGACGGGCTGATCGTCCAGGAGCTAAAGGGCGCGACGACGGAGGACGTGCTCCGCGTGATGTCCGGCCTCCAGTGATCAAAGTCGCGCTGAAGGGACTGCTCGGGCGCAAGCTCCGCGCTCTTCTGACCGGGCTCGCGATCGTCCTCGGTGTCGCGATGATCAGCGGAACCTACGTCCTCACGGACACGATCAAAGCGGCCTTCAGCACCGTGTTCACGACGGTCTACGCAAAGACCGACGCCGTGATCAGCGGCAATAACGCGCTCGGGAACAACTCGGGCTCGAACAACGCGCTGCCGCCGTCCTTCCCGGAGTCGCTGCTCGGCAAGGTGCGGAACCTCCCCGGCGTCGCGGCCGCAGAGGGCGGCATCGGCGACTTCGCCGACCTTGTGGGACGCGACGGCAAGGTCATCTCCGGGAACGTGGCGTCCGGGCTGGCCTTCAGCGTCAACCCGCACGGGAGCCAGCGCTTCAACCCGCTGACCCTCACATCGGGAACGTGGCCTGTCGGGCCGCACGAAGTGGACATCGACGCGAACACCGCGTCGAAAGACGCCTACAAGGTCGGGGACATGATCGGCGTCATCGCGCGCGGGCCCGAGCGCCAGTATCGGATCGTCGGCACGGTCGAAATCGGCGGCGTCTCGTCGCTCGGCGGCGCGACGATGACGATCTTCGACTTCCCGACAGCGCAAAAGGTCTTCCACAAGGAAGGCAAGCTCGACGCAATCGACATCGCCGCGAAGCCCGGCACGAGCCCGCAGCAGCTCGTGCAGGAGATCAAGCCGCTCCTGCCGCCGACGGCGCAGGTGCGCACCTCGGCAGCCCAAGCTGCACAGGCGACGAAGGACACGAACGGCTTCCTCTCGATCTTCAACGACTTCCTGCTCGCCTTCGCAGGCGTTGCGCTCTTCGTCGGGATATTCGTGATCGCGAACACGCTCTCGATCACGGTGACCCAGCGCACCCGCGAGCTGGCGACGCTACGGACGCTCGGCGCCTACAAGCGCCAGGTGCAGGCGTCGGTCCTGGTGGAGGCGGGCGTGATCGGCGCGGTCGCCTCCGTGTCCGGCCTCTTCATCGGCCTCGGGCTCGCGAAAGGATTGAACGCGCTCTTCGTCCATCTCGGCATCGATCTGCCACAGGCCGGCACGGTCCTCGCGACGCGGACGATCGTCGTCTCGCTCGTCGTGGGGATCGTCGTGACCGTGCTCGCCGCGCTCTGGCCGGCGTTCCGGGCGACACGGGTCGCGCCCGTGTCGGCGGTGCGCGAGGGAGCCGTCCTCCAGCCGCTGCTCTCCGGCCCGGCGGTGACAACGGTCGCTCTGTCGACGATCGGCGGCGCCGTAGCGCTCATGCTGGTGGGACTCTTCGTCGGCTCGCTCTCAACAACGCAGCGCCTGCTTGCAGTCGGGATCGGCGCAGCCGCGGTCTTCCTCGGCGTCGCGCTCCTCGCCAAGGTGCTCGTCCCGCCGCTCGCGCGCTGGCTCGGCTGGCCTGGAACGCGAATGGGCGGCGCCGCGGGGACGCTCGCGCGCGGCAACGCGATGCGCAACCCGTCGCGGACGGCGGCGGCGGCAGCCGCTCTGATGATCGGCTTGGCGCTCGTCACGCTCGTCGCAGTCCTCGCCTCGGGACTGAAGGCGACCTTCGAGAACGCGGTCAACTCCGTCTTCAAGGGCAACTACGCGCTCACCGCGACCGACAACTTCTCCCCCATCACCGTCGCGCCGGCGAAGGCGCTGGAGAAGGTCCCCGGCGTGACCGTCGTCTCCGGCGTCCGCGCCGGAGAAGGACGCGCGTTCGGCAGCAAGATCGGCGTAACCGGCGTCTCGGCCGACATCAGCAAGGTGATCACGGTGTCGTGGGAGTACGGCTCGCAGTCGACACCGGGCCGTCTCGGCGAGAACGGCGCCTTCGTCGCGAAGGCATATGCCAAGACACATCATCTGTCGGTCGGCTCGCCGGTCGCCGTCGAGACGCCCACCGGCAGCACGCTCCACCTCGTGATCCGCGGCATCTTCGCGCCGCCGACCGGCGGCTCGCCGTACGGCGACGTGACCATCTCGACGCAGCGGTTCGACCAGACGTACCAGAACCCGGAGAACGTCTACGCCTTCGTCGACATCAGGGGCGGCGTCACGCCGGCGAACACGGCGAAGCTCACGAAAGCGCTCAAGCCCTTCCCGGACGCGAAGATCGCCACCGAGAGCGAGTTCAAGAAGAACCAGGAGCAGGGGATCAACACGCTCCTGAACCTTCTCTACGTCCTCCTGTCGCTCTCGATCGTCATCAGCCTGTTCGGGATCGTGAACACCCTCGTCCTCACCGTCTACGAGCGGACGCGCGAGATCGGGATGCTTCGCGCGGTCGGCATGACGCGCCGGCAGGTGCGGAGCATGATCCGGCACGAGAGCATCGTCACCGCCCTGATCGGGGCCACGCTCGGGATTCCCGTCGGCATCGTCCTCGCGCTGATGGTCGGGAAGGCGATCAAGTACCCGGCCTTCACGATCCCGTGGGGAACGCTCGTAGTGTTCGTGATCGCAGCGATCGTCGCGGGGCTCGTCGCGGCAATCCTCCCCGCCCGCCGGGCCGGCCGCCTCAACGTGCTCGAAGCGCTCCAGTACGAGTAGGCGCTACTCGGGCGCGCGCCAGGGGCCGGGCTCGCGCGTGACCGGATAGCCCGCCCAGAGGAGCCGCTCGATCGAACCGTCCGCGCCGCGGGCGACCTTGCAGCGCCTCGCCGTGCTCCGGCCCGGAGACGGTGCGCCAGCGGTCGCCCGACTCCTTCTCGAACACCGCGGGCGGCTGCCAGTCCGCGTCGTCGGGCGAACGCGCCTCGAGCCGGCCGTCGCGCCAGCGGAAGATGATCTCCGCGCCTTCCATGAACCAGACGCCGAGGAGCGGGACGACTTCGTCTGGTGGCGGCTCGCCGGCGCGCCACGGCTCCGGTGCGACCGGCCACTCCTCAACCGTCGAGCGAACGAGCGAGAGCCCGAAGGGGACGAGCGCCGCCTGGCTCTCGTTCGTGAGCGCCGCTGCGACGACCTTGTCCTTGGGCGAGTAGTACAGGCGCGCGATGAAGCCGGGCATCGAGCCGCCGTGGCCGGCGAGGATGCGGTCGCCGTCGCGGCGGAGCTGGAGACCGAGGCCGTAGCCCGACAGCCAGCGCTCGTGCTCGTCGATCACCTGAACGGTGCGCATCTCCTCGGCGCTCTTCTTCGCGAGGACGGCCTCGTCGGGATCCGCGAGGAACGCGCCCCAGCGGCAGAGATCGCCGACCGTCCCCCACAGCTGCCCGGCCGACGCCCACGCGCCGGTCTCGACGTCGACCGCCTCCCAGACGCCGTCGGCGTACGGCTGCGAGACGTAGCCCTTCGCTGCCGGAGCCTCGGGCTCGAAGCTCATCCGCTTCAGGCCGAGCGGCGCGAAGAGGCGCTCACGAACGTAGTCCCCGTAAGGCAGGCCCGAGACGCGCTCGACCACGATGCCAAGGAGCGCGAACGCGAGGTTGGAGTAGTGGAAGCGGGCTCCGGCCGGCAGCACCATCTCCGCCTTGTCGAGCGTCTCGAGCAGCTCGTCGGGCGGCGCGAAGCGGAGCGTGAGCCACGAGTCGTCATGCGTCTCGCGCTGGAGGCCCGACGCGTGCGAGAGGAGGCGGCGGATCGATGGGCGGTACGCGGCACCGGCGACGTGCTTGTCGAGCGTGTCCTCGAGGTCGAGTTTGCCGGCGTCGCGCAGCTGCATGATCGCCGTCGCCGTGAACGTCTTCGTGATCGAGCCGACGCGGTACTGCGTGTCAGGCGTCGCCTCGACCTTCGCCTCGACGTCCGCGGCGCCGACGGCGTTCTCCCAGATCAGCTCGCCGTCGCGGAGGACGGCCGCGGCGAGGCTCGCGTAGCGCTTGTCGCGCTGCTCGACGCCGGTCAGCCGGTCTAGGCGTGCTGCGAGAGCGTCAGACGCGGACACCGAGCACCTCCTTCATCGCCTCGGTCGCGGCGTCGATGTCCTCGTCGTCGATGTCGAGATGCGTGACGGCGCGGAGCCAGCCCGGCCGCAGGTTCCCGACGCCGACGCCGCGCTCGAACAACATCTCTGCGACTCCCGAATCGGCGTGGATCGACACGAAGTTCGTCTCGATGTCCGTCGGATCCAGCCCGATCCCCTCCGCAAGCCGCTTCGCCCGCGCGTGGTCGTCGGCGAGCCGCTCGACGTGATGGTCGAGCGCGTAGAGCATCGCGGCCGCCGCAACGCCGGACTGGCGGAGCGCGCCGCCGAAGCAGGAACTTCCCCTCCCACGCGCGCTCGATCGTCTCGACGGTGCCGGCGAGGACGGCGCCGAACGGGCAGCCGAGCCCCTTCGAGAAGCACACCGTGACGGTGTCGGCGAGGGACGACCAGGCGGAGACAGGCTCGCCGGCGGCGACCGCCGCGTTGTAGAGCCGCGCGCCGTCGAGGTGGACGGCGACCCCGCGCTCACGGGCCGTCTCGACCACCGCCCGGAACTCGTCGAGCGGCCAGATGCGCCCGCCCGAGCTGCGATGCGTGTTCTCGAGGACGAGGACGCTGCCCGACCCGAACTCGTCGACCTCCGCGATCTGCTCGGGGGTCGGGCGTCCCTTCTCCGCGACGAGGCCGTACATGTAGAGCCCGGAGTGGATTGCCGGCCCGCCCCACTCGTAGATGAGGACGTGCGTCCGCTCCTCCGCGACCACCTTGCACCCAGGCCGGCTGAGGGCGCGCAACGCGACCTGGTTTCCCATCGTCGCCGTCGGCAGGAAGAGCGCCGCTTCGTGGCCGAGCGCCTCGGCCATGCGGCGCTGCAGCTCGTTCGTGGTCGGGTCCTCGCGCTCCTGCTCGTCGCCGACTTCGGCGGCGGCCATCGCCGCGAGCATCCCCGCGGTGGGCTTCGTGACGGTGTCGGAGCGAAGGTCGATCACAAGGCTTGACGCTACCGTAGCCCGATGGATCTGACCGTTCTCGAGGTGACGCTCCGCGAGCGCGGCGAGCCGGACTTCCGCGCGCGCCAGGTCTGGGAATGGACTGCGCGCGGCGCCGCGGGCTACGAGGCGATGACGAACCTCCCCATCGCGCTACGCGACGAACTTGCAACCGCGGTGCCGTTCTCCACGCTCGCCGTCGAGACCGAGCGCGAGTCGAAGGACGGGACGATCAAGACGCTCTTCCGCACCGCGGACGGGCATCCCGTCGAGGCGGTGCTCATGCGCTACCGCGACGGCCGCCGCTCGCTCTGCCTCTCCTCGCAGTCGGGGTGCCCGCTCACGTGCACGTTCTGCGCGACGGGGGCGATGGCGTTCGGACGGAACCTCACGGCGTCGGAGATCCTCGACCAGGCGCTCCACTTCCGCCGGCGCACTCAGGTCGATCACGCGGTGTTCATGGGGATGGGCGAGCCGATGCTCAACCTCGACGAGGTGCTCGCCGCGGCGCGGCGGCTGCCCGACGTCGGGATCACGCACCGCCGCACGACGATCTCCACGGTCGGCTGGCTGCCTGGCCTGACGCGCTTCGTCGACGAGGTGAAGGAGCCGATCCGGCTCGCCCTCTCCCTCCACGCGCCGGACGACGAGCTGCGGTCGCGGCTCATGCCGGTGAACGACCGCTACCCGATCCGCGAGATCGTGGCGGAGTGCGCCCGGCAGGCGGCCGCGACCCACCGCCGCGTCTTCGTCGAGTACGTAATGCTCGCCGGCGTCAACGACTCGCCCGAGCAGGGGCGCGCACTCGGCGCACTTCTCGGCCGCGACCACTTCAAGGTCAACCTGATCCCCTACAACCCGACAGGTCTCTACGAGGGCTCGTCGCCCGACCAGATCGCCGCGTTTCGCTACGAGCTCATGAAGGCGCGCGTTCCGGTCACCGTCCGCCTCACGCGCGGGCGGGACATCGAGGCCGCGTGCGGCCAGCTCGCCGCGGCGCCGAGAGAGCGCGACCGCGCCGGCGTCACGTGAACATCCGCGTCGCGCGCGAGGAGGACGTCCCAGCCCTCGCCGATCTCGCGACGCGCACCTGGCTCGACGCGTTCGGCGCGACCGTCTCGCCGGAGGACGCCGCCGCGGAAACGGAGGACGGACGCTCGGAGGAACGGTTCCGCGGAGCGCTCCGCGAGCTGACGATCCTCGTGGCGGAGGACGGCGACGCGCTCGTCGGGTATGCAGAGCTCGGCGACGGCGAGCTCCACCGCCTCTATGTCGAGACCGCGCTTCAGGGCCAGGGGATCGGCCGCGCGCTGCTCGAAGCCGTACTCGCGCACCCGCGGCTCGCGACCGCGCCTCGCGTCGTCCTCCAGGTCTGGGACCAGAACGAACGTGCGATTCGGCTCTACGAATCCGTCGGCTTCCGCCGCACCGGCACGACGCGCTTCACGATCGGTTCCGAAGAGGTCGAAGACGCCGTGTACGAGCTCGAGCGCTAGCCCGGCGCTTCGAGCGGCTCGGCCGCGGCGTCGAATCCGTACTTGACGATCTGCTGCTTCGCGGCGCGCACCTCGTCGAGCCGCTTCACCGGCCGGTGGTGCGGTGCCTCGTGCAGCAGCTCCGGCTCCTCCGCCGCCTCGCGCGCGATCGCAAGCATGGCGTCGCAGAACGCGTCGAGCGTCTCCTTCGTCTCCGTCTCGGTCGGCTCGATCATCAGCGCCTCGGGGACAATGAGCGGGAAATAGACCGTCGGCGGGTGGAAGTTGTAGTCCATCAGCCGCTTCGCCACGTCGAGCGCCGTGCAGCCGTGCTCCTTCTTCAGCGTCCGGGCCGAGAGGACGAACTCGTGCATGCAGAGCCGGTCGAACTCGAGGTCGTACGCGTCCTTCAGCCGCGCGAGGACGTAGTTCGCGTTCAGCACTGCTGCTTCCGACATCTCGTGCAGCCTGTCGCCCCACATCCGCAGGAACGCGTACGAGCGGACGAAGACGCCGAACGGGCCAGTGAACGCCCTGACCTTCCCGATCGTGTGCGGGCGGTCGAAGTCCAAACCGAAGGCCTGATCGTCGCGGCGGATCACCGCCGGCACGGGTAGGAACGGCTCGAGGATGTCGCGCACCGCGATCGGCCCGCCGCCCGGCCCGCCGCCGCCGTGCGGCTGCGAGAACGTCTTGTGGAGGTTGATGTGGACGACGTCGAAGCCCATGTCGCCCGGCCGCGAGATCCCGCAGACCGCGTTGAGGTTCGCGCCGTCGTAGTACATGAGCGCGCCCGCGCCGTGGAAGATCCGCTCGATCTCCTCGATGTTCTCGTCGAACAGGCCGAGCGTCGACGGGTTCGTGAGCATCAGCGCGGCGGTATTCCCGTCGACCTTGCCGCGGAGGTCGTCGACGTCGATGTTGCCGCGCGCGTCCGTCTGCACGTGCGTCATCTCGAAGCCCGTCATCGTCACGGAGGCGGGATTCGTCCCGTGCGCCGTGTCGGGGACGACGACCTTGCGCCGCTGCTCCGCCTCGCCCTTCGCGGCGAAGTAGGCGCGGATCAGCATCAGCCCCGTCAGCTCTCCCTGCGAGCCGGCGGCCGGCTGGAGCGACACGGCGTCGAGGCCCGTCACCTCCGCGAGGATCTCCTGGAGCCGCCACATCAGCTCGAGCGCGCCCTGCGCGCCGCTCTCCTCCTGCAGCGGGTGGAGGGACGCGAAGCCCGGTAGCGCGGCGAGGCGCTCGTTGATCCGCGGGTTGTACTTCATCGTGCAGGAGCCGAGCGGATAGAAGCCCGTGTCGACGCCGAAGTTGCGCGTCGAGAGCTCGGTGAAGTGGCGGAGGAGCTCGAACTCCGGGACTTCCGGCAGGCGCGGCGGCTCCTGGCGCCTCAGCTCCGGCGGGATGTCGGCGGCCGGCAGGCCTGCCGGCCTGGGAATCGTCGAGGCGCGGCGGCCCGCTTGCGACTTCTCGTAGATCAGCTTCATCCGGCCACCTCGGCAAGAACGCCGGCGAGCCGGTCGATCTCCTCCGGCGTGCGCCGCTCGGTCACCGCGACGAGCAGGACGTCGTCCATCCCGGCGTAGTCGCGCCCGAGCGCGTAGCCCGGATGGACGCCACGCTCGCGGGCCGCCGTGACGACGTCGCGCGCGTTCCGTCCGACGCGAACCGCAAACTCCTTGAACGTTGTCTGATTGGAGAACAGAACCTCCAGCCCGTCCTGCTCGGCCAGGCGTTGCTTGGCGTAGGCGGCCAGCGACAGGCAGGTCTCCCCCAGCTCGCGCAATCCCTGCGGCCCCAGCCACGTGAGATAGACGAGTCCGCCAAGCGCGAGCAGCGTCTGGTTCGTGGTGATGTTTGAGGTGGCCTTCTCCCGCCGGATGTGCTGCTCGCGGGTCTGCAGGGTGAGGACATAGCCGCGCTCGCCCGCGGCGTCTACCGTCTCGCCGACGATCCGGCCCGGCATCCGGCGGATGTATTCCTCGCGGGCGGCGATGAAGCCGTAGTGCGGCCCGCCGTACGACGGGAAGTTCCCGGCAGCCTGGCCCTCGCCGATCGCCATCGACGCGCCGTAGCGTCCGGGAGCCTCGAGCACGCCGAGCGAGAGCGGATCGGCATGCACGATCCCGAGCGCGCCGGCGTCCGTTGCGGCCGCCGCGAGGTCGGGCGCCGCCTCGAGACAGCCGAAGAAGTTCGGCTGCTGGAAGATGACCGCCGCGGCGCCTTCCGCCGCGCGGGCGACCTCGTCGGGATCCGTCACACCGTCGCGATGCGGCACCTCGACGATCTCGAGGCCGAACCCCGGCGCGTAGGTCTTCACGACCTGGCGCACCTGCGGGTTCGTCGCCTCGGTGACGACGATCTTGCTGCGCCCCGTCGCGTGTTTCGCAACGAAACACGCGTCGGCGGCCACCGTCGCGCCGTCGTAGCCGGACGCGTTCGAGACGTCCATCCCGGTCAGCTCGCAGATCGCGGTCTGGTACTCGAAGATCGCCTGGAGCACGCCCTGGCTCATCTCCGGCTGGTACGGCGTATAGGCGGTGAGGAGCTCGCCGCGCTGCATCACGGCGTCGACGACTGCGGGGACGTAGTGGTCGTAGATGCCGGCCCCGAGGAACGACAGCTCCTGCCCGGTGTGGACGTTGCGCTCGGCGAGGTCCGCGAGGTGCGCGAACACCTCCTGCTCGGAGAGCGCCGGCTCGAGATCGAGCTCCCGCTGCAGGCGGACGCCCTGGGGGATGTCGCGGAAAAGCTCCTCCACCGAGGAGACGCCGATCGTCCCGAGCATCTCGTCGAGGTCGGAGTCGGTCAGACCGAGAAACGGGTGCGCCTGCGTCACTGGTTGGCGAGCACCTGCTTGTACGCGTCGACGTCGAGCAGGCTGTCCGCCTCGTCCGGGCTGGAGAGCCGGATGCGGATCAGCCAGCCGTTGCCGTACGGATCCTCGTTGACGGTCTCGGGCGCGTCGACGACCTGCCCGTTGACCTCGAGCACCTCGCCCGAGAGCGGGGCAATGAGATCCGAGACGGCCTTGACCGACTCGACCTCGCCGTAGGACTGATCCTTCGTCACGCTCGCGCCGACCTCCGGCGCCTCGAAGTGGACGAGCTCACCGAGCGAGTCGATCGCGAACCACGTGACCCCGAGCACGGCCTCGTCCCCCTCGAGGCGAGCCCAGTCGTGATCCTCGTGGTACTTCAGGTCGTCGGGATAGCTCTCGGCAGCTGCCACTCAATCCTCCCTTTTGTAGATCGGCTTCTTGACGACGCGCGCGACGCGCGGCTTGCCGCGAACGTCGATCGTCAACTCCGTGCCGGGCTTCGCCAGCGCGACCGGGACGTAACCCATCCCGATCCCGGCCTCGAGCATCGGCGAGTGCGAGCCAGACGTGACCTCGCCGCCGCCGTCGATTCCCATGCCGTGCCGCGGGATGGCCTTGTCCTCCATCACAAACGCGACGAGCCGGCGCTCAGGCCCGGCTTCCTTGACGCGGCGAAGGACGTCGACCCCCTCGAACTCCTTGTCGAGCGCGCACGCCCAGCCGAGGCCCGCCGAGATCGGGTCGATGTCCGGGCCGATGTCGTTGCCGTGCAGCGGGTAGCAGACCTCGAGGCGCAGCGTGTCGCGCGCGCCGAGCCCGCAGGGGACGATGCCGCGCGCGAGCACGGCGTCCCAAAGGCGAACGGCGTCCTCGGCCATGCAGAGGAGCTCGCAGCCGTCCTCGCCGGTGTAGCCGGTGCGGTTGACCATGACTTCCACGCCGTCGATCGTCGTCTCCGCGAACGTGAACGCGGGCGCCGGCGGCAGGCCGAGCCGCTCGATCGCGCGAGGTCCCTGCACGGCGATGAGCGCGCACTCGTCGGAGACGTCGCGCACGTCGGAACCGGGGATCTCCCGCTCCTTCAGCCATGCGAAGTCGATCGCACGATTCGCCCCGTTCACGACGAGGAGGTAGGAGCACTCGCCGAGCCGATAGACGATGAGGTCGTCGACGATGCCGCCGCGCTCGTTCGTCAGGAGCGTGTACTGCGCCTCTCCGACCGCGATGCGATCGACGTCGTTCGAAAGCGCTGCCTGCAGCAGGTCGCGCGCGTGCGGCCCTTCGACCTCGAACTCACCCATGTGCGAGACGTCGAAGGCGCCGGCGTCCGTCCGCACGGCACGGTGCTCGGGGATCACACCCTCGTACTGGACAGGCATGTCCCAGCCGGCGAACGGAACCATCCTGGCGCCGAGCTCGATGTGCCGCTCGTGGAGCGGCGTCTGCAGAAGCGTCTCCGGCATCGCAGGACGATCCTAGTCAGCGCGGTCGCCTCGGGAATCAGTGAAAAACCGCCCCGAAACGGAACCGCCCCAGCTCTCCACTGCGGAGGAACCGGGGCGGCGAACAGGGTCGTATGGCGTACTCAGTCGCCGCGAAGGAACGCGGGCACCTCGAGCGACTCCTCGTGGCGCCCACTCCCGACGCCGACAGGAGCCTCCGAGGCGGCGCGCCGCCGGCGGCGCTGGGCACCGAAGCCGGTCGCGATCACCGTGACGCGAACCTCGTCCCCGAGCGACTCGTCGATGACGGCGCCGAAGATGATGTTCGCGTTCTCGGCCGCGGCGCTCGTCACGACCTCGGCCGCCTCGTTCACCTCGAAGAGCCCGATCTCCGGGCCGCCGGTGATGTTGAGGAGGATCCCGGTCGCGCCGTCGATCGACGACTCGAGCAGCGGCGAGGAGACTGCGGCGCGCGCAGCCTCGGTCGCCCGGTTCTCGCCACGCGCCGTGCCGATGCCCATGAGCGCCGAGCCGGCTTCGCGCATGATCGTCCGCACGTCCGCGAAGTCGAGATTGACGAGCCCGGGGACCGTGATCAGATCCGTGATGCCCTGAACGCCCTGCCGGAGGACGTCGTCCGCCATCCGGAATGCGTCCATGACCGATGTCTGGCGCTCGACGACCTGGAGAAGGCGATCGTTCTCGATCACGATCAGCGTGTCGACACGGTCGCGGAGCGCTTCGACGCCCTGCTCGGCCTGCTGCGCCCGCTTCCGTCCCTCGAACGCGAACGGCTTTGTGACGACGCCGACGGTGAGAGCACCGAGCTCGCGGCCGAGGCTCGCGAGAATCGGAGCGGCACCCGTGCCGGTGCCGCCGCCTTCGCCGGCGGTGATGAAGATCATGTCTGCGCCCTTCAGCGCCTCCTTCAGCTCGTCGCGGCTCTCGTGCGCGGCAGCCTGACCGACGGCGGGATCCGCCCCGGCGCCGAGTCCGCGAGTGGCGGCGGAGCCGATGTGGATCTTGACGTCCGCGTCGCACATCATCAGTGCCTGTGCGTCGGTGTTGACGGCGATGAACTCGACTCCCGAGAGGCCGGCGTCAACCATGCGGTTGACGGCGTTCGTGCCGCCGCCGCCGGCGCCGACAACCGTGATGACTGCGAGGTAGTTACCCGATGCGTCGTTCGTGTTCATGTGGTCAACCTGAACCTTTAGTGGAGGATTGGGGCAGTTCCGTGGAAGCTCGCGCAGGATGGTAGGTGCGGCTATGCTCGGTGTCAACCGTAGGTCCAGCCCTCAACCATCAACCTCCACTTGAGCTTTGGCGTGCGCTGGTCACCGGTCTCCCGGGCACGCTGACGTCCACTAAGCGCGTGCCGGAGGGCAAGGCAGTCAGGACTTTCGCCGCCACCGCGGCCTTGAGGGCGACGTTCACGGGCCTCCCGAACACGACTTCTAGGCCGGATCGCAGGTGGAAGACGAGCATCCCGCCGGCAATGGACGCCGATGCGACCCGCGAGGCGAACGAGCCTGCGGAGGCGAACGCGCGGGCCGTTGCTCGGCCGAGCTGCAGCGGCAGCACCTCCCCCACTTGAACCGTCTTCGCCTTCGCAAGCCAGATGCGTGGCAGCGAGCGGGCGCCGTTCGCTGCCACGGCGCGCATGATCCGGCCGCGGGCGGAGACGACCCACGCGGCCGCGCGGCCCCGGAGAACCGCGACGGCGCGCTCCGCCACGATCGTGACGCGGAGCGTGTTCGGGAACGCGCGGTCGTAGGTCGTGCTGACGACCGTCGGGAGCGCGTCGGCGCGGCGGAGCACGGCTCCACCATCGAGTCCCACAAGGCTCTTGCCGGTGAACGGCTCGAGCGCCCGCGCGACCTGCGCATCGACCGCCGCCGAGCCGCCGGTGACGTCGATCCGGTCGATCGCGAAGAGCGAGGTCTCCCGCGCGATGGCGTACGCGCCGGCCGCGACGGCGACGATCCCCAGGCCGGTCGCGACGGAGCGGCGGGACGGCGCGAATCTCGCGAGCTTCCGCCGGGTGTGGCTGCGCTGTCGGCGCGCAGGCTGTCTGCGGGCACGGGTCTTTGCGGGCGCCGTGGCGGGCACCGTCCTGCATTCGCCGCGACGCGGGCCGCTCCTACAGGTCGGGCAGGCTCAGATCGCCGAGGAACTCGACTTCGTGCTCGAGGACGACTCCGAACTGCTCTTGCGCACGGCGCCGCGCTTCCGCCATGAGAGCGAGCGCAGCGGCGGTCGTCGCGCCGCCGTCGTTCTCGATGAAGTTCGCGTGCTTCGGCGAGATTCGCGCGCCGCCGACGGCGAAGCCCTTGAGACCGCACGCGTCGAGCATTCGCCCTGCGCTCAGCTCGTGAGCCGGGTTCTTGAAGACGCTCCCGAACGTGCGGCGGTTCGTCGGCTGCGCCGCCTTGCGCTGCGCGTTGAGCTCCCGCACCTCCGTCCGGATCTCGTCGCTCGGACGAGGTCGCAGCCGCAGCTCGCGCCCGGAGGACGACCTGCCCGTGCCGGAGCCTCGATTGCCGATAGCGAGAGGCCGAGCTCCGCGGGCGTCAGCCAGCCGCTGCCGTCACTCGTGGCGACGAGGGCGCGCTCGAGCACCGCCGAGAACTCGCCGCCGTAAGCGCCGGCGTTCATCCAGATTCCGCCGCCGATCGTGCCGGGGATCGCGCACGCGAACTCGAAGCCGCCTAAGCCGGCCGTGCGCGCCCGGTGGAGGCAGACGGCGTTCGCGGCGCCGGCGCCTGCGCGGATGACCTCGCCGTCGACTTCCACGGCAGCGAGCTCGCCGCCGAGCTTCAGGATCAACGAGTCGACGCCGGCGTCCGCGGCGAGGAGGTTCGAGCCGAGGCCGACGACGGAGACCGCCAGCTCTCGCTCTGCCGCCCAGCGGAGCAGCTCCCCCACCTCGCGCTCGCTCTCCGGCCGCGCGAACGCCCGCGCAGGCCCGCCCGTGCCGAGCGTGGTGTAACGCGCAAGCTCGACTCCCTCGTCGACATTCACGCGAGCGCCTCCAGAAGCATCGTCGCCGCGCGATCGACGTCCCCGGCGCCGAGCGTGAGCACCGTGTCGCCCGGACCGTGCCCAGCCGGCGACGATGTGCGCGCCGTCCTCGAGCGTCGGCGCCCAGCCGATCCGCATGCCGGGGCGCAATCGCGCGAGCTCGTTGACGATCAGGCGCCCGCTCACTCCCGGCAGCGCTTCCTCCCGCGCCGGATAGATCTCGGTCACGCACGCCGCATCGGCTGCGGCGAGCGCCCTGGCGAACCCGTCCGCCAGATGAAGCGTGCGCGAGTAGAGGTGCGGCTGGAAGAGCGCGATGACCCGCCCGTCGTCCTCGCGCACGGCGGCGAGATCGGCGGCGAGCTCGGCGGGATGGTGGGCGTAGCTGTCGAGGACGGTCACGCCGCGCGCCTCGCCCTTCGGCTCGAGCCGGCGACCGGCGCCGGTGAACTCGACGATCGCGCGCTCCGCGTCCGCGCGCGGCACGCCGGCGAGCTCGAGCGCCGCGAGGGCGGCCGCGGCATTCCGGCGGTTGTGCTCGCCCCTGACCGCGAGCTCGAGCGCGACCGGCTCAAGCGCCTCTGCCCGGACGACGTGAGGAACCGTCGCGAGCCATTCCTCGAGGAACCTCTCCACCTCAATGCGCGACGCGAACGTCGTGTGGTGGTCGAGGTCGACGTTGAGGAGAACGGCGATCTCGGGACGCAGCGCGCCGACCGAGCGGTCCGACTCGTCGCCCTCGACGACCAGCCATCCCTCCCCCGCGCGCGCGTTCCCGCCGAGCTGCGGCACGTCACCGCCGATGAGGAAGGCGGGGTCGAGGCCAAGCCGGTCGAGGCAGAACGCGATCATCGCGCTCGTCGTGGTCTTGCCGTGCGCGCCGGCGACGACGATCGCACGGCGCAGCGCGACGAGCTCAGCGAGGAGATCCGCCCTCGGCTTCCCGTCGACCTGGCCGGCGAAGGCGGTCGAGACGTACGCCTCCCAGCCCTTCGGCGGTGTCGGCGGCTCTGATGAGATCTCCACGGCGACGCCGTCGAGATGCCGGAGGTACGGCGTCTCGACGCGATCCCAGCCCGCGACTTCGGCACCCCAGGCGCGCGCGAGCAGCGCGTACCCGCTCATGCCGGCGCCGCCGATGCCGGCGATCCAGATGCGCCTACCGGCGAGCGAGGCCGACGAGCTCATCGGCGATCTCCTCTGCTGCGTCCGGCTTCGCGGCGGCCCGCATGGCATCGACCATCGCCGCCGAGCCGGACCGGATCGGCGAGTAGTTCCTCGACGACGCGCGGGGCGTCACTCGCATCGGCCTCCGACACGACGACCGCGCCGCCCGCCTCGACGAACCAGCGAGCGTTCTTCTCCTGGTGCCGCCCGGTCGCGAACTCGCCGGGAACGAGCACAGCGGGCAGGCCGGCGGCTGCGAGCTCCCAGACGGAGCCGCCCGCGCGGGCGAGCACGATGTCAGCGGCGCCGTACGCGATAGCCGATCTCCTCGATGAACGGACGGAGGATGTAGTCCGGCCGGGTCACGCGCCCGCGCAGTGCGTCGTAGTCGCGGTCGCCGCAGAGGTGGATGACGGCCGGGCCGGCAGCGGCCCAGGCGTCGAGCGCGACCTCGTTGAGGAGCCGCGCGCCGAGCGAGCCGCCGAAGACCAGCACGACCTGCGCGCCGGGGGCGAGCCCGAGCTCGGCGCGAGCCGCGTCCCGGTCGCGCGCCCGCGATGTAGCCGGGATGGGCCGGCCGACGGCGCGGTACTTCTCCCCGTCACGGCCGACGGGCAGTGCGAGGAAGACGCTGTCCGCGAGCGGAGCGGCGAGGCGATTGGCGAGCCCGAGGTGCGCATCCGCCTCCGTGAGCGCGCACGGGATCCGACGCGAGGCGCGCCGCGAGCACCATCGGGCCGGCGACGTAGCCGCCGGCGCCGAGCACGACGTCGGGCTTCCGCTTCCGCAGGATCCGGAGGCACGCGGCCGGCGCGGCGAGCGCGCGGATCATGGCGCGGACGAGCGCGAGTCCCGGCCGCCGTGGAAGACCCGAGACGGAGAAGGCGTCGAACGCGTAGCCGCGCTCGGGGACGAGCGTCGCCTCGATGCGATCAGGCGAACCGGCGAACGTCACGAGCGCGCCGCGGCGCTGCAGCGCCTCCGCCACGGCGAGCGCCGGCGCGACGTGCCCGACCGTCCCCCCGGCCGCGATCAGGACACCGCAGCTGCTGCTCGTCCGCCATTACGAGCGATGTTAAGGAGGACGCCGACGGCACCGAGCATCACCACGAGGCTCGAGCCGCCGTAGGAGAGGAACGGGAGCGGGATTCCGGTCAACGGCGCGGCCCCGACGACCGCCGCGATGTTGATCGCCGCCTGGCCGCAGACGAGGGCCGTGATGCCCGCGGCAAGCCGCTTTGCGAACGGATCGCTTGCAAGCGAGCGCGACGCGGATCCCCGCGTACGCGAAGGCGCAAAACGCGAGCAGGACGAGCAACATCCCGACGAGGCCGAACTCCTCGCCGATCACCGCGCCCATCATGTCCGTCGGCGCCTCGGGCAGGTACTGCAGCGTCGCCGTCCCGTGCGCGAGGCCGGTGCCGAAGATCCCGCCCGAGCCGAGGCTGATCAGCGCCTGGACGTTCTGGAGCCCGAGGCCCGTGGGATCCTTCCACGGATCGAGGAAGGTGAGGAGGCGGTCGCGCCGGTACGGCGACGACCAGGCGGCGATCCCCGCGAGCGCAATGACGATTCCGTACGCGGTCGCGAGCAGCGGCAGCCGCGTTCCCGAGATGAGGAGGATCGCGCCGACGACGAGCAGGATCGTGAGCGCGGTGCCGAGGTCTGGCTCGACGAGCACGAGCACGGCGAAGAACCCGGCGACCGCGCCGATCGGCTTCGCGAGCTCCTTTAGCGTGCGCGGCGCAGGCCGGCGCGAGAGATACGCAGCGATCCAGATGACGAGGGCGAGCTTCGCAAGCTCGGACGGCTGGAAGACGACCGGCCCGACGGCGATCCACCGGCGCGCGCCGTTTACGCGCGTCCCGATCGCGAGGACGGCGAGGCAGAGGAGCAGCGCCGCGCCGACGAGGGTCGGAGCGATGGCGCGGAGCTTCTCCAGGTCGAGACGCGAGAGGACGATGAGCAGCACGAGCCCGGCAAGCGCGAATAACGCCTGCCGCTCGACGTATCCCTGCGGGTTCGCATGACCGAGCACGGCCGAGCCGGACGTCGCGCTGTAGACCATGACGAGGCCGAAGAGGACGAGTGCCGTCGTGATGAGGACGATGAGGTTCCACTCGAACTGGAGCTTCGTGGCGCGACGGCTCATGCGAGCTCCTCGACGAGGCGCCGGAACGTGTCGCCGCGCTCCTCGAAGTTCGCGAACTGGTCGTAGCTCGCGCACGCCGGCGAAAGCAGGACGACGTCTCCCGGCTTCGCTTCGGCAGCGGCGTGGGCCACGGCGGTCGCGAGGTCTCCGTCCGCGTCGTAGGTCCGCCCAGCGGCGTCGAGCGCCGAGGCGAGTTCAGCGGTCGCCTCCCCGATGAGGTGGATCGAGGCGACGTTGGCGGGCAGCTCGCGGGCGAACGGGCCGAAGTCCTCCCCCTTGAGCGAGCCGCCGAGGATGAGGCGGAGCGGCGCGTCGTAGGCGGCGACGCCACGGCGGGCGGCAGCCGTGTTCGTCGCCTTCGAGTCGTTGATCCAGCGAACGCCGTCGAGCTCGCGGACGAGCTCGAGCCGGTGAGGCACGCCGGCGAAAGTGCGAAGGGCTTCGGCGATCGCGCCGTCGGCGACGCCCGCCGCGCGTGCCGCGGCTGTCGCCGCGGCGGCGTTCTCCCGGTTGTGCCGTCCGGGAATGAGCGGCTCGGCCGGGAGCGGGTCGTCGGCGGAGAACTCGATCCCCTCGAATCCGATGCCGCGAGGCACGACCTTCGCGCGCGCCCGCTCGAAGATGCGGAGCTTCGCGTCACGGTACGCCTCGAAGCTCCCGTGCCGGTCGAGATGGTCGGGCTCGAGGTTGAGGAGAACGGCGACGTCGCAGGCGAACGTGTCCACGTCCTCCAGCTGGAAGCTCGAGAGCTCGCAGACGACCCACGAGTGGGACTTCGCCGCCTCGGCCGCGTCGGTCAGCGGCCGCCCGACGTTGCCGGCGACATCGGTCTCGCGTCCGTCGGCGCGGAGGATCGCGCCGAGGAGCTCGGTCGTCGTCGTCTTGCCGTTCGTTCCCGTCACGCCGATCAGCCGCGCACCGGCCGGAAGCAGCCGGTAGCCGAGCTCGACCTCGCTCCAAAGCGGGACGCCGCGCCGCCGCGCGCCGGCGACGAGCGGCGACTCTCCGGGCACGCCCGGGCTCTTGACGACGAGATCGACTCCCTCGAGCAACGATTCCTCCTCCGACCCGAGGCGAACTTCGACGCTCGTCCCGGCGAGCCTGCCGGCGTCGAGGCCGGTCGCCCGGTCGGCCACGACGGTCGCGACGCCGCGCCGTTGCGAGCGCGAGTGCGGCAGCCTGGCCGGAGCGCGCGAGGCCGATCACGAGGGCACGGCGCGGGAGCCATATCCCGGCGGACGCCGGCCGTTCGCGGCCCGTCCCGCTCACGGCGCACGCACCCCCCCATAGGGGGGCGTGAGGCCCCTGCGGTCAGCGTAGGCGCGAGAGCGCGAAAGGAGTGTCGAAGCTTCGACGCGGATGCGTTACGGGTTCGCCGTCGAGGCCCCACATCCTCACTTCCGCACGCCGGTCACGATCACTTCGCCGCCGACCTCGGCGAGCTCCACGCCGGCGAAGCCGGCTGCCCCGAGCGCGGCCGCGACCGCGTCCCCCGTCTCGCGGCCAGGCTCCGCGAGCGCGACGCGGCCGCCCGCGGCGAGCACGCGCGCCAGCTCCGCCGCGGCATCCCGCGGCTCCTCGTGGTCGAGCGCCAGCCGCCCGAGCGCCGCCGCGACGACCTCGTCCGGAAGCGGCAGTACGGGCGCCTCACCGACGAGGTATGCGACCCCGGTCGCGCCCGCCGCATGCGCCTCGCCGAGCAGCTCCTCGAGCTCGTTCACCTCGTGCCGCACGACGTACACCCAGCCCCCGCCCACGCGCTGCTGGGCTCCGAGCGCCAGCGCGCCGCCGCCGAGCACGAGCACGTCGTCGTCCGCCTCGAGCCGCGCCGCATCGAGCAGAGCCTCCTCCACGTCTCCGCCCGCGCCACTCATATCTGCGCGAAGTAGTAGCGGTAGTAGAGCGCGAAGCCGGCCGCGCAGAGCAGTCCCGCGACGATCCAGAACCGCACCATGATTTTCGTCTCGGACCACGCCTTCATCTCGAAGTGGTGGTGGATCGGCGCCATGAGGAACACCCGTCGCCCGAAGCGTTTGAAGGCGAAGACCTGGATCATCACCGAAAGCGCCTCGATCACGAAGATGCCGCCGATCAGGAGGAGCAGCACCTCGACCTTCATCATGATCGCGAACGCCGCCAGCGCCCCGCCGAACGCCATCGAGCCGGTGTCGCCCATGATCACCTCCGCCGGCGACGCGTTGAACCAGAGGAAGCCGACCGCCGCGCCGATCAACGCCGCGCCCACGATCGCGAGGTCGAGCTTCGTCAGATTGCGGTCCGAGGGGACGCGTCCCGACCGGACGTACGAGACGACGTTCATCGCGGTGAACGTGAACAGCGCGACGATCGCCGTCCCCGCCGCGAGACCGTCGACGCCATCCGCGAGATTCGTCCCGTTCGAGGCGCCGCCGATCACGAGGAAGAGGAACGGGTACCACGCGTACGAGAGCGGCACCGACACGTCGACAACCGGGATGTAGACGTCCGTGCTCAGCCGCAGGTGGTGCGCGACGACCGCGACGACGGCGGTCACGACGGCGAGCAGCAAGAGCTTCCACCTCCCCGACAGGCCGAGCGAGCGCTTGTGCGTGAGCTTGATGAAGTCGTCGAGGAAGCCGATCGCGCCGCACGCGAGCGTCGTGAACAGCACGGTCAGCGCTTGCAGCCGGTAGTGGCTGACCGGCAGGAAGCCGACCGTCGCCGCGAACAGGATGAGCAGACCGCCCATCGTCGGCGTCCCCTGCTTCGCGAAGTGGTGCTTCGGGCCCTCCTCGCGGATGTGCTGGCCGAACTCGTTGCGCCGCAGGAACTCGATGAAGCTCGGCCCCATCGCGAGCGAGACGATGAGAGCGACGCCGCCGGCGACGAGGACGCGGATCACGGACGCATCTCCAGAACGGCGTCCGCGACGACCTCGAGCCCGACCGACCGCGAGCCCTTCACGAGCACCGCGTCGCCCGGCTCGAGGAGGCCGCGCACGGCCTCCACCGCCTCCGCCGCGGTCGCGACCCACTCGTCCGCGCCGTAGTGCCGCGCGAGCTCGCCGACGCCGAGCACGACGTCGACGGCGGCCGCCTCGTCTCCCACCTCGGCGTGAAACCGCGCCGCCTCCGGCCCGAGCTCGGCCATCTCGCCGAGCACCGCGACCGTGCGGCGCCCGTCCGCGCTGGCGAGCAGATGCGCGAGGGCGGCGTGCATCGCCACCGGATTCGCATTCCACGCGTCGTTGATGAGCAGCCCGCCGCCCGGCAGCGCCACCTCCTGCGAGCGCCAGCGCGAGAACGCGACGTCGACGGGCGTGCGCGGCGGCTCGAGGCCGAGCGCCTGCGCCGCCGTCAGCGCCGCCGCTGCATTCGTGGCCTGGTGGAGCGCCGTGAAGCCGAACACGACGTCCCGGCCGTTCCACCGGACACGCGTTCGCCCGTCGCGAACTTCGGCCTCGGGCGGCGCAGAACCGCCGGACGTCGAGGCCCTCCGGCACGAACGGCTCGAGCTCGGGGACGTCCTCCGGCAGGACGGCGACCGCGCCCGGCGCGAGCTCCTCGAGCAGCTCGGCCTTCGCGCGCGCGATGTTCTCCAGGCTCCCGAGCAGCTCGAGATGAACCGGTGCGATGGACGTGATGACGCCGACGTGCGGCCGCGCGATGCGGGCAAGGTCGCGGATCTGGCCGGGGCCGCGCATCGCCATCTCCGTCACGACGACTTCCGTGTCGGGCTCGATGCGGCAGAGCGTGAGCGGCAGGCCGATCTCGTTGTTGAAGCCGTCCTCCGCGGCGACCGTCCGCCGGTGCGGACGCAGCAGCGCCGCGAGGATGTCCTTCGTCGAGGTCTTGCCGACCGAGCCCGTGATCCCCACGACGTGAGCATCGCTTCGCGCGCGGACGGCAGCGCCCGAGCGCGGCGAGCGCCGCGTGGGCGTCGTCGGGAACGAGCGTCGCCGCGGCGCCACGGCGCCGCGCGTCGTCGAGGAATGCCTCGCCGCGCGCGACGGCGACGAACAGGTCGCCCGGGACGATCCGGCGCGAGTCGACCTGGACGCCCGTGACGACGTCCGCGGCCCCCTCGAGGCGGCCGGGCGCGAGATCCCGCACCTCGGCGAGCGGCAGCGGAATCACCCGATTGCCTCCTTCGCGGCCTCGCGATCGTCGAACGGATAGGTCTGGTCGGCGAACTCCTGGCCCTGCTCCGCCCCCTTGCCCGCGATGAGGACGACGTCGCCGGGCCGGGCAAGCTCGACGGCGCGCGCGATCGCGGCGGCGCGGTCGAGCTCGAGCTCGACATCCCGGCCGGCCCCCGCCACGATCTCGGCGGCGATCGCCTCGGGATCCTCGCTCCGCGGGTTGTCGGACGTGACGATCGCGACGTCGGCCAGCTCGGACGCAAGCTTTCCCATCACCGGCCGCTTGCCGCGATCGCGGTCGCCGCCAGCCCCGACGACGCAGATCACGCGATTCCCATTCGCAAGCTCCCGCGCCGCGCGCAGCACCTTTGCGAGCGCGTCGGGCTTGTGCGCGTAGTCGACGATGACGTGGAACGGCTGCCCGGCGTCGACCGACTCGAAGCGGCCGGGCACGCCTCTGACCGACTCGAGCCCGCGTCGGATCGCGTCGTCGTCGCAGCCGAGCTCCCGCGCCGCGAGCGACGCTCCGAGTGCGTTCTCGACATTGAACCGCCCATGGAGCTTCAAGTCGATCCCGGCGAGCGCGCCGACGTCCTCCGCCGCGGAACGTGATCGCGTCCGGCAGCTCCGCTGCGAGCCGGCGGCCGTACTCGTCGCCGATGTTGAGCACCGGCACGGGGCGCGGCTCCGCGAAGAAGAGGCGCCGCTTCGCCTGGAAGTACGTCTCCATGTCGCCGTGGAAGTCGAGGTGATCCCGGCTCAGATTCGTGAAGACGAGGACGCGGAACCGGACGCGGTCGAGCCGGTGGAGGACGGACGCATGGGACGACGCCTCCATCGCGCAGGTGCGGTCGCCGGCGTCGAGCATCTCCCGGAAGGTCCGCTGCAGATCGATCGCCTCGGGCGTGGTTCGCACCACGCCGCGGCGCTCGCCGCCTACGCGCGCCTCGACCGTCCCGAGCATCCCGGGACGCCGGCCCGCGGCGGCGAGGATCGCGAACAGAAGGAACGTCGTGGTCGTCTTGCCGCTCGTCCCCGTGACGCCGGCGATCTCGAGTTCGCTGCTCGGCTCCCCGAAGAAGACGTCCGCAGCCGGTGCCATCGCGGCGCGCGCGTCGCGGACGACGACCTGCGGCACCGCGAGATCGAGCTTCCGCTCGACGACGACCGCCACGGCACCGTTCGCGACCGCGGCCGCGGCGAAGTCGTGCCCGTCGGCGCGCTCGCCCGGCACGGCGAAGAAGAGGCTCCCCGGCATAACCGCGCGGGCGTCGTACGCGAGGTCGCGCACCTCGATCTCTGCGCTCCCGAGCACCTCCACCGGCTCGAGCGCTGTGGCGAGGCGCTCCAGGTTCATGGCCCGAGGACTCTACCCGTGCGCGTTCGCCGGGCTACCGAATGGGCAGGTCGGGCGAGACGCCGAGGTACTGGAGATCGAAGCTCGCGATCTGCTCGAAGGCCGGGGCCGCGACGGTACCGCCGTAGATCTGCCCCTGCGGCTCGTCGACACTCACGAGGACGACGAGCCGCGGGGCGGCTGACGGCACCATGCCGATGAACGTCGCCACGTACTTCCCAGGGAGGTAGCCGTTCGGCCCCGGCTTCTGCGCCGTCCCGGTCTTGCCGGCGACGCTGTAGCCCGGGATCGCGGCGAGCACGCCGGTTCCCTGGTCGGAGACGACGCCCTTGAGCATCGTCCGCAACTGCTCATCGATTGCGGGAGAAAGGACTCTGCGGCGATATGCCGGCGCCGGCTTCTCGCCGGGGATGTGGTCGACGAGATGCGGCCGGATCCAGACGCCGCCGTTTGCGATCGCCGAGTACGCCGCGGCGAGCTGGATCGCGGTCACCGAGACGCCCTGGCCGATCGGGACGTTCCCGATCGTCGAGCCCGACCAGTACGACGGCAGGATCCCGGCGCTCTCGCCCGGAAAGTCGAGCCCCGTCTTGCTGCCGAACCCGAATCGCGCCATCCAGTGCTTCAGGCCGGTCTCGCCGAGATAGCGCTCGGCGATCGTCACGGTGCCGACGTTCGACGAGTGCTGGAGGATCTGGGAGACCGTCATCCACTCGGGCGCGTGGTGCTCGGCGTCGTGGATGATCCGGTTGCTGACGCGCAGCCGGTCGGGTATGAGGAAGTGGGTCTCGGGCGTCACCTTGTGCTCCGAGAGCGCCCCGCCGATCGTCACGACCTTGAAGACCGAGCCCGGCTCGTAGACGTCGTTGATCGCGTGCTCGACCGTGTCGCCGTGGGCGAAAGCCTGCGGGAACGAGTTCGCGTCGTAGCCCGGCTCCTGCGCCATCGCGAGGATCGCGCCCGTGCGCGGATCCATGACGATTGCCGTCGCGTCCTTCGCATGCCAGTGGCTGACGGTCTCCTGGAGGACCTGCTCGGCCTCGGCCTGAATGTGGCTGTCGAGCGTAAGGAAGACGTCCTTGCCGTCGCGCGCGGGCTGGTTCTGCTGCGTGTCGACGACCTCGCCCGTCGCGTCGCGAACGATCGTCGCCCGGCCCGACCTGCCCGACAGCACCGAGTTCAGCTGGAGCTCGAGGCCGGCGAGGCCGGTGTTGTCGGTGCCGGCGTAGCCGAGGACGGGCGCGCCGACCGTCCCCTGCGGATAAACGCGCCGCTGATCCGCCTGAAACGTGAAGCCCGTGAGGCTCTTCTTCGCGAGCGCGGACGCCTTGAGCGCCGGCGCCTTCCTCTCGATGTACACGAAGCCGCGGCCGCGGTCGGCCAGCTCCCGGTAGACGAGCGAGCGCGAGATCCCGAGGACCCCCGCGGCGACCTTCGCCTCACCACGCGGATTGCTGATCTGCATCGGATCGGCGATCACGTCCGTCGCCTCCTCCCCAATCGCCAGCGGTGTCCCGAGCCGGTCGAAGATCGTTCCGCGAACGGCGGGCATGACGACCGACGTCTTCGTCTGCGCCGTCGCCGCCGCTGCGAGCGCCGAGGCGCGAATGGTCTGGAGATACGCCGTCCGGGCGGCGAGCGCACCGAAAACGAGCAGGATCAGCAGGAGCAAGAGGCGGAGCCGCGAGTTGATGATCCGCGCGCGCATCGCGGTTGGCTAGCGCCCGAGCAGATCGAGATAGTCGGTGGAAAGGGCAGGCGCCTGAATCAGGCCGGCGCGGCGGGCGGCCGCCTCGACGCGCGGCGCAGACGTCGCGGCGGAGTACCGCGAGGCGAGAGTCTGGTTCCGCTGCTGCAACTGCGCGATCGTCTGGTCGAGCTTGTGGACTGCAACGTTCGCGCGGAGCACGGCGACGTTGACCGCGACGACGCCGGCGAGGAGCAGCGCGAAGACCACCATCCAGACGAGTGGCGCGCGGACGCGGAAGCGGCGGCGCGGCCGTTCCCGCGCCTGCGCCGCACCAGTCCGCCTTGACTCGGGTGCACGCCGCCGCGGTCGCCGAGCCGGGAGAGGCTCCGCGATCGCGGCGGGTGCGAACCAGGACTCGACCGCGGCCATTACGCCGCGTCCGCCTCCGTCTTGATCGCGACGCGCAAGCGCGCCGACGAGGAGCGCGGATTCGCGGCGATCTCCGCCCCACTCGGACGGACCGGCCGGCGCTGCACTGCCCGCAGTTCCGGCTCGTTCCCGCAGACACAGACGGGGAAGTCGGGCGGGCACGTGCAGCCGCGTTCACGCTCGCGGAGGAACCGCTTCACGATCCTGTCCTCGAGCGAGTGGAAGGAAATGACCGCGAGACGTCCGCCGGGACGGAGCATCTCGAGCGCCGCCGGCAGCGCCGCCGCCAGCGAGTCGAGCTCGCCGTTGACCGCGATCCGCAGCGCCTGGAAGACGCGCTTCGCAGGATGTCCTTCGCCGAACCGCGCCGGAGCGGGAATCGCCGCCCTGATCGTGTCCACGAGCTCGCCGGTCCGCTCGAACGGCTGCTCGCGCCGCCGCCGCACGATCGCGCGGGCGATCTGCTTCGCGTAGCGCTCCTCGCCGTAGCGGCGGAAGATCGTCACGAGGTCGCGCTCGCTCCACGTGTTGACGAGGTCCGCGGCGCTGTCCTCCTGCGTCGGATCCATCCGCATGTCGAGCGGCGCGTCGACGGCGTACGAGAAGCCGCGCTCGGGCCGGTCGAGCTGCATCGAGGAGACGCCGAGATCGAGGAGGATCGCGTCGGCACGGACGCCGTTCGCGGCGAGCTGCGGGAGGACGATGCCGAAGTCGCCGCGCAGCAGGCGCGCGTTCACGGTGACCGATTTCTCGAGTTGCTCGAAGTACGTCCGCGCCGACGGGTCGCGGTCGATCGCGGTCAGCTTCCCGCGGCCGCACAGATCCACGGCGAGAAGCGCGGCGTGGCCGCCGGCGCCGAACGTCGCGTCGATGACCGACTCGCCCGGGCGCACAGCGAGGCCCGCGCGCACCTCCTCGGCGAGAACGGGGACGTGGTCAGCTTCTCTGGGCTGCGAGACGTTCGGCAACATCCTCAGCACTCCCTTCAACCTCGGAGAGCTCGCGGCGCCAGGCGTCGCGATCCCAGATCTCGAGGTGGTCGTTGACTCCGGCGACGACGACGTCCCGGCCGAGCTTCGCGTGCTCGAGGAGCGCGGACGGGATGATCACGCGGCCCTGGCGGTCGGGCTTTGTGTCGGTGGCGCCGGAGAAGAAGTGGCGCTGCATCTGGCGTCCTTCCTTGCTCAGCGGATGGAGCGAGGAGAGGATCGAGTCGCGGTAGTTGTCCCAGCTCTCGGGCGTCCACGCCCAGAGACAGCCGTCGAGCCCCCTGGTGACGACGCAGCCGCCCTCGAAGTCCCGGCGGAACTTGGCCGGAAGCGTCAGACGGTTCTTGTCGTCGATCGTGTGCTCGTGCTCGCCGAGGAGCATGGGGCAGGTCTCCCTCTTAGGCCACTGCGCCCCACTTTATCCCACTCCGGACCACTTTGTCCAGCGAAATTACGCTTTCGGCCTCACAATTCGGCTCGGGTCAACTGGCGCCCGTAGGCGCCCTGGCCGGTGAGAACCGCCGCGCCGCACCGCGCGCCGAGCGCAACAGCCTCGTCGGCGGGCAGAAGGGCCCCGAGGCCGTACGTCAGGCCGGCTGCGAAACAGTCTCCGCAGCCGTAGGCGTCGGAGACAGGCCCGGGAATCGGAGCCGCGCGAAACGGCCCTCCCGGCCGGATCCAGCCGCCGAGCCCGCCGGACGTCGTGACGACGATCCGCGGCGGCGGCTCAAGGTCACCGGGCTCGAAGCGCTCGCCCGCGTCCTCCCCGCTCCCGACGAGAACGTCGACCAGCACCTCCGCGTGCCGCAACGTCGCCAACTCGCGCGACGTGGCCACGAGCACCTTCGCGCGCCGGGCCGCTCGCAGCGCTGCGACGTCGCCGCCCGTGAAGTAGACGGCATCGCAGCGGGCGAGCTCCGCCCACGGCAGCGAGTCGTCCTCGCCGGACGGACGCAGCTTCTTGCCGATCACGGTGATCGTCCGCTCGCCGCCCTCGCTCACGTGCGTGAACGCGCGGCGCTGGCTTCCCGGGGCATGGCCAGCATGGACGGTTACGCCGCGCTGTTGGAGCTCCTCGCGGGAGCGGCGGCCGAGCTCGTCGTCGGCGAGCGAGGTGAAGAAGAGGCACGAGCCGGCGAGGTTGGCGAGCTGGACGGCCGCGACGGCGCCGCCACCCGCCGCCTCCTCCCACGTCTCGAACGCATGGACGATCTCGCCCGCCGCCGGCATCTCCTCGACGCGCGCGAACTCCACCCACTCGACATGACCGACGACTGCGACCTGCATGACCTCACATCTTCGCGCCGGAGTACGTTTCATGACTCGATGGCGGTCGCGATTCCTCCCTTCGAGCGGTTCTACGAGACGCACAACGGCGAGGTTCTCGCGTTCCTACGACGCCGGGCCGGGCGCGATCGGGCCGACGACCTCTTCCAGGAGACGTTCCTCCGCGCGCTGCGCGCGTACAACCGGCTCGAGCACGGCGAGCACCTGCGCGCGTGGGTGCTGACCATCGCCGCGAATGCGCTGATCGATGCAGCGCGGCGCGACCGACCGGTCGCGGAGCTCGTCATGGAGCCGGCCGGCGAGGATCCGCGGCCGGCGTTCGAGGAGCTCGCGCCCCTCACCGACGGCCTGCCGCCCAAGGAGCGCGCCGCGGTCGTGCTGCGGTACGGCTACGCGCTCGCCTACGACGAGATTGGCGCCGCGCTCGGCTCGACCGAGGCCGCGGCTCGCCAGGCTGCCTCCGCCGGAGTGCGGCGATTGCGGCAGGAGAAGGAGACCCGATGACAGGAGTTCCCGCAACCCTCGACGAGCGCTTCCGCGCCGCCGCTGCCGCGACGGGCGAGCTCGACGTCGCCTACGACGTGCTCGACGACACGCCGGTCGGGTCGCTGCTCGTCGGCGTGAGCGACCGCGGCCTCTGCCGCGTCCACTTCGATCCGGTTCCCGAGCAGGAGCTCGAGCAGCTCGCGCGCCAGTTCGGCCCGCGCATCCTCCGCAGCCCGCGCGCGCTCGACGCCGTCCGCCGCGAGCTCGACGAGTACTTCACGGGCAAGCGCCACGCGTTCGACCTCGCGCTCGACCTCCGCGCCGCGCCCGAGTTCCACCGGCGCGTCCTGGCGGAGCTCGCCCGCGTCGAGTATGGCCACACGACGACGTACGGCGCGCTCGCCGCGCAAGTCGGCGCGCCGAAGGCGGCGCGCGCGGTCGGGACGGTCATGAACCGGAACCCGGTGCCGATCGTCCTCCCCTGCCACCGGGTCATCGGCGCGAGCGGCAGCCTCACCGGCTACGGCGGCGGCCTGGAGCGGAAGGAGTGGCTGCTCCGGCTGGAAGGGGCGCTTTTCTAGACCTTCCGTCCGGCGTCGTCGGAATCATCCCCGGCATGACACTTCTCGCATTCACCATCACAACCCACACGGGCATCCGGCTCGCCGAGGTCGGAGAGCTACTCGGACTCATCGGCGGCGCCGCCCTGCTCCTCGGGGGGATGACGCCGTTCGGCAAGCGGATTGGCCAGACGATCGGCGGCCTCGGCATCGGGATCGGCTTCCTCCTGCTGATCATCGCCACCCACTCCGGCCACTTCCACTAACAGACGCGTCCTGCCGTTCCTGGAACGTCGCTCGCAAGGGAGGCAAGCGAGCGGCGTTAAGCGACGGCGGAGGGCGGCTCCGCCGCCCGGGAGCAGTCGCCGGCCAGGGACGGCAGGGGCCGCAGCTTGTAGCCCACGCCCCAGACGTTCACGACCCAGTCGTCCAGCCCGGCCGCCGCGAGCTTGCGGCGGATCCGGGACGCGTGCGACTCCAAGGTGCGCGTCGGCACGTACGTCCGGAAGCCCCAGACATCGCGCAGCAGGTGCTCGCGAGTGAAGACGCGATCAGGATCGGACGCGAGCTTCACGAGCAGCGCGAACTCCTTCGCCGAGAGCTCGACGTCCTCCCCGTTCGCGACAGTCCGGCGCGTCAGGCGGTCGATCGACAGCGGCCCGACATCGATCAGCTCGACACGCGGCGGGCAGCGGCGCAGGAGCGCGTGGATGCGCGCGAGCAGCTCCTCGTAGACGAACGGGCGCGCCAGGCAGTCGTCCGCATGCGCAAGCGCGCGCACGCGCGCGGCCGGGTCGGTGCCGCCCAGCACGATGACCGGGCAGTCCGGGACGAGCCCGCGGTCGAGAGCGTCGGCGTCGCCAAGGAGAAGAACGTCCGGATCCGCGGCGCGCGGCAGCTGCTCCGCGCGCTCGTAGGCGAGGACGTCGAAGCCGTCGTTGCGGAGCTGCCGTTCGAGGAAGCCGCGCACCGCCGGCTCGGGCTCCGCGAGGACAAGAGCTGTCATGCCTCCGACCATAGGCGGTCAATTCGAACGAAACCGTCACGGACCCGCCCGCCGGGACTCGGCCGCGAGACTGATCGTGCGACTAGAGGCGACCGGAGCGCACAACTCCCCACAGGAGCCACGCGCCGAGAACCGACGACACGGCGAAGCCGGCGATGGAGATCACGTTGACGCCGAGGAGGTGCGGGCCGCCCTTGGCGAAGATCCCGATCAGGCTCGAGCCGATCAGTCCCCCGACGACGACGAGCGCGATCACGATCCGGTTGAACAGCGTGTCGAGCTTCGCGAGCACGTCGTCGAGCCCCTTGTGGACGAAGCCGACCTCGATCTGCCCGTCGCGGATCTCCTCCATGAAGTCGTGGAACTGGTGCGGCGCCTCGGCGAGCACCTGCGCGTACCGCACGACCTCGCGGCGCGCGCGTCCCGCCACACGCTCGGGCGAGAACCGCTCGAGCATCAGGGCGCGGGCGTACGGCCGCGCCACCTCGAAGACGTTGAAGTCGGGATACAGCTCCTGCCCGACCGAGCCGAGCGTCGCGACGGCACGATCGAGGAGCAGGAACCGCGTGGGAAAGCGCAGGTTCAGCGAGTAGCTGATCTGGAAGCCCTCCCGGATCGCCTGCACCGGATCGATCTCGCTCAGGGTCGCTCCGTAGTAGCGGTAGTACAACTCGCGGATCTCCGTGCGCAGCTCCTCCTCGCGCTCCTTCGGATACCGCACGCCGAGGTCGCCGAGGCGCCGCGGAATCTGCTCGACGTTCTCGTTCGCGGCGTCGATGAAGAGGCCGGTCAGCTTCGACATGTCGTCGTCGGTGAGCTTCCCGGCGGAGCCGAAGTCGACGAGGCCGATGATCCCGGTCTCGGGAGCAACGAGGATGTTCGCCGGATGCGGATCGCCGTGGAAGAAGCCGTGGCGGAAGATCATCGTCATCCACGTCTGGGTGATCCGGTACGCGAGGTCTCGCCGTTCCTCCATCGTCATCGCGGCGAGGTCGAGGTCGGCGACCTGGACGCCGTCGATCCACTCGAGCGTGAGGACGCGGGAGCGGGAGTAGTGCCAGTAGACCTTCGGAACGCGGACGCGCTCGTGGCCCTCGAACTGGCGGCGGAAGGTTTGCGCGTTGCGCCCCTCGAGGCGGTAGTCGAGCTCCTTCCGGATCGCGCGGGCGAATTCGTCGACCAGCTGGCGCGCGTCGACGAAGTCGAGCGCCCTGACCCTCTCCTTCACGAGCCGGGCAGCCTGGTAGAGGAGGACAAGATCGTCCTCGATCTGCTTGGCCGCGCCCGGACGCTGCACCTTGACGGCCACGCGCCGGCCGTTCGGGAGCGTCGCGGCATGCACCTGGCCGATGGACGCCGCCGCCACCGGCGTGGGCTCGAATTCGAGGAACAGCCGCTCGAGCGTGTTGCCGAGCTCCTCCTCCACCACTCGCCGAACCTGCTCGAACGGGACAGGCGTCACGTCGTCCTGCAGGGCGCGAAGCTCGGCGACGATGTCGGGCGGGATGACGTCGGGGCGAGTCGAGAGGAGCTGCCCGAACTTCACGAAGGTCGGTCCGAGCTCGTCGAGCACATCCCGCAGGTGTTGGCCGCGCGCAGATCCGGCACCCTGGTCGGTCGCCGCGGTCGCGATGCGGGCATCCGCCGAGTGGCCGGGCAGGAGGTCGCTCAGCCGGTGCGCCTCGAAGAAGTAGCCGAAGCCGTGGCGCACCATGACCTGCGCGATCTCGGAGAGGCGCCCTATCGTCCGCGTCGTGCTCATGGCGGGAAAGGTTAGGCGGCTATGCGCCGCCGTGCCTCGCGGCGCCGCGTCCACGGCCCCGGCGGCACGAGCAACGACTCGGCATGGAGGTAGGCGAGCCCGACCGCGGGGATGTCGGTGAAGCGCTCGACGCAGATGTAGCGCCGCCGCCATTCCGGGAAGAACTTCCGGTTGAAGCTGTACAGCCGCTCGAGCTGGAAGAGGTTGTCGGCGAGCAGAAGAATGCGGCGCGCGAGGCGCATCAGCAAACTCGTCGCGCGCTCCGGCGAGATGACGTCGGTGAACGCGCAGAAGTTGAGCGAGAGCTCGCTCGCCCCTACCGCCTTCGCCCAGGCGACCGTCTCGACGATGAGGAACTCGGTGAGCCCGTTCGGCGAGCGCGGCCGCCGGCGCATCGTGCTCAGCGACCAGCCGCCGCCGGCCGGCGACGGGGCGAGATGGAGGAAACCGCCGATCCTCCCCGCTTCGTCCGTCGCAATCGCGAGCACGGTGCCGGGGACGTGGAGGTCGTCGATCGTCATCGAGAAGCCGCGCTCCGCATGGTCGCCGCGCCAGGCGGCGGAGACGTCCGCGAGCTCCTCCTCGAGTTCAGGCGAGAGCTCGTCCGCGGCGACGACGCGGAACGAGTAGCCCGCCTTCTGAAGCCGCGAGACCGACTGGCGGACCTTGCGGATCGCGCGGCCGTCGAGCGAGAATTCGGCCGGCCTCAGCACGGCCTCCTCGCCCATCGGGATCGGCTTGAGGCCCATCGCGCGGTACCGCGGCAGGTGGTGCTCGGACGCGCCGACGACCGCGACCCGCCAGCCGTGTGCCCGCGCGGTGCGCTGGAACTCGGCGAGGAGCGCGTCGATCTCCGCCTCCTCCCCGACCGGGTCGCCGCTCATCAGCGCCGTGCCGGCGACGACGCGGTAGGCGAGGAAGGCGTGCCGCGTCGGCGAGAAGAGGTAGCTCTTGTCGCGGCGGAGCGCGAAGAAGGAGAGGCTGTCGGTGCCGTACGTCTCGACGAGCGTGCGCGCAACGCGCCGCTCCCCCACGCTCTGCGCGACAGCCTGCCCGAACGGCCGCAGCCAGAAGTAGAGGGCCGCGAAACCGAGGACGATGCCCACCGCGGTCAGGACGTCGGCCCAGCGGGTCGGAAGATCGTGGCCGGGCAGCTCGGCTGCCAAAGCGACGGCGACGACGGCCGTGAACGCCGCGCCGAGCCCGAGCACCGGCCGGACGCTCGCGGGATCTCCGGGTGCGTCGAAGCGACCGCGCCAGTGGACCAAGGCGACGAGCAGGAGCAGCGAGATCGTCGCCTCCTCGAAGTCGAGGCCCTTCGCGAGATGCGCCGCCGCCGAACAAACGACGACGACGATTGCGAGCTGCCACGCGCGATGGCGGCGCCGGGCGAGCGAGCGTGCGAGCCACATCAGCCCGAGCGCGCAGGCGAGCGTGAGGACGCGGGCGCCCTCCGGCCACCCGGGCGGCAGCACGCCGCGCAGGAGCTTCACGCGGTCCGCCATCTCCGGTGTCAGGGCCGAGACGATCCCCATCACGCCGACCGCCGCGGCGGAAAACGCGAGCAGCCGCTCGGCTGTGAGGCTCCGCAGCGTCACGCGGCCAGGGTACAACGTGTCCGTGACGACCGACCCCACCCGCATTCCGCTGCCGCGCTGGGTCGCCGTACTGCTCGTCCTCGCCGCGGTCATGCTCGTCCCGTGGATCCTCTACCTCACGTTCACGCTGCCCTCGCGGCACGTCACCTTTCACTACGACCTCGCGTGGGTCGGTTTCGACGTCGGCCTCGCGGCGTCGTTCGCCGCGACCGGGTGGGCGGCGCTGCGCGGCTCCCAGTGGCTCGTGCCGCTCGCCGCCGTCACGGGGACGATGCTCTGCTGCGACGCGTGGTTCGACGTCGTCACGTCGCACTTCGGGAGCGAGCTGTGGCAGGCGGTCGCCGAGGCGGCGCTCGCCGAGCTGCCCCTCGCCGCGTTGTGCGGCTTCATCGTCTTCGACGCGGAGCGGTTCCTCGCCTCGACGGTGACGCGCTTCCGGCGGCTCGGCCACTGAGGCCGTGTCTGCGCCGGAGTTCCTCAGCTAGCTCGGCGGGCCTTCGAGCAACCGCAAGCGATGTTCGAGCTGAGCGACGCGCAGCTCGAGATCGTCGAGCTCCTCGCGCCGGACGAGGTCGAGCTCCTCGACGATCGTCCGGAGAGCTCCCAGCGCCTGCTCGGAGAGCTTGTCCTTGCCGTCGCGCACCCGGGTCGGCAGCTCGGCAAGAAGCTCCTCGACCGCGTCGAGGAGAAGGCGGCCGCTACCGCGATCTGCCATGCGGCCTCGAGCGACGGCGCTGCTTGCGCTTTTCGCGGCGCGCCTGCGCGTCCGGCTCCGACGTCGTCGCGGTGACGGCGTCGACGAGCTCCGGCGTCGGCTCCGCGGCGAGCGCCGTCTCCGACGCGGCAAGCGCTGCATCGCCGCGTGGCCCGTCGTCGCCGGCCTGCGCCGCAGCAGTCGCCTTGCGGCGCGCGTACTCCGGCTCCCGCTCTTTCCAGATCGTGAGGAGCGGCGCGGCGATGAAGATCGAGGAGTACGCACCGGAGGTGACGCCGACGATGAGCGCGAACGCGAAGTCCTTGAGCGTCGCACCGCCGAGGATCTCGAGACACGTGATCGGCAGCAGCGTGATGAACGTCGTCGCCAACGAGCGGCGGATCGTCTCCCACAGCGAGATGTTGGCGATGGTCGCGAAGGGCGAGCGGCGCATGAGCGGCACGTTCTCGCGGATGCGGTCGAAGATGATGATCGTGTCGTAGATCGAGTAGCCGAGCACCGTCAGCACAGCGGCTACGGTCGCGACCGAGACCTCCTTCCCGACGAGGGCGTAGACCCCGACGGTGACGGCTATGTCGTGGAGCATCGCGAGGATGACCGGGATCGCGAACTTCAGGTCGAACCTGACCGTGATGTAGATCGTGATCAGGATGAGCGAGACGATGATCCCGTAGATCGCGTCGATCGCGATCTGGTGGCCGAATGTGCCGGACACGTTCTTGACCCCGGACTGGTAGCCACCGAGCTGGGTCCTGATCCCCTGCTCGAGCCTTACCTGCTCGGCGCTCTTCAGCGACTTCGCGACGATCTGGAACGCGGTGTAGTTTCCGTTCGCCGTCTGCGCGCCGGCTCCCTGGACGCGGGCGTTCGGCTGGCCCTGCTGCGACATGAACGTCGAGACCGTGCTCGTCGACTTCGCCTGATGCGTCTTGAACGTGATCTGCGTGCCGCCCTTGAAGTCGATGCCGAGATTGAGGCCGTGCACGCTGAGCGCGATCACTCCGGCGAGGATCACGGCGCCCGAGAGGCCGAACCACCAGTAGCGCCGGCGCATGAAGTCGATCTGCAGCCACTTCGCCGTCTGCTGGCCGTGCGCGCCCATGAAGCTCGGGTTGTTGAACCACCGGAAGCCGCTGAGCAGCCCGAGCATCGCGCGCGTCGCCGCAACCGCGGTGAGCAGCGAGATCATCGTTCCGATCAGCAGCATGAGGGCGAAGCCCTTCACGTCGGCGACCGCGATGAGGAAGATGACCATCGCCGTGATCACGGTCACGACGTTCGCGTCGAGGATCGTGTGGAAGCCCTTCCCGTACCCGGCCGAGATCGCCGACCGGACCGACTTCCCGGACCGCACCTCTTCCTTGATGCGTTCGAACACGACGACGTTCGCGTCGGCCGCGACACCGATCGTGAGGATCAGACCGGCGAAGCCCGGCAGCGTGAGCGTGACGTTGAAGATGAGGATCGCCGCGTAATAGAGGAGGCCGTAGATGGCGAGGCCGAAGACCGCGACGAGGCCGAGGAAGCGGTAGAGCAGCAGCAGGAACACGGCGACGATCAGGAGGCCGGCGACCGCAGCGAGGATCGCCTGGTGGAGCGAGCTCTTGCCGAGCGTCGCCGAGACGTCCGTCTCCTCGAGCCGCTGGAACGTGTAGGGCAGCGAACCGCTCTGGAGGACGAGCGCGAGGTTGTCCGCGGCCGTCGTCGACCCCATGTCGCTGATGGTCGCCTGGCCGCCGGTGATGCCGAGCGAGAGATTGACGTCGGTGTAGTTGATGTACGGGGTCGCTTGAAGCTTCCCGTCGAGGACGATCGCGTTGTGCTGCGTGTACAGCTGGTTGAGCGTCCCGGTGGAGCCGTGCAGACCGGCGACGCGCTGGCCGCGCTGGTACTCGTGCAGCGTGATCGCCTGGAACTCCTTCGCGCCGTGCCCCGTGAAGCCGAGCACGACCTCCGGCTGGCCGTCCGTCTGCGAGTTGTCGACCGAGATCGCCGACTCGTCGAGGTCGTTGCCGGTGAGCTCGGGCGGCCCGTTCGGCGCGGTCGGAGAGAAGCGGAAGAGGTACCAGTACACCCCGTCCGGCGAGGTCTTGACCGGCCGCGTGGCCCCTGTCAGGCCCTTGCCGGAGACGACCTCCCGGTTCCCGGGAACGGCGAGGATCTGCGTGTTCGCCGGCTGCTTGCTGCCCTTGAACGACGCGAAGAGCTCCTTCTTCGTGGAGACAGGCCCAGCCAGGAGGGAGTGCGGGACGTTCGTCTTCTTCGTCGTCTTCTTGCCCTTGACGACCGGATGCGTGACGACCGTCTTCGTCCCGAAGAGGTAGTAGAACGACGGCGGCCCGGCCTTCTTCACCTGGCCCTGGATCTGCGTGAGGAGGCTGTAGAGCGTCGGATACGGCGTCGGGTTCCCCTGGTTGACCGTCGGCGGCGCGAGATCATTCTCGAAGTCGAAGAACTGCAGCTGGCCGGTCTTCCCGATGATGTTCGCGGCCTTGGCCGGATCGTGGACGCCGGCGAGCTGGATGACGATCTCGTTGCCGCCCTGGATGGCGACGCTCGGAGACGTGACGCCGAGCTTGTCGACGCGGTTCGTCATGATGTTCTGAGCCGTCTGCATCTGGGTCGCGTTGATCGTCTGGCCGCGCAGAGGCACGGCCTTGAGGACGACTTCGAGGCCGCCCTGCAGATCGAGGCCCAGCGTCGGCGCCCTGTAGCCCGGCGAGCCGGGGACCGCGAGCAGGAGCGCACCGGCGAGCAAGGCCGCGATCGCGCCCATGACGAGGAGGTAGTTGCGCCGCTCTCTCACAGACCGCGGAGAAGGTTAGCCGGGCTTCTCTTCGTCCGAGCCTTCGTCGAACGCCGACTGCCAGCGCTCGTCGGACTCGTCCGCCGGCTCCTCCGGCGCGTCATGCGGCTCGTCGTGCTCGGTCAGGACAGCCGCGATCGCGCGCCGCGCGAGCCGCACCTCGACCTTCGGCGCGATCTCCACCCGAATCTCGTCGTCGTCGAGTCCCGTGACTCGACCGTAGAGCCCGCCGGCGGTGAGGACCTCGTCGCCGATCTGCGCGCTGGGACGCCTGCTGCCGCGCCTGGTTCTGTTTCCGCTGCCGCGGCCGCACGACGATGCAACCACAGGAGGACAAACGCGATGGCGATGATGAAGATGAACGAGAAGCCGCCGCTCGAACTGCTCTTGCTGGCCGCCCCGATGATCAACGCTGTGACCACTACGCTCCCTTCGCTCGTTCGAGCGCCTCGCCTCGCCAGGATATGAACTCGCCGCGCTCGATCGCGTGCCGCGCCCCGGCAACGAGATCGAGCAGGAAGCGCAGATTATGCAGGCTGAGCAGCCGCAGCCCGAGGATCTCCTGCTGCGTAACGAGATGCCGGATGTACGCGCGGCTGAAACGCGTGCAGGCCGGACACGGGCAACCCTCCTCGAGCGGCTTCTCGTCGCGGGCGAAGCGCGCGTTACGGAGGTTGAGGCGGCCCTCGCTGGTGAGCGCGCTGCCGGTGCGCGCGGTGCGCGTCGGGAGAACGCAGTCGAACATGTCCACGCCGCGCGCGATCACCTCGAGCACGCCTGCCGGGTCGCCGATTCCCATGAAATAGCGCGCCTTCTCCTCCGGGAGGAACGCCGCGGCGGCGCTCGTCGCCTCGAACATCGGCTCGCGGTGCTCCCCCACGCTCAGCCCGCCGATCGCGTAGCCGTCGAAGCCGAGCTCGACGAGCTCCTCCGACGAACGGCGGCGCAACTCCTCGTCCAGCCCGCCCTGCGTGATCGCGAAGCGGAGCTGGCCCGGCGCACGCGGCAGGTCGCGCTGCTTCCGTGCCCAGAGCGTCGTGCGCCGCACCGCCTCCTCGAGCTCGATGCGCTCCGCGCCCGCGGGAAGGCAGATGTCGAGGCACATCGCTATGTCGGAGCCGAGCCGCTCCTGTACCTGCGCCGCGAGCTCGGGCGTGAGCCGTTCGACCGCGCCGTCGTAGACCGAGCGGAACGTCACGCCGTCGTCGTCCGCCTCGAGCAGCGTGTCGCGGAGGGAGAAGACCTGGAAACCGCCGGAATCCGTGAGGATCGGGCCGTCCCAGCCCATGAACGCGTGCAGGCCGCCGAGCTCCTCGATCAGCTCCTCACCGGGGCGCAAATGGAGGTGGTAGGTGTTGGCGAGGACGATCTGGGCTCCGAGCGCGCGCAGCTCGTCGGGGTCGACGGCCTTGACGGTCGCCTTCGTCCCCACCGGCATGAAGATGGGCGTCCGGACGTCTCCGTGCGCCGTGTGCAGGACTCCGGCACGGGCGGCTCCGTCGCGGGCAGTGACCTCGAACGCGCTCATCGCGTCCCCGGGAACCAGACGTGGATGCGGCCTGCGATCTCCTCGTCCCGGGCGCGGTCGGCGGGTGCGTGAAGGTCGTGCTCGCGGATCCGGCCCAGCTCCGCGACGACCGCGCGCAGCGGCGCGGCGCTTCCGAGCAAGGTCGCGATCCGGACGGAGTACGGAGCGAACTCGTCGAGCTGCGCGTGGAGCTCGCGCTCGCCGCCGTCCCGCCAGAAGTTCCGCCACTCGTTCGCGCTGCGCGGTCTTGTCATCGGATGAGCATCGCATCGCCGAACGAGTAGAAGCGGTACCGCTCGTCGATCGCGAGGCGATACAGCTCGCGCGTCTCCTCCACCCCGGCGAACGCCATGACGAGCGCGAGCAGCGTCGAGCGCGGCAGGTGGAAGTTCGTAAGGAGCGCGTCGACACGCTGGAACTCGAAGCCCGGCGTGATGAACAGCTCGGTGCGGCCGGCGAGAGGCCCGCCGCCTGCGACGGTCTCGAGCACGCGGACCGTCGTCGTCCCGACGGCGAGGACGCGCTCAGCGGCGTGGATCCGCTCCCACTCCTCGGCCGCGACCTCGTACCGCTCGCCGTGGATCGCATGCTCTTCGAGGCGCGGCTCGGTGACCGGCCGGAAGGTGTCGAGGCCGACATGGAGCGTCACCCGCGCCGGATCGAGCTGCGCGAGCAGCTCGGGCGTGAAGTGGAGGCCTGCGGTCGGCGCGGCGGCCGAGCCGGCTATGCGCGCGTAGACGGTCTGGTAGCGGGACGGATCGGCGAGCGGTTCGGTGATGTACGGCGGCAGCGGCGTCTGGCCGTCGGGCTCGCCGTCGAGCCGCGCCAGCCAGCGCCCCTCGCCGAGGTGCTCGAGCAGCTCGACCGGCCCGTAGCGGTAGCCCGGCTTCAGGCGGCGCGTCGGCCGGGCGAGCGCCTCCCACGTTCCGTCCCTGCGCAGCTCGAGCAGCAGCACCTCGCCGCGCGGAGATTCGATGGGGATCCGGGCCGGGACGACCTTCGTGTCGTTGACGACGACGAGCTCGCCGGACAGCTCCTCCGGGAGCTCGGCGAAGCTGCGGTGTCGCACGTCCCCACTCGCGCGGTCGTAAACAAGCAGCCGCGAGGCGTCCCGCCGCTCAGCCGGATGCTGCGCAATCAGCGCGTGCGGGAGGTCGTAGTCGAGCTCGTCGACGTCCATCCGGCCAAGGTACCGAGCAGCCATGTCTGGAACCTGGTACCGGCCAGGTCCCCTCGGGGCAGGCTCCGAGCCGACGAATGCCGCGCCTTGAAGCATTCTGAAGACTCCCCTTTGCAGGAAGAATCACGGATTCGAGGTTCCTCTAGGCCGTATCGATCCCGGACACGTCCGGAACCTGGTACCGGACGTGTCGAGGAGAGACATGGCTGACGACGTCCATCCGAGGCCCTTTGTATCGTCGCCGCCATGGATGGAGACGCGATCGCGCGCGCCAAGCAGCAGCTGGAGGACGCGTCCGAGGGACGCACCGATCCTGCCGCGTTCGATACGGCGCTCGAGCGCGCTCGGAGCGCGATCGAGGCGCTCGCCGCGACGACGGCTGAGCTCGAGGCGGGTCTGCCCGTAGCGATCGAGGACGGCATCCGCCAGCACTTCCGGCCGAGCGCCCGGCATCTCGCCGAGGTGCGCGGGCTGATGAACCAGGTGATCCGCCGGCTCGAGCGGATCGAAGGCGACGTCGGAGCCGAGCGACACGCGCGCGTCGACGATCTCTCCCTGCTCGTCGACCTGATCGCCGCCGGATGGCGCAGCGTCGAGGATCGGATCAGCCAGCTCGAGACGCGCCTACAGCGCGAAGGGGCGGTCGTCTACCGCCTCGAAGACCGCGACCGGCACGCCAGCTAAGAGCTAGACCTCGCGCGGCAGTACGAACACGAAGCGACTGCCGTGGCCGGACTCGCTCTCGACCTCCAGCCGTCCCCCGAGCGCGGACGCGAGCTCGCTCGCAATCGTCAGCCCGAGACCCGTCCCGCCGCCGTGGCCCGACCAGAACGGCCGGAAGATCCGCTCCCGCTCCTCCTGCGCGATACCCGGACCGGTGTCCGCGACGGTCACCGTCACCTCGGTCTCGTCCGCCGCGAGCGTCAGGTCGACCCGCCCGCCAGCCGGCGTCCACTGGATCGCGTTCGCAAGGAGGTTGGAGACGATCTGGAGGACGCGGTCGCCGTCGGTGACCAGGACCGCGCCGCCGCCGACCGACAGCTCGTAGTCGATCCCACGCGCCTGCGCCTCTGTTGTGAAAGCCGCGTGGGCGCGCTCACAGAGGACGCGCATGTCGACCTCCTCGCGCAGCAGCGCGAACCGCCGCGCGTCGAGCTTCGCGAGATCGAGCACGTCACCGACGAGTCGCTCGAGCCGCGCTCCCTCCTCCGCGACGACGTCGAGCGAGCGCCGGCGCGAGTCCTCGTCGTCCATCACGCCCTCCCGCAGAGCCGAGACGTGGCCGCGGATCGCGGTAAGCGGCGTGCGCAACTCGTGGGAGACGGACATCAGGAAGTGGCGGGACAGCTGCTCCGACTCCGCGAGCTTCGCGGCCATCTCTCCGAACCGCCTCGCGAGCCGCTCGATCTCGCTCCCGCCACCCGGCCCCGGCAGCACGACGTCGTAATTGCCCGCCGCGACCTCGTCGGCGGCTCGCGTCAGCGCCTCGAGGGGCCGTGCCACAGCACGGGAGAAGAAGACGACCAGAAGGCCGGCGACCGGAATCCCGATCCCGAACGCAATCGCGAGCTCGCCGAGCAGCTGCAGCCAGCGGCTCGTGAGCGCCGAGTTCGGCTTCGCGACGACGATCGCGCCGGCTGGGATCCCGGCGAGTTTGACGATCTGTGCGACGGCGAGGTAGCCCTTCCCGCCGGTCGTGAGGTCGATCGTATGTGGGCCGGCGCCGACGAGCGAGGAGAACTGGACGGCGGTGCGCGGCAGCACCGGCACGCCGCCCGCGAAGAGTGAGGCGCCGGGGACGCCCGGCACCCAGAAGATGCTGTCGCCGCCGATCGCCCGGTGGAGGCTGCCGACCGGCACATTGCCGATCCCCGCCTGCTGCGTGTAGAGCTGGACGATCCCGGCCGACTCCGCCTGCAGCTCGTGCGCGGCGCGCGTGCGCGTGTAGTCCTGGAAGAAGCGGACGGCGATGAGCGCGGCGACGACAGCCGCGAGGACGATCCCGAGGAGAAAGAGCGCCGGCAGCCGAAAGCGCAGCGACCTGAGCACGGCGCCGCCTACGACGCGGCCGGCGCGGCCGGTGCGGCCGCCGCCTTGTAGCCGATCCCCCACACGGTCACGATCGGGGACGCGTCCTCCAGCTTCTTCCGCAGCTGCCGGACGTGGACGTCGACCGTGCGCGTGTCGCCGGCGAAGGTGTAGCCCCAGACGCGCTCGAGGAGCTGGTCGCGCGTGAGGACGAGGCCGCGGTGGTCGAGCAACTCCCAGAGGAGGTCGAACTCCTTCGGCGCGAGCCGGATCTCCGTGTCGCCGACGTGGCACTCACGACTGCCGGCGTCGAGCACGAGCTCGCCGTGCTCGAGGGTGCGCCCTTCCCCGTGCGGGCGCTCGGTGCCGCGACGGAGGATCGCGTGCACGCGCGCCACGAGCTCGCGCGGGTTGAACGGCTTCGTGAGGTAGTCATCGGCGCCCGCGTCGAGGCCCGCGATCTTGTCGAGATCGTCGTCGCGCGCAGTGAGCATCAGGATTGGGAGGTCGCTGCTCTCGCGGATCCGCCGGCAGACCTCCATCCCGTCGAGGTCGGGGAGCATCAAGTCGAGAACCACGAGGGACGGCTGCGCGGAGCGGACGAAGCGGAGTGCCTCCCGCCCGCTCACCGTCGCCTTGACGTCGAATCCGTCCTTGCGGAGGTATGCGGCGACGAAGGACGAGATCGCCTCCTCGTCCTCGACCACGAGAATCGTCTCCTTCTGGGGCTCGTTCTCGCTCATCGCCCTTCGATCCGCCGAGTGACCTCGCCCGTCGGCAGAGACGTGAAGTGGTGCCCGTTGAGCGCGTACTCCCCGTCGGCCGTGGGGTATGAGATGGAGCCGTGGAGTATGACGCGGCCGTGCCCGCCGGCGTACACCGAGACACCCGCGCCGTAGATCACGACGCGCCAGACGCCGCCGACGGCGCGGAAGCGGAAGTCGCTGCCGCCGAACGCCGTCCCGGGCACGCCGCGCCAGATGACGGTGCGCCGCGAGACGTCCGCACCGGAGGCCTGCGCCGCGAGGGAGCCCGCGCCGGAGGCGAGGTGGTAGAGCTGGACGACGCCCTCCTGCTGGATCCGGCCGATCACGAATCCCCGCACGACGACCGTGACGACCGGGCTGCCCGTCACGCCGCCGTCGGTCGAGGCGTTGCGGACGACGAGGAATCCGGCGGGATGGTGAGCCTGGGCGCGTGCAGTGGCGGCCGCCGGAAGGATCAGGACGGCAGCGGCCGTCAGGCTGAGCAGGATCCGCCGCATCGCAGGCCTCAGCGTAGTCCCCACACCGGGGCAGGAACGTCCGATTCCTACGCGAATCTGTCCTTCGAGATGTCGCCCGCAGCACTTCAGGACCGCTCTGAACGGCTCACGTCGCTCGTCGACGAGCTCGGTGCCGCTCTGCGCGTGAACGGCTTCTCCGACGACGCTGCCTCGCGCGTGCTCGCGAGCGCGTCTTCGGCCGTCCTCAGTGCGCTCACGCTCGACCTGATGCTCTCGCTGGACCCGGCGCCTGTCCCGGCTCCTTCCGAGCAGCCCGAAGCCGAGCCCGCCCTGCCTCTCGCGGCCTAACTAGCTCTCGTCGTACGCGTAGAAACCGCGGCCGCTCTTGCGGCCGAGCAAGCCTGCGTTCGCCATCGCAACGAGCCGGGCCGGCGGCGCCATCCGCGGCTCGCGGAGCTTCTCCCAAAGCGCTTCGCTTGCATGCACATGCACGTCTAATCCGACGAGGTCGACGAGCTCGCACGGCCCCATCGGCCAGCCCGCACCGTGCTTCATCCCGGCGTCGAGATCCTCCGGCGTGACGCGCGCCTCGTCGAGGACGCGGACGCAATCGTTGAGCAGCGGGATGAGGACGCGGTTGACGACGAAGCCCGGTGTGTCGTGGCAGCGGATCGGGTGCTTGCCGAGCTTCTCCGCCAGCGCGTAGGCGGTGTCGAACGCCTCGTCTCCGCTTAGCTCGGCGCGGACGATCTCCACGAGCGGCATGAGGGGCGCCGGGTTGAAGAAGTGCATGCCGACGACGCGCTCCGGTGTCGAGACGGCGCCGGCGATCTCGGTCACCGACAGCGCCGAAGTATTCGTCGCGAGCACTGCGTCGGGCCGGCAGACCCGCTCGAGCTCGGCGAACAGCTCCCGCTTCGGCGCGAGCTCCTCGACGATCGCCTCGATCACGACGTCGCAGTCGGCGAAGTCGGCGACGTTGGTCGTCGTCGAGAGGAGCCCGATGTCGTAGGACGCGATCTGCCCCTTCTCGACCTTGCGGGTCAGGAAGTGGTCGATGCGGCCGCGCGCCTTCTCCCCCAGCTCGGGGGTCATCTCGCGCCCGACCGTCTCGAGACCTGCCTCGACGGCGAGCTGTGCGATGCCCGCGCCCATCGTTCCCAGTCCGACGACTCCGACTTTCATCGCGCCGGAGCCTAAACGAACGAGTTACGAACTCGTGGCGTGCTCGGCGAGCGCGCGGAGGAACTCCGCCCGGGCCGGGTCGGGCCTGTCCGTCGCGGCCGGTATCCGAACGGGAATCAGGGCCCGGCTGTAGCCGTAGCAGCGCGCGTACGCCTCGGCCTCGGTGAGTGCCCGTTCCCTACGCCGGCCGCGAGTCGGCAAGACCACTGTTGCCGACCATCCCTCGTTCACGTCCGCCGCGCAAGCGGCTGTGGATTCCGTGGAAGATGTGGACAGTTCCGTCGCGTGCCTCCCTGACGACCTCAAGGGAGAGTGCCGTCGCCTGCGCGAGAGCGTCCTCTCATCCGAGCAGGCGGAGGCGCGAGCTCAGCCCGCGCTCGCTCGACGTAGGGACGGTCCAGCTGCGGTTACGTGGGCATTGCCGGCGGCTGCGACGAGTCGCCACCGTCGGTCGACGCGCTCACTGCGGCAGGGGACTCCGCGAGCTTCGCATTCAGGTCGCGGATCTTCGCAACCGTCGCCTCGAGGCGCGGATGCGAGACCTCACCGGCGTCTACCAACTCGAACGCCGTCTTCCCGAGCTCCCCGTACGCCTGCGAGAGCTCCCGCTTCTGCTGGACGTCCTCGACGCCCTCTTTCGCCTTCGTCGCAGCCTGTTCGGCCGCCTGCTTCGCCTTGTCGAGGAAACCCATCACTCACTCCTTCTATTCGAGGATCTTGCCGAGAATGCCGCCCACGCCGAGTCCGGCCGCCTCGTCGCGGCCGCCGCCGGCTGCTTGGAGCACGCGGCGGGCCGTGCGGGAAAAGGGCAGGGTCTGCAGCGTGACGTGACCCGGCCCGGTCATGTGGACGAGGAACAAGCCCTCGCCGCCGAACAGGCTCTTCGCGACGCCACCCTGAAGCTTCACGTCGTACTTGACGCTTGGCTCGATCATGACCATGCAGCCGGTGTCGATGATCAGCCGCTGCCCGTCCGCGAGGTCGAAGTCCATGAAGTCGCCGCCGCCGTGGAGCCAGACGGTTCCCTTCCCCTTCAGCCGCTGCAGGGTGAATCCCTCGCCGCCGCCGTGGATCCCCATCCCGAGCCGCTGGGAGAAGGCGCCCTCGATCTCGACGTCGCCGACGTGACCAAGGTACGCATGGCGCTCGCAGATGATCTCCCCGTCGAGCTCGTGCTGGCGAATCGAGCCGGGGAACGGGCCGGTGATGCCGACCGCGCCCGCGCCGTTTGCCGTGTAGCGCGTAACGAACATGCTTTCGCCGGCCATCACCTTGCGCTTCAGGCCGCCGGCGAGGCCGCCGGGCATCTCGACCTCCATCGCGATGTCGCCGGAGACGAACATCATCGCTCCGGCTTCCGCCGTCAGCTTCTCGCCCGGCTCGAGCGAGACGACGACCGCCGGCGCTTGGCCTTCGCGGATGGTCGCGTCCATCGCGGCAATCCTACGCCCAGGCTCGAGCGCACGCTGTCCTAGCGCTCAGCTACGCGCGGGCGGTGACGATCCAGGAGGAGGCCTGGGCGGCAACGTCGCCGTCGTCCTGCACGAATTGCACGAGGGCGCCATGTAGGAGCTCTTCGAGCTCAGGGCGCATCTCTGTTCCACGCTCGCCGGCGAGCCGTAGCGCCTCGGCGGCCGGGCCGAGCGCGAGATTCATCTCCACGGCCCGGTCGAGGCTACTGCCGAAGCTCAGAGTCGCGTCGTAACGCCTGAGCGTGATGTCGTGGAAGCCCGCGCTGCGCAACTGGCCGGTCGTCGTGTCCGCGTCGGCCATCGAGAACGGGCCCGGCCTGCAACGGGGCTCGTCCGTCTCGGTCTCGTCGGGATCGGGGAGCAGCGGCTTGACGATTTCCTCGGCGACGTGCAGCCACGGGTTGTCAACCTTCCGCCGCCAGACGACCGAGCACAGGAAGGCGTCCGCCGGCATCGCAGCCCGGATGTTGCGGAGCGCCGGAACCGGGTTGTCGAAGAACATCGTCCCGAAACGAGAGAACACGTAGTCGAAGGAGTCCTCGAACGTCGTCAGCTGCACATCGCGGACCTCGAATCGGGCATTCGCGATCCCGGCTTCCTCGGCCTCGACCCGTGCTTGCTCGATGAACCTCGGCGCAATGTCGACTCCGAGCGCCGAACCGGATGGCCCGACGAGCTCCGCCAGCTGCTGGGTCGTGTCCCCGAACCCACAACCGACATAGAGCACCCGGTCACCGACCCGCGGTGGATAGACGCGAAGCGCCTCGTTCCCAAAACGCTGAGGCCGGCGACGACAATGTCGCGGTACAGCAGGAACCGATCGAAGAGAACGCCGTTCCACGCTTCTTGCGCCTCGAGGTTCTCGGCGGCGACGTCAGTCATTTGAGGAGTTTAAAACGCGGGCGGTGAGCTCAGCTAGACGCGCTCGATGACAGCAGCGATGGCCTGGCCGAAGCCGATGCACATCGTCGCGAGCCCGTAGCGACCCTGCCGCCGCTCGAGCTCCGAGACGAGCGTCGCCGTGATCCTGGCACCGGTCGCACCGAGCGGATGACCGAGCGAGATGCCGCCGCCGTTCGGATTCACGTCACTGGCCTCGTAGCGCTCCTGCAGGCCGCTGTCGGCGAGGAACTGGGAGACGACCGACGCGAACGCCTCGTTGACCTCGATCACGTCCATGTCGCCCCACGTCAGCCCGGCCTTCGCGAGCGCCTTCGCCGAAGCTTCGGGGTTCCCGTGCAGCATCAGGTGCGGCTCGACGCCGACGACGCCAAAGGACACGAACCGCGCCCGCGGCGTCAGACCGAGCTCCGCAGCCTTCGCCTCGGACGCGACGAGCACCGCCGCCGAGCCGTCGACGATCTGGGAGGAGTTCCCGGCCGTCACGACGCCGTCGGGGATGAACGCCGGCTGTAGCGACGCCATCTTCTCGAGCGTCGTCTCGCGCCGAACGGCTTCGTCGACCGCGAAGCGGACGCGCGTCAGCGTCGGAGCGCCGCCGCCGTCATCCGGTTCGGGAACGTCGACGTCGACCGCGATGACCTCCTTGTCGAAGCGCCCCTCGTCGATCGCGCGCGCCGCGCGCATGTGCGACTCGTACGAGATGCGGTCGAGCTCCTCGCGGGAGAGGTTCCACTGCTTGGCGATCTCCTCCGCCGAGATCCCCTGCATCACGATGTCGTAGCGCTCGTACACGAGCGGGGACATCGAGCCGTTGTTCGAGCCCATGGGGACGCGCGACATCATCTCGACGCCGCCCGAGACGACGAGGTCGAGTTGGCCGGACATGACCGCGGCCGCTGCGTTGAAGTTCGTCTGCATCGACGAGCCGCACTGCCGGTCGACGGTCGTGCCTGCGACGGAGAACGGCCAGCCGGCGGTGAGCGCGACGTTGCGGCCGATGTTCCAGGCCTGCTCGTCGACCTGGCTCACGCAACCCCACTGGACGTCCTCGATCTGAGCCGGATCGACGGAGTTGCGCTTGACGAGCGCGTTCACGACCTGCGCGGAGAGCTCGTCACCGCGGATGTGCGAGAGCGTGCCGTTCCTCCGGCCGATCGGGCTGCGAACGGCGTCGACGATGAGCGCGTCCACGGCGGAGACTCTAGCCCGGCGGAGCGGCCCGAGGCACGTCTGGCTGCTCGTGGTGCGCGAGGTAGACAGGCGCGCCGAGCTCGATCACGTACTGCTTCCCCGGCGTGTCCGCCAGCCCGACTTCCTTGAACGAATGGCCGACGTCGCCGCCGAGAACCACGGTTCCCGCGTCCGTCTCCACGACGACGATCTGATGGCCGCGCGTCTCCCCTGGCGCGGGAACAAGCCGCACGCCGGGCAGGATCTCCACCTCGCCGTCGTGCTCGACGTAGTTCATGCCGGGGAAGTCGATCCACTCGCGCATCGTGTAGTCGTCCCGCGTCCGGGCATCCTCGAGCTCGACGCGCTGGATGTGGATCGGGATGCCCGGGAAGAGGCGGTTTCCGCCGTGGTGGTCGAAGTGCATGTGCGTGATGACGACGTGCGCGACGCGCCCGACGAGCTCGTCGGGCAGCGGATGGATGATCGGATGCCAGTACTCGTCGATCACCGGCGTCGACTCGATCATCCCGGTGTCGACGAGGACGAGACCGTCCGGATGGTCGATCGTGTGGACGAAGCACGGACAGGTCTCGCCGTCGACCTCGAGCTCTGCCACGAGATGCGCCTCGATCACGCGCATAGACTCTCACGCCGTGATCGAGGTTCGCTCCCCCTACTCCGGCGACGTCGTCGGCACCGTCGAGACCAGCTCCGCCGCCGATGCGCGCGCCGCGGTCGATGCCGCCGCCCGCGCCCTCGAAGCGCCGCTGCCGGCTCATGAGCGCGCCGCGATCCTCGACCGCACCGCTGCACTGCTCCGCGACCGGCAGGAAGAGATGGCCCAAACGATCTGCGGCGAGGCGGGCAAGCCGATCAAGACAGCGCGCGTCGAGGCCTCGCGCGCCGTCTCGACGTACACGTTCGCCGCGGTCGAGGCGCGCAAGCTCGCCGGCGACGTCGTCCCGATGGAGGCGTCGGAGGCGGGCGCCGGGAAGGTCGCCTTCACGCTGCGCCGTCCGATCGGCGTGATCGGCGCGATCTCGCCGTTCAACTTCCCGTGCAATCTCGTCGCGCACAAGCTCGCGCCCGCGCTCGCGGCCGGCTGCCCCGTGGTACTGAAGCCTGCAAGCGCGACCCCGCTCTCGGCGCTTCTCCTCGCGGAGTTGGAGAGGAGGCAGGACTGCCGGACGGCTGGCTCACCGTTCTCGTCGGACCGTCCGGAGAGATCGGCGACGTCCTCGTCGGGGACGAGCGCGTCAAGATGATCACGTTCACTGGTTCGAGCGGCGTCGGCTGGAGCATCGCCGAGCGCGCGCCGCAGAAACGCGTCCGGCTCGAGCTCGGTAACAGCACTCCGGTCGTCATCGCGGCTGACGCGGATCTCGACGCTGCGGCGCAGAAGCTCGCGGCGAACGCGTTCGCCTTCGCCGGTCAGAGCTGCATCTCGGTGCAGCGGATCTACGTCGAGCGGCCCGTTCTCGACGGCTTCCTCGAGCGCTTCGTCCCGAGAGTCGAGGCACTCGTTACCGGCGATCCCGCCGACGAGAAGACCGACGTCGGGCCGGTCATCGACGCCGACAACCGCGCCCGCATCGCCGGCTGGGTCGAGGAGGCGCAGGCGGCCGGCGCGAAGCTCCTCGTCGGTTCGACCGACGCCGACCCGCTGGGGCCGCTCGTCCTCGCCGAGGCGCCGGAGACAGCGAAAGTCGTCTGTGACGAGGTCTTCGGCCCCGTCTGCGTCGTGAACGCCGTCGACTCGCTCGCGGACGCGTACGCTCGGGCGAACGCCACCGATTACGGCTTGCAAGCGGGAATCTTCACGAACTCGCTGTCCACAGCGCTCGCGGCTGCGGAGGCGCTCGAGTTCGGCGGCGTGACGGTGAACGAGGCGCCCACTTTCCGCGCCGACCAGATGCCGTACGGCGGCATCAAGGGCTCCGGCAACACGAAGGAAGGCCCCGCCTACACGATCCGCGAGATGACCGAGGAGCGGCTCGTAGTGCTGCAGCGCTGACGCCGTTTGCATCGAAGACAACGATTCCGGCGACTTTGTAACAGCGTCTATACGATGTAGGATCGTTGGCGAACGAGGCTGAGGGGAGCCTTGAAAGCCGTTTTGTGATGCGCCCTCCGGGCCCGTCGACGAGGAGATGCAAGACGACGTGATCGAAGAGAGAACGGCCCAGCTGCAGCAGTGCATGTATCAGTACTCGCGCGCGATCTACCGCTCGATCAAGGACATGATCGAGCCGTACGCCGATCGCGCGGCCCAGCTCGAGGCGCGCCGCGGAGTGCTCGAGGCGTGCCAGCAGACGATGGAGCGCCTCGCGAGCGATCCGCTCTATTTCGCCAAGCCCGACCGGGCGCTCTTCCAGGACATCCGGCGGTACTTCCCGATCACGGCGCAGGCGCAGGTGGCGTGGGCAGTCCAGAACGGGGTCAAGGCAGCGGTGGACTTCATCGAGGAGCAGATCGAGTCGGGTCTCCTCGACGGCGGCATCGCCCGCTGCAGGGCGACGACGCGAAAGGGGAAGCCGTGCCAACGCACGCCGCTCCCCGATCGCGACTACTGCCCCTCCCACCAGCATCTGGAAACGAAGGCCGCGGCCTAGGCCGCCCTTCCCCAGCTTTTCCACAGCTGCGTTCCACAGGCACCCAGGGGTAGGGTGACCGGTGGGTGTCCCACGACACAGACAAGCTGATTCGGCAGCTCTCGCTAGTCGCTTTTTTGATGGCGGAGCGCCGGCCGATCACCGCTCGGGACGTGAAGTCGAACGTCGAGGGCTACTCCGAGATGTCCGACGAGGCGTTCGCGCGGCGCTTCTACTCCGACCGCGCGGAGCTGCTCTCGCTCGGCGTCCCGCTCCAATCTCAGCGCGACGAGTTCACCGGCGAGGAGCTGTATACGCTCCGCTCGGAGCAGTACTTCCTCCCCAAGCTCGAGCTCGAGGACGAGGAGCTCGCAGCGCTCCAGACCGCCTTCTACCTTCTCGAGGGGAAGTTCGCGTACGCCGAGCCGCTGCGGCTCGCGCTCCAGAATCTCGCGCTCGGGCGGCCCGGCTTCGCCGAAGCGCCGACCGAGACCGCGGGCCGCGTCGAGGTGCTCGATCCCGACTACTCGCCGGAGACGCCCGGCCGCCTCGCGAAGCTCGAGAACGCGATCTCGAAGCAGCGGACGGTGAAGTTCGAGTACTGGTCGATAAGCCGCGACAAGACGAGCGAACGGACGCTCAACCCGTACGCGCTCCTCAACGACAACGGCCTCTGGTACGTCATCGGCCAGGATCTCGACCGGAAGGACATCCGCACCTTCCGCGTCTCGCGCATCCGCGGCGACATCAAGTTCGCGACGCGGCGCGAGCGGGATTTCCGCGCGCCGACCGACTTCGACGTTGAGCAGTACCGCGGCCGGCCACCGTGGCAGATCGGCGACATCGCGGGGACCGCGCGGATCGAGGTGCGCGGCGATACCGCGTGGTGGGTGCGGCGCGCCTATGGCACGACCGGAACGCTCGAGGACGACGTCTTCGTCACCGAGTACTCCTCCATCCCCCAGCTCGCCTCGTGGGTGCTGCGCCAGAACGGGCGCGCAGTGCCGCTCGAGCCGCACGAGCTGAAGCAGGAGGTCGGATCGGCGCTCCGCCGCATCCGCGAGGGCCACGAGGGAGCGGCGCCGGTGCCTGCGCGGGAGAAGGCGGTGCGCGCCGGCGACGGAATCGCCGAGCGGCCGGCGGGGCCGGTTGCGCCGGAGCGGTTCGCCGTACTCCAGGCGCTGCTCGCGTACCTGCTCGCGCAGTGCGGCGAGGATCGCGCAGCCGAGATTCCGTCGGCGCAGCTGCTCACGAGCTTCCCGTCGATCCCGCCCGACGAGCTCGAAGAGCACCTGTCCCTCCTCAACCTCGTCAACTTCGGCGGCGGCTGTTACACCGTCTACGCCGAGCTCGCCGGCGACTCGGTACACGTCGACAAGGAGCTCTGGGGCGACACGTTCCGCGCGGCGCCGCGCCTGACGCCGCTCGAGGCCCGCGCGATCCGCCTCGCGCTCGAGTACGTCGGCCCGATGATCGCCGCCGACGCCCACTCCCCACTCGCCCGCGTCCGCAAGAAACTCGAGGAGACGTTCGGCCAGTTCGATTTCGAGCGGACGCCCGAGCCCGCCATCGGGAACGAGGAGGTCGACCTCGTCGAGACGCTCGCGCGCGGAGTGCGCGAGCAGCGGATCGTCGAGATCGAGTACCAGAAAGAAGCCGACACAACGCCGTCGACACGACTCGTCGAGCCGTACTCCTTCGGCCGCGAGCTCCCCAACTGGTACGTCCACACGTGGGACACGACCAGCGGCGGCGAGCGGTCGTTCCGCCTCGACCGGATGCGAAGCGCGACGCTGACGAAGGAGCACTTCGAGCCTCGGCCCGGCTTCGAGCCCACGAAACTGCGGAACGCGCGGACTGCGCAGATCCTTTACGCGAAGGACGTCGCCCGGTTCGCCGCCGAGCGCGGCGCGCGGCGGCTGACCGACGGGACGGCGCTGGCGGAGCGCCCCTACGGCGACGACGAGTGGCTCGAGAGCGAGATCTTTGCCGGGCGCGGCGATGCGGTGCTCGTCGAGCCGGCGGATCTCCGGCCGCGGATCGCCACGCGGGCGAAGGCGCTCGCGAAGGAGTTCGGCGTCGAGCGGCTCCGCGCGCCGGCCTAGGCGACGTCGGTCGGCAGCGTCAGCACGAAGGTTGCTCCCTCCCGCGGGATCGAGCTGACGTCGAGTGTGCCGCCGTGCGCCTCGGCGATCGAGCGCGCGATGAAGAGCCCGAGGCCGGTGCCGGGCTTCGAACTACCCGGCACGTCCACGCGACCGAACTTCTCGAAGATGCGGCTCTGCTGCTCCCGCGGAATGCCGGGACCGGTGTCGCGGACGGAGACCCTGACGCCGCCGTCCGTCGCAAACGCCCTCACCTCGACCTCCCCGTCCTCCGGCGAGTACTTGACCGCGTTGTCGATCAGGTTGCCGAGCACCTGCCGCAGCCGCGCCCGGTCGCCGCGAATCGCGGGCAGCGGGCCGGCAACGGCCGCGACGACCGGGCCGTCCTGCTGCGTGAGCATCGCCGCCTCGACGGCATCGATCACGAGCCTGCTGACGTCAACGTCCTCGAACCGGTAGCTGAAGGTGCCGGCCTCGAGCCGCGAGGTGTCGAGGACGTCGGCCACGAGTGAGGCTAGGCGGTCCGTCTCGTCGGCGATGAGCGCGAGGAGCGACTCCCGCTGCCCGGCGCTCAGGAGCCGCGATCGCTCCTGCAGCGTGCGCGCGGCGCCGATCACCGCGGCCATCGGGCTCCGCAGCTCGTGGGAGACGAGCGAGACGAAGTCGGCCCTGAGCGCGGAGAGCCGCGCGAGCTCCTCGACGCGGTGCCGCTCGGCGTCGTAGGCGCGGATGTTCTGGACCGCGGTCGCCACGAGCCGGCCGAGGAGCGCGACGAGCTCGATCTCGTCGTCGCTGAACGCGTCGGGGCTCGTACGCGAGAGGGTGAGCATCCCGATCGTCTGCGCCCCGAGCAGCAGGGGCGCGACGAGCTCGCTGCGCAGCCCGAGCCCGAGGAGGAGGTCGTCCTCGGCGTAGTCGCGGTCCTCGAGATCTCGCCGCACGACGATGTGGCCCTGAAGAACCTGCTCGAGGACCGAGCCGCCGAGCGGGTCCGCGTTCCCGGGCGGGAAGATCTCGTTCGCGCCGCGGCCGGCGGTAGCCATCGTGGTCGCCGTGTCGCCCTCGACGAGGACGATCGCCGTGCGCTCGAAGGCCACGAGGCCTCGCAGTTCGCGGATGAAGGCGCCGAACGCGTCGTCGAGCTCCAGTGAGGAGGCGAGCGCCCGGGCCACGCGGTTCGCGGCCTCGAGCACGTCCGCGCGCTGACGGAGCTCGTCTCGCAGCCGCCCGATCACGATGCCGGCGAGCATCCCCACGACGATCCGCACGAGTGCGGCGCGCCACTGCACGCCCGGGCCGAGCTCGTCGATGACGATCGTCGCGCCCGTCATCACGGCGCCGCCGAGCACGCCACCGAGGAGCCCGAACCGGAGCGCGGCCTCCGCAATCGGGATGAGGTAGAGGGCGCGGTACGGCTCCCCTGCCTGGTACGAGAAGACCGCGACGAAGCCGATCGCGACCACGCCGTCGCAGACGACGACGAGGACGAGCGCGCGGACGCCGGCGATGCGATCGAGCTGGATGCGGGCGAGCGCGGCCGAGACAAGGGTGGCGAGAGCGAAGAACCCCACGACCGCCCACGCCCACGGCACATGGGACGACGGCAGGTCGGTCAGCGCGACAGTGACGACCGCAACGACGACGAGCACCGCCCGGAGAACGACGAGCCACTGACCCGGCCGCCTAGGCCACATCGGACATCCCGATGTTCTCCGCCGCGATCCGTGCGTTCAGCTGAAGCCGCCGGCCGTCGTTGCGCGGGACGTAGAGGCGCGCAAACTCGCGCCGCAGCTCGTCGGGATCGGCGTTCAGCCAGTCGGCCAGCGAGACGTGCGGAGTCGCGCCGGACGGCAGCGCCTGGCCGGCGCGCCGTTTCTCGACGCCGCGGTTCCATGGGCACACGTCCTGGCAGATGTCGCAACCGTAGACCTGGGCGCCGATGTGCGGGCGGAACTCCTCGGGCGGCGGCGCGGCCGCCTGCGTCCAGTACGAGAGGCAGCGCGTCGAGTCGAGCACTCCCGGCTCGTCGAGCGCGCCGGTCGGGCAGGCGTCGATACAGAGGCGGCACTCGCCGCAGTCCGCGTCGAGCGGCGGCGTGGACTCGATTCCGGCGTCGCTGATCAGCGTCCCGAGCACGACCCAAGAGCCGTGCCGCCGCGTGATGAGCAGCGTGTTCTTTCCGTAGAAGCCGACGCCGCTACGCGCGGCCGCCTCGCGGTCGACGTGCTGGTTCTCGTCGACGAGGACGCGGTACTTGCCGCCGATGTGCCTGCCCAGCTCATCGAGCTTCTCCCGGAGGACGGCGTACGCGTCGAACCACGTGTAGCGCGGCAGGCGTCCGTGTCCCGCCGGGCGCTCCGGCTCTGGGAGCCAGTAGCAGAGCGCCGCGGAGACGACCGTCCGCGCGTTCGGGAGGAGCGTCTCCGGGTGGCACGACTCCTCCGGCCGCGCCATCGTGAAGCGCATGTCGGCGAAAAGGCCGCGTTCGCTGCCGCTCCCGGATGTGGCGCTCGGTCTCGGTGTACGGGCCGGCAGGCGCGGCGCCGACCGCGTCGAGCCCGAGCTCGCTGGCGAGCGCTTCGAGTTCCGCCGCGGTCACCCCGATAGTCTGCCGCGGTGCGCGCGGTGCGGATTCACGAGGACGGCGGACCGGAGGTGCTCATGCTCGAAGAGGTGCCGGATCCGGCTCCTGCAGCCGGAGAAGTCCTCATCCGGCTTAAGGCTTCTGCGCTGAACCACCTCGACGTCTGGATCCGCAAAGGGATGCCGTCCGTCCCGAAGCCGCGGATCCTCGGCGCGGACGGCGCGGGCATCCGCGTCGACACGGGCGAGCGCGTCGTCCTCAACCCGGGCATCGAGACCGCCAACGGGATCCATGTGATCGGGGAGCACTGCGACGGGACCAACGCGGAGCTGATCGCCGTGCCCGCGACCAACGTCTACCCCATTCCGGGCGATCTGACCTTCGAGGAGGCGGCGGCGTTCCCGCTCGTCTTCGAGACCGCGTACCGGATGCTCGTGACGCGCGCCCGTCTCGAGGAGGGCGAATGGGTGCTCACCTGGGGGATCGGCAGCGGCGTCTCGACGGCGGCGCTCGCGATCGCGAAGGCGCTCGGCGCCCGCGTGGTCGTCACCTCCTCGAGCGACGCGAAGCTCGAACGCGCGCGCGAGCTCGGCGCCGACCTTGCGCTCAACCACGCCACCGAGGACGTAAAGGCCGCGGTCAAGGAGGCCACGGACGGGCGCGGCGTGGACGTCGTGGTCGAGCACGTCGGCGAGGCGACGTGGAAGACGTCGCTCGACGTCGCCGCGCAAGGCGCCCGAATCGCCGTCTGCGGAGCGACGACCGGCCCGAATCCGCCGGCGCAACTGCATCGGATCTGGTGGAAGCAGCTTTCGATCCTCGGTTCGACGATGGGGACGCGCGAGGACTTCGCCGGCGCGTACGAGCTCATCGCGAGCGGCCGCGCGCGCCCGGTCGTCGATCAGGTCTTCGCGCTCGAGGAGATCCGCGCCGCGCACGAGCGGCTCGAAGCCGGCGAGCAGCTCGGCAAGATCGTCCTCTCGATCTGAAGACGCGCTAGCCGAAGCCGAGGATGAACTTCGCGTCGTCGGACATCTTGTCCGGCGTCCACGGCGGGTCGAACGTCAGCTCGAGCTCGACGTCCTCGACGCCTTCCACCTGCCGGGCGGCGCCGTCGATGTCCTGCGCGATGAGCGGGCCGGCAGGGCAGCCCATCGACGTGAGGCCGTACGTGATCTTCACCTTCGAGTCCGTCACCTCGACCTCGTACACCAGCCCGAGATCGACGATGTCCATCCCGAGCTCGGGATCCTCGACCGTCCGGAGAATCTCCATCACGTCTTCACGCGTCGGCACGCCGCCAGTGTAGGGCCGCGTACGATTCCGGCGTGCTCCTCGGCGTCGGCACCGGCTGGAAGGAAGCGGCGGTCATCCTCTCGATCGTCGTGCCGATCGGCGGCTTCGCCGTGTTCGCCTGGTGGTTCCTGCGTCGCCCGGGTGATTAGCTCGCGAACGAGTGCTGCGCACTCGTTCGCGGACATGAGGAACTCCGGCGCGGAAGAGCGCGGTCTTCCGCGCCTCCGTGCTGAGAGTTCGTTGCCCGCCGCGGCGGGCGCCTACGGCGCGCGCCGGGGAGCGGGAGGAGCCTCCGGCTAAGCCGCAGGTTTAGCCTCCGGCCTAGTACCCCAGCAAGCGCACCTCTTCGCGCCGCTCGCGGGCGAAGAAGTGGATCCCGTCGACGAACCGCACCCAGTTGCAGCGCGTGCACATCACGAGGGAGTGCGTCCGCGCGCTGTCGGCGAGGAAGCGGACGCCGCGGAGCAGGTCGCCGTTCGAGACGCCGGTCGCCGCGACGATCACCTCTCCCGGCGCGAGATCTTCCGTGCGGAAGACGCGCTCGTAGTCCTCGAGGCCGGCCTCCCGCAGCTCGTCGATCTCGCGGCGCGACGTCGGCCAGAACTGCGCCTGTAGCTCGCCGCCGAGGCAGCGGAGGGCCGCGGCGGAGAGCACCGCCTGGCGCGTGCCGCCGATCCCGATCGCGAGGTGGTCGTTCGTGCCGCGAATCGAGGCCGAGATCGCCGCGGTGACGTCCCCGTCCTGGATGAGCTTGATCCGCGCGCTCGACTTGCGGATCTCCTCGATCAGATCGTGATGCCGCGGGCGGTCGAGGATGATCGTCGTCACGTCATTGACGCCGCGGCCGAACGCCGCCGCAATCGCTTCGATGTTCTCGCCGACCGGCCGGAGGAGATCGATGGCGCCGCGGGCGCGCGGGCCGACGGCCATCTTTCGCATGTAGATGTCGGGGAGCGTCGTGAAGCGGCCGGCCTCACCGACGGCAATCATCGACATCGCGCCGTTGCCGCCGCGCGCGACGACGCCACGCCCCTCGAGCGGGTCGAGTGCGAGGTCGACCTCCTTGCCGCCGGCGCCGACGATCGCGCCCGGCGTCAGTCCACCTGAGTCGTCCTGGGAGCCGAAGACGACGCGCCCGCTGATCGGGAGCATGTCAAGCGTTGAGCGCATCGCGGTCGCCGCGGTCTCCTCGGCGGCGGCCTCGTCGTCCCGGCCGAGCCAGCGAGCGGAGACGAGCGCGGCGTGCTCGGTCGCCCGGAGATATGCCTGGCAATGGCATGGCTGCGCCTGTCCCTCCACCTGTGATTCCTGTTCGCTCATCTGGCTCTCGCCTCCCTGCTGCGGTCCGCGGCGTCGAGGACGAGGTCGGCCACCGTCCGCGCCGCGCGGTCGGCATCGTCATTCTCGATCACCGGCACGCCCTCTGTGTGCGCGCGTTCCACGATGATCTCCTGGAGGATCCGGATGTCGTCGAACCGCTCGAGGTAGCGCGAGAGCGGTCGCTCGGAGTCCTCGTCGCGATAGTGAAAGTTCCGCACGTGCTCGTCCTCGTCCTCGATCGAGAGGACGACGAAGACGGAGACGGCCCGCTCGGGACTCGGCAGCTCGACCATGCCCGGCACGAGATGGACGCCTTCGAGCACGAGCGACCAGCCCTCCTCGAGCGCACGCTCCGACGAGGCGCGCACCCCGACGAGGACGTTGCGCGACTGCGAGAGGAAGCCGAACTCCAGAGGATCGTCTGCGTCAGGGAACGGGTCGCCCGCCTCGAAGCTCGAGTGGTGGAGCGACGGCATGAAGTCGTCGGAGAAGAACGCGCGCATCGTCTGGCGAACGAAGTCCGTGGACGTGACCCGCGTGATCCCAAAGCGGTAGGCGAGCTCGGTGGCGACGGTCGACTTCCCGGTGCCCGTCGCGCCGCCGATGAAGACGATGATCGGGAGGTCGAGCTCGCGCAGCTCCTGGTAGCGCCGCAGTCGCTGGATGCTTTCGCTGCCTTCGTCCTCGCCGAGCACGTCCACCGAGAGCTCTTCGAGGCGCGCAAGCTCGACCTCTCCCGCACCGCGCTCCGCGAGGTCGTCGCCGACCCGGCTCGCGAGCGCGTACGCCCGGTGAGCGGCGACGCCGGCGGCCATGAGCGACCTCGCCATCAGCCCGCGCGAATATGGAAGCCCGAGCTCTCCGCCGCCGAGCGGCAGCGGCATGATCCGGCGCGGCTCCGTCATCAGGAGAGGCTCCGCTCCGCGACGAGGACGGGGAGCCGCTCGTCGAGCTCCTCCGAGACGACGTCGTTCCGGGCGAGGACGATGTCGGCGCCGCGCGCGAGCGCGTGCTCGGCAACCACGTCGATCGCGGCCGCCTTCAGCTCCACGAGATAGACCTCAGCGTCGATCGTCTCCAGCTCGGCAAGGAGGGCATCGCGGCGGGCGAGGTTCCGCGAGACATGGACGACGTCGGCGTCAAGCTCTTCGGTCGGCGCCGGTCCCGTCGTGAAGACCGCGGTGCGACGACCCGCCAGCGGCTCCATCGCGTGCAGACGGAGCTCCGCGGAGACGATCGGCACGTTGGCGATTGCGGCGATCTCCTTCCGGTCGGCGCCACCCGTGTCGACGACGAGGTCGGAGACGAGGACGCGGAACGCGTTCAAGCCGGCGCGGATGTCGTGGGAACCATTCACGACGAGGATCCGCCGATCGGCCGCGATCGGCGGCAGCGCCGCCCCGCTCCCGTCGAAGACGATGAGATCCGGCTCGAGCCGCGCCGCGACGAACGCGCCTTCGAGGACGTTGTCCGCAAGCGGTGCGCCGGCCATGCCGCCGCCCGCCCGGCGGCAGCCGACCGCCGGAACGCCTGCGAGCGCCGCCGCCTCAAGATGGTCGGAAGCCGCGTGCCGGCCCGCGCGCGAAAGGGCGACGAGATCGTCGACCGTCGGCGCGGTCTCGACCAGCTCCGGCTCGGCCGGCCCTCCCCGCCCCATCGCCACGACGACGACGCGGCGATCGTGCGCCAGTGTGCGCGCGACGTGGCAGGCGACCGCGGTCTTCCCGACCCGCTTGCCGACGCCGATCACCGCGAGCGACGGGACGTCGATGCGCTCGAATGGCGGCGGCTCGAAGCGGAAGTCGGAGCCGACGTACGGCATGCCCAGCGCGAGCGCGCGCGACGCCCAGAGCATTCGCTCGCGCGGCCCGAGCACCGGCTCGTCGGAGAGGTCGACGACGACGTCCACGTCCACCGCGTCGAGCGAGTCGACGAGCGGCACGCCGTACTCGTCGTCGCCCCGTGCCTTCTCCGTCCCGCCCACGAGCAGCGCCGCCACGACGTCGTACGGCAGCGCGCCCAGCACGTCGCGGACGACCGGCGCGTAGTGCTCGCCGTCGATCAGAACCAAGGCACGTCGGCTCACGTCGAGCGCACCTCGTCCTCGATCTTCGCCGTGTACTTCTCGTACGTCTTCGTGTCGGTCGAGAACTGGATGATCCGCTCCTGCTCGTGGAACGGGTACTTGCGCCAGACGCTCACGTGCGTCCCCTCGACCTCAACGACGTTGTAACAGGGCCGCCCGTTGCCACGCAGGCGCGACGACGAGACCGTGCCGGCGTTGACGACGAAGAGGTTCTCGAGCCGCCACGCATAGGGAACGTGCTTGTGGCCGGAGAGAACGAGATCGACGTTCGCGCGCTGCAGCGTCTCGAGCGTGTCGCCGGCGTCGTTGACGATATTGCGCTCGCGGCCGGTTCCCGGCACGGGCAGCAGGTGGTGGTGGAGGACGAAGACGCGGAGAGCCGCCTCCGGCGCGAACTGCTCCTCGATCCAGCGGTAGCGGCCGCGCCCGATCTGGCCGTTGTCGAGGTCGGGCTCGCTGGAGTCGACGGCCACGATCGTCGTCTCGCCGACGCGCAGGACGGAGTTCCGCTCGCCGAACAGCTCCTCGAAGTGGACGTAGCCGACGTTGCGGGAGTCGTGGTTGCCCGGGATAACCACAGTCGCCTTGCACTCCACCGCGTTGAGGTACTCGTGCGCGAGGGCGTACTCGTCCTTGAAGCCGTGCGACGTCAGGTCACCGGAAATGACCACGACGTCCGGCTCGAGCTCGTTCGTCTCCGCGATCGCGCGCTCGAGATGCTGCGGGAGGAAGAACTGCTGCCCACAATGGAGATCCGACAGCTGGACGATCCGGAACATCGCGCGGAGGTTATTCGCGCCGGGCGAAGGTTGCGACCTTGTGACAATTGTTTCGGCGTCCGACGCCGCGGCTACCGTGCCGAGGGATGGAGCTCCAGCTCCCTGTGTTCCAGGCGTACCGCGGGTCCGAGCCGCCGCGGTTCGCCAGCCCCGCGGAGCTCGAGTGCGCGAAAGTTCTGGACTACTACGGCGTCGCCTGGGAATACGAGCCACGGACCTTCGTGCTCGAGCAGGACGAGGCGGGCCGAGTTCTCGAAGCATTCACGCCCGACTTCTATCTCCCCGAGCAGGACCTGTACGTCGAGATCACCGCCATGAAGCAATCCCTCGTGACCCGCAAGAACCGCAAGATGCGCAAGCTCCGTGAGCGCTATCCCGGCGTCCGGATCAAGCTCTTCTACCGGCGCGACCTCGAGCGCCTGGCCCAGCATTTCCACCTCGATATCGCCAGCTGAGTCCGCGTACGCGGACGCCCGGATTGGGGAGATCCACCTCTCCGCGGCGGAGCTTGCCTCACGCGTCCGGGAGCTCGGCGCCGAGATCGCGCACGACTACGCCGGCCGCGAGCCGGTGCTCATCTGCTCGCTCAAGGCGAGCCTCGTCTTCGCCGCCGACCTCTCTCGCGCAATCCCGATCCTCCACGCGATCGACTTCGTCGAGCTTGCCGGCTACGGGAGCGCGCGCATGGGCGGACACCAGCAGATCCGCGTCCTCAAGGATCTCGACATGGACATGCGCGGCCGGGAGGTCGTGATCGTCGAGGACGTCGTCGACACGGGGCTGACGCTCAACTACCTCGTGCGGACGCTCGAGCTGCGCGGGCCGGCCTCGGTTGCGGCCGCGACTCTGCTGGACCGGCCGTACCGGCGGCTGGTGGACGATCTCCCCGTCCGGTACGTCGGGTTCACCGTTCCGGACGAGCTCTACGTCGGCTACGGCTTCGACCTCGACGAGCGCTATCGGGAGCTGCCGGACCTGCGGCTCCTTCACCTGGCGTAGATTCGAGCGCTCGTAACGCCTCCGCGGCGCGACGGCGCAACGGCCCCACTTGGGCGCGGTAGTCGTCGTCGGAGACCTTCCCGGTGCGGTGATCGAACTCGAGCTCCTTCAACGCCGCAAGCGCGCGGTCGCGGTCTTCGGCCAACGCCAGCCTGCGACGCGCCTCGGGCGCGAGCTCGTCGAGCCGGTCGCTCGCGGGAGCCGGATCGCGCAGGAACGGCCGCGCCACGAAGACGACGGCGACGAGCGCGAGCATCGCTGCGAGCGCGAGCGCCCACGCCACGACTAGATCCCGGCGGGAGCCGTGCCCGCCGCGTACCGCGCCGCGAGGCGCCGCTGCTCGACCGCATCCGGCCACATCGCCACGAGCGCGCCGAACACGAAGAGGAAGCCGCCGGCCCAGATGAGATTGACGAGCGGCTTGACGAAGATCTTCAAGTCGATCGTCTGCTTCTTCGCGTTGACGAGCTGCGCCGTCGTGAAGAAGTCGCCGAGCGTGCGTGGGTCGTGGTAGATCGACGCCTCGTTCGCCGGGCCGACCCCGTCGGCGTACACGTTCATCCCGGGATCGACGGTGAAGCTCTCCCCATGCCCCTTCACGCTGAGGAGGCTGCGGAAGCCGGTGTAGTCCGCCCCTTTCACGCCGCTCACGGACTCGTACGTCGCCGTGTAGCCGGCTACCTCCATCGACTGGCCCGGCGCGAGCGTGCGCTCGCGGATCGTCTGGTACGAGTTCGAGCCGGCGACACCGATCACGAAGAGGACGACCGCAGCGTGGACGACGTAGCCGCCGTACCGCCGCCGGTTACGGGAGATGAGTCGGAAGATCCCTCCCGCCGCCGCGCGGCCGCGCACGAATTCGAGGACGATCGACGCGGCGACGAACGCCGAGAAGGTGTACGCGAGGAGTCCCACCCACGAGCTTCCGAACCCGAGCCCGAGCAGGACGCCTCCCGTGACGACAGCCACGCCGAACGGGACGAGGAACGTCTTCCCGAGGGAGCGCAGCGAGGCCTTACGCCACGCGACGAGCGGCCCGAGCCCCATGAGCAGGATCAGCGGCAGCCCGAACGTGTGGAGGAAGAAGTCGTAATACGGCTTCGAGACCGAGCGCGTCTGCCCGCGCACCGCCTCCGAGAGAACCGGGTAGAGGACGCCCCAGAGGATCGTCAGCGCGAGCGCGACGAGCAGGAGGTTGTTGTAGAGGAAGGTCGCCTCCCGTGAGACGAGCGATTCGAGCTTCGTCTTCGTCCGCAGCAGCGGCAGCCGCAGGTAGATGAGGGCGACCGAGAAGACGATCATCAGCACGAGGAAGCCGAGGAACCAGCCGCCGATCGAACTCTGCGAGAACGAGTGGATCGAGTCGATGATCCCCGAGCGCGTGAGGAAGGTGCCGAAGAGCGAGAGGTTGAACGCGAGCGCGACGAGCACCATGTTCCAGACCTTCAGCATCCCGCGCTTCTCCTGGATCATCACCGAGTGGAGAAACGCGGTCGCCACGAGCCACGGCATCAGGGCCGCGTTCTCGACCGGATCCCAGGCGTAGTAGCCGCCCCAACCGATCTCGACGTACGCCCAGTGCGCGCCGAGCAGCTGGCCGATCCCGAGGAACGCCCACGCGGCGAGCGTCCAGCGGCGCGTCGCGACGATCCAGCGCTCGTCCGTCCGGCCCGACAGGAGCGCGCCCATCGCGAAGGCGAACGGGACGCTTAACCCGACGTAGCCGAGATAGAGCATCGGCGGGTGCGCGAGCATGTACGGGTTCTGAAGGCTCGGCACCATCCCCGCGCCGTCGAGGGGCGCAGGCTGCTGGTGGAACGGGCTCGAGACGAAGCAGAGCATGAAGCTGAAGAAGACGGCGATGAGCCCGAAGACGGGCACCGTCCACGCCATCAACTCGCGCTGCCGGCGGTTCAACCACACGGCGAGCGAGGCGTAGCCGGTGAGGACGACGAGCCAGAGGAGCAGCGACCCCTCCTGTCCTCCCCAGAACGCGGAGAGTGCGTAGCCGAGCGGGAGTTTCCGGCTCGTGTGCTGCGCGACGTAGGCGAACGTGAAGTCGCGGCGGGCAAGCGCGATGAGCAGGACGGCCGAGGCTGCGAGTGTGGCCGGGAACGCTGCGAGGAGGGCGTTCTGGGCGGAGTGCGCGAGGCGGCGGCGCTTGCGCCAGGCGGCGTACGAGCCGGCGAGCAGCGCGTACGCGATCAGGCCGAAGGCGAGGAGAAGCGCGGCGCGCCCGAGCGGCGCCATTACGTGTTCGAGGACTTTGCCGGCGTGTAGTGATCCGGGCACTTCGTGATGAGCGAGCCGGGCGTCGCTGCGAAGGCGCCGTGGCGCATCCTCCCGTTGACGGAGATGTCACGTCCCGTGCGGAAGAGAGTGGGAATGGTGCCGCTGTAGTCGACGACGACGCGACCGGGCTTGCTGTCGCCGATGTCCTTCACCTGGAAGCGGAGGCCGCCGGTGTTCGTGTGCTGGACGCGGCCGACGACCTTGCCGACGAGCAGGGCGGGTCCCTTCGCTCCGGCGACTGTGCTCGGCGTCAGCTGTTCGACGCCGTTACCGGCGAGCGCCGTGTAGACGACGAAAATCGCGAGCGCGGCCGCAACGGACAACGCGATCACGAGCCGCGCAGGACTGGCTCCCACGCGCGCATCCTAGCCCCGCCCGCCGCTACCGAGCGGCAGTTCTTACGCGGCGCGCTTCTCGGGCTTGCGGTCGGGGATGCGATACCCGTGCTCGTGGCAGAGCGAGCCGGGCGCGTCCTCGGTGAGAGCGTCGCAGTAGCCCTTGCCGTACGCCGCGCGTAGGAAGGCGGCAACGACCTCGAGATTCCACTCGCTGACGTCGGCGGTCTCGCGCCAGAGGTCGGCGAGGCGGAGGTCGATGTCGAGCTCGAGAAGGTCGATCCGGGAAGGACTCTTTGGCATGCCCACAAGCTAAAAAGAGGGTCGGACGGCATACGACGTACGCTGCGCACATGGGAGAGGTCCGTTTCGGGCCGGCCGATCTGCCGCAGGCGGAGACCTTCGACGCGGTGTTCGCGGCGCTCGCGGCGGACGGCTACCGCGCGTGCGAGTTCGGGTTCATCGGCGGCTTCTGGCTCGACTACGAGACGGCTCCGCAGCTCGGCGCCGCCGCCGCAGCGGCGGATGTCGCGCTCTCGGTGCACGCGCCTCTTGCGGCGTTCATGGGTCACGCCGACCGCGGCAAGAAGTTCAAGATGGCGCTCGGGATGCTCGACCACACGGCCGGCTTAGCCAAGGCTTGCGGAGCGCGGCTGATCGTCTTCCATCCCGGCTTCTTCCTCGGCCGCGAGCGCCAGCAGGCGATCGCCGCTGTCGTCGACCAGCTCGGCGATCTCCGCGAGCGGCTCGAGGCGAAGGACCGGCTAGTCCCGTTCGGCGTCGAGGTGATGGGACGCGCCCGCGATCTCGGGACGGTCGAGGACGTCGTAGCGATCGCGGGCGCCGTCGACTTCGTGCGCCCCGTGCTCGACTTCGCGCACCTACACGCCACGAGCGACGGCGAGTTCCTAGCAGCAGACCGTTTCGCTGAGGCACTCGCGGCGGTGGACGCGGTCATCGAGCCGGGTGCGCCGTTCCACATCCACTTCAGCGACATTCAGTACGCGAACCGGAACGAGACGAAGCACCTGCCGTACGGCGAGGGAACGCTGCGTGCGGAGCCGCTGCGCGAGGCTCTGTCGCGCTTCGAGCGGTCCGCGACAGTGATCAGCGAGTCGCCCGACGCGGCGTCGACGCGGTTGATCGGGGACGTGCTCCTCGGCCGCACGTAGCATCGCCACGTGCTCGATCCGAAGGTCTTCAAGGCGTATGACGTCCGCGGGATCTACCCCGGCGAGCTCGACGAGGCAGGTGCCGAAGCGATCGGCCGCGGCTACGTCGAGCAGTTCGAGCCGCGGCGGATCGCGGTCGGGCGCGACATGCGGCTCTCGTCCCCGTCGATGGCCGAGGCCGTGATTCGCGGCGCAACCGGAGCGGGGGCCGACGTCCTCGACATCGGTCCCGTCGGGACGGAGATGGTCTATTTCGCAGTCGGCTCGCTCGAGCTCGAGGGCGGGATCATGGTGACCGCCTCGCACAATCCGAAGGACTACAGCGGGATGAAGCTGGTGCGCCGCGGCGCGCTGCCCGTCGGCGGCGAGTCAGGCCTTTTGGACGTGCGCGACCGGGCCATATCCGGTGCCAGGCACCGGACAGGTCCGGAGGGGACAGTGGCGGAATACGACATCTGGCCGGCGTACATCGAGCGCGTCCTCTCGTTCGTTGACGTCGCCGCGATCCGGCCGCTACGCGTCGTCATCGACGCAGCGAACGGGATGGCAGGAACGATGCTCCCGCCGGTGCTCGAGCGCCTGCCCATCGAAGCGGTGCGCTGCTACTTCGAGCCCGACGGCTCCTTCCCGAACCATGAGCCGAACCCACTCCTCCCCGAGAACCGCGAGTTCATTGTCCGTAAGACGCTCGAGGAAGGCGCCGACCTCGGCGTCGCGTTCGACGGCGACGCCGACCGGTGCTTCTTCGTCGACGACACCGGCGAGTTCGTCCCCGGCGACTTCATCACGGCGCTCTTCGCCGAGAGAGTCCTCGCGCGCGAGCCGGGAGCGAAGATCATCTACGACGTGCGCGCGAGCCATGCCGTGCCGGACACGATCGAGAATGCCGGCGGCGTCGCGCTCGTCAACCGCGTCGGCCACGCGTTCATCAAGGCGCGGATGCGCAAGGACGAGGCGGCCTTCGCCGGCGAGGTGTCGGGGCACTACTACTTCCGCGACTTCAGCCAGGCCGACTCGGGCGTCATCCCGTTTCTCCTCATGCTCGAGCTGATCTCGACGAAGGGGCAGAAGCTCTCGGAGATCCTCGCTCCGCTCCGCGACCGCTACTTCATCACCGGCGAGCTGAACACGCCGGTCTCCGACGTGGCCCTCAAGCTGCAGGAGCTGAAGGAGCGCTACGGCCGCGACGGGCAGGTCTCCCATCTCGACGGTCTCTCGGTGGATGCGGGCGACTGGCACTTCAACGTCCGCCCGTCGAATACGGAGCCGCTGCTGCGGCTCAATCTCGAGGCGACGTCCGAGGCCCTCATGGAGGAGAAGCGCGACGAGGTGCTGGCGGTGATCCGGTCGTGAGCGAGCAGTACGCGTTCTCGACGCGGACGCGCGTCGGCTTCTCCGACACCGACGCGCAGGGAGTCGTCTACTACGGCCGCTACAACCCGTACTTCGATCTCGCGCGCGCCGAGTATCTCCGCTCGCTCGGCCTCCTCCACCGCGACGGCGTCGGCGAGTTCGTGATGCGCGCCAACGACGTCGAGTATTTCGCGCCAGCGCGGTTCGACGACGAGCTCGACATCCACGTCCGCGTCGCACGAATTGGACGGACGAGCATGACCTTCGAGTTCGCCGCCTTCAAGGTTCCTGAGGGGACGCTGCTCGTTACGGCCCACCAGACGCTCGTCTTCATCGACCCCGACGTGCGGCGACCGATCGAGATTCCCTCCGACTACCGCGCGCGGTTCGATGGCTGACGCCGACGATCTCCTCCGCGACGCGGTCGCCACGCTCGCCGCGCGCGACGACTGTTCGTGGGCGGGCGTCTTCTTCGTCGAGGGAGACGAGCTCGTCCTCGGCCCGCAGGCGGGGACGCCCGAGCCGGAGCGACGCACCGCCGTCCCCGTCGTCTGGCGCGACACGCGCGTCGCGGAGCTCGCCGCAGACGGCTGCGTGGATACGGCTCAGCTCGAGGCTGCGGCCGCCGAGATCGCCGATCTCTGCCTCGTCGGCTGGGACATCGGCGGCGAGGACTGGCAGCCCTAGGAGGGCGTCATTCTTCGGGCGTCGAAGACGCCCTCGACGTTGCGGAGCGCGCTGAGCAGGCCGCGGAGCGCTTTCACGTCGCCGACCTCGGCCGTGTACCAGTTGCGCGCCATCTGATCCTCGACCGTGCCGCCGTAGCCGACGATGTTCGCGCCGTGCTCGGCAAATGTCCGTGCGACGTCCTCCAGCAGGCGCGGCCGGTCCCACGAGTCGACGGCGATCTGGACGCGGAAGCTCTGGACTCCGCCTCCCTCCCACTCGACCGGCGTGAACCGCTCGGGGTTCCGGCGCAGCGCGCGCACGTTCGGGCAGTCGCCGCGATGGATCGTGATCCCCTTGCCGAGCGAGATGTAGCCGACGATGTCGTCGCCGGGCACGGGAGTGCAGCACCGCGCGAGCCGGACGAGGACGTCGTCGACGCCGATGACGTTGATGCCGTAGGTCTCACTGCCGACGGCCTCGCGCGCGCGCGCCTTCTTGACCGGCACGGTCTCTCGCGCGACCTCGCTCACCTTGAGTTGCTGGAGGACCTTGTCGACGATCTTCGACGCGACGAGCTTTCCCGAGCCGAGCGCAATGTAGAACTCCTCCGCCTTCTTGTAGCCCGACTCGCGGATCACGCCGGCGAGTACGGCTGAGCCGGCGAGCTTCTTGTACGGGAGGTTCTGGTTCTTGAGCGCGTGCTCGAGCGCCTCGCGGCCCTTAGCCTCGAGGTCCTCCTTCTGCTCACGGGAGAAGAACTGGCGGATCCTGTTGCGCGCGCGCGAGGACGCGACGAGCGAGAGCCAGTCGCGGGACGGCCCGCGCGCGGCCGACTTGCCGGTGAGGATCTCGACGCGGTCGCCGCTGCGCAGGTGGTAGTGGAGCGGCACGATCCGGCCGTTCACCTTCGCGCCGACGGTGCGGTGGCCCACGTCGGTGTGGACGGCGTAGGCGAAGTCGATCGGCGTCGCGCCGGCGGGCAGGGTCTTCACCTCGCCCTTCGGCGTGAAGACGAACACCTCTTCGTCGAAGAGGTCGGTGCGGAAGCTCTTCACGAACTCACTCGCGTCCGCCTCGTCGGCGTGGATGTCCATGAGCGAACGCACCCACGCGTGCCACTCCTGATCCGCCCCTTTCGAGCGGCGACCATCGCCCTTGTACGCCCAGTGCGCGGCGACGCCGAGGTACGCGGTCTCGTGCATCTCGCGCGTGCGCACCTGGATCTCGAGCGGCCGGCCCTCCGGCCCGATCACCGTCGTGTGGAGGGAGCGGTAGCCGTTGAATTTCGGCATCGCGATGTAGTCCTTGAAGCGGCCCGGCATCGGCTTCCAGAGCGAGTGGATGAGGCCGAGCGAGCCGTAGCAGTCGCGCGTTCCCTCCTCCCCGTTCCGCTCGACGATGACGCGCATCGCGGTGAGGTCGTAGATCTCGTTGAACTCGCGACCCTTGCGGGCCATCTTGTCGTAGATGGAGTAGAAGTGCTTTGCGCGGCCCGCGATGTCGACGGGGATGTCGACCTTCTCGAGCTCGCGGCGCAGAACGTCGGCGGCCTCCGCGACATGCCCCTCACGGTCGGCGCGGCGCTCGGCGACCATCGTCTTGATCTCCGAGTACTTGCGCGGATGAAGCGTCTGGAAGGAGAGATCCTCGAGCTCCCATTTGAGCGCGTGGATGCCGAGCCGGTGGGCGAGCGGCGCGTAGACCTCGAGCGCCTCCTTCGACTTCTGGATCTGCTTCTGCTTACCGAGGTACTCGATCGTGCGGAGGTTGTGGAGGCGGTCGGCGAGCTTGATGAGGATGACCCGGACGTCCTCGGCCATCGCCACGACCATCTTCCGGTAGTTCTCCGCCTCCGCCTGCTCGCGGGTCTGGAACTGGACGCGCGTCAGCTTCGTCACGCCGTCGACGAGCGACGCGATCTCGGCGCCGAACTCGGTGCGCACGGTGTCGAGACTGACGTCCGTGTCCTCGACGACGTCGTGGAGGAGCGCGGCCGCGATCGTCTGCTCGTCGAGGCGGAGCTCGACGCAGATCGTCGCCACGCCGACGGGATGCGTGATGAACGGCTCGCCGGAGCGGCGCTGCTGGCCCTCGTGGGCGGCGGCGGCGAAGCGGAAGGCGCGGGTGACGAGCTCGACGCCGACGTCCCCACGCTGGGCGGTCAGCTCGGCGAGCAGGGCCTCGAGAAGCTCTTCGTGCCTCTCACCCGTCTCCACGGCTGTCATTTCCTCAGTGTACTTCGGCACCCGCGGCGCGAATCCCCGGGGAGGATCGGTCGCTGGAGGGACGAAGTGACGCTCCCGATGCCCGCCTTCCGCCGGTTTCGCTCGCGCCGCGCCGTGCTCCGGCTCGCGTTGGCGCTCGCTCAGTGCCTGAACGGCTCCGAGTAGATCACCCGTCCCTGCGGCAGTTCCGCCTCCGGGTCGAGGATCGCCACCTGGAACGCCCAGTCGTAGTGACACTCGGGCGGCGGTAGTAGCCCCAGCTCGTCCGCGCGGACGAAGCCGAAGCGGCCGTAGAACTTCGGGTTGCCCTCGAGGACGAGCACCGGCTCGCCGTGTGCGCGGACGGCGTCGAGCGAGGCGCGGACGAGCGCCGAGCCGTGCCCACGGCGCTGGTAGTCGGGCAGGACGCCGAGCGGTGAGAACTGCAGGACGCGGACGTCGGAACCCTCGATGCCACTCCAGGTGTTCATGACGTGACCGACGAGGCGGCCGTCCTCTTCGGCCACGAAGGAGAGATCCGGCTCGTGGAGGTCGGCGCGGTCGTGGAGCTGCCGTGCGATGCGCGCGACGTCGTCTCCTTCCCGCTCGCCTCCTCCGAACGCGACGCGGTGGATTTCGGGGATCTCAGGCCAGTCGTCCTCGCGGGCGACGCGGATCACGCGGCGTGTGCGAGCGGCGGCGGCGCCGCGAGCAGGGCTCGGAACTGGGCGGATTCGAGAAGGTCGCGGTGCGCGCCCTCGTCGAGCGCGAGCTCCCCGAAGATGGCGGTCGCCTGCGGGTCGCGCGCCGCCGCCGGCTTGCGCCACTCGCCTGCGAGCCACTCCCGCAGCTCGAGATAGCGTGGCGCGGTCGGAAACACGCGCCGGACGACGAGTTGCGGACTGACCGCTCCGTTCCAGTGGTTCTCCTCGAGCCGGAAGGCCACGTCGTAGCGGTCGTCGGGCCGGAACGACGTCGAGACGCGAGCCTTGGCCGAAGGCGATCGCGCTGCCACCGTCGCGTCCGGCCCGGCGGATCCGGAAGCGCAGATGCTTCCCCTCTCCGACAGTCGACAGCTCTGCGACGCCGACGCCGGCGGCGAGAAGCGTCGGCGCGGGATTGCCGAGTCCGAAGGGCGCTAGCCGGGCGAGCTCGGCGCAGAGGTCGAGGGAGAGCTGCTCGTCGCGCGCGACGACGGCGTCGATGTGCGTGACGAGCTCGAGGTCGTCCTCCTCGAGCGCGCTTTCCGCGTGGGTGGCAAGGGCTTCCGCAAACGCCTCGACGTTCTCCGGCCGGATCGAGAGTCCGGCGGCGGCGCGGTGTCCGCCCCACCGGCCGAGCAGGCCGGAGCAGGCGCCGAGGGCGGCGTGGAGGTCGAACGCGGGGATCGACCGGCCGGAGCCCTTCCAGTCGCGGTCGCCGTCGCCGCCCGCGATGAGGACGACGGGCCGGTGGTAGCGCTCGACGAGGCGTGAAGCGACGATCCCGATCACGCCCTCGTGCCAGTCGGCTCCGGCGACCGCGTACGCCCGCCGTGCGCGCTGCTCGGCGGGCCACTCCTCGACCTGCTTGATTGCCTCTCTGAGGATGCGGCCTTCGACCGCCTGCCTCTCCTTGTTCAGCTCCTCGAGCGAGTCTGCGAGGCGCCGGGCTTCGTCCTCGTCCTCGGTGAGGAGAAGCTCGAGTGCCGCGCGCGGATGGCCGAGGCGTCCTGCAGCGTTGAGGCGCGGAGCGAGCCGGAAGCCGACGGCGCCTGCGTCGACGGTGGCGGGATCGACACCGGCGGTGCGCATGAGGGCGCGGAGTCCCGGTTTCGACGTGCGCGCGAGCGCGCGGAGACCGGCGATTGCAAGCGACCGGTTCTCGTCCACGAGTGGAACGACGTCGGCGATCGTCGCGAGCGCGACGAGATCGAGGTGCCGTTTGGGTACATCCGAGTCGACGCCGAACAGCGCCTGCCCGAGCTTGTAGACGACGCCGGTGCCGCAGAGCTCGGGAAACGGGTAGTCCGAGGGCCGCGTCGCCACGATCGGGCACGCCGGGCGCGTTTCGGCCGGGCGGTGATGGTCGGTGACGATCACCTCGAGCCCGCGCGCAGTCGCCTCCGCGACCTCGGCGGCGGCGGTGATCCCGCAATCGACGGTCAGGACCAGCCCACACCCCTCGTCCGCCAGACGCGCGAGCGTGCCGCTGCTGACGCCGTAGCCTTCGTCGAAACGGCTTGGCAGATGCCAAACGACGTCGGCGCCGAGCTCGCGCAAGAGCAAAACGGCGAGAGTGGTGGCGGCAATGCCGTCGACGTCGTAGTCGCCGTGAACGCAGATCCGCTTCCCGTCGGCGATCGCGGCGCCGAGCCGGGCGCACGCCTCCTCCATGTCGCCGAGCAGAAACGGGTCGTGCGGCGGCTGCTCTCCCTCGAGGAAGCGCCGCGCTTCGTCGGGGCCGACGTAGCCGCGACGGACGAGGATCGCAGCCGTCACGTCGGAGATTCCGAGCGCGCGCGCGAGCTCTGCCTGGGTGGCAGGCGGGCAGTCGGCGAGGGTCCAAGAGCCGTCGTGCATCATGCAGCCACGCTACGGAGAGGTGCGGACGGAATCGGCCCGGAGAGCCGTCCGCTGACCGAATTGGCACGAAGCCCCGACGGTCTCTCCACGAGTGAAGCCGCAAGCTTCTTCTGTCCCCTGGGTGGGTGGGGGTTTGGGATGGAGTAAAAAGACGTCCGCCTTGTCTGCTCCAAGCCCTGAAGCGCTCCGCGAAGAGTTCCTGCTCGACTCCGGCGTCGCCTTCCTCAACCACGGCTCCTTCGGCGCGTGCCCGCGCCCCGTGTTCGAGCGCTACCAGGCGTACCAGCGCGAGCTGGAGGGCGAGCCGGTCGACTTCCTCGACCGTCGGCTTCCCGAGCTCCTCGCACCCGCGCGCGCCGAGCTCGCCCGCTACGTGAACGCACCCCCGGCCGATCTCGCCTTCGTCACGAACGCGACGACCGGCGTCAACCTCGCCGCTCGCTCGCTCCCGCTCGGCCCCGGGGACGAGATCCTCGCCACCGACCTCGAGTACGGCGCCTGCGACCTCGCGTGGGAGTGGATCGCCCGCCGCACCGGCGCTAGCTATGTCCGCGCGCCGATCCCGCTCCCGCTCGCAAGCCCCGCCGCGCTCATGGAGACGCTCTTCGCCCACGCGACCGAGCGCACCCGCGTCCTCTCCGTCAGCCACATCACCTCGTCGACCGCCCTCGTCCTCCCCGTCGCCGAGATCGTCGCCCGCGCCCGCGAGCTCGGCCTCGTCACCGTCGTCGACGGTGCGCACGCCCCCGCCCACGTGCCCGTCGACATCGAGGCGCTCGGGGCGAACTTCTACGCGGGGAACGCGCACAAATGGCTGTGCGGTCCGAAAGGCGCCGGCTTCCTCCACGTTCGCCCCGAGTTCCAGGAGAACGTCGACGCGGCGATCGTCAGCTGGGGCTACGCGGCCGGGAACGGCTTCCAGGAACGGATCGAGATGCAAGGAACAAGGGACCCCGCCGCCTGGCTCGCCGTGCCCGACGCAATCGCGTTCCAGAAGGAGCGGGACTGGGACGCCGTCCGCTGGCGCTGCCGCGCGCTCACCCGCGAGGCGCGTACCGAGCTCTGCGAGTTCGTCGGCACCGAGGCGCTCGCACCCGAGGAGATGCTCGGGCAGATGGCGAGCATCCGCCTGCTCGCCTCCGCACCGGACCTCCGCGACCGCCTGTTCACGAACCACCGGATCGAGATCCCGGTCGCCGGCCCGAACAGCGACCTCCTCCGCATCTCGATCGCCGCCTACACGACGCGCGCGGAGGTCGACCTCCTGCTAACCGCCCTCGTTCGGGAGCTTGACGCCGAGCACTGTTAGCACGACGAGTAACGCTAGCCCGAGCAGCCAGTACCCGAGCACGCGTCGCGGGTGCCGCGACTCCTGCAACTGCATGTACGCGACCTTCCCCCAGAGCAGGACGAGCCCGACCACTGCCGCGCCGCCGATCACGATCACCGGCGCCAACGTCAGCGCCTTCCCGAACGACCAGGAGAGCAGCCACGCCGTGAGCGCGACTAGGCCGACCACAACTGCGAGGGCTGCGGGATAGCGGAGTACGCGCACGACCGGAGGGTAATGGCCGTGCCCGAGGGTGGGCGCACGGCGCACCGAGCGAAAAGCGAGCGAGGCAAGGACGCAGGAAGCACCGATAGTTCCACTATCGGTGCGACGAGGACGCCGCAGCCGGCGAAGCCGGCCGACGAGCAAAGCGAGGAGTCGCGAAGCTTTGCAGCCGGCGGGGCGCACGATCCACCCTCGGTTGCGGCCACTAAGCTCCGCCTGTGGAAGCGGCCGGCAACTACCACTCCGGCGACGACTACGTCGTCGAGTTCCTCGGCTACCGCTTCTCCTTCAGCAACCTCGACTTCGAAGAGCGCGTCACCGCCGCGGCCGTGCGCCTCGAGCTCGTTCCGACCTCCGAGCTCGACGACGCCGCAACGGCCGACCTCGTGGAGCTCGTCGAGAGCGACGGCATCGCGGAGCCGCGCAGCGCCCTCGGCGAATACCTCGTCGAGCACTGGGACTCGCTCGCCCTCATGCGCGGCGAATCGCTCGTCTACTGGCTGAAGAAGCTCGTCTTCCGCGGCGCGTGGCTCGACCATCGCGTCAAGGAGGGGCTCCTCGAAGTCGACTGGGACGAGCAGAGCTCGGACTTCACCTACGCCGACACGAACGGCGGACGCGCCCTGCTCGAGCTCCTCCCCACGCCGAGCTGGCACGAGCTGCAGTACAGGCCGTGAACGTTCCCCGCTGGTACGCGGCGGCGCTGCCGGCGTATCTCGCGGCGCTGCTCGCGGTCGACACCCAGGTCGGCCTGCACGTCCAGATCGCGCTCGGCGTCCTCACGTTCGCGGTGCTCGCGGCCGCGCTCCGGCCGCTCGTCCCACTTGCGCGCGCGCAGGCGCTCGGGGTCGTCGCGTTCGCGACGGTCGGGGAGGTGACGGGATCGCTCGTCTGGGGCGTCTACAACTACCGCCTCCACAACCTGCCGCTCTTCATCCCGCCGGCGCATGGGCTCGTCTACCTCAGCGGTCTCGCGCTCGCGCGCACGCTTCCGAAGCGACCGGTCGTCTGGACGGCCGCGCTCCTCGCCGCGAGCTGGGGAATCGCGGGACTCACCGTCCTGCCGCGGCTCGACGTCGCCGGCGCGTTCGGCGTCCCGCTCCTGCTCGTCTTCCTCTGGCGCTCGCGCTGGCGCGCGACGTACGCAGGCGTATTCCTCGTGGTCGCGGCGCTCGAGCTCTACGGGACGTCGATCGGGACATGGCGGTGGGCGACGACACTGCCCGGGCTCGGAATCCCGGACGGGAACCCGCCGAGCGGCGTCGCGAGCGGCTACGTGTGGTTCGACGTGATGGCCCTACTCGTTGCGCCGTGGCTCATCTATGCGGCGGGTGGGACGGTGAAGCCGAAGCTCTCGCTCTTCTCCGGCGCCGTCCGCAGCTCGATCCGGCGCAGCAAACCGAGCGGGACGATGAGCGCGTCGGGCGCGTCGTCCCGCGGGTCGGCCACGTAGAGCGTCACCATCCCGAAGCCGGGCTCGGGGTCGATCCGATCGAGCGTGAAATGGGACGTGTCGGCGAGCTCGACCTCGACGATCGGCTTCTCCACGCCCATCGCCTCGGCGAAATTGCCGATCGCGCGGTGGAGCCGCTCGACGAACGCCTCGTGCGGCAGCTCGTTGACGGGTGTCCAGAGATCGGGCATCAGAACAGCCGCTCCTCACCGCTCGCCGCCGCCGCAGCTCCGACGTGCGCGCGGCCGAGCGCGGTGATCGTGCGCCCGCGCGGCGTGCGCGCGATGAAGCCGAGCTGGAGGAGATACGGCTCGTAGACGTACTCGAGCGTGTCCGGCTCCTCGCCGAGCGACGCGGCGAGCGTGTTGACGCCGACCGGGCCGCCGTCGTACTTCTCGACGATGGCGCGGAGGAGGTCGCGGTCGAGCCGCTCTAAGCCGGCCTCGTCCACCTCGAGCAGGTCGAGGGCCTCGCGCGCGATCTCGGTCGTGATCGCCCCTTGGTGCCGCACCTCGGCGACGTCGCGCACGCGCCGGAGGATCCGGTTCGCGACCCGCGGCGTGCCCCTCGCGCGGCCGGCGATCTCCTCGGCGGCCTCGGCGGCGATCTCGACGCCGAGGATCCGGGCGGAGCGGCCGACGATCGCGGCGAGCTGGCCGTCCTCGTAGTAGTCGAGCCGGAACGTCATCCCGAAGCGGTCGCGCAGCGGCGAGGTCAGCAGGCCCGTGCGCGTCGTGGCGCCGACGAGCGTGAACGGCGGCAGGTCGAGGGTCAGGGTCCGCGCGGCGGTTCCCTGCCCCATGACGATGTCGAGCCGGAAGTCCTCGAGCGCCGGATAGAGGATCTCCTCGGCGGCGCGGCCGATCCGGTGGATCTCGTCCACGAAGACGACGTCGCGCGGCTCGACCGCCGTGAGGATCGCGGCGACGTCCTTCCGCTCGAGCGCCGGGCCGGCGACGGAGCGGATCCCGACCCCAAGCTCCTCGCGGAGGATGTGCGCGAGGCTCGTCTTGCCGAGCCCGGGCGGGCCGACGAGGAGGACGTGGTCGAGCGCCTCGCCTCTCCGCTTCGCCGCCTCGAGCGCGATCGCGAGCTGCTCCTTGATCCGCTCCTGGCCGACGAACTCGTCGAGCCGGCGCGGGCGGAGGCTGCGCTCGAGCTCCTCCTCGTCCTCGCGGATCTCGGGCGTGAGGAACGGGGCGGCGCTCATGCGGCCTTCTTCAACGCGAGCCGGACGCGTTCCTCCGGCGTCAGTTCAGGATCGATCTCGGCCAGCGCGCGCTCGGCGTCGAGCAGCGACCAGCCGAGCTCGACGAGCGCGTCGCGCGCGACGAGGTACGGCGCATCAGCTCCACCCTCGTGCAGGACTGCGGCGCTTCCACCGAGCTTCTCCTTCAGCTCCAGCACGATCCGGTCGGCGGTCTTCTTCCCGACGCCGGGAATTGCCTGGAAACGGGCGGAATCCTCGCGAACGATCGCCCGCCGCAGCTCGCCCGCCGCCGAGCCGGAGACGATCGCAAGCGCGACCTTCGGGCCGACGCCGCTCACGGAGAGGAGCTGGACGAAGAGCTCGCGTTCCTCGCGGTCGGCGAAGCCGTACAGCTGCATCGCGTCCTCGCGGACGTGGAGGTACGTCTCGACGGCGATCTCGTCGGCGGTGTCGCCTCTTCGGATCGCGGCCGGAGTCGCGTGAACGAGATAGCCGACTCCGCCCACATCGAGGATGAGGCCTTCCGCCGTGTTCGCGACGGGCTTGCCGCGCAGCCGCGCGATCACTGATGAGCTCTCCGGTCGCGTTTCCGAGCTTCTCGGTCGCGAGCACCAAGCGATGCAAGGACGCAGGGAGCGGTCGTAGCCGTAGCTACGACCGCGACCGAGGACGCAGCAGCGCGCCGCGTGATCGCGGGCGAGAGGCCGGAAGGCGCGGCCGGAGAGCTCATCCGGCTGCCTCGAGCCGCAGTAGAGGCGGCGCCATCGCGTGGCAGATCGCCACCGCGAGCGCGTCGGCCGCATGGTTCGGAGTCGGGATCTCGGGCAGGCCGAGAATCATCTTCACCATCCGCTGGATCTGCGCCTTGTCGGCGCGCCCGTGGCCACAGATCGCCTGCTTGACGCTGGCAGGCGCATACTCACGGCAGGTGACTCCCGCGTTGGCGGCCGCCACGAGCACGGCGCCGCGCGCCTGTCCGACGGAGAGCGCGATGCGGGCGTCGGCGCCGACGAACGACTCCTCGAGGGCCACCGCATCCGGCGCGTGCTCTGCGATGAGGCCGGTCACTCCGTCGTAGATCGTCTTCAAACGAAGCGCCACGTCTTCTCCCGCCGGTGTCGACCAGCAGCCGTGGGCGATGCCCTTGAGGCGCCCTCCGCTTGTGTGGACGATCCCGTACCCGCACGCAGCCGTCCCCGGATCGATGCCGACTACTTTCACGGCCAAAGGCTAAGGAGAGGATCGGACGACCCGCGCTCGGCTCCAGCCGGAGGACAACGCTGGCGAAGCCGCGTTGTCCGGAGGCCATCCCGCTCCCGCAAACGCCGCGAAGCGGCCTCAGCGGGCGGGCAATAAAACAGCACGGAGTGCGATCGAGACCGCGCTCTCGATCACGCGGAGTTCCGTTCTTCTCGGTTGCGGGCGTCAGCCCGCAACCGACTCGAGCACGCGCTCGGGGATGTCGAAGTTCGCGTAGACGTCCTGGACGTCGTCGTCGTCCTCGAGCTGGTCGATCAATCGCAGGATCTTCTTCGCCTCGTTCTCGTCCTCGACGGCAACCGTCGTCTTCGGCAGCATCGTCAGCTCGGCGGACTCGATCTCGAAGCCGGCGGAGGCGATCGCCTCGCGCACCGAGGCGAGCTGCTCGGCCGCCGTGAGCACCGCGAAGGAGGAACCGTCGAGCGAGACGTCGTCCGCCCCGCCCTCCGCCGCGGCGAGCGTCAACTCGTCCTCGTCCGCACCGTCCGCCGGTACCAGCACGACGCCACGCCGCTCGAACAGCCATGCAACCGCGCCTGAGCCGCCGAGGTTGCCGTCGTTCTTGGCGAAGATGTTGCGCACCTCGCCGGCGGTGCGGTTGCGATTGTCGGTGAGTGCCTCGACGATCACCGCGACGCCGGCCGGGCCGTACCCCTCGTAGACGATCGTCTCGTAGGCGGCGGAATCGGAGTCGGTGCCGGCGCCTTTCGCGATCGCGCGGTCGATGTTTTCCTTCGGCATCGAGGCCGAGCGCGCCTTCTCGACCGCGTTCTGGAGAGCAAGATTCGCGGTCGGATCGGGGCCGCCGTCCCGCGCGGCGACGATGATCGCGCGCGTCAGCTTCGAGAAGAGCTTGCCCCGCTTCGCGTCGGCGGCGCCCTTCTTGTGCTTGATCGACGACCACTTGCTATGCCCGGACATGGGACTCCTTCTCCTCGCGCACGATGTTCAGGAACCGCTCGTGGACGCGTGAGTCGTCGGTCAGCTCCGGGTGGAACGCGGCCACGAGCAGCCGTCCCTCGCGCGCGAGCACGATGTGGCCGTCGACCTCCGCGAGCACCTCGACGCCGGGGCCGGGCTCCTCGAGCCACGGCGCCCGGATGAAGACGGCTCGGAGGGGCGCCCCGCCGTCGTTGAGGTCGAGATCCGCCTCGAAGCTCGAGACCTGACGGCCGAAGGCGTTGCGCTCGGTGCGCCAGTCGCCGATTCCCAGGTGGTCACGGTCGAGGACGATCATCCCGGCGCACGTCCCGAAGATCGGCCCGCCGAATGCGCGTACGGCCTCGTCCAGCCCGTAGAGCCACATGAGCCGTGAGATCGCAGTGGACTCACCGCCGGGGATGATCAGGCCGTCGAGCCCGGCGAGCTCGTCGGGCAGGCGTACCTCGACCGGCTCGGCGCCGAGCCGGCGCAGCACGGTCGCGTGCTCGCGGAAGTTCCCCTGCACGGCGAGGACGCCGATCCTGAGCGGCTTCTCCATTAGAACCGATGGTAACGAGCGCTATTCGGCAGGCGGTGCGGCCGGCGGTGCCGCCGGCGGTTCTTCGGTCGTCTCGACGACGACTGCGGCCTCGACGACCACCGTCTTGTGCGCCTTGCGCCGCCGCCCGAGCATCCCGAGCCCGACGAGCCAGAAGCCGAGCAGCCCGTATGCGAGCGCCGGCGCCCATGGGCTGACGTGCGGCCCGTACGACGTGCAGATGCTTCCCCCCGTCGGCGTCGACCTGCAGACGCTGCTACCGCCGACCGTCTCCCCCAAGATCCCCGTCGGAGAGCCGGATACGTAGTGCCCGGTCGCCGCGAAGAAGCCGATCGTTGCGTACACCGCCCAGATCGAGCGCTTCGTCCAGTGCGCAATCCAGACATAGACGAGCGCGAAGAAGGAGATGACCGCGAAGTCGGTATCCGTCTTGCCGAACCAATGCAGGAGGGCACCGCCGATCAGCGCGCCACCGACGACGTGGAGCCAGAACGCCGACGGCTTGTCGGTCACGTTGCCCACGAGCAGATAGAGGACGCCGAGGAGCAACGTCACGACCACGAACCAGGTCCCGCGCCCGCTCGTCAGGAGATCGACGATGAAGACCCAGAATACGACCGCCGAGATGAGGCGGATGAACGGGAAGCGGAAGCGGCGCCGGTCGTACCAGGCCGCGACGAGGATGAGGATCCACAGCAGCATCCGCGCCCACGACCACTGACGGAACGAGCTGCTGAAAACGGCGACGTTCCAGCCGAGCTTTTGGAACAAGAAGTAGAGGAAGATCGCCCACGCGAGCACCGACACCCAAGCGAAGATGCCCGCCGCGATCGGGCGGTCGCGCATGAGCAAGACGTTCGCGATCCCGTACAGGATCACGAGGAAGAGCAGCGACCACAGCGCCATCTCGCCGTGCCCGTGGTATTGCGTAAGGAGATAGCCGAGCCCGGCGACCGCACCGATGAGGACGGTGAGCCCGCCGGTGTAGACGAGGAACGTCGAGGAGTTCCAGATCGGCTTGGTCTCGCGAGCGGCCACCGGGAGGGATCATCTCCCACCAGCCGGACGGCGCGCAACCTCTAAGGCGCTACCAGCCGCGAGTCTCGAGCAGCTCGCTCGGATCGAGCGTCTGGGTCGAGATGCCGACCATCGGCTCGCCGAGGCCGGCGGACACGCGAGCGAGAATCTCCGCGTCCTGGAAGTGCGTCGTCGCCTCGACGATTGCCTTCGCACGCCGCTCGGGATCGCCGGACTTGAAGATGCCGGATCCGACGAAGACGCCGTCCGCGCCGAGCTGCATGCAAAGCGCCGCGTCGGCCGGAGTGGCGATGCCGCCTGCGGTGAACGTCACGACGGGAAGCTTCCCGTTCTCGGCGACCCACTTCACGAGCTCGTACGGGGCGCGGTGCTCCTTCGCCTCGGCGTACAGCTCCTCCTCGCGAAGCACGCCGAGCCGCCGGATCGAGCCGAACACGGCCCGCATGTGCGTGACCGCGTTGACGATGTCGCCGGTGCCGGCCTCGCCCTTCGTCCGGATCATCGCCGCGCCCTCGGAGATGCGCCGCAGCGCCTCGCCGAGGTTGGTGCAGCCGCAGACGAACGGAACGGTGAACTGCCATTTGTCGACATGGTGCTCGAGGTCGGCCGGAGTGAGCACCTCCGACTCGTCGATGTAGTCGATCTCGAGGGCCTGGAGGATCTGAGCCTCGGCAAAGTGGCCGATGCGGCACTTCGCCATGACCGGGATCGTCACGGCCTCCTGGATCTCGGTGATCTTCTCCGGATCGGACATCCGCGCGACGCCGCCGTCGCGGCGAATGTCGGCCGGGACGCGCTCGAGCGCCATCACGGCGACGGCTCCCGCGGCCTCGGCGATCTTCGCCTGCTCCGCGTCGACGACGTCCATGATCACGCCGCCCTTGAGCATCTCGGCGAGCCCGCTCTTGACGCGCATCGTCCCGTACTCGGCCATGCGATCAGTGTAGCCCGGCGCCGACTGATAGAACCGTTCCGTGGAACCGTGGACTCGCGAGCGCAAGGGGAGGCTCGACGAGGTCGAGATCGAGAGCGAGCTGTTGCGCGGCAACCCGCTCGGCGACCCGCATGTCCGGCCGCTCTGGGTCTATCTCCCGCCCGCCTACGACGCCGAGCCCGACCGCAGTTTCCCGGCGATCTACCTGATCCAGGGGATGACCGGACAGCTCGACATGTGGCGGAACCGCTCCGCCTTCCGGCCGAACACGCCCGAGCTCGTCGACCGGCTTTTCGGCGAGGAGGACTGCCCGCCGGCGATCGTCGTCTTCGTCGACTGCTGGACGTCGTTCGGCGGCTCCCAGTTCATCGACTCGCCGGGGACCGGCCGCTATCTCGGCCACCTCTGCGACGAGGTCGTCCCCTTCGTCGACTCCCGCTACCGGACGCTCGCCGCCGCGGCCCACCGCGGCCTGACCGGGAAGTCGAGCGGCGGCTACGGTGCGATGGTCGTGCCGATGCTGCGGCCGGACGTCTTCGGAGGGCTGGCCACGCACTCGGGTGACGCGCTCTTCGAGCTCTGCTACATCGAGGACTTCCGCGCGGCGGCCCGGGCCTTGCGCGACAACTACGACGGCTCGTACGAGAAGTTTTGGGAGGACTTCCGCTCGCGGCCCGCGTTCACAAAGCAGTCCGACTACCCGCTCCTCAACTCATATGCCATGGCGGCGTGCTACTCCGCGAACGAGGACGGCTCGATTGACCTTCCCTTCGAGCCCGCGACGGGGATGCTGCGCGATGAGGTCTGGCAACGCTGGCTCGCATGGGATCCGGTGCGGATGGCCCGCCGCCACGCCGACGCACTCCGCGGCATGCACGCGATCTACATCGACGCAGGCAAGCGGGACGAGTACTTCCTCGATCTCGGCGCCGAGGCGTTCAGGCACGAGCTCGAGGGGCTCGGATGTACCGACGTCTTCTTCGAGCTCTTCGACGCCGGCCACGGCAGCATCGAGTATCGCTACCCGCTCGCGATCCGCTACCTCGCCGAACGCCTGCAGTAGCCGCTAGCTCAGGCGAGAGTCACCACTCGCGCAAGCGACCGGGCCTACCGCCCGGCGCTCACGTTCGCTTCGAGCGCTGCGACCGCCCCAACTACGCCGAGCGACGCGATTACGACAGCGACCGGGAACTGCCACCACCCCCGATCCGGCTCGGCGCATGGAGCACCGAAACCGTGGATCCTGAGGCAGGTGGGATAGTTGCCGTGCGTAGCGAGACGCAGACTTCCGAAGTAGACAGCGCCTGCGAGCGCGACAGCCGCCAGGACAGCTGCAGCTGCCTTTCTCATAGCCCAGAGGATACGCACCGTCGCGCCAGACCATCACACCGGCTCGGGTGACATTCCCGAGCACTGGCCCATGCCTGGATACCCTCGTTCGCCGCTGCGGGCGCGTCCTACCGACAGCCGTTGAGGAGCCGCTTGCCGCGCAGGGTGGATGAGCGTAGGAGCCAGAGCGCGGTGCAGGTTTCTTCGGCGCGCGGTCGGACGCTTACGTATAGCTGCGAACCGTTGGCCGTCCAGGCGAAGCCACCGGCGGTGATTCCCAGGCTTGTTGAGTCGCTGACGAGGCTGTGACTGCTCACGTTTACGACCCAGAGGGGGAGTCCCTTCCCTTGCTCGAAGGCAATCCGTGTTGAGTCCGGAGACCAGCTGGGGGCACCGGGGTTGTCGCAGCCCCACGTAAGCGTGGTCAGTGTTTCGCTTGCTCCGCCAGACGCCGGGATGACCTGCAGACCAGCGTCCGCGAAGTAGGCGATCCAGCGACCGTCGGGCGACCACTGCGGGCAGCTGCCGCCAGCGACCAGCATGCGGGGAGACCCTCCCGATACCGGGCTGACCCATATCCCGCCCGGCCCCATCCAGGCGACTTGCTTGCCATCCGGGGAGAGCGACGGTTCATCGTTCACCTGATTCGCATCACCGACTCGCCACCGCTTGTGGCTGTGCAGGTCGATCACGACGATAGGCCCGACGCAGATGTCGCACCCAAAGGTCCCAGTAGCCACACGGGAACCGCCGACCGAGAACGCCAAGTCTCCCGCGAGGCCTATGCGGTTGGCGTGACCGGTCCGCGAGAGCAGGTAAAGCTCGAAGTCCGCATCGACGACGATCCCAGCTGACGTCCAGGCGATGTCGCCAATCCCTTCCCGCCGCCAACTTGGCCCGAAGACGCGGGCACCGCGCAGGTAGGGGCGCACCCTGCCGACACGCGCCGTGACGACGCGGCCGGTCTGCCATTCAACCCAGGCGAGTTGCGACCCGTCCGGTGACAGGGTCGGCAGAACCGGAAAAGAGCCAGCGGAACCCGCCCCTGAAGCGGCCGACAGCCCGACGACGGCGACTCCCACCATCAGCGCGGCAGCACCCGCGAGCACGGCCAGCCACTTCATCGCAGCGACTGTACGCCACACGCTGTCCTACGCCTGCTCGGGGACATTCCCGAGCACTGGCCCAGTCGAGCCGTCTTGTCGCGAGCTCGTTCTAGCCGCAGCCGTTGATGAGCTGTTTGCCGTGAAGGGTCGCGAGCCGTAGGAGCCAGAGCGCGTTGCAGTCGCTTCCGACCGACTCTTGTGACCGGGGCCGGACGAGTGCGTAGAGGCCCGAGTTGTTGTTCGTCCAGGCGAAGCTGCCGATGCTTCCAAGCTTCGGGGAGTCCTCGACAACGTGGTTGTTGCGCACGTCAACGATTGCGAGGCGTCGACTGTGTTGGAAGGCGATCTGCGTGGAGTTGGGAGACCAGGTCGGGGCTCCTGGGATGTCGCAGCCCGTGAGGGCGCGAGGCACGAGAGTCCGGCTCGCGCCGCCGGCTGCCGGGACGAGGTCGAGGCTGTCGGCGTGGGAGAGGTATGCGATCGAGCGGCCATTCGGTGACCAGCGGGGGCAGTCTCCGCCGGGGGCGATCAGACGGGGCGTGCCTCCGGAGACGGCGCTGACCCAGATCCCGGCGGTCGCGCCCCAGGCCACCAGACGTCCGTTGGGTGAGAGCGATGGGTCTTGGTTCAACTGGCCGGGCGCTCCGAGCTGCCAGCGTTGTTTCGTGCGCATGTCGATCACGACTACCGGGCCGCTGGTGCAGGTCTCGCACCCGGCGGCCCCGAACGCGACTCGCGAGCCGCCGACCGCGAGCCCGGAGTTCGTCGATGGCCCGATCCGCGTCACATGCCCGTCCGGATGGATCAGGTAGAGCCTGAAGTTGGAGTCGACCACGATCCCGGCTCGAGCCCACGCGAGCATCCCGATCCACGACCACTTCGGCCCTAATCCTCTGGCGTCTTGTCCAGCCGAGCCAGCGACGAAGACGCGATCCGGCTCCGCGTTCACCCAGGCGATGCGCGAGCCGACCGGAGACGCCGTCACGAAGAGCAGCTCATACGGCGTTGCGGGAGCAAGCACAGCGGCTGACGCCCCTCCCAGCGCGCACACGCAGACGAGCGAACCAAGAGCAACGAGAGCGGCCAGGTGAGCCGATGGCGCCATCCCAACGGAGAGCCTACGCCCGACCCGTTAGAGAGCGATCAACTCGACGTTAGAAAACGATCAACTCGCCAGCTGGTCGGGTGACATTCCCGAGCACTGGGGCAGCCGAGAGACGCTCGGCGAAGCTCGAATGACATTGGCCCCCTAAGGCGTAACGTGGGCTTGATGTTGAGAGTCGGGCGTCTGTCAGCGGTGCTCGGAGTCGCGCTGATACTCGCGGCTTGCGGCGCGTCGGAGAGGACGCTCTCGGTTCGTCAGGTGGCCTCGGCACTGCGGAGTCACGGCGTCCCGGTGAGCATCACCCGCTCGCAGGTGACGCAGTCCCGCCTCAAGAATTCAGGCGTGACGAGCCTGCTCAAACTGATGGGCTCCGATCCTGGTCTGATTGCGTCGTTTGGAGAGTCGTCGCCGGACGTGGACGGGCTGATCTTCGACACAATCGCCCACGCGGTCGCGCGGTTTAACTACACGCTGCCTGGACCTCCGATCCACGCTTCTGATTCCTCGCACACCGTCATCGGCCGGTGTTTTCGCGTCGCCACAACGTAGTTCTGTGCGGCTACCACGGGGCTGTACGCGGGGTACTGGCCGCTGGGCACGAGCTCCTGGTCGAAGCCCGCGGCTGATCCCGCTCGGCCAGACGTCGCTTCGGGGGACATTCCCGAGCACTGGGGCAGCCGAGCGTGGAGGCTGGCCTCGGCCGGGCGTGGCGCGATTGTCTGACGTGATCCCTTATAGAGAGCCGGTCTGAGAAATCACTCGATAGAGGGGTTAAGCCTGCGCAGAGGACTGTGGCTACGAGCAGACGGCGGAGGCAACGGTCGTTGCGGTGAGCGGGCCAGTCGGGTTGAGCTGGTAGACGAACCACCGCCCCGAGGTCGCGTAGGTGCAGAAGTGGGAGGCATCCATGGTCACCCGCTTCGTCACGCCCGTCGCGTCCGTACCCGAGTTGTTGACGAACGTCCCTGTCGTCGTGAGGCTCGAGTCGAACGTCTTCAGCAGCGGAATCGTCATGCCGGCGTACGTGTTGTTGGACTCGGCGAAGAGCTCTGCCGCCACGGCGACTTCCCTGGCGTTGGCCTTCGCCGTCGCTTGGTACGCGTTGTCGCGAACCTGGAGATAGGCGGGCACGGCGATCGCGGTGAGGATCGCGAGGATCACCGTGACGATCAGGAGCTCGAGCAGCGTGAAACCCTGCTCGTCACGCAGAAGACGCCGCAGCGTGCGATCCGCCATACCCACCCCATCGGCAGCAGCAGGCCGAAGATCAAGCACCTATCGGAATCCGAACCGGTCGGAGTCCTCTGCCGTAGCCGTAAGGGACATTTCCGAACACTGGCGCAGGCGACGTTGCTTACCTCGGCCATTTCAGCGGACGACTGAGTAAGGGGCGTAGCGGTGGTGGAGAAGGATCGGGTTTCCTGCCGGGTCGCGGAACCCGGCTCCGTGGCAGACACCCGAGTCCCACACATCGTTGACCGGCACGCCAGCCGCTTCGAGCTCGGCCTTTGCTTTAGCGACGTCCGGCACGCGCAACGCAATCGTCCCCACCGGCAGCGGCGCGAACTCGTAGTCGTGGGTGTGCGGGGTCACGACCGCGAGCGTCACGTTGCTCGTCTCATACTCGACCCAGTCCTCGCTCGGAGAGTTCGGATTCCGCTTCATGCCTAGCACCTCGCCGTAAAACCAATTCGCCTTGGCCATGTCGGTCACCGGAATACGGACGTAATCCACTCGCTCCACCTCAATCACAAGACACCCACCTCCTCAGTCAAGTTGAACCATCCTCGCTCAGGGGTCATCCGGAACACTGGCCCAGACGAGGGTTCCACCTCCTGCCCCGGGGCTGTCAGGCAGATCTTGTTGGCGGTTTGATCCATAGCGATGCGTGCCTGGGGTGCATCGCGCCGGTGACGGCCGCGAGCATTTCACCGTGGACGGTGTCGAGGTCGACGGCCTCACGGAGCTGAAGCGCAAACGCTGCCACGATCGCTTCGGCGTCGTAGCGACTGCGGTTGAAGCGCCGGTCGACGAGCCGCTGGACTCTGAGGCGGAGCGGGTTGAAGAGCGCCGCAGCAGCAAGCGTCGAAGCGGCGACGGCGACCGGGGAGGAGAACGGCAACACCCGGGTGGCGAAGACCACGATCCCGATGAACACCGCGGCCAGTAGTCCAGTGATGATCAGGTAGGAAAGGGTGCGGCTGATCAGCCGGTCGACTTCGTAGAGTCGGTACTTGAGGATCCCGACCCCGATCCCGATTGGCAGCGCCGCGATCGCGAAGGTGGCGACCGTCGAGACTGCCGAGAGCACCACGGAATGCTGGTTGCTGAGGACGATCGAGCACACCAGGCCGATAAGGCAGACACTGCCGCCGCTCATCAGCCATTTCAACTGCTGACGACGCTCACCGGTCGAGCGGCGATAGGCGACCAGTTGCCGCACGACCCAGGAGAAACTCAGCGCGACGAACGCGAACAGCAACAGGATCGACGCAACCACCGCGCCACCGTGCGAGCCGCCCAGCTTCGTCAACTCTCCGGACGAGTCGACCCTGATCCGCCGGTCGGTGAATGCGCTGATGTTCGTCACACCGACGACAGCGACGAAGGCGACCGCGAGCGTCACGTACAGCCAGACCGTCCAACGCCAACGCGGTGAAGGGACACGCCCGTCTGGGAAGAGCGCGATCGGCAGCGGCAACAACACCAACGCGACCCAGCCGGTCGCCAGCACAACCGCGAGTCGCGCCAGCGGCAGCCCGTGATGGCCGACCCGGAACGCCGCCACAGAGTAGAAGCCTGCATCCGTCCCGGCCGTGAAGACCAGAGCAAGCAGCAACAGCAGCCAGCCGATCGGGTTCCGCGGCTGGCGAGCCGCGACGAGCACACCGACCCCCGCAAAGGGGAGAAACAACAGGAACGCAAACACCGTCCCGCCCGGGAACTGACGAGCCAGCACCGACAGCGGCACCGCCGCCACCAGCAACCCCACATAGAGAGCACCAAGCCACACCGCCAGACGGGGCGACGCCAATCGGAACCTGCCGCTCGGTTCCGAAAGCAGACTCGGGTTCGCGTTCACAGCGATCCCCGGAATCTAGGCCCCGGCCCGTCCCGAGAACGTTACGGCGGCCCGCTCAGGGGACATTCCCGAGCACTGGCGCGGGTGAGCGAGCTAGCTCTTGGGCAACGGCGAAAGCTGCGTCCAAGTGTTGCCGTGATCCGCGCTTTGGTAGATCCGGTGGGCAGTCCACGCGTAGACCGCGTCATCGCTCGGCCGAATGCTGATTCCCTGGATTTCCGGCGGAAGTCCCGGCACCGGTTGCCAGGTCTTGCCACCGTCAAGAGTGCGGCGCGCGACTTCTGAGCCCGGCCCACCGAAAACGAACGCGAGCCGAGACAAGCGGGGATCTGGAACGACCGTCAAGTTGGCGGCGTATCCGCTCCGTAGCACCCTCGTCCACTGCCCATCGCGGCCGCGCCGAAAGACTCCCTGCTGCGAGCCGGCCCACAGCGTGTACGAGGGGCCAGGCCCGTAGGCAAGGGTCCACACTTGCGGGCCCTCCAATCCTGCGGACTTGAAGCCCATCGCCGAAAACGACCACTGGTCGCCCCCGTCGAGGCTTCGCGCGACACCCCCTGCGCCAGGGGCGATCGTGAGATCGTCGGCGTTCCGAGGATCGATCGCGACCGCCTGGACGGTGACCGAAGGCGGAGGGATGGAAACGGCGCTCCAGTCGCGTCCGCCGTCACGAGTGCGGTAAAGGCCACCGCCCACCCCTTGTGGTGGGCCGTCCAGCGTGTCGGCCGCCAAATAGGTCAGGCCGGGGTGGTGAGCAGCCACGGCTATCCCGTCGAGAACGTGCCCGCAACCCAGCTGCTCCCAGCTCTGCCCGCCGTTTGCCGAGCGGTACAACGCCCGGTAGCCGGCATACAGGAGGTCGTGCCCAGGTCCGCGTGTGGCTTCCAAGAGACCTCCGGGGGCGAAGGCTCGCTCCTGCCGCCAGCGAACCGGATTCCCGTCCCCCACAAACAGCCGAAAGTCCTGCCTCCTCACATAGATCTTCTCGCGAGCTGTACTCGAGACGACGATCTCTCCGATCGCGCGCTCGCCACGGGACGCGGCTGCGTACTCCCGTGCCGAGATGGTCGGAATGCAGCCGACACTCCCGCTTCGGGCGGCAAGGACAGTCAACCCCGCAGCCGCGCCAGCCAGACAGAGAACCCCGACAGCGACGAATCGTCTTCGGCCGCTGAGGGCCAGCTGGATCGGCCGCACAGACCGAGGCTACCCCTCGCGCGCACAGGGATCAACGGGCGCCCGTCGAGGGACATCCCGAACACTGGCGCAGGCCACGCCCTTGTGGGCGTTGGCGACACCGGAGCGTGTGCGTCGGTGGTCTAACCGATGCTCCGCCGCGCGAATACCTCAAGGACTCCAGCGGAGAAGATCGCCACCAAGCCCACGATGACGATCGTCAAATTGCCCGCAACGAAGAGTCCTAGCGCGACGATCAGGACGCCGAGGAAGGTGAGAGCGACGACAGGAGCGGCCACGACCCGATCCTAGCTAAGCACCGGTACCGGTCTGAGGCTCTTGGCGATCGCCAGTAGGGCGTGCACGCACAGGACGAATTTGGGTGGGATCGTTCCGACCTTCGGCCAAGTGACATTCCCGAGCGCTGGCCCATGTCAGGGCCGCTACCGCCGATTGCCGTCCAGCAGCTTCCGAGCCTTCCCTACATCCCCCTCGGAAACAAAGATCTCTTGCTGCCCGCCGCGCATGCCATCCATGGTCCCAGCGCCGAAACTCGTCTGCCGGTAGGAGCAAGCGATCCCGTTTGCCTGGAGCATGCCGCAGACGACCGCGGCCTCTGCCTCGTTCTGAACCACCGTTACCGCGACCATGGCGCGGAAGCGTACTCCAGTTCTAGGGACATTCCCGAGCACTGGCCCATGCGAACACAACGACCCTGTTGATGGGCAGCGCCCGCGCGGCTGGCTCTGCTGGGCTAGGCGCCGGCGGCGACGCGGCGCGCGCCGTCGTACTCGTAGCCGTACCAGCCGTCCATCGTGGTGATGTGGACGACGGCTCCCGTGTGCGGCGCGTCGATGATGCGATTGCCGCCAAGGTAGATACCGACGTGGCTCGCATCCGCGAAGAAGACGAGATCGCCCGGCTTGAGGTGCTTCCGCAGAACCGTCCGGCCGCGCCATATGTCGGCGAAGCTCGAAGCGCGCGCGACTGAACACGCTCGACGAGCTGCTGCTGGTCCAGCGGTCTGACGTCGTCATTCGCGGGCTCCACTTCACCGGCCAGAACCCGACCGGGAACGCCACCTACCAGGAGCCGGCGATCTACGTGATCGCGGGGCAAGGATTCGCCCTGACGGGGCCCGAGGGCGGCGAGCCGCCGGGGCCGATTCGGCAGCAGATCAAGAACGTCCAGATTGTGGACAACGTCTTCGACAGCCGCGACATCAGCTTCGCCAACCAGAGCATGGTCGGCCCCTCCGGAGTGCTCGCCTTCCCCGGCCCGAACGCGCACATGAGCGGGATCACGATCACGGGCAACACCTTCCTGCACGAGACCGGCTCGAGCGACTCGGTCGGCATCTGGGCCAACTCCTCGGGTGCGCGGATCAGCGATGTCGTGGTTCAGGGCAACACGTTCGACCAGGACGCAAACGCAGTCGAGCTGGCCGATACCAAGAAGAGTCCGCGACTTTCGGGGACACGGATCCTCGGGAACACGATTACGCGTGGTTACCACGGCGTCACCATTGACGGGAACGCGGAGAACGGGACGATCGACGGCACGCTGATCGAGGACAACTCGATCTCGGACACAGGCTCGCTGCCGAAGGGCGCGTCCTTGACGAATGTGTCGTTCTCGATCGTGACCGCGCTGACGCGGCTGGCGCAGGTAGTCGTGTTGCCGCCCGCCAGACGGATGCCGGTGTTGGGATTGCGTATGTCGTTGTTGACGATCTGCGTGTTCGAGATCACGTCGTTGAAGGCGTTCTTCACCAACCTCTTGTCGAAGGCGCAGGCGTCGAGATTGAGCGCGAGATCCGTGCGGGCTGCGCTTCGAGCGCCGCACGCTCGTCCGCCGTACCGCAGAGCGCCGAGCGAACAATCGCGAAGAAGTACCCACTCCTCGCCTACGTCCCGACGGAAATTCCGTCCGGCTATCACTACACCGGGTACTTCTCCAACCCGGGCTACCCGCTTGGCATCACCTTCAGCGAACCGAAGGGCCTGCAGCGCATCTTCACTTTCGGAGTCAGCCAGCTTCCCCATCTCCCGTGCCCGAGCGGGATGCACACGCTAAGCGGCGTGCGCGTCTATTGGGGCGGCGGCTACCACGATCAAGATGCATGGCGCTGCGTTACCCGCGGCGGTCGCACTGCATACATCTGGGCCACCACCGAGATCGCGGGAGACGACAACTTGAACACGCCCTCGGCCCGCACCGACGCGCTCGAGCTTGCTCGCGTCGTCGCGAGCGCCAAGTACATCGGGTGACACTTCCCGAGCACTGGCCCAGGCCACCGCAGCCCCACACCGCGTGTAGGAGCTGTGCGGGTCGTTCTTCAGTAGGTCAGAAGGATGACGGCGACACCAGCGCCGATCACGAGGGCTGCTGAGGCGACGAGCCATAGCGGACTCTCGGGAAGACTCGGGTTCCGAACCCAGAACTGTGCGGACGCTCCGGGCGCTCCAGACCGCCCTTCGAAGGCCATTCGCGTTGGGCTGCCCGACTGCCCAACCAGCAAGCCCATCAGAGCGCCGCCGATGCACATCCCGTAACCCACACCTGAAGCGGCGTCTCCTAAGCCTCCAAAGTGAGCGATCAGAAACCCGATCAGGGCGAAGAGCGCCGCGGCAGCTGCGGCTACGCCTACGACCAGCTGTAGGCCCGAGGCGAACGCCTTCACCAGCCCATCGTAGAAGAACCGTCTCGGGAGACACTCCCGAGCACTGCCGCAAGGCAGCGTTAGGTCACCCGAGTGTCAACTGACCGCGCCAGCCGAGGACGCGGCCCTCGACCCCCTCGAGGCGGCAAGCAAGCAAGCGTGGTGATCAAGAGCGGGACGAGAAGGCTTGCGATCACGAGTGCGTGGTGGTCGTGCGCCTTCGCCGCGAGACCGTCGAGCGGCTGGCCGTGTGCGCGGAATGCCTCCCCACCCGCTGCCAGTACGAGAACGGCGAGAAGCGTCCCGACTGCTCCGACAACCGGGCGGACGAACGCCGATCGCGAGAAGCGGTAGGCGAGCAAGGTGACCGGGACCGCGGATCCCAGGCAGTAGAACCAGATTTCGTCGCGACTGGGGTTAGTGCTCCCTGACGGGTGCGAACCGTTGCTCGCCGCGACGATCACAGCCGTCACTCCCAACATGACTGCTACTCCGAGCACAAAGCAGGCTCGCCTTGCCCTCGACTGCCACCTCTCGTCGGGATCACGGAGGGCGGTCAGGATGCCTATCCAGACGAAGCCGAACAGCCAGCCACCAAAGAAGTACAGCGTGCCCACGCGAAGAGTATGTCCTGGGACGGAGGAGACGCGCGGCGCGCCGCGCGTCTCCGACCACCGTGCCTAGAACTGGTCAGGCGAGGAAACGGCCTCGGTGAATGTGAGCTCCGGCTGACCGCCGGCGGCACCGATCTCCGCGATGAACGCCTGCAGATCCGGATCGGCGAAGAAGGCATTGAACTGGTCCGCGGTCTCCCACTCGTCGACGATGACCACGAACCCGTCACCGATGCCGAACCGGTGGTGGATCGCCCCCATCGTCTGCGACCGCGCGCTGATTGCCTCGAACTCGTCGCCTCGCTCCTCCAGTGACTGCCGGAACTTCGCCGTGTCGCCTTGAAACTTGCCGATCACGAGCACGCTCACTTCATGCACCTCCACAGGTCGACAGGGCGCAACCCTACCGCCCTAGAGACCGTCAGTCCGCCCAGCCGACCTCGGAGTCGTGCGGCCGGATCGTCGTCCCCTCGCCGGGATAGAGGATGCTCTCGTGCCCGTTCTCCCAGCGGACGAGATAGTGGAGATGCTCGTCCTCGCCCAGCACGGCGACGATCTCGCCCCTGCGGCCCGCATCGCCCACGTGTCTACCGCTCGTCTCCACGAAGTCTCCCGGTTCGACGTGCCGGATCTCGAGCGTCGCTGTCATCGTCTCGACCTCCTCGTTGCGCGGAAGCGTCCCGCCGTTCGGCGGGCCGCACATCGGTGAATGCCCCGATCCGCCGGTCAGAAGCGGTACGAGTGCCGGCGGCTGAGGAAGAAGCCGTGGCCGCTGCGGTTCTTGCATCTGAGCCCGATCGAGCGGGACAGGCACACGAACCCGCCGCGGCTCCAGGTCTCCCCGTACCCGATGACCTTCGAGCCCTTGATGATCGCCGTGTCGCCGTGGCAGGTGACGATGACGCGGCCGTTGACGTTCATCGTGTAGCTGTCGCCCCAGTTGAGATCCTTACAGTCCGGCGGCCGACTCGGGCGCGGCTTCAGCCCGCTCGCGATGTCGCAGCGGAGACTCCGCGGCCCGAAGCCGGTCGAATAGCCGCACCCGATGTTCCCGGACGGCGTGAGGAACGTGACGAACGTCGGCCCAGCCTGCGCGGAGCCCGCGAAGCTCAGCCAAGACGCAAGCGCGGCACCGGCGAGGAGCAGACGCTTCATCGCGAGGAATCTACGCCGTCTTGAGCCCGATGGGGCAGGCGACGCCCGTGCCGCCGAGACCGCAGTAGCCGTTCGGGTTCTTCGCGAGGTACTGCTGGTGGTAGTCCTCGGCGTAGTAGAAGGGCCCGGCCGCGGCGATCTCCGTGGAGATCTCCCCGTAGCCGGCGCGCGCGAGCTCGGCCGCGTACATGTCCCGCGACGCCTCGATCACGTCCCGCTGCGCCTCGTCCGTCCAGTAGATCGCGGAGCGGTACTGCGTGCCCATGTCGTTCCCCTGCCGGTTGCCCTGGGTCGGGTCGTGGCCTTCCCAGAAGAGGCGGAGGACGCTCTCGAGCGGCAGGACGCTCGGGTCGAAGACGACGAGGACGGCCTCGGTGTGCCCGGTTCTGCCGGAGCAGACCTCCTCGTAGGTCGGGTTCGGCGTGTAGCCGCCCGCGTAGCCGACGGCTGTCGTGTAGACGCCGTCCGCCTGCCAGAAGATCCGCTCGGCGCCCCAGAAACAGCCCAGCCCGACGACGATCTGCTCCATCCCCTCGGGGAACGGCGGCTGGAGCGGCGTCCCGAGCACCTCGTGCCGGTCGGGCACACGCATCGGCTCGGCGCGGCCAGGCAGCGCGTCTTCCGGCGACACCAGCTTGGTCATCTTCTCGAACAGAAACATGCCTTCAAGGGTACGTACTCACCGCAAGCTCACGGAGCATGGCTACGGTGGCCCTGTGATCGAGGCGCGCGAACTGACAAAGGACTACGGGGACAAGCGGGCCGTTGACGGGCTGACCTTCACCGTCCAGCCCGGCATCGTCACCGGCTTCCTCGGCCCGAACGGTTCCGGCAAGTCGACGACGATGCGCCTGATCCTCGGGCTCGACGCGCCCAGCCGCGGCGACGCCACCGTCAACGGCCGCCACTACCGCGACCATCCGGCGCCGCTCCACGAAGTCGGCGCGCTGCTCGAGGCGCGCTCCGTCCACACCGGCCGCTCGGCGTACAACCACCTGCTCGCGCTCGCGCAGACGCACGGCCTTCCGAAGCGCCGCGTCGACGAGATGATCGACCTCGTCGGCCTCCACGACGTCGCGCGCAAGCGCGCCGGCACGTTCTCGCTCGGGATGGGACAACGGCTCGGGATCGCGGCGGCGCTGCTCGGCGATCCGAAGACGGTGCTCCTCGACGAGCCGGTCAACGGCCTCGACCCCGAGGGCATCCATTGGGTGCGCAACCTCCTCAAGGGCCTCGCCGCGGACGGGAAGACCGTCTTCGTCTCCTCCCACCTGATGAGCGAGATGGCGCTCACCGCCGACCACCTCATCGTGATCGGGCGCGGGAAGCTGATCGCCGACACGAGCGTCGACGACTTCGTCGCGCATGCGTCGGAGAAGGTCGTGCTCGTCCGCTCGCCCGACCTGACCCGGCTGCAGGAGGAGCTCGCCGGCCCTGGCGTCTCGTTCAAGCCGGCCGAGCGCGGCGCGCTCGAGGTGTTCGGCCTGACGGCCGAGCAGGTCGGCGACACCGCCGCCGCCGCCGGCGTCGTGCTCCACGAGCTGACGCCCCAGCAAGCGTCGCTCGAGGAAGCGTTCATGGAACTCACCCGCGACGAGGTCGAGTTCGGCGCGAAGCTCGAAGAGGCAGCCGCGTGAGCGCCGCCGCACCCAGCGTCCCGCGCCTCGAGGCCACCGGCCGCGTGACCTTCCCGCGCGTGCTCCTCTCGGAGTGGACGAAGTTCCGCAGCGTGCGCTCAACCGCCTGGTCGCTCGCCGTCGGGATCCTGCTCACCATCCTCTTCCCCGTCCTCTTCTCGCTCGTCACCTCGTCGCACTGGGGACAGATGTCGGCGCACGATCGCCATAGCCGCTCGCCGCTCGACATCGCGCTCGCCGGCGTCTACGTCGCGCAGTTGGCGATCGCCGTCCTCGGCGTGCTCGTAATCAGCGCGGAGTACTCGACCGGCTCGATCCGCTCGACGTTCACGGCGGTGCCGAAGCGGCTGCCCGTGCTTTGGGCCAAGCTCCTCGACTACGGCGTCGTCTCGTTCGTGTTGATGGTGCCGGCCGTGCTCGTCAGCTTCTTCGCGAGTCAGGCGATCCTCTCGCGGCACGACATCCTCCAGGTTTCCTTCACCGCGCCGGGCATCGCGCGCTGCATGATCGGCGGTGCGCTCTACGTCGCGATGACCGGGATTTTCGCGCTCGCGCTCGGTGCGATCGTTCGGAATACGGCGGGAGGGATCGCGACGTTCGCCGGCATCTTCTTCGTCATCCCGCCGCTGATGAACCTCCTTCCGCTGAGCTGGAACAACGCGATCAGCCAGTACCTGCCGAGCGAGGCGGGGCGGCAGATCTTCGCGCTCCGGCACGGCGCGCACACGCTGCAGCCGCTCACCGGCGGGCTTGTCCTCGCCGGGTATTGCGCCGCCGCGATCGTCGTCGCAGCTGTTCTCCTGCGCCGCCGCGACGTCTAACCCCGCCGCCGCTGCGCCTGCGACGATGCAGGCGTGACGGAGGAGAGCCGCACCGCCCGCGTGCTCATCGGCGCCTACGCGCTCGGCTCGACTGCGGCCGGCGCCGCATCGCGACGGCTCACCCACACGCTCGGCGGCAGGGAACGAACGCGTGTCATCGTCCTCCTCGCCTGTGTGCTCGGGCTCGCCGGCGCCGACGCAGCCACCGTGGGCGCCTCGGCGACCGAGCTCCGCCAAGGGCTCCACATCACGAACACCGACATCGGACTGCTCGTCTCGGTCACGGCTCTCGTCGGGGCCGTAGCGACGCTGCCCTTCGGCGTCCTCGCCGACCGGGTGCGCCGGACGACCGTGCTCGGGCTCGCGATCTTCCTCTGGGCGGCGGCGATGCTCTGGAGCGCGTCGGTGCCGAACTTCCACGAGCTGCTCCTCGCGCGCCTGTTCCTCGGCGCCGTTGTCGCCGCCGCAGGCCCGCTCGCCGCCTCCCTGATCGGCGACTGGTTCGCCGCGTCCGAGCGTGGGCGCATCTACGGCTACGTCCTCGCCGGGGAACTGCTCGGCGCTGGCTTCGGCTTCGCGGTGACGGGAGACATCGCAGCGCTGTCGTGGCGCGCCGCCTTCGTCATCCTCGCCATCCCCGCCTTCGTGCTCGGCTGGCTCGTCCTGCGCTTGGCCGAGCCGGTGCGCGGCGGCCGCGGCGCCCTCGCTCACGCGACACGGCCGCTGCCGGCCGAGACGGCGGAGCCCCGCGAGACCGACGCGCAGCAACTCGCCCGAGCGCGCGGCATCGAACCGGATCCCGCGCTCGTCACCGGACGGGACATGCGCCGGGCCTCGCTGCCGCAGGCGGCGCGCTACGTCCTGCGGGTGCGGACGAACCTCCTCCTGATCGCGGCGACCGCGTGCGGCTACTACTTCCTCGCCGGCATCCAGACGTTCGGCTCGGAGTTCGCGAAGGAGCAGTACGGGATCGACCAGCCACTCGCGAACCTCCTCCTGCTCGGGGTCGGCGCCGGCGCCATTGCCGGGGTGCTGTTCGGCGGGGCGATCGGCGACTGGCTGCTGCGGCGGGGCCGGCTGACCGGAAGGCTCGCGACCGCGATCGTCGGCGCGGGCGGAACCGTCGTCCTCTTCCTCCCCGCCCTGCTCACGCGCAGCGCGTTCACCGCGCTCCCGTATCTCGTCGCGGCCGTGCTGTTCCTCACGCTCCAGAACCCGACGATCGCCGCCTCGCAGCTCGACATCATGCCGCCGTCCCTCTGGGGCCGGGCGGAAGCCGTGCGGACGATGCTGCGCTCGCTCGCCATGGCGCTCGCGCCGCTCCTCTTCGGCGCAGTCTCGGACAACGTCTTCGGCGGCGGACGGTCAGGCCTGCAGTGGACGTTCGTCGTGATGCTCGTGCCGCTCGGGGCGAGCGCGTGGCTGCTAGTGAAGGCGCGGCGGACGTATCCGCAGGACGTCGCGACTGCTGCCGCCGTCGCGCAGGCTTCGGGCTACCCTCGACAGGTCGCGCATGAGCACTGGTAACGCCTTCCTCGTCCTCTCCGCCTTCCTCGCGAGCGCCGTCGAGATGGTGGAGGCACTGACCATCGTCCTCGCCTCCGCGCTCGCGCGCGGCTGGCGCTCGTCGCTCGCGGGAGTCGGCGCGGCGACGGTCGTGCTCACGGCGGTCGTTGCCGCGCTCGGACCGGCGCTCACCGCGATCCCGCTCAACGCGCTGCGGCTCGCCGTCGGCGCGCTTCTCCTCGTCTTCGGGCTCCAGTGGCTGCGGAAGGCGATCCTGCGCGCGAGCGGCTTCAAGGCGCTGCACGACGAGGACGCGATCTTCGCGCGCGAGCTCGCCGACGCGCAGGGAGCCGAGCGCCTAGAGCGCGCGGGGTTCGACTGGTACGGCTTCGTCCTCTCCTTCAAGGGCGTCCTGCTCGAAGGACTCGAGGTCGTGTTCATCGTCCTCACGTTCGGCAGCGCGCAGGGATCCATCCCGCTCGCGGCCGTCGGTGCGGCGGGTGCGCTCGTCCTCGTCGCCGGGATTGGCGTCGCGGTGCGCGCACCGCTCGCGCGCGTGCCGGAGAACCTCATGAAGTTCGCCGTCGGCGTGATGCTCACGACGTTCGGCATCTTCTGGTCGACGGAGGGCGCCGGCGCGCACTGGCCCGGCGAGGACGCCTCGCTCCTCGGCGTGCTCGGCTTCGTTGTCGTCGTCTCGCTCCTGCTCGTCCAGCTGCTGAAGCGGGAGCGGCTGGAGGTCGCGCCGGCGTGAAGTGGTTGCGCGGCTTCGGGCGCTTCTGGTGGGACTTCGTGATCGGCGACGACTGGCTCGCCGCGGTCCTCGTCGCGATCGCGATCGGCGCGACAGCCGCGATCGCGCACTCGGACATCACCGCGTGGTGGCTGATGCCGGTCGCCGTCCTCTGCGTTCTCTGGCTTTCGCTGCGCCGCGCTATACGCTCGTCGTAAACCGCTCGGGCCCGTAGCTCAGCTGGTTAGAGCAGCGGACTCATAATCCGTTGGTCCCTGGTTCGAATCCAGGCGGGCCCACTTCCTTCACACTGCAGGATCCGCTGAGGCGCGACAGTTCCCCTTACGCCGCCGGTACCGCATCCACCAGAATGGCCACGTCCATGAAGGTCTTCCAACACGAGACGCGACTCCGCACCGCCGGCGGCCTTACGGTCACCGACATCACGGAGGAAGTCCAGACCGCGGTGCGCGAGAGTGGGGTCACCGACGGGATCGCGTGCATCTACTCACCGCACACGACCTGCTGCGTGCGCGTCAACGAGATGGAGACCGGCTTCCTCGAGGATTTCACGAACCTCCTCAAGGCTCTCGTCCCGCACGATTCCTACTACGCGCACGACGACTGGGATCGCCGCACCGAGAACATCTGCCCCGAGGACATGGATCAGGGAAACGGCCACTCGCACTGCATGGCGATGCTGCTCGGGACGGCCGGAGAGTCGGTTCCCGTGCGCGAGGGCGAGTTGCTGCTCGGGACGTGGCAGCGCGTGCTCTTCATCGAGCTGGACCGCGAGCGCGACCGGCGCTGGCTCGTCCAGGTCGTCGGCGCATAGAAGCTCTCCACGCGGAATAGAGTCGAGCGGCGATGTTCTCGCTCCGGTCCGCCTTCTTCGCCGCGATCGGTGCGGGCGTCGTCCTCACGTTCGGAGCGACGACTGCGGGAGCGACCGCCGGCGTCCTCGTCACATCCGTCCACCAATGGGAGGACGGGTCAGGGATGTGGCACATCGCCGGAACCGTCGAGAACACGCTGCCGTCGTCGATCGACGACATCGAGCTGAGCGTCGATCTCGAGAACACGTCGAACGCCGTGCTGCAGACGAGCACGACCGGCTCGCTGATCGGCGTGCTCGATCAGGGCCAGTCCTCGCCGTTCGTCGCCGTGGTCGCTCCACTCTCCGACTTCACGCACGCGATCGCGACCGTTCAGAACTGGGCGACCGCCGCGGGCGGTGCCGACAACTCTCTCGTTGCGGTGTCGTCATCCACGTGCAGCGATCAGACGATCTCCGGCGCGGTCCAGAACAACGGACCTCCCGTCGGCGGGGTGGAAGTGGCCGTCGAGTATCTCGACTCGGGCGACAACGTCCTCGACGTCTCCTCCGTGCCGCTGGCCGGGACCCTCGGCACGGGGGCTGTCGAGGACTTCTCGGTCGCTCGTAGCGCGGGCACGCCGGCGTGCGACCAGCTCGAGATCGTCGCCTCGTCGCCGATCGTCATGCGGAACCTCACGGCGACGACCTCCGGGCCGGGGAAGGGAAGCGTGACGCTCCCTGCGGGGCCGTCGTGCGGAACCGCGTGCGTCTCACTGCCGATCGCGAGCACCGTGACCCTGCGTGCGGTGCCGGGGCGGCGCTCGGTGTTCTCCGGCTGGTCCGGCGCGTGTGCAGGCACTGCGGCCGCCTGTGCCGTGACCATGAACGACACCGAGGCGGCAAATGCGGTGTTCGCGGTCGAGACGCGCGTCGTACGTGTCAAGCTCGAAGGACGGGGATCGATCCGCAGTACTCCTGCCGGAGTCGACTGTCCTCGACGGTGCTCGGCCCCGTTTCCGATCGGCACGCGGGTCTTCTTGAGGAGCCACGGCGCGCGCGGCTGGCACCTCGTCGGCTGGAGCGGAAAGTGCGGGCGCGCCGAAGACTGCGCGGTCGTCCTGAACGTCGCGAGAACGGTTCGCGTCTCACTCGCGCAGGACAACGCGCCTTTGTGGGACTCGGTGCGCAACTTCATCGGCGGACGCTCGGGCCGTGTGTCCGTTGCGGTGTACGACTTCGACTCCGGCACGACCTATCTCTACGATCCCGCGGAGCACTTCAATGCGGCGAGCACGGTGAAGGTCCAGATCCTCGCCACGGCCCTCTACCGCGCCCAGCAGGAGCATCGCTGGCTGACGCCGCAGGAGCGCGCCGAAGCCGTCCCCATGATCGAGGAGAGCGACAATGACGAGGCTGAAGCGCTCTGGGAAGACGACGGTGACAACCCAGCCGTGCAGCGGTTCGACGATCTCGTGCCGATGCCGGACACGATCGTGAACCCGGCCTGGGGCCTCACGCAGATCACGGCACCCGACTGCGTGCTTCTCGACCGCCGGTACGTCGTCCCCGATTCCCTACTCGACAACCGGTCGCGCGCGTACGGGCTCGGGTTGATGGAGCGCGTGACGCCTTCACAGCGGTGGGGCGTTTCCGGAGGCGTCCCAGCCAATGCCACCATCGCGTTGAAGAACGGCTGGCTACCGACGCCGGCGAGCGCATGGACGGTCAACAGCATGGGCTGGGTGGACGGTGACGGCCGCGACTACGTGATCGCCGTCCTCACCGATCACGACGCATCGGAGGGTTACGGGATCTCGACGATCGAGGGCATCAGCGCCCGCGTGTGGGCTCGGTTGCGGGACTAGTAGCCGTCTACTCCGGCGTGACGTACGCGGCCGTGAGGCCGCCGTCGACGACGAATGTCGCTGCGTTCACGTAGCTCGATTCGTCGCTCGCGAGGAAGAGCGCCGCGTTGACGATCTCGCGCGGCTTCGCCATCCGCCCCATCGGCACGTGGACGAGCCGCCGTTCGGCTGCGCCCGGCGTCTCGCCCCAGATCCGCAGGAGGAGAGGCGTCTCGACCGGCCCCGGGCAGAGCGCGTTGACACGAACTCCCTGCCGCGCGAACTGGACGCCGAGCTCCTTGCTCAGCGAGAGGACGGCGCCCTTCGACGCCGTGTACGAGATCTGGGACGTCGCAGCGCCGACGAGAGCCACGAACGACGCGACGTTGATCACCGAGCCGCCGCCCCGCTCGAGCAGATACGGGATCCCGTGCTTGCAGCAGAGGAAGACGCCTCGCGTGTTGACCGCCTGCACGCGCTCCCACGCGTCGAGGCCCGTATCGAGGACCGAGTCGTCGTCGGCCGGAGAGATGCCCGCGTTGTTGTAGAGGACGTCGATGCCGCCGAAGTGCTCTGCGGCCGCCGCGAACATCGCCTGCACCGACGCCTCGTCCGCGACGTCGACCTGGACGCCGAGTCCGCCGACCTCGCCCGCGACCTTCTCCGCCGCAGCGCCGTCGACGTCGGCGGCGACGACCTTCGCGCCTTCCTCCGTGAAACGCACGGCCGCGTCGGCGCCCATCCCGCCCCCGCCACCGGTGATCACGCAGACCTTGCCCTCGAGTCTCCCAGCCATCTAATCCTCCGTCGCGTAGTAGACGTTCTTGATCTCGGAGTAGCCGGCCAGGCCGTGCATGCCGAGCTCGCGGCCGAAGCCGCTCCGCTTGAAGCCGCCGAACGGCGTCGAGACGCGCACCGACGAGTTCGAGTTGATGGAGAGGACGCCGGTGTCGATCGCGCGCGCGACGCGCAGCGCGCGGGCGCCGTTCTCCGTCCAGATCGAGCCGGAGAGGCCGTAGTCGGAGTCGTTCGCGATCCGGATCGCGTCGGCCTCGTCCGTGAACGGGATCAGCGCGGCGACCGGGCCGAACACCTCCTCGCGCGCGATCCGATCCTCGGGCCGCGCCTCGACGAGCGTCGCCGGATACCAGAAGCCCTTGCCGCCGGGAGTGTCGCCCGTGTAGAGCGTTTCGCCCTCGACGAAGCTCGCCACGGTCTCGCGGTGCGCGGCGGAGACGAGCGGGCCCATCTCCGTCGCGTCGTCCTCGGGATCGCCGACGTTCAGCCCGCGCGTCGCCGTGACGAGCAGCTCCGCGAAGCGGTCGTAGGCGCTCTTCTCGACGAGGATCCGCGAGCGCGCGCAGCAGTCCTGGCCGGCGTTGTCGAAGACGGCGTACGGCGCGGCGGCGGCGGCCTTCTCGAGATCCGCGTCGGCGAAGACGACGTTCGCGGACTTGCCGCCGAGCTCGAGCGTGACGCGCTTGATCGTGGCCGCGGCGCCGCGCATGACGTTCTCCCCCACCTCCGTCGAGCCGGTGAAGCCGATCTTCGCGACGTCGGGATGCTCGATCAGACGCTGTCCGACGACCGAGCCCTTGCCGGGCAGGACGTTCAGGACGCCCTCGGGGATCCCGGCCTCGAGCGCGAGCTCGGCGAGCCGCAGCGTCGAGAGCGGCGTCAACTCCGCGGGTTTGAGGACGACGGTGTTCCCGCAGGCGAGCGCCGGGCCGAGCTTCCACGACGCAATGTTGAGCGGGAAGTTCCACGGCACGATCAGCCCGACGACGCCGAGCGGCTCGCGGAACGTCATGTCGATCCCACCGGCGACCGGGATCGTCTCGCCGAAGTTCTTGTCGACCGCGCCGGCGTAATAGTGGAAGACCTGGGCGACCATCCCGACCTCGCCGCGCGCGCCTTGGATCGGTTTGCCGACGTTGCGCGACTCGATCCGCGCAAGCTCCTCGAGGTTCTCCTCGACGAGCACTGCGAGCCGGCGGAGGAGACGAGCCCGGTCGCCGGGGGCGACCGCGCGCCACGCCGGGAACGCAGCCTTCGCGCGAGCGACGGCGGCATCGGTTTCCTCCGCGCTCGCCGCCTCGACCTCGGCGATGACCTCCTCCGTGGCCGGATTCACGACGGCGGTCATCCGCGCGACGCCTCGACCAGCTGCTCGAAGAGGTGCATGTCCTCCCCCGCTTCGGGGTGCCACAAGACGCCCACGACGTACGGCTTGTCGGGATCCTCGACCGCCTCGACAACCCCGTCCTCGGCCCACGCGACCTCGCGCAGCCCGTCGCCGAGCGTCCCGAGACCTTGGTGGTGGTGCGACATGACATCGCCGCGCACCTCGCCGAGCTTCGAGTCGGCGGCGACCCGCACCGGATGCTGCGAGAACGTGCCGGCAACGGCGCGATGCTCCTCGCTGCCGATCACGTCGGGCAGGTGCTGGACGAGGTCGCCGCCGCGCACGACGTTCAGCACTTCGACACCGCGGCAGATCGCGAGCACCGGCAGGTCGCGCTCCAGAGCCGCCGTCAGCAACGCCATCTCGCCGCGGTCGCGCACCGGATTCGTGCCGTTCGTCGCGGGATCGGCGGCCGCGCCGTACGACTCCGCCGCCATGTCGTTGCCGCCGGAGAAGATCAACCCGTCGACCGCGTCGAGGATCTCCTCCACGCCGTCCGTGTCCGGCGGGATCAAGACGGCCCGCCCACCGGCCCGCTCGACGGCGCGCACGTAGTCGTATGGGACGAGCGCCGCCTCGAGCTTCCAGGCGCCCCACGCGGCCGGCTCGACGTACGTCGTTATCCCGATGAGCGGGCGCCTAGCCACGTTCGAACATGCGCTCGCGCTCGTAACCGGTCACCGTCTTGTCGAACAGCTCCTGCTCGGTGCGCGCGTAGTTGAGGTAGTGCGCGACAACGTCGTCCCCGAGCAGCCGGCTCGCGATCTGCGAGGACTCGAGCCGCCCGATCGCCTCGCGCAGCGCGTGCGGGAACCGCTCGGCGTCGGAGATGTACGCGTTGCCCTCCAGCGCCGGCGCGAGCTCGAGCTTCTCCTCTATCCCGTACAGGCCCGCGGCGAGCAGTGCCGCGAACGCGAGGTACGGGTTCGCGTCGGCGCCGGGGATCCGCGTCTCGGGACGGCACGCGCTCCCGTGCCCGACAACCCGGAAGCCGCACGTCCGGTTGTCGTATCCCCACGCGAGCGTCGTCGGCGCCCACGAGCCCGCGGCGAAGCGCTTGTACGAGTTCACGGTCGGCGCGACGAAGATCGCGAGGTCGGCGAGGCAAGCGATCTGGCCCGCGAGGTAGTGCTTGAAGTCGTCCGACTCGTCCGCGAACGCGTTCTTCCCGTCGCGCCAGAGCGAGGAATGGATGTGGCACGAAGAGCCGACCCACTCGTGGTGCGGCTTCGCCATGAACGTCACCGACTGGCCGTGCTGGAACGCGATCTCCTTGGCGCCGGTCTTGTAGACGACGTGGTCGTCGGCGGCGCGCAGCGCGTCGGTGAAGCGGAAGTTGATTTCGTGCTGCCCCGCCCACGCCTCACCCTTCGAGGACTCGACGATCATCCCCGCGCCCTTCATCGCCATCCGGATCGCGCGGAGGAACGGCTCGTCGAAGCTCGCCGCGAGGATGTGGTAGTCGAGGATGTACGGCACCGACGGCGTGAGGTCGTGGTAGTGCTTGGCGTGCGCCTCGAGGTAGCTTTCGCGGAAGAGGAAGAACTCGAGCTCCGAGCCGAACATCGGCTCGAACCCCATCCCGCGCGCCTTCTCGATCTGCGTCTTGAGCACCTGGCGCGGCGACGGCGCGACCGGCGTGCCGTCGTGCCACTCGACGTCGCACTGCACCATCACGGTCGCCTCGTGCCACGGGATGCGGCGCAGCGTGTCGATGTCCGCCCGCAGCCCGAAGTCGCCGTAGCCGCGCTCCCAGCTCGCCATTGCGTAGCCGGGCACCGGATCCATCTCCATCTCGAGCGCGAGGAGGTAGTTGCACCCCTCGCCGCTGTGGCCCGACTCGAGCTCCGCGAGGAAGAAATCGACGTCGAGCCGCTTCCCCATCAGACGGCCCTGCATATCGGTGAAACACGCGATGACCGTGTCGACCGCGCCGGATTCGGCATCCTTCCGCAGCTCTTCTAGCGACAACATTGACGCGAATCTACCTTGAACAGTCCGGCTCACCCCGTTAGCTTCGCTCTTTACACGTAGCTAACGAAGGAGGGCGAATTGAGTTCGGACGCACCAAGCGCCGTCGTTCCGCACGACGACGACGAGCGCACGCTCCACAGTCTCGGCTATGCCCAGGTGCTGTTCCGCGAGATGGGCGGCTTCTCGAACTTCGCCATCTCGTTCACGATCATCTCGATTCTCGCCGGCTGCCTGACGTCGTACTTCATCGCATTCAACGACGGCGGCCCGGTAGCAGTCACGTGGGGCTGGCTGATCGTCGGCTTCTTCGTCATCCTCGTCGCGCTCGGTATGGCCGAGGTTGCCTCGTCGATGCCGACGGCGGGCGCGATCTACTACTGGTCGTCGAAGCTCGGCTCACCGGCTTGGGGATGGTTCACCGGCTGGTTCAACCTGGTCGGCCAGATCGGCGTAACGGCCGCGATCAGTTACGGGGCCGCGGTGTTCTGGACGGCGCTGATGAATCTCTGGTTCCCGAGCGTCGGCACCGACACGCACACGATCTTCTACACGTTCAGCGCGATCGTGGCAGTGCAACTTCTGCTCAATCTGAACGGCGTACGCCTGCTCGCGTGGCTGAACTCGATCTCGGCCTGGTGGCACATGGTCGGCGTCGTAATCATCGTCTTCGTACTTGCGATCGTTCCGAGCCACCACCAGTCGGTGAGCTTCGTCTTCACGAAGACTCTCAATGCGTCAGGCTTCGCCGGGCACAGCTTCGCGACGCCGGTCTTCTGGTTTGTCTTCGGGATCGGACTGCTCATGGCGCAGTACACGTACACGGGCTATGACGCCTCGGCGCACATGAGCGAGGAGACGAAGAAGGCGTCCCGCGCTGCGGCCTGGGGCGTGGTCATGTCGGTCGTCATGTCGGTGATCTTCGGCTTCATCCTCCTAGTCGCCGTGACCTTCGCCGTACCGGACGTGCAAGGGACGATCAACGCCGGCGCCTTCGACGTGACCTACATCTGGCAGACATCGCTCGGCACGCGCTGGGCGGAGTTCCTCCTGTTCATCGTCTGCTGCGCGCAGTTCTACTGCGGCACCGCATCGATCACCGCGGCATCGCGGATGATGTTCGCCTTCTCGCGCGACGGCGCGGTGCCGGGCGGACGGACGCTCTTCCGCAAGGTGAGTCGCAGGCACCGCGTGCCGGTCAACGCGGTGATCGCGATCGCGATTCTCTCGTGGGCGCTGATGCTGCCGACGCTCGCGAACGGTGCAATCGGCTACCTCGTCGGCACGTCGATCGCGGTGATCGGCCTGTACATCGCCTACGCGGTTCCGGTCTATCTCCGCTGGCGCGCAGGCGACTCGTTCGTGCCCGGCGCCTGGTCGCTCGGCAAGCACTACAAGTGGATCAACCCGATCGCGTTTTGTTGGGTGATCCTGATCGTGATCCTGTTCCTGATGCCGACGGTGCCGCAGGGGATCCCGTGGCACTCCGACTTCAGCTGGAGCCTCGTCAACTACGCCCCGATCACCGTCGGCGGCGTGATCGTGCTGACCGGGATCTGGTGGATCGTCTCGGCTCGCAAGTGGTTCAAGGGCCCGGTGCGCGAAGGCACCGAGGAAGAGCTCGAGCGGATCGAGGCGAGCTTCGGCAACGGCGGCGGCGGCGGCGTTCCGCCCGCTACCGCTCCTGCGGGTCAGGACTAGCGCTTCGTTCGCTGGCGGCGGGCGCGCTCTCGGGCGCGTCCGCCGCTAGTGGCCGTTGATGGAGAAGTGCATGTAGTCCTTGGTCGAGCCTGACCAGAGCCCGCCCCAGCCCCAGCCGATCGAGCCGAAGGTGACGCGGTAGATGGCGGGCGTGACCATCCCGGGCCGCACGTCCCAGCGCTTCATGTACGACCGGGCGGTCTTGTCCCGCGTCATCCCACAGCCCACGTAGGGGTTCTCGCGCGGGTTGACGTCGACGGCCTCGCCGTAGGCGTGCATCGACCACGTGTGAGTCGCGCTGCCGCCGGAGCACGGCGACGGGACGGCGTCGCGGCATTCGAACGACGCGGTGACGTCGCCGTTCTGGTTCGGGTGCGGGCCGTACATTGCGTCGAAGGACATCTCGCGTATCGGGAAGCGCATCGCGTACAGCTTCCGGAAGACCTTCGCGAGCGGCGCCGTGACCGCCTCGTTGACGACGATCTGGCCGACGTGCGCGCGGTGGTCGAAGCCGTAGTAGCGCGTGGTGAGGATCCGGAGCTGCGACGGCGAGACCGGACAGCCCGGATGCCACTCGCCGGAGGACTGGAGCTCGTGCGCCTGCGCGCGCGTCAGCCGCGTGACGCTCGCCGGGTTTGCGTTCGCCGTCGCAGCGAGACCGGCGAAGACAGCGACGGCGACGACGAGCGCGGCGACCTTCATCGGCCTAGACGACCCAGGCGCAGCCGTTCCAGAACGCCTCTACCCGACGCGGGAAGCGGCGCGTCTCGACGACGAGCTCGTCGGGGAGCTTGGGGAGGTTCTGCGGAACGAGGAGCTCGAACCCGGCCTCGCTCCCGAGCGAGCGGAAGCTCGTCGGCATTCGCGGACGTCGGCTCGTGGCGAGCGCAGCTCCTGACGGTATGGCAGCAGCGCTGCGGCGTGACGGAGACGTAGAGCCGCCCGCCGCGCTCGAGCGATCAGTTCGCGGGCCTCCTCGGACGCGACGATCCGCACGCCCGGAGGGTAGCTCGCGGGGACGAACCAGACGCCGGGGGGATAGCGTGTGGCGGTGAGCGGCAGTTCATGCTGACGGCGGAGGAGATCGGGCGGTTCGTGGTGTTCGCGGACCTCGGCTCGGCCGAGCTCGAGCGGCTCGCGCGAGCCGTCGCGGACATCACGCTCGTACCCGGCGAGTTCGCCGTGCACGAGGGTGACGGGAGGGCCTTGTTCGGCGTCCTCGACGGCCGGATCGACGTGTTGCGACGCGATAGACGGCGTGGAGAGCGTCATCGGCGAGCGGAAGCCGGGCGACATCTTCGGAGAGATGTCGATCGCCTTCGGGATGCTCCACCCGGCCGGGTTCCGCGCAGCGGAGACGACCCGGGTCTTCCGGCTCGACCTCGGCGACTACCAGACGCTCGTCGCTGCCGCGCCGGAGGTCGGAGAGCGCGTCGGCCTCGCGGCGCTCGACCGGCTCGGGGGACCGAAGGGCCTGCAGGCCCGGGCCTCCACGCCGGCGCCGTTCCGTGCGATCGTCCTCGGCCATCGGCGGGATGCCGCCTGCGCGGAGCTGAGGCACTTCCTCGACCGCAACCAGATCCGGTTCAGGTGGCTGCAGCCGGACGTGGCCGCCGACGTCAGAGCAGTGGCCCGGCCCGCTGCCGCCCGACGGCGACCTCCCGGCTTTTCGCGTTGAGAACGGCAAGACGGTCCTCCGGCCCCAGCTCCGGCGAGTGGCCGAGCTGCTCGACGTCCCGACCGAGCCGGCGGCGGCGGAGTACGACGCCCTGATCATCGGTGCCGGGCCGGCCGGTCTCGCGGCCGCCGTGTACGGCGCGTCGGAGGGACTGCGGACGATTGTCGTGGAGCAAGAGGCACCGGGCGGCCAGGCCGGGACGTCGTCGCGCATCGAGAACTACCTCGGCTTCCCCTCGGGCGTCTCGGGCGACGAGCTGGCGAGCCGGGCGCTGCAGCAAGCGCGGCGGCTCGGCGCCGAGATCCTCGTCACCCGGTCGGTCACGCGGATCGACGCGACGACGAACGAGGTGCACCTCGACGGGGGCGACGTCCTTCGGGCGCAGGCGATCATCCTCGCCTGCGGCGTCGCCTGGCGCCATCTCGCCATCGAGGGCTTCGACCGTCTCGACGGCAAGGGCATCTTCTACGGCGCCGCGCGGAGCGAGGCACCGAACACCCACGGCCTGGACGTCCACATCGTCGGCGCCGGCAACTCGGCCGGCCAGGCCGCGATGTTCTTCTCACCGCACGCGCGGAGCGTCACGATCCTCTATCGCGGCGGGACGCTCGAGAAGAGCATGTCGCGGTATCTCGTGGACCAGCTCGGCAGCCGCGCCAACATCCACGTTCTCTTCCGGAGCGAGGTGGTCGCCGCTCACGGCGACGGTCTGCTCGAGGAGATCGACATCCGGGACGCCGCGACCGGCAAGACGACCCGGGTCGCGTCGGGTGGCCTGTTCATCTTCATCGGCGCAGACGCGGAGACCGCGTGGCTCCCACCCGAGATCGCGCTCGACGAGAAGGGCTACGTGCTCACCGGCCCCGACGTGCGAGCCGCGGGGCGGTGGGAGCTCGACCGCGACCCGTACCTGCTCGAGACGAGCGTCCCCGGGATCTTCGCGTGCGGCGACGTGCGGTCCAGCCCGGTGAAACGCGTCGCGGCGGCCGTCGGCGAGGGCAGCATGGCCATCGCCTTCGTCCACCAGTACCTCAGAGATAGCGCCTGAGGCTAAGAGCTACTGCTGGTAGCGCTCGACGACGTCCGCCGGCCGGACGTCGGCGCCGTCCGGGTTCTCCCCCGCGTCGCGACGGGCGCGCCGCTGCCGCAGGAGATCCCAGCACTGGTCGAGCGAGACGCGGAGAGCCTCAAGGCGCTGACGGTCTGCGTCCGTCGCCTGGCCGGCGGCCTCGCGCTGCCAGAGGTCGTGCTCCTCGGCGACCATCTCGTCGATTGCGGTGTGAATCGCTTCGTCTGCCATGAACTCTCCTCGATGGTGGATGGAGCTAAGCGGAGCACTTTGGAACCTTGCGTTCGACGCTGAAAGGCTAGTGAAGCTCGTCGAGCTTCACCGCTGGCTGATCGCCTAGCGTGCTGAGTCGCGTTGTGGCGGCTGGGCTTCGCGCGCCCTATTGACGCTCGGCGTCATCGCCGAGCTGCGTGTCGCCGGGAACCCCCTTCAGATCTCGTATCAGCTCCTCCGCCGGGCCGCTGGGCATGGGCAAGCGCTCTTCCCTGCTGAGCGGATGGTCAGGGGCCGGCGCCGGACCCCAGAACCTACGAGCTCTGGCGAGCACATCGCGAATTGTCATTGGCCCGACTATCTCGCAACTCGTTGTGAGCCGCCATCGGGAACGCCACGATCCCTTGCATCGATTCCGAGGCGTAGGCTCGGTCGTCATGAAGCACGACCGGGCGACCAAGGTGCCGCGCAAGCTCTACGAGGAGGAACTCCTGCTCCTCCAAGCGGAGCTCGTGAAGATGAAGGAGTGGGTGCGCTCCAGCGGCGAGCGCCTCTTGATCCTCTTCGAGGGCCGCGACGCCGCCGGCAAAGGCGGCGCGATCAAGAGGATCACCGAGTACCTGAACCCGCGCTCGACACGCATCGTTGCGTTGCCGGCGCCGACCGAGCGCGAGCGCGGCCAGTGGTATTTCCAGCGCTACGTCACGCACCTGCCGTCACCAGGCGAGATCGTTCTCTTCGACCGCAGCTGGTACAACCGCGCCGGCGTCGAGATCGTCATGGGGTTCTGCACGCCCGAGGAGTACCAGCGGTTCCTCCGGCAATGTCCGATCTTCGAAGGGCTGCTCGTCCAGGACGGGATCCGGCTCGTCAAGTACTGGTTTTCGGTCTCCGACGAGGAGCAGGAGCGGCGCTTCCGCTCGCGGCTCGAGGATCCGCTGCGCAGCTGGAAGCTTTCACCGATGGACCTCGAGGCTCGCGAGCGCTGGGTCGCGTACTCGAAGGCGAAGGACGAGATGTTCGTTCACACCGACACGCCCGAAGCACCGTGGTACGTGGTCGAGGCGGACGACAAGCGCCGCGCGCGCCTCAACTGCATCCACCACCTGCTCTCGCTCATCCCGTACGAGGATGTCGGGGCGAAGCCGCTCGAGCTGGACCCGCGCCCGCCGGAGAGCGGCTACGAGCGGCCGCCGCGTGAGCTCTTCCACTACGTCCCCGACTACACAACCTCGCTACTGTCGGCGCGGGACTGAGGCTCGGCCACCGCTCACTGGCGAGCGAGCCGTGCCGAAACGTGGAGCGTCACGGGGCGAAGAATCATCCCCAGCGGGCCGCTGCTCATGCCGAACTCCTGCTGGTCGACCGTCGTCGTCGCCTCCATCTGGACCGCGTCGCCGGCGCCGTGGACCGTCGCAGGGAACTCGAGCGAGAGGGTCTTCCCCGCCGCCTCGAGGGTGCCCACTAGGTGCAGGAGCCCGGGTCCGACCTCGTGCACCCGGCTCGAGGTGAAGCGCACGTGCGGATGCTCGGCAACCTGGAAGAACTCGTCGGAGCGCAGATGCTTGTCGCGGGTCCTGTTCCCGGTGTCGAGGCTGTCCGCATCGATCGTCAGCTCGATGGTCGTGCCACCGGGCCTGATCTCGTACGCGCCGTCGAAGCCGTGGAAGCTGCCATGGACGGTGCTCAGACCCCAGAACGTCTTGACGGCGAACTCGACCGTGGTCTTGTCCGGGTCGACGCTCCAGTGCGTTGTCGGTTCTATCGCTGTGGTCGCCATTGCGTCTCCTTCGTGGATGGGTTACCGGCCGTGATCGCGTGCACTGCCGTCGTCAGCTCGAGGGTCTGGCGCGCCAGGTCGAGGAGCTCCTCGTTCTGCAGGTCCTCCTCCTGGACGGTCAGCCAATGTTGGTCGGCAATCGCCTGTCGCCTCGCGTCGGCCCTGTTCTGGCTGATCAGAACGAAGGTGGACAGGAAGATCGCCTCGAGCGAGACGATCATCGTCAGCAGGCCGTACGGGTAGTGCTCGATTCGGAAGGCGATCCAGCAGCCGAACCAGGCGAGGTGGAGGTAGACGAACGCCATCGAGCCGGAGAACGCCGTGATCCGGTCGCCGAGCCGGTTCTGGAAGCTCTGCGCGCGCTCGTGCGCATGCCGGGCGAGCGCAGGGTTCAGCTCGCCCGACAGGTGTGAGGCGTACCGGCTCACGTGCCCGGCGGCACGATCAGCACCGGCCGCCTCGCGTGCGTCGCGAGGGAGTGGGACACGCTGCCGGCCGCAACCTCATGCAGGCCGCTCAGGCCACGCGAGCCGACCACGATGACCGCGGCGTCGATCTCCTCAGCGACGTCGAGGAGTCCCTGCCACGTCGTCGGCGCTGCGGCCTCGCGCGCCTCGGCATCGAGGCCGCGGCGACGGGCGCGCGCGGCTCCTTTCTCGGCACGGCGCACGGCGTCGGCCGTGTTGAGGTCCTCGAACACGCCGCCGGGTACGATCGATGAGGTGGCCTCCATGGCCTCCGCGAAGGTCATCGGCGGCGCGATGGTCACGACTACCGCGGGGCGCGAGGCGAGGAGGCCGGCGGCCAGGTCGATCGCCCGCTCCGCCTCGTCCGAGCCGTCGTAGCAGATGAGTGTCGGTTGCATCTCGCTCACTCCTCCTAGCCGTGCAGCAATGGCCGGTTCGCGGCCCGCCGCTTGAAGGGCCGCTCAAGCTCACCGACGATGCTCCGCAGTTCGAAGGCGAGTGCGATCTGGGTGAAGCCGCCGACCAGCAGCAACGCGGCGACGAGCGCCAGGAGCGCGATCGCACCTGCGCCGGGATGGCCGAACATGATCACGCCGAAGGCGATCGAGAGCAGTCCGCTCAGGACGAGAAGCAGCGCTCGTCCACCGCTGATCGGCAGAGCGAACGCGAGCGGGATCTCCATGACCCCGATGGCGATTGCCCAGGCCGCGATGGCGTAGAGCAGACCGAGCGCCGATAGCCCCGGCCAAACGAAGACGACGACGCCGACGGCGACGCCGAGCAGGCCTTGAACGACGAGGCCCAGGCGCCGGTTGCCGCGCAGCGGGACGCTGAACGCGCCCACGAGCGTGACGAGCCCCGAGACCAGCGCAAACGCGCCGAACAGCGCGATCAGCGCCGTCAGGCCGATGCGCGGCCAGACGAGGATGACGACGGCGAACGCGATCGCAACCGCGCCGCGCAGCGCCGTCAGCTTCCAGATGTGGGCGAGTGCCTTCTCGCCTTCCTGCACGTGCGTTTCAAGGTTCATGTCTCTTCCTTCCTTTCAGTGCGAGCTCGTGGACTTTTCAGAGACCTCGTTCGCGGAGTCACGCAGCCGTGCGGCCCGCTCGCCGAGATCGATACGACGGCTCCGAACCTCGCCGATCGCCGCCTCGGCCTGCTCGCGCGCCCTCCACGCCGCCTCCGCGGCGTCGGTCTGAAGCCGCTCGAGCGATGTGTCGAGGTCGCGTAGCTCTCCTTCAATCCGCTCGAGCCGATGGCGGACCTCGGCGAGTCCCTCCTCAAACGTGGTCGTGCTCATATCGAGCCTCCTGTTGCGTTCCATCACGCGAGGAAGGCTCGCTACGGTCGCTGCCAACGCTCTGCCAGGGGCAGCGGCGGTTCTGCCAGCCGGAGCTCCTACGCGGGGGCGGAAATCTCGTCGAGCCCGAGCTGCGCCGCCGCAGCCGGACTGCCGGCGAGCGCGGCGAAGAGGCCCTCGCGCGCCTGGTGCTCTCGGTGCTGCTGCGACCAGGCGAGGACGTCGCGGTACAGCGTCTCGGCGCCGGATGCATCGCCGGCGGCGACGAGGACGCGGGCGAGCTGCACGCGCGCGTGCGCTGCGGCCCAGGAAGCTCCCGCCGCCTCCGCAGTGGCCAGCGCCTGGCGCTCGAGATCCTCGGCCTCCCGCAGAGCTCCGCGAGCGAGAGCACTCGCACCTAGACCCGCGAGCGCGAACGCCTCGTGGTCGTCCAACGCGGCTTGACGCGCCAGCCCGAACGCGCGCCGGTACGCGTCCTCCGCTGAGACCGGTTCACCTCGCCGCTCGGCGACCCACGCCTCCAGAAGCAGCCCCGGCACACGGAACGCGTCGTAGTCGATCGCGTCGGAGTGATCGCGGACGGATTCAGCCATGGCGGCGACCGCCTCTACATCACCGGCCTCGGCCGCTCCCGTAGCGCGGATCAGGCTCGTCGCGGCGATGCCCCAGTCGTCCCCGGCCGCCTCGAGCGTCGCGGCTGCGCTCCGTCCCAGCTCCTTGCCGCGCGCTTCGTCCCCGGACTGCGCCACGGCGAGCGCGAGCGTGAACCGGGCAAAGCCGAGCTCGCGGGGCGCGGACGCGCTCTCGGCCAGCGCGACGGCACGCTCTCCCGCGGCGAGCGCAGCCTCGAGGTCGAGCTCTTCCGCTGCGAGATAGCAGAGGCTGGCGAGCAGATCCGCCTGCTGCTCGACGGGCGCCTCGTCCCCGCTCGCCGACCGCGCGAGCTCGAGATAGCGGCGTCCCTCGGAGACCCTCCCGGCCAGCACGAAGTACAGGCCGAGCGTCCCGAGCCGGCTCACGACTGCCGCGTCGGGAGCTTCGCTCGCGTACGTGAGCGCAGCCCAGATGTTGTCGTTCTCGAGCTCCAGACGCGTCTCCCAGCTCCGCCAGTCCGGCCCGCGCAGCTGAGCGTGCGCCTCCTCGGCGAGGGTCGCGAAGTACTCGGCGTGGGCGGCGCGGACGGCTTGCAGTTGACCGGCGTCCGCGAGCCGCTCGAGGACGTAGTCGCGGACCGTGTCGAGTATGTCGTAGCGGGCCGAGCCGTCCACGAACGTGGCGGAGACGATCGACTTGTCCACGAGTGCGGAGACGAGGTAGGTCACGGTCGCCTCGTTGAGGCCGCGGGCGGCCGCAACCGCGACGAGCGAGGACAGAGCCCCGCCGCCGCGGTGGACGGCGAGCTGCTGAAGCAGGGTTTTCTCGTCGCCGTGCAGGAGGTCGTAGCTCCATTCGACGAGCTCCTGGAGGGCGGTACGGGTCGGATCGGAGACGGCGGCGTCGTGCAGGAACACGGCGCGGTGCTCGAGGAGCGAGACGATCTCCGCAAGTCCGAGGACATTCACCCGCGCGGCCGTGAGCTCGATCGCGAGCGGCAGCCCGTCGACACGGCGGGCGATCTCGGACGCCAGCTCGACCGCCCGGGCGTCGGTCGCGAAGCCGGCACGTGCCGCTCGGGCGCGCTCGAGGAAGAGCTCGACCGCCGCAGCGCCGAGCGGCTCTACCGGTGCACGGACCTCGCCGTCGGCGTGGAGCGCCTCGCGGCTCGTCGCGAGGACGCGCACCCGCGGGCACTCGGCGAGCAGCGCCGACGCGATCCGTCCCGCCTCCGCGAGCACGTGCTCGCACGCGTCGAGGACGACGAGCGCGCGAGCGTCCCGGAGCCGCGATGCCACGCCCGCCAGGGGATCCGTTCCACGGACGTCGACGCTGCGCGCCAGCAGCCGCACGGCATCCTCGACGTCCGCCGCACGGGCGAGGTCGACGAACCACAGGCCGTCCGGGAACTCCGACTCGAGAGTACGGCACGTCTCCACGGCGAGGCGGCTCTTGCCCACTCCCGGCGGGCCGGTGAGCGTCACAAGGCGGTGCTCGCGCAGCAAGCCGGCGACACGCCCGAGATCCCCCTCCCGCCCGACGAACGAGGTGGCCGCCGCGGGGAGATTGCCGCGACGCCGCGAAGCCGCCGCCGGAACGGCGATCACGGGATCGTGGGAAAGGATCGCCTCCTGCAGGCGCCGCAGCTCAGGCCCCGGCTCGAGCCCCAACTCGTCGCCGAGCACCCGACGCGCCTCCTGGAACGCCTCGAGGGCCTCCGCCTGGCGACCGCAGCGGTAGAGCGCGAGCATCAACTGACCCCAGAGCCGCTCGCGGAACGGGTTGCGGTCGAGCGCGGCGCGAAGCGCCGGCGCGAGGTCACGGTGTTCGCCGAGCGCGAGTCTGGCCTCGAATTCCTCTTCAAGCGCATCCACGCGTAGCGTCTCCAGCCGGTGGGCTTCGGCGCTGAACCACGAAGTCGCGGTCAGCCCCTGCAGCGCCGAGCCGCGCCAGAGCGCGAGCGCCGCCGCCGCGGCGTCCGCCGCGGCGGAGATGTCCAGGTTGCGCAGCGCCGCCCGCGTCTCGGCGAGCAACTCCTCGAAACGGATGGCATCGACGTCCGCCGGCGCGAGCGCGTAGCCGTCGGCAGAGCCTACGATCGCTTCCTCTCCGAGCGCGGCTCGCAGGCGCGCAATGTGATGGTGGATGGCGTTCCGCGGAGCGGACGGCAGTTCCTCGCCCCAGAGCCCGTCGATGAGCGCGTCGACCTCGACCATCCGGCCCGACCGCAGAGCGAGCATCGCAAGGAGCGCCTGCCGCTTGGCGCCGCCGACGTCCGCGGTGGCCCGCTCCGCGAAGACCTCGAACGGGCCAAGAAGCCGGATTTCGAGCGAGTTCGCCACGTGCCCTCTGCCACGAGTCTTGCACGGCAGCGGGCGCGAAGCGAATGGCAGCGGCTTGGCAGCGGCCCTCCGCATGCTCCTCGCCATGAACACTCCAAGCGACAGCACTCAGCGGCCAGACGGCCAAAAGAACGATCCGCCGAAGCTCGGCCTCGGTTGGCGCACTCTCGCATTCTTCGTCGGGGTCCTGATCCTCAACTACGCCCTCGCAGCTCTCTTCTACGCAGCGACGTCGAAGCCGCGCGTGACGATCCCCTACCGGCCGACGTTCGTCGCGCAGGTGCAGGCCCACAACGTCCAGCAGATCACCGCAACCGACACGGTCATCCAGGGAACGTTCCGGCACGCGATCGTCTATCGCGCACCGAGCGCCAGCGCCGTCCGCGCGACGGACTTCGCGACCCAGATCCCGGACTTCGCCAACAACGGCAGCCTCGACAAGCTGCTCGCCGCGAACGGCGTCTCGGTAACCGCCCAGTCTCCGGCCGGAACTCCATGGTGGGAGACCCTGATCGTGAGCGTCGGCCCGGCGCTCCTCTTCTTCGGCGTCTGGATTTGGCTCATGCGGCGCGCCGGCGGCCAGGCCGCGGGCATGTTCTCGTTCGGCCAGGCGAAGGCCCGCAAGTACGAACCGTCCACGGAAAGAGTCACGTTCGCCGACGTCGCCGGCATCGACGAGGCGAAGGAGGAGCTCACCGAGGTGGTGGACTTCCTCAAGGCCCCGGAGAAGTACCGCAAGCTCGGGGCGCGCATCCCGCGCGGCGTGCTTCTGACGGGACAGCCCGGGACGGGAAAGACGCTGCTCGCGAAGGCTGTCGCCGGCGAGGCGAGCGTCCCCTTCTTCTCCATGTCCGCGTCCGAGTTCGTCGAGATGATCGTGGGCGTCGGCGCCTCGCGCGTCCGCGACCTGTTCAAGCAGGCGAAGGAAGCCGCCCCCTCGATCATCTTCATCGACGAGATCGACGCGATCGGCCGCTCGCGCGGCTCGGGGATGATGAGCGGCTCGAACGACGAGCGCGAGCAGACGCTCAACCAGATCCTCACGGAGATGGACGGTTTCGACGCCACGACCGGCGTCATCGTCCTCGCGGCGACGAACCGGCCCGACGTGCTCGACCCGGCGCTGCTGCGCCCCGGGCGCTTCGACCGGCGCGTGCCGGTACAGCCGCCCGACAAGGAAGGCCGCCAGCAGATCCTCCTCGTCCACACCCGCTCCCTCCCGCTCGCGAAGGACGTCGACCTCGACGCGCTCGCCGCGACGACGGCCGGAATGGTCGGTGCCGACCTCGCCAACCTCGCCAATGAGGCGGCCCTGCTCGCCGCCCGGCGCGGGAACGCGCAGGTGACGATGGGCAACTTCACCGACGCGCTCGAGAAGATCGAGCTCGGCACCGCGCGCAAGCTGCTCATCAAGCCCGAAGACAAGCGCCGCACCGCCTACCACGAGGCGGGCCACGCGCTCGTCGGGATGCTCACCCCGGGCGCTGACCCGGTGCGGAAGATCTCGATCATCCCGCGGACCATGAGCCTCGGCGTAACGATCTCGGCGCCCGGCAGCGACCGCTTCAACTACGACAAGGCGAGCCTGCTCGCCCACGTCGAGGTCGCGACCGGCGGCCGGTCGGCCGAGGAAGTCGTCTACGGCGACGAGACGACAGGGGCCGAGAACGACATCCGCCAAGCGACCGACCTCGCCCGCAGCATCGTCGGCCGCTTCGGAATGAGCGACGAGATCGGCTTCCTCTCCGTCGTCCCGCAGGACGGCCAGGAATACACCCCCTATCCGGAGTTCTCGGAGCGGACGCGCCAGCGCGTCGACGACGAGATGCGGCGGATCGTCGGCGAGGCCCACGAACGGGCCGTGCAGTTGCTCACCGACAACCGCGACAAGCTTGAGTCCCTCGCGGAGGCGCTGTTCGCGGCCGAGACGCTCGAGGGGCCGGAGGCGTACGCGGCGGCTGGGGTCACGAACCCCGACGACGCGGCACCGCCGCCCGCGCGGCCCGAGCCCGCCCCGGCGGGCGCGCGGTAGGACACTCGCCGTGCTACCGCTCTCCGACGGACTCCGTCCGCGCCGGTTCCCGGTCGTCAACGTCGCGCTGATCGCCGCGAACTTCGCGGTCTGGATCTTCTACGAACTGCCGCACCTGAACTCGGCCGTCTACCACGCGTCGTTCTATGCCTGCGCGGTCAACCACGCCTGCCGGGCGCCCGAGCCGTGGGGGATCAGCTGGTTCACCGCGATGTTCTTGCACGGCGGCTGGGATCACATCCTCGGGAACATGCTCTTCCTCGCAATCTTCGGGAAGAACGTCGAGGACGCGTTCGGCCACCTGCGCTACCTCGCCTTCTACATCGCCGGCGGCTTCGTGGCGATGATGACGCAGACGGCGGTGACGCTGCTGTGGGGCACGGCGGCCGCCGGACGCGTCCCGAATCTCGGGGCGAGCGGCGCGATCGCCGCCGTGCTCGGCGCGTTCTTCGTCCTCTATCCCTTCGCACGCATCCGCACGCTCGTCGGGATCTTCTTCATGCAGGTGCCGGCGCTCGTGTACCTCGGCCTCTGGTTCCTCTACCAGCTCGTGGAGGGGAACTTCGGGCTCGCGTCCGCCTCGGCGAACGGCGGGGGCGTCGCGTTCTTCGCGCACGTCGGCGGCTTCGTGTTCGGCGTGATCGTCACGCGTCTCCTGCTCAGCGGGCGTCGGATCGAGCCACAAGGCACTACGACGCCGGCTGCGTATCTCCCGATCTGAGATGGCCCCCCGGATACCGCCGCCGGAACAGGACGTACGCGATCCCGCCGACGGGGAGCGGCAGCCAGTACGCGACGAGCCGGTAGAGAAGCGTCGCCGTGAGCGCGGCGTGCCCCGGAACACCCGCGAGCGTCAGCGTCCCGACGAGCCCCGCCTCGACGAAGCCGAGGCCGCCGGGCGTGAGCGGCACGAGCGCGAGCACTTCCGCGGCGGCGTAGGCGAGGAGAACGAGCGACGGGCGCGGCGAGGCTCCGACCGCGCGGAGGGCGCAGAGCAGCGCGAGATAGTCGAAGCCGGTGTTGCCGGCCGCGGCGAGGGCGGCCGCCCGCCACTGGCCGCCGAGCGTGGAGCGGATGAAGTCGCGAGCGGTAAGGAACTCGTTCGCCAGTCCTTGCACCGGACGTCGCCGGCGAACCGTGCGGTTGAGGAGCCACTGCACCGCCCGGCCCGCGAATCCCAGCGGCTCGTCGCGGACGAAGGCGAGGGCTGCCACCGCGAGGAGCAGCGCCAGCACGGCGATCCCGAGATAGGCCGCGGTGGCGAGGCTGTGGCTCACCGGCGCTCCGCCGAGCATCGCCGGGAGCGCAAGGATCGGAAGTGACAGCGCCGTGGCGATCTGGAGCAGCGTCGAACTCGCAAAGGCCGCCGTCGCCTCGCCCGTGTCGACTCCCGCCCGGCGCAACATCGAGACGCTGAACGCGGTGGACGTGGCGCCGCCCCCGGGCAGGACCCGGCCGACGACGTTCCCGCTCAGCTGCGCCGCGGCGACCGGGAACCAGGCGCGCGTCCGGAGGGCGAGTCGCTCGAGCTGCCAGAGGCAGGTCGTGCTCGCCGCCTCGCACGCGAGGACGAGAACGGCGAACGGCCACTCGAGATGGCCGAGCGAGCGCCAGGACGAAGCCACGGCAACGAGGCTCGGCAGAAGCACGTACAACGAGAGGCCGGCGAGCACGAGCAGGAGCCCGCGCACGGCCAGGCTTCGCCACTCCGGCGGCTTGCGCACGCGCCGACTCTCGCACTCTTCCCGGCTCGCTGCATCCGGCACTTTCATCCGCTCGTGTACGCGATCTCGCGGATTCGCCGTTGCCCTGGCGGGCGCAAAGTAACGCCGTGGCCGCGACCGAGGCCAACGAGGCGTTCCCGCTCGCCGACGCGGGCACCCTCGGCGTGGACGAGGTTCTCCGGCGGCTCGATTCGTCGAAGGCGGGCTTGTCCTCGGCCGAGGCGGCCCAGCGTCGCGAGCTCCACGGACCGAACGTACTGCCGACGCGCCGCACGTCCGCATGGGAGGTCCTCCTGCGGCAGTTCCGCAGCCCGCTCCTGCTGCTCCTGCTTGCCACGGCGACCGTCGCCGGCGCCCTCGGCGAGCGGACGGACGCGCTGATCATCGCCGCGATCCTCGCGCTGAGCGTCGGTCTCAGCTTCTTCGACGAGTACCGCGCGGAGCAGGCCGTGCAGGAGCTCCACGACGCGATCGCTCACACGACCTCCGCCGAGCGGGACGGAGCTCCGGTCGAGCTCGACGTCGGCGACCTCGTGCCGGGCGACATCGTCCACCTCAAGGTCGGCGACGTCGTACCCGCGGACATCCGCCTGCTCGAGACCCACGAGCTCGAGTGCGACGAGTCGGCTCTGACGGGCGAGTCGCAGCGAGCGGAGAAGACCTCGGAGGCGTGTCCCGCCGGCGAGTCCGCACTCGATCTCGCTTCGTGCGTGCTCATGGGGACGGTAGTGGCGTCCGGCGACGCGGTCGGCGTCGTCGTCCAGACCGGAGGCCGCACGACCTTCGGCGGCATCGCGCGGCACCTCGGCGACACGCAGTCGCAGACCCAGTTCCAGAAGGGCCTGCAGGAGTTCTCGACGATGCTCGCCTCGATCACCGCGACGCTGGCGGTCGCGATCTTCGCGATCAATGCGCTGCTCGGCCGCTCGCTCCTGCAGTCCGGCCTCTTCGCGCTCGCGATCGCGGTCGGCCTGACGCCGCAGCTGCTACCGGCGATCGTGACCGTCAGCCTCGCCACCGGATCGCGGCTACTGGCGAAGAAGCGCGTCGTCGTCAAGCGGCTGATCAGCATCGAGGACCTCGGCAACGTCGAGGTGCTCTGCACCGACAAGACGGGGACGCTGACGGAGGGAAGGATCTCCTTCCTGCGGGCGCTCGACGCGACCGGATCCGAGAAGGACAGCGTGCGCCGGCTGGGGCTCGCCTGTGCACAGAGAACGGGAAACGATCTCGACCAGGCTCTCTGGCAGGCGAAGCCGGCGGCTGAGGGCGGGCCGGCGGAACCGCTCGACGAGCTTCCCTTCGACCACGAGCGCCAGCTCGCTTCGGTGCTCGCCGACACGCCGCAGGGCCGACTGCTCGTGAGCAAGGGCGCGCCGGAGGCAATCCTCGCCCGCTGCACGAGCGTCCCGCCCGAGGCGCAGGCGACCCTCGACGGCCTCTTCTCCTCGGGCGCGCGCGTCGTCGCCGTTGCGACCCGGAGCGTCGCCGCCGGGCAGATCGGCCCCGCCGACGAGCACGAGCTCGAGCTCGCCGGCTTCCTCTGCTTCGCCGACCCGGTGAAGGACGACGCCCGGGCCTCGCTCGCACGGCTCGCGAAGTTGCACGTCGACGTCAAGATCCTTACCGGCGACAACGGCCAGGTCGCGGCCCACGTGTGCGAGCAGGTCGGGCTCGATCCGGGCACGCCGCTGCCCGGCTCGCAGCTCGACACGCTCGACGATGAGACCCTGCAGTCGCTCGTCCGGCGGACGACGGTCTTCTCCCGCGTCACGCCCGAGCAGAAGTCGCGCGTGATCAAGGCGCTGCAGGGCCTGCAGCTCGACGTGGCCTACCTCGGCGACGGCGTCAACGACGTGATCGCGCTGCACGACTCGGATGTCGGCATCTCCGTGGAGTCCGCCGTCGACGTCGCGAAGGACGCGGCAGACGTCGTCCTGCTCGACAAGGACCTCGGCGTTCTCGCCGACGGCGTCACCGAGGGCCGCCGCATCTTCGGCAACACGATGAAGTACGTGCTCATGGGCACATCCTCGAACTTCGGGAACATGTTCTCCGCCGCCGGCGCGTCGCTCTTCCTCTCGTTCCTCCCGATGCTGCCGACCCAGATCCTGCTCAACAACCTGCTGTACGACGTCAGCGAGATGACAATCCCTACGGATGCGGTCGACGAGGAGTTGCTCGTGCGGCCGGCACACTGGGACGTCGGGATGATCCGCCGCTTCATGGCGGTGTTCGGGCCGCTCTCGAGCATCTACGACTTCCTGACGTTCGCGGTCATGCTCCGCGTCTTCCACGCCGGGCCGGTGCGCTTCCGTTCCGGCTGGTTCGTGGAGTCGTTGACAACGCAGACACTCGTCGTCTTCGTCATCCGCACGCGGCGCATCCCCTTCATCAAGAGCCGCCCGAGCCGGCCGCTGCTCGTGACGACGCTGATGTGCGCCGGTCTTGCAGTCACACTTCCGTACATCCCGCCGCTCGCCCACCTCTTCGGCTTCACGCCGCTCCCGGCCCGCTTCCTCGGGATCCTCGCCGTGATGATCGTCACATATCTCAGCCTCGTGGAGTACGGCGTCGGCGCCTTCTTCCGGCACAGGACGCCCTCCGCGTGAGCACGAGCGATCCGCTCCGAGTCGCCGCCCGCGCGGCGCTGGGCGTCGCGCTCGTCGCGGTCGTGACGCTCGGACTCTGGCGGGTCCGGGATGTGATCGTCCTGCTGCTGCTCTCGCTGACGCTCGCGGCGGCCGTCCGGCCCGGCGTCGATGCCCTGCGGAGGCGCGGCGTACCACAGGTAGTAGCGATCGGCGTCTTCTTCATCCTCGTGCTGGGAGCACTCACGCTGTTCTGCTGGTTCGCGCTCCCGCCCGCGATCGACCAGGCGCGCGAGGCGCTGACGCAGCCAGCCGCCGGCGGCACTGGCCTTCGGCACAACCTGCTCGTCTGGGTGCAGACGCAACTCCACAGGCTCCCCTCCGGCGCGTCGGTAATCCATCCGATCGCGACGTACGGCAAGCAGGCGACGAGGGTGCTCGCGGCCATCTTCTTCACGCTCGCCGCGACCTGGTACTGGATCTCCGACGGCGAGCGGATGCTCGAGGCCGCCATCTCGCGGATCTCGGAGACGAACCGCAGCCGGGTGCGGCAGACGGCGCGGGCAATCGAGCGCCGGCTTGGCAACTACACGCGCCTGATGTTCCTAATGATCCTGCTCGTCGGTGTCGCGCTCTCGATCGGCTTCTACCTCGTCGGTCTCCACTACTGGCTGCTCGTCGCCGGCTCGGTGAGCATCCTCGAGGTCATCCCGGTGATCGGGCCGACGCTGGGCGTGCTGCTCGTCGGGCTCGTCGGCTTCTCGCAGTCGCTGCATGTGATGGTGCTCGCGCTCGTCGTCGTTGTCGCTTTCCGGCAGATCCAGGACTACGTGATCAACCCGCACGTGATGGGCGGCTCCGTCGGCTTCTCGCCGCTCGTCACGCTTACGACGGTCTCGGTCGTCGGGCTCCTGTTCGGCGCGTTCGCGGTCATCCTCGCGATCCCCGTCACCTCGGCCGTGGCGACGGTCATCGACGTCCTGGTGCTCGGTCACGAGCCACCGGCCGTCGCACCGCGCCGTTCGTTCAACCTCAGCCGGCCCGGCTGACGTCGAAGTGGAAAGGAGAGAGCCCGCCGACTTCGCGTCAGCGGGCTCCCTGGGCAAGCCGGGGCTGCAAGCCCGTCACGCGACGTGCAGCGTCTCCTTCAGCTTCCTGACACGCTCCTCGAGGTCGGCGCCCAACTCGGCCTTGTGCTTCGCATGGAGTGCACGCCGCGCTTCGCGCGCGGCGGCGTCGGCGGCTTCCTCCGCCGCCTCGAGCTCGGCCATGACGTCGGCAACGGGCCGACGAGTCACCTCGCCGTCGAGCTTCTTCATCTCTCCGTCGAGCACCTCGACCGACACCTCGTCCACGCTCGCCATCACGGCGGTCGATCCGGCCGGGATCGCCCTGCCGAGAACGGCGAGTGCCTCGTCGGACGTCGCGACCCGGTCCATGTCGAACGCGCCGCCCATGAGGGCGCCCGCGCCCCAGCCGAGGAGAACTCCGACCGGCCCTCCGAGAACTCCGACGAGCATCCCGATCAGCGAGCCGCTCGCCGTGCCGACGAGGCCGAAGGTGTCGGCGCTCTCCGGGATGCGCAACTCCCCACCCGGCGTGCGCTCGACGACCGCGGCCGAATCGAGCCCGATGCGTGCGCTGTCGTTGAGGTCCTTCAGGACACTCAGTGCCTGGTACGCCTTGCTCGGCTCGGCGAACCGAACGACAACCACGTTCTTGTCTGCCATTGCAGGTCCTTTCGGTCGACCATCTCTGACAACCGCAATCTCTCGAGCGTCGCTGCCATGCCGGTGCCAACAGTCCCGGCTCCGCTGCCACGGGCGCTTTCTCCGTGCGGGGCGCAGATGCGCGGCGCCAAGAGCGCAAGGGGTTCGTACATCGCACGTTGCGTTCCCCTGGAATGGATGCGGCGGGTCCGACATGGACGAAGATCCACGTCCCGCCGATAACACACCCGCGACTGGCTCGGCGGCTCCGCAGTACGCACTTGCCCACGTCGTCGGCGGCGCAAGACGTAGACTCGTCGCCCCGACACTTCCCCGCACCGAAAGGAATCTCTCATGCCAAGAGTCGTAGTCACCCACGCTGTCGAGGACGTGCAGCGCTGGCTGAAGGGCAAGGCCGCTCGGGCCGCAGCCATCGAGTCCGGGTCCGGAAGCAACGTAACCGACTACGTCGCTCAGGACGGAAGCAACAACATCGCGGTCTCCGCCGACGTCAGCGATCTCGCGGCAATGGGTGCGATGTTGGCCTCCCCGTCTCCTGAGGTCGCCGCAGCGATGCAGGAGCACGGAGTCGTCCCTCCCTTGACGGTCTACGTCGAAGCGTAGTCTCACGCTCGTCGTCCGAGGCGAGACGACGAACCCCTACCGACGGCGTCCCGGCGACAGCAGCGGCTGCGCCGGGACGGAGGTGGAGGCGGCGGGAATCGAACCCGCGCAACGTTGCGTTCGTGCGGAAATAGCCTAGTAGTGGTTGACGTGCAAAGGCCGGGCTTGCACCCGGCCTTTGCATTTCTCGGAGTGGTGGTGTGCTGTCTGCGGCAACAGCCCCACCCTCTTATGGAGTTCCAGTACTTCTGTAGGTCGGCATCCGCTGCGAACTCCCGTATCCCTCACTTGGGGCGCGGTAGCGGCTTCGCGGCGCGGTTCTGCATCGCCCAGTCGATGCGGGGTTCGTCGCCCGGCCTGGGAGCGAGCGAGCGAAGCGAGCGAGGGCCGGGCGACGGCCGCGCCGCAGGCGCGGCCCCTTGTCTTAGATACGCAGAGATCCCGCACCCCGCGCAAACCCGCATGGCTGAGCGGAATGTCGGCGAGCGACCGGCGGATAGGCGGCCGGTTAGGCGGGCCTATACGGCACGGTAGCCGTGTCTAAGCTGCCGCTTCGCGCGACGCAGCTGCGCCGGATGCTCGGCCCGGATGCCGAGCCCGCCGCGTATCGGCAATACGCGCGCGATCTGGCGTGCGAAGGAAGGCTCCGGACGCTGTACGTCCGGTGCGATGGAGTCAACGTCCCAGTCGGTGTTCGCTGCGACGACTGCGGCCACGTGATCTGGCGAGAGGCCTGGCAACCGCCTCTTCCCTTGAATGTCAACAAAACTCGTTGTCGGAAGTGCCAACTTGCACTTTTGCAGGGATTTTGTACTCGAACGGGGTGTGACGGCGCCACCGGACGTACTAGGGGGTTAGCTCACCGGGCGAAGGCTCCCCTCTCGCCTGACCTCCGTTCATTGACCACGCTCGAAGCGTAGCGAGCCGTCCCGAGGCGCTCGCCGGCTGTCCGTCTACGCTGCTGTGACAGGACGCAGGCCTAGCCCCGGGGATAACGCGGCAGGCTCGAGCAAGCGCTCGTCGGAACTTTCTGAGCCGGCCCAGTCGCCCGTGACTCGCCGGATCTCGTCGAGCGACGAGATGCCGGCGAGCACGAGCCGTATGCCATCCTGGCGGAGCGTTGTCATCCCTGCGGCGACGGCGGCCTCGGCGATCTCCTCGGAAGATCCGGACTTGATGAGCCGTCGCAGTCGTCCCGTGAGAGCCATCACTTCGTAGAGAGCGACCCGGCCGGAGTAGCCGGTGTGCCCGCAGTCGGGGCACCCGATCGCGTGGAAGAGGCGGACGTCCTCGCGCGCGTCGAGGCCGAGCTCGGCGAGCTCGGCGTCGCTCGGCCGGTACTCCTCGCGGCAGTGGACGCAAAGCCGCCGGGCGAGACGCTGCGCGACGATGCAGTTCACCGCGGTCGCGAGGAGGCCTGGGTCGACGCCCATGTCGGCGAGCCGGGCGATCGAGGCCGCGGCGTCGTGCGTATGGAGGGTCGAAAGGACTATGTGGCCGGTCATGGCCGCCTGAATCGCGATCTGCGCCGTCTCCTCGTCGCGAATCTCGCCTACGAGCAGGACGTCGGGATCCGAGCGGAGGATCGTCCGCAGACCGCGCGCAAAGGTGAGGCCGCTGCGCGCGCGCACCTCCACCTGGTTGATGCCGGACATCTGGTACTCGACCGGGTCCTCGATTGTCATGAGCGACCGCTCGCTCTCGTTGAGGATCTCGAGGGCCGCGTAGAGAGTGGTCGTCTTGCCCGAGCCGGACGGGCCGACGGTGAGCACAGCCCCGAACGGCTGGTGGATCGCCCGCAGGAAGGTCTCCTGGATCATGGGCGTCATACCGAGCTCGCCGAGCTCGAGCCGGCCACCCTCACGATTCATGATCCGGAGCACGATCTGCTCGCCATGCGTCGTCGGGAGGACGGCGACACGGAGATCGACGTTCTTTCCCGCGTGAGAGACCGAGATGCGGCCGTCCTGGGGCGCACGGCGCTCGGCGATGTCGAGACCGGCCATGACCTTGAGACGAGTCGTGACCACCGGCTGCATGTCCAGGGGAATCGCCTCGACTCGCCGCATGACGCCGTCGATTCGCGCCCTGACGACGAGCTCACCCGCCTGAGGCTCGAAGTGGAGATCGGATGCGCCCTCGGCGATCGCCTCGAAGAGGAGCCTGTCAACGAGCGCGATCGCCGGTCCGGAAGCCGTCGTGTTGGCCGCATCTCCAGCGTCGCGACGGTCCGACTCGTGCGACTCCCCACCGCCATCGTCCCCGTAGGCGCGCGCGATCGCATTTGCCAGAGCGGGGGCCGACGCGACCGCGAAGCGCACTTCCCGTCCGAGTGCGAGGTCGAGGTTGTCGTTGGAGGTCACGTTGCTCGGGTCGGCCACCGCGACGAGCACGACGTCGTCGGAGAGGAACCGCACCGGCAGTGCGTCGTACTGACGCGCGTACGCTTCGGGCAGAAGCGCGACGGCCGCCGGGTCGACGGTCGAGCGGGTGAGATCGAGGAACTCGAGCTCGTGCTGCTCGGCAAGTGCGCGTGCGAGCCCGGACGGCGGAACCCAGCCATGAGCGGTGAGGATCTCGCCGAGCCGGTGCCCGCTCGTGGCCTTCTCTGCCAACGCGCGCTCGAGCTGATCCGCGTCGATCAGCCCGTTCTCAAGCAACAGCGCGCCCAGCTGCTTGCGGATCGAAGCGGACGCGACCTGCGGGGGCAGACGCAGCCGGGAAGTGGGTTCGATCATCGTGAGTTCCGGTATCGACAGGGCAGCCCTTTCGCTTGATCGGGCCGAGGCTGCGCGGTTGGCGCAGTTTCTAGGTGGGATGGTCGCTCGGCCTCGCCCGTCGTCGTTCGTGGGGTCGTTGCGGGCGGCAGCTCGTGACGTTCGGGAGCGTCTCGTGGCCAGCTCAAGGGACTAGCTCGCCGTTGTCGGCCGGCGTCCGCGAATGTCGGCTGCGTGCTCTCTAGGTGGCGATCACTTTGCGCCAGTGTGCGTGAGTGTCGCCCGACCGTTGTGGACTGAAAGACCGGGCGTTGCTGTGGCCGTCTCGTCCATGGCTGCACGCTATCCCTCGTTTGAGGGATAGCGACGCGGTGCGACCCGCCGAGGCTGTGTAGTGATGAAGACCAACATGGCTCGCGGTTAGAGGGCTGGGGGGAGCCTGGACTGCGCCAGTGCTCGGGAATGTCACCCGAGGGCGGCCCATGGTGCTCTAGCCTGAGAGCGAGGCTATTGCCGTGTGCACCTGCCGGACGCTCGATCCGGTGACGTTGGCGAGAATCACCACATTGGCGACTTTCGCTCTGACCACGTTCGAGCCCATCCATTGAGCGAGAGGCTCGCGCTGCACGGCAGCGTCGGCGCTCGCGGTCGAGTCGAAGACATAGGCGAACATGCCCCGGTAAGTCTTGGGGTTCACGGCGATCAAGACGGCGAGGACGTGGCCGGAAAGCGGTTGGACGCGTGCAGGGAGCAGGATTGGCGATGGTCTCGGGTTGGGCCGGAGGTACGGGTTCACGGTGGTAGTTCGATCTTGCTCGGTCTGGAATGGAACGCCGGCTTGCCAAAAAGCCCGCTCTACCTGGCGGATGCTGAGTTGACGCGAACCACCGCATCCCGCCAAGGCGCTCAACATGACAATCGCCGCTGTGGCCCGTAGAACCGCACCAGGCGCGATACTCATAGCCAGGCGATCCTAGAACACGTCGCGAGACAAGACGCGTGGGCTGCGCCAGTGCTCGGGAATGTCCCCCGAGCGGGTGTCCGTAACGTTCCCGGGACGGGGCGGGGTCTAGATTCCGGGGATCGCTGTGAACGCGAACTCTGGCCTGCTTCCCGGACGTGCGCCCAGCCTGTCCCGGCTTGCGTCGCCGCGGACGGCGCAGATAGTCGGGTTCGTGTGGCTCGTGCTGCTGGTCGGCTCGGTGCCGCTTGCGGCGTTCGCGCATGAGTTGACGTTCGGCGGGGAGGGAATCTTCTTGCCGATTGCGCCGTTCGCGGTCGTGGGTTTGGTGCTTGCGTGGAGGGTGCCGCGAAACCCGATCGGCTGGGTCTTGCTCGCCATCGCTCTCGCGGGAGCTTTCAGCACGGACGTTGGCTTCTATGCGGTTCGTGCCTTTCTTCAGGGTGATCGGGGGTTGCCGCTGGCCCGGGTCGCGGTGTTCTTCGCGCCCGACTGGTTCTGGCTGCTCCTGCTGATGCCGCTGCCGATCGCGCTCTTCCCTGACGGCAGGCTGCCGCCGCGTTGGCGTTGGACGCTCACCGGCTACACGGCTGCCTGCGCGATGTTGCTTGCAGTGTTGACGTGGCAGAACGTCAGCGGGATTCTCGCGCGGCACATCCGCATCGACTCCACGGGTGAGCTGGCGATCTTCGGCAACTCGCCGAACCTGCCGTTGGAGATCGCCGAGCGCGTCTTTGTTCCGGTCTATGCGGTCTTCTTCCTTGGATGCGTGATCGGCCAGGTGGTCGGCTTTCGCCGCGCGGCGGGGGTGCAGCGTCAGCAGTTGAAGTGGCTGTTTAGCGGCGGCGCGATCTGTGTCCTCGGGCTCCTGCTTGCAATTACCGCAAGCGGGACCCCTGTTGGGGCGATCGCTTGGCTTGGGATTGCGGCGCTCCCGGTGGGGATCGGTGTCGGGGTCTTGAAGTACCGCCTTTACGAGATCGACCGGCTGATCAGCCGCACCGTCACGTACCTGATCATCACCGCGCTACTGGCCGGGGTGTTCGTGGGGATCGTCGTCTTCGCCACCCGGGTGCTGCCGTTCTCCTCGCCCGTCGGGGTGGCAGCCTCGACCCTCGCAGCCGCGGCACTCTTCAACCCGCTCCGCCTCAGAGTCCAACGGCTCGTCGACCGGCGCTTCAACCGCAGTCGCTACAACGCCGAAGCGATCGTGGCGGCGTTTGCGCTTCAGCTTCGTGAGGCCGTGGACCTCGACACCGTCCACAGCGAGATGGTCTCCGCCGTCAACGGCGCGATGCACCCCAGGCACGCATCGCTATGGATCAAACCGGCGCCGCCGCTCTCCCGCCCGTAACCCGCGACCGAGGCCCGCCCCGGGAAACACCAACCTTGCATGGGCGAGTGTGTCCTCTCACTCGACGCTTGCTTCCGTCCGGGGCCGGTTAGAGACTGTCTACGAAGTGTTGCGATCGACGCCAAGCGAAACTGCTGCAAATCCGGGACTTAGTGGAGGCGGCGGGAATCGAACCCGCGTCCGCAGCCGCACCGGCTGAGCGTCTACAAGCGTAGGTTGCACTTGGCTTTCGCTTGCCGGCCGGGGTGCAACCGCCCTACCGACTTGCTAGCCATCCTTTGCTTGTCGCGCTCCGGGCGATTGGCTCTCCCTCGGCGCCGAGCCCGTTGGTTGGCGCCTCCCCCGGGCCACGGGCCCACCCGGAGGGGCGTCGCCGGCTAACCGAAGTTAGGCAGCGAGTGCGAGATCGTTCTTCGCATTTGGTTTGTGCCGGTGGATTTACGAGGCCAACCGGCGACCTCGGCTTGCAGCTCATCCGGATGGATCGACCACGTCGAAACCAGGTCGCCCCCGTATGTTTGTGTAGGAATTGTAGCCGTGCCTATGTTTCACGTCGTTCTGCGCCAGGCCGGGCCGGTGTTCGACCGCTCCAAGCCGCTCGAGGAGCAGTCGGGCTGGGAGGAGCACGCAGCGTTCATGGACTCCCTCGTGGGAAACGGCACGATCATCCTCGGCGGGCCGCTCCCGCACGGCCGCGTCGCGCACGCGATGCAGGCGGAGTCGGAGGAGGAGCTGCGGGCGATCTGGGCGCGCGACCCGTGGTACGAGTCGCATCTCGTCCTCGAGGAGGTCGAGCCGTGGGACATCCGGCTCGACGCCCGCGACGCAGACTGAAGGGCCATCGCTATCGTCGGCAGCAGGATGGCCGACCAGAACCAACAGATCATCGACGAGTTCCGCGCGAACGAGGGGCGCGTCGGCGGATTCTTCCAAGGCCGCACGCTCCTCCTGCTCCATCACAAAGGCGCCAAGACCGGCACCGACCGGATCAATCCGGTCGCGTACCAGCGCCTGTCCCCCACCTCCGTCGCGGTCTTCGCCTCGAAGGGCGGCGCGCCGACGAATCCCGACTGGTTCCACAACCTCGTCGCCAACCCCGATGTGAGCGTGGAGATCGGCACAGAGTCGTTCCCCGTCCATGCGCATGTCGCCGCGGGCGAGGAGCGGGAGAAGATCTGGGAGAAGCAGAAGGGCGACTGGCCCGGCTTCGCGGATTACGAGGAGAAGACGCAGGGGATTCGCGAGATCCCCGTCGTCATCCTCGACAAGGTCTAACGCCTGACCTTCAGTTCGCGCTCGATCTGCCGCTTCGCCTCGCGCGAGGCGATGTCGCGCCGTTTGTCGCGCAGCTCCTTGCCCTTCGCGAGCGCCAACTCGACCTTCACGCGTCCGCCCTTGAAGTAGAGGCGCGTCGGCACGACCGTGAAGCCCTTCTCCGCCACGCCCGACTGAAGCCGCTCGATCTCCTTCCGGTGGAGGAGAAGCTTGCGCGGGCGGTCGGGATCGTGATTGGCGCGGTTCCCCTCGGTGTACTCCGGCACGTGGAGGCCGACGAGCCACGCCTCGCCGTCGCGCACCTCGGCGTACGCCTGCTGCAGCGTCGCCTGACCGCCGCGCAGCGACTTCACCTCCGTGCCCTGGAGGACAACTCCGGCTTCGACGCGGTCGGAGAGGTGGTACTCGTGCCGCGCGCGCCGGTTCTCGACGATGAGCTTCTCGGCCATGGGAGGCCAAGTGTAGGGTCGCGCCCGTGGAGATCACGCTCGCCCAGTTGAAGGAAATGGGGTCGTTCGGGTTCCCCGGCCTGCTCGGGATCGACTTCCCGGAGGCCGGCGACGGCTACGTTCGCGCTCGGCTCGACCTCGCCGAGAAGCACATGGCGCCGAACGGCTACCTCCACGCGGGGAGCGTTGTCGGGTTCGCCGACTCAGCGTGCGGCTACGGCTGCATCCTCAACCTCCCCGACGACGCGAGCGGCTTCACGACGATCGAGTTGAAGACGAACTTCCTCCGCAGCGCGCAGACGGGGACAATCGAGTGCGAGGGACGGCTCGTGCACGGCGGGCGCACGACGCAGCTCTGGGACGCGACCGTGACGGATCCGGAGGGCCGGACGATGGCTCTCTTCCGCTGCACGCAACTGATCTTGCGGCCAGCGCCGGTCGAGTAACTACGCGCCCGAGGCGGGCCAGGTGGAGGAGTTGAGCGGCCGAACGAGCAGCTCGTCCTCCTTCCAGATATGGACGCGGATGAGCGCGTCCAGGCCGTAGAGCAACTCCTGCAGCGTGTCGACGTCATCTTCGTCGGCCTCCGCGAGCTTTGCGATCCACGTGCGAATCGCGAGATGATCGTAAGCCATCGCGGCAGTCACGAGCGGGGAGCCGAGCCGCTCGGCCGCGTCGTGGTACAGAACCTGCTCGTCGATGCGCGTGTGCGGCTCGATGTTGTCGTGGAGGAAGGCGACGAGGTCGCTGATCACCGTGAGGCGCTCGCCTGCGGTCAGCTCGGGGAGGCGGCGGGCGGCGAGCCGCAGCTCGTCCGTCCACGCGTTGAACTGCTTGTGCGCCTCCGTGAACTGTTCGCCGGGCATGGGGCCAGCGTGCCCGCGCAGTCCAGCGACCGCATCGGGGGTTTTCCGCTAGCGGCGTACGCGACGGCCACCGCCGCGCTGCATGTAGCAGCGCTCGCAGAGCGCCGCCCACGGCGCGGTGCGCGCGCCGCAGACACGGCAGCGACCGATCGTCGGATCGTCGATCTCCGCGCGCAACTCGCGGACGACCCGCGCCGCAGCCGTCTCCTCGAGCGCCGCCGCGCGCTCGATCGTCACGCCCGCGACACCGGGGTACTGCAGCGCGAACCAGCGGAGGATCGACGCCTCGCGCGCCGCGTACTCGGCCTCCTCGAGCCCGGCCGCGTCGAGGCGGCGCGGATCGAGGATCCACCCGATGACCGTGTGCTGCGGCTTGTCCCCCGCGAGCGCGGCCGCGAGCGCGGCGAGCAGCGGCAGGCCGTCCTCGTCAATCGGCGCCTGCACGAGCCTCCAGACGTCCGCGAGCGGGAGATTGCGGTGGGAGTGATGCAGCGCGGCGCGCACGGCGTCGAGCCGCAGGAGCAGCGGCTGGATCGACTCCACCTCGAGCCAGCCGTCGACGCTCCAGTACCGCAGCGCCGCGTCGCGCCAGGCGTGGAGCGCCGGCTCGAGTTCGTCCACCCGCGTGACGTTGAGGTCGGAGAGCTGCGGACGCAGGCGGCCGCTGTCGACGATGCGGTAGCCGAGCTGTCCGTCGGAGATCGGGACGTGCGGGACGAGCGCGGCGCGCACGAGATCCGGATCGGGATCCGCCCACGGCAGCCCGGTGAGAACGCCGACGTGGCCACGCTCGTGGAAGCCGTAACGGCCGGCGCGGCCCGCGATCTGGGCGATCTCCCACGGCTCGAGGTCGCGCCGCTCCTTGCCGTCGAACTTCGTGGTCTCGGCGAAGAGGAGCGTCTCGCACGGGAGGTTGACGCCGTGGCCGAGGACGTCGGTCGCGGCGCACACCTCGGCCTCGCCCGCGATGAAGCGGTCGATCTCCTCTCGCCGCGATGCGAGCGGCATCGCGCCGTAGAGGCACGCGACCCGGCCGGGATGGAGCTGGTTGAGCTCGCCCGCGAGGCCGATCACGGCGCGGCGGGAGAAGGCGACGACGACCGTGCCCGGCCCGAGCCCGGCGATCCCCTTCCGGCCGATCCAGTCGAGTGGCGCCTTCCGCTCGAAGAACCGGACTTCCACCTGCGGGAACGCGTGGCGGACGAGCGGCAGCGCCTCGACCGCACCGAGCAGGAGGATGTGGCGGTACTCGCCCCCGAGCATGAGGCGCGTCCACGCCGAGCCGCGCTCCTCGTCCTCCGCCCACTGCACCTCATCGAGCACGAGCGTCTCGCCCGCGAGCGGCGCCATCTCGGCGGTGCAGCAGACGATCGGCGCGCCCTGGTTGACGCGCTCCTCGCCGGTGACGAGCCCGACGTTCCCCTCCCCCAGTTCGTCGCTGAGACGCCGGTGCGCCTCCTGCGCGAGCATCCGGAGCGGCGCCGCGTAGACGCCGCGTCCATTCTCGACGAGGAAGCGCAGCGCGTCGTGTGTCTTGCCGGAGTTCGTCGGCCCGAGGTGCGCGATCACCGTCTCCGGCTCGACGCTGCGCTCCGGAAGGCGAACGGTCAGCTCGGCAACGGGCTTGCGTCGCGGCTCGCGCCGGCGGTGACGGTCGCTCCGGCTGGGACGCTTCTGGCGTCCCCGCTCGCGGGCCAACTTAGGAGGCCTCCCCGAAGCAGTAGCTGTGCACCGCTCCGACGAGGCCTCCTAGACCTGCAGGAAGCGGCGGAGCGTCAGACCGGAGCCCGCCGCGCCGAGCAGCAGTCCGGCGCCGAGCAGCGCGACGGCGTTGAGCGCGAACGGCAAGGCATGCACGTCGGGAGTTCCGCCGCCGATATGCCCGAGGATCGAGGGCAGGGCGATCTCCTTCCCGAGCAGGAGCAGGATCACGGCGAACGCCGAGCCGGCAAGCCCGACCAGAAGTCCCTCGAGCATGAACGGACCGCGGATGAACCAGTTCGTCGCGCCGACGAGCTTCATCACCTCGATCTCGCGTCGCCGGGCGAAGATCGAGAGGCGGATCGTGTTCGCGATCAGCAGCGCCGACGCGATCACGAGCAGGACGACCGCGACGAGGAAGATGACCGAGATCACCTTGGCGATCGTGAGGACACGTTTTGCGGTCGCGCTCCCCCAGCTCACCGTCTCGACGGCGGGCCAGTGCGCGCGCTGGATCGCCTGGCCGATCGCCGGCGTGTCGTTCGGATGCACCGGTATGGCAGTGAACGAGTCGGGCAGCGGGTTGCTCGGCAACGGCGTCTTGTAGAGGCCCGGGTACTCCTTCCTCATCTTCGCCTCGGCGGCCTGTTTGGAGACGAAGATGACCTTCTTCACCTGGCCGTTGGCCCGCAGCTGCCGGCCTACGAAATCTTCTTGTTGCTTCGTCGCGTTGCTCGTGAAGTAGACGTGAACGGTCAGCTCCTTCTGGATGTGGTTGCTCCACGAGAGCACCCACGTCCCGAGCGCGATGAACAGGCCGAGCAGGCACATCCCGATCAGGACAGTCATCGTCGCCGCGACCGACGTCGAGAGGTTCTGCCGGATCGACGACCACGACTCCGTTAGCAGGAGGTTGAGCCTGCTCATTCGGACGTGTACCCGCCCCGGCGCTCGTCGCGGGCGAGCCGCCCGTCCTCGAGCGCGATCACGCGCTTGCGCATCTTGTCGACCATCTCGCGGTCGTGGGTGACCATGAGGATGGTCGTGCCGGCGCGGTTGATCCGGTAGAGAAGCTGCATGATTCCGACGCTCGTGTCGGGGTCGAGGTTTCCGGTCGGCTCGTCGCAGACGAGCAGCGGCGGGTGGTTGACGACGGCACGCGCGATCGAGACGCGCTGCTGCTCACCGCCCGAGAGCTCGTCGGGCAACGAGCTCATCTTGCTCGAGAGGCCGACCATCGTCAGCACCTCGGGCACCTTGCGCCGAATCGACGCGGTGCTTTCTCCCTGCACCTTGAGCGCGTACGCGACATTATCGGCCGCGGTGCGGCTCGGCAGAAGCTTGAAGTCCTGGAAGACGCAGCCGATGTTGCGGCGGAGCAGCGAGATCTTCGAATAGCGCAGGCGCGCGAGGTCGCGGCCGCCGACGATGATCTTCCCGTACGACGGGTCGAGCTCCTTGAGGAGGAGCCGGACGAGGGTCGTCTTGCCGGAGCCCGAGGCGCCGACGATGAAGACGAACTCGCCCTTGTCGATCCCGAAACTGACCCGGTCGAGCGCAACGACGTTCGGCTCGTACGTCTTCGAGACGTCCTCGAACACGATCATCGACCCCGTCGAGGTGGGCCGCTGGGCACTTAGGTCCGACGGGTAGCCGGTCTGGGAAGTCTCTAGCTGCAGGTCAGTCACGTCTCAGGTCCGGCTCGTAGTGCCGGGTCGGAGCGGCGGAAAGAGCTTTCCACTCTAGCGAGGATTTCGGGTGCTACTGGGCCTCTCCTGCCGTCTGCAGGAGATAGGCACGGATGAAGCCGTCGAGGTCGCCGTCGAGGACGCCCTGGGCGTTTCCGACCTCGAAGCCGGTGCGCGCGTCCTTCACCTGCGTGTACGGGTGGAGGACGTAGCTGCGGATCGCGTTGCCGCCGAAGCCCATGTTCACGCCGCCGCGCTCGCGCGCGAGCTCGGCCTCGCGCTCCTCCTCCGCCTTCTCGGCGAGCCGCGAGCGGAGGATCTTGAGCGCCGTCTCCTTGTTCGCCCCCTGGCTCCGCTCGTTCTGGACGGACACGACTAATCCGCTCGGCATGTGCGTTATGCGGACCGCCGAGTCGGTCTTATTGACGTGCTGGCCCCCGGCCCCCGACGAGCGGAAGGTGTCGATACGGATGTCGTCGTCGTCGATCTCGACCGCGGCCGCATCCTCGAGCAACGGCGCGACGATCACCTGCGCGAAGCTCGTGTGCCGGCGGTGCGCCGAGTCGAACGGGCTCTGGCGGACGAGCCGGTGCTTGCCGCGCTCGGCTTTCAGGATCCCGTACGCGTTCTCGCCGCGGACGGTGAACGTCGCCGACTTGATCCCGTACTCCTCCCCCGGGCTCTGGTCGATCACCTCCGCCTTGAGGCCGCGCTGCTCGGCCCAGCGGAGGTACATGCGAAGGAGGATCTCCGCCCAGTCCTGCGCGTCGGTACCGCCGGCGTCCGACTGGATCGTCACGACCGCGTCGCCGCCGTCGTACTCGCCGGAGAAGAGCGCATCCTCCTGCAGGCGCGCGAGCTCGGCCTGAACTTGGCGCAACATCGGCGCGAGCTCCTCCTCGGGGAACGTGCCTGCTCCTTCCCGGAGGAACTCGACGTTGGAGACGAGCTCGTCGTAGCGCTGGAGCTTCCGCTGCGTGCGCTGGTGCTCGGAGCTGAGCCGCGCGGCGCGCTGCTGGTCGTTCCAGAAGTCGGGCTGGTTGAGCTCCTGCTCGAGCTCTGCGAGACGGGCCGTCAGCGAAGCGGGGTCAAAGGTAACCACGGACCCAGTCGAGCTGGGCCCCAATCTCCTCGAGCTGCTCGGCGAGCGGGATCTGGGTCTCGTCGGCCATCGCGCCGCTCATCGTAGGCGCTCGGGATGCGATCCGAGGCGCCCCGCCAACCTAGAGACAGTCAACGGGTCGTGAAGGCTACGTGGGCTCGTTGAGTTCCTGGAGGAGTGTGCGGAGCTGGTCGAAGCGTTTGGGGCCGAGTTGTTTGGCCCATTGGTCTTCCACTTCGGTGACTGCTTGGCGGATGACGGTGATGGCGTCCTCTCCGCGGGGCGTGAGGCTGATGCGTTTGGAGCGTCCGTCCTCGGGGTCGGCGTCGCGCGTGAGGTAGCCGCGCTGTTCGAGTTGCCCGAGTAGGTGGTTGAGGGCTTGTTTGCTGACGCGGCGACGAGCGGCGAGTTCGGAGGGCCGTTCGCCTTGTGGGCTGGGGTATCGGAAGACCGTCAGATAGCTGGCGTCGAAATCGGCGAAGCCCTCCGCGTGGAGCCGTGCGAGCATGTGCTCCTGTACCGCTTCCCAGGGCATGCGCAGTAGCGCGCCGATCAGGGCCGGACCGAAGGGTTCTGCATCGGCAGCCGGCGAGTTTGTAAAACGACTTGACTTGTTCTTGCTGGTCATATATCGTCAAAAAACTTTACCAACCCGCACTGAGGAGGCGCAAGATGACAGCAGGCACACGCGAAGAGATCAGGGTCGGAGAGATGAAGATCCGCTTCCTGCTCGAGGGCGAGCAGTCGGACGGGTCGGTGGCGATGTTCGAGTTCGACGTCCCTGCCGGTTCCAAGGTCGCGGCGCCACACAGCCATGACGGCTTCGAGGAAACGATCTACGGTCTCGAGGGGGCGCTCGTCTGGACGGTGGAGGGCGCACCGAACGAGGTTGGCCGCGGCGAGGTGCTCTGCATCCCCCGCGGAGCAGTCCACCAGTTCGCCAACACCGGCGACCTCGAAGCAAGGGCGCTCGCGATCGTCACCCCCGGCATCCTCGGCCCCGACTACTTCCGCGAAGTCGCCGCGGTCCTGGGCGCGGCCGCGGGCAGCCCGCCCGACCTGACGGCAATCGCTGCGGTGATGCGCCGCCACGGACTCACCCCCGTCTCCTGACCGCCTAGCAAGAAAGGAGAAGAGCCATGACCCTCTCCGCCCCCACCCGTCTCAACACCTGGCGCGGCCGCCGCTCCACGAAGGCCACCCACCACGAAGCAGCAGGGCCGGCCAGCCCCCAAGGATGCGGTCCTCCCATCTCCCTCGACTCAGGCCGCCCCCGCTCAATCCGTACTCATGGTCGACCTCGCCTCTCCCGACGGACGCACCTGGTGGGCAGTCGGCGTCGGCGACACGCTCGCCGAAGCCCTCGCCTTCGCCCAAGAGAGCTGCCCCACCGACACGACCTGGCAACCCATCAGCTGGAACGACCTCTATGGTCACTAGAACCCTCGCCACAACCAACGGCGCGTACGTTCCGATCGACAAACAGGAACCGATCCTCCGCGACGAGAGCCGCGAGATCAGCCTCCTCGTCGCAGACGAGAACCTCAGCCTCACCTATGCCAGCCGCGCAGCGGGCGAACGCGTGACCGACCCACACGTCCATGAGCACACCGAGGCCTTCTACGTTCTCGAAGGCGAACTCTCCTTCCAGGTCGGAGCTGAGCGCGAGACGATCACGATCGGCGCCGGCGGCTTCGTCGCCGCGCCACCCGGCGTCGCCCACTCGTTCCGCACCGCCGGTGACCAGCCCGCACGCTGGCTCATCATCCACGCACCGGACGGCGGCTTCGCCGCCTTCATGCGCGGCAACCGCGACAACGTCCAGATCGACTGGAACATCGCGCCAGTCCCCCCGGACGGCGGCCTCCCCGCAGACCACGCGATCGCGAGCCGAGCGCCGTCCGAGCCACCACCCCTTCCGAACAGGCCCCAGGCCGCAGTCGGGTAGAGACAGCGACACCACCACCAGCGCAGCGTTGACGCGACGCTCGCCTGGGCCGCGTTCCGGAATGACCCCTGATGACGAGTGCGAGCGTACGCTGCGAAGCCGGGGTTTTCTAGCCCAAGGACTCTCGCCTGGGCCAGTGTTCCGGAATGACCCCTGACGCCGGTCACGGGGATCGCTTGCTGCGTGCCGCCATGAGACGGGCGAGCCAGCGAGGCCGTAGCCTCTCCTGCTCCTTCTCAGGCGCGACTCGCGCTGCCTGTTCCACAAGCGCCGCCAGCGATGAGCCGCCAGATGCTGCACCCTCGCGGATCAAATACGTCTCCAGAAGAAGGCGCAGACGCTCCGGGGAGGGTTCATCCCAGCCGACAATCCGCACCTGCCATCTCTCTACTGCGAGTCTCGCCAGCCGCCCTTCAGAGTCGAAGACGCTGTAGAAGCCTTTCTCGACCTCGTATGACTCCATCGACCCCTCGGCAGCACGCAGCGTGTCGCGGCACCGAACGTCAGGGTAAGTCTCTTCCGTGCAGATCACGAAAATCGGAGGCGTTGGCGCGGCAGTCACATCTGGATCGTAGGGCGAGACTCTCGCCTGGGCCAGTGCTCGGGAATGTCCCCTGAACTCGCGAGCCGCGAACCGAACGTTCAGTAGATGAGTTTCAGGCTCGGGTCGTACGTCCAGCGCCTGCCTTGGGAGGACACGTAGATCCAGAGCCGTTGGTGACTGTGGTCAGTCGCGGATGGGCGAACGACCGCGATTAACCGGGCCTGCCTGCTGTTGCCTGCGAAGATGTTGAGCACCTCGTCGGGAAGGTATGCCACCCACCAGTGCTTGCCTGCGTCCGGCGTGACATCGACGACGCTGTTCAGCGCGCAGCACATGAACCAGATCCGCGAGCTGACGACGCCTGCCTGCGCTACGTTCGAGGGTCCCTGCGCGGCGGGGACGTTCACGATGGGACCCGCGATGCGCCATATCTTCCCGCCGTCGGTGGTCGCGAGCGGGTACCAGGGGCACCCCTCCGACCCCGTAAGACAGCCGAGCGCGAATCCGTCCCTGCGGTTGGCGAAGACGCGTGTGCCGGAGAAGCCGCTCCGCACCAGCGTGCCAAGATGAAGCGGGTGCGCCCCGGACATCGATCGCAACCGACCGGCTTGCACGATCTTCGGCGGGCGGAAGGTCGCCGCCGTCGTGGCCGACTGCGATGTGGTCGCAGCCGAAACTGACGACCCTGCGCATGCGGTCAAGGTGAGGACGCAGAGCGGGCCGACCACAAGGGCGGCTACAAGGCAACACGTCCCTCGGCGGCTGGGCATCGCGGCCAGATGGTAGACCCTGACCTGGGCCAGTGCTCGGGAATGTCCCCCGAATCTACTACCTCACGGGCAAGGGTCGTCTAGCCGCCTGGTCGCAAGATTCCTGTTGGTTAGCAGCCAAAGGCAGCCCGATTGAGGTTCGGATTACGCGTGAGCGTGACGACGTTGTGACTGAGATGCCGCGAGTCGAAAGGCCCCCAGGCGGTTAGGCCGCACCGCGCGGTCGCTGAGTAATCCAACACGTCGAAGAAGCCGTAGGACCGGCTGAACGGGTAGGAGATTGTGAGCCGGCAGCCGTCCCACCTCTGATGCTGGGCGACCGCGAGCGTTGCGTTCGAGCCATTGTCGTCGACGAGCGTGTACGTGTCTCGGATCATCGAGGGGTAAAGGCAGCCTCCCATATGCGGACCGCCGATCCGGACGAGCAGAGTCCTGGACGAGACGCTATCCGTCGATGTGGATGGCGAATTGGGGTGCGTCGGGGAGTTCGCGCCGATCCCGCGGCCGAAGAATCCGAGCGCGATCCCGACCGCGAGTGTGACCAGGAGTATCGCGACTCGCTTCAGTGGGGTCCCGGGCTCGGTGGCTTTCCCCGTGCGGCGTCCAGGGCGCGGAAGAGGCAGTGCCTCGGATTGGTCGCGTCGAAGCTCGGTGTTACCAGGCGGAGCACGTGGAAGGCCGCGTCTCCTTCGAGGCTCCGCGGATCGATTGTGACAGGGCCTGGTTCCGCGGTGGTGAGTACTGCCTCGATCTGGTTGGCCAGAGATTCGCAGCCGTGCAGCCATCCTGAGTCACCTCCGAGCCTGACCACGTCTTGCTGGTACTGCTCGGCGTAGTGGCCACGGAGCTGCTCCGCGAAGATCCGGGCGTTGTCGTAAGCGAACGTGCAGGAGGTACCTGCGACGTTGAATACAACGGTGGGCGCCTCGTTCACGACAGATCGAAACGACGCTAGCAGTCACTCGGGTCTTGGCATCGCCCAGTAGCTGTTAGACGGTTTCGGCTCGTAGCCCGCGCGATCGGGGTCGAGCCGGTGGTCGCCCCGGGGAGACCCCGTTAGGGGGCCCCCGGGCGGCCCCGGCTCCCCACCGCGCGGCTCGGGGTTGGTCGCTTTCTTCACTTGAAGATGCAACGAAACTCGGGAGGGTCGCGGGCTGGGCTGAGGCGTCTCCTCGAATGTCAACGAAACTCGTTGCCTGAAGTGCAAACTTGCACTTTTGCAGGGGTTTTGCACTCCAAACGTGGATTGTTGCACTCCAAAACGGGTGGCGTAGCGGCAGTTTGCGAGGGTCTGTTGCTAGTCTGGTCCCGCGTCCATAGGGACGGGACAAGGCCAGGAATGAGTAGGCCTCCCGTGGCCGACGCCGCAAGAGTCCGCCGTGAGCGGGCCCTTGTAGGGCCACCGCACTCATCACGAATTCCTCGATTCGACGGAGGTGGTGAGTTGTGGCTAGTTCGGAGCGTGAGAGCTTGTGGGTGTTGTCGCTCTACCCGTTGGCGGGCGAGGGCGGCGGGTGTCTTTCGGTGCGGCGGATGACTGTGCCGAGTGGTCGGCGGCCGGATCCGGCCCGGAGTCGTGCGGAGGCCGGTCGGCGAGCACGGGGAAAGCTGCGGCGCTACTGCGCGGCCAACGTGCTCAATCGGCATGCGACCCTGACCTATGGGCCGCCCGGCTGTTTCGACCCGACCCGTTTGCGGGCTGATGTGGCGGCGTTCTTCCGCGGGCTGCGCGACCAGCTCGGGGCGGGGTTCCCGTATGTCTGGGTGCCGGAGTTCCATCCGGGCGGGCACGGCTACCACGTCCACGTCGCGTTCGGCCGCTACGTGCCGCGTGGGGCGATCGGGCGGGCCTGGCGGCATGGCCATTTCTGGATCAAGCTGGTCGGTGATCTGCCGGTCGGCTCGGGCTCGCGCGGAGAGGCGCGAATCGTCGCTAGCTACCTGGCCAAGTACGTGAGCAAGTCGCTCGACGATGAGCGGCGGCCGCTGGGTAGGCACCGCTACGAGGTCGCTCAGGGCTTCCAGCCGGAGAAGATCCTCGTCTACGGCTGCTCGGCCGAGGACGTGATCGCTCGCGCCTCCGCCTTCATGGGCGCCGCGCCGAGTTACGTCTGGATTTCCTCATCGGGGGAGGGGCGGCATGGGCCGCCTGCCTGCTGGGTTCAGTGGTCCTGAGGAGTTCGAGGAGCGGGTGCGGGTCTGGGTCGAGCGGTCCTGCGCCGAGCAAGGCGTGCCCTTCAAGGTCACCGATCGGCGCGTCGTTGCCCAGGTCGCGGAGCCGCTCCGCGCCCGGCCTCAGAGCCGCCAGACAGGCGTCAAGCGTGACTCGTCGAAGCGGTTGTAGCCCTGCCGGGCGGGCCGGACTTCGACGTGATCCAAGACGGCGGAGATGATCGCGTGCTGGCGGTTCAGGTCGGTAGTGGCCCAGTCGCGTCGGAGGGCCGCAGCGTTGCCGACATAGCCGTCCAGAACGGTGACCCGGGTGGCCTTCGCAAGCTGGCGGCGGGCGGCATCACGCCGCTCCTCGATCAGCTTGCGGGCCACCCGCAGCTCGCCCATCGAAATCTCCCGCTTCCCATAGGCGGCGGCGAGTTCTTCGAGCTGGGCCTGGGCGTCGTCGGCTTCCTGCTGCCAGCGCTCCGCTTCGGGGTCTTCGGCGTTCGCGCCGGCCAGGTTCGCGGCGAGCTCGGGCGTGTCCAGCCGCTGAAAGCACGCTTCCAGCGTGAAGACCTCGACGTCGTCGGCGTTGACGTACATGTGGCCGCAGCCGCCGAGGTTCTTCGCGCAGACATAGCGGCGCTTCTCCTCGCGCGGCCGCGAGTGCAGGTAGTGGCCGCAGAGGCTGCAGCGGAGCAGGCGCCGCAGCAGGTAGCTGCGGCCGCTGCGGTGGGTGTTGCGTTCCGGGTCGGCCAGGATCGCCCGGATCCGGGCGCTGTCGGTCTTGCTGATGATCCCCGGCCAGGTCGCCTCGGCCACGATCTCGCCGTTGTGCTCGCGCATCCCGCCGATCCGGGCCGAGTTCAACAACCGCCGCACCGAGTTCGGCTCCCACCGGCCCCCACTCGCCCCGGTAATCCCCCGCTCGGTCAGGTCGGCGGAGATGGACTTGATCGACTCCCCCGCCAGGAACCGCCGCGCAACCTCGCGCACGATCCCAGCCTCCGAGGCGCGGATCGTCTCCTTGTCCTCCTCGTAGCCGTAGGGGCGCGAGCCGCCCCCGGACGGCTTGCCTGCGACCGCCAACTCCTCATGCTTGCGCCGGATCCGGCGGCTCTTATCGTCCGACTCCTTCTTCGCCACCGCCGCCAAGATACGCGCCTGAAACTGCCCATCCGCATGGGTCAGGTCGATATCACCGCTAACGGAGGCGACGTTGACCAGGCGCAACCGCTCGCACACCACGATGAAGTCCTCCAACTCCCGCGGCTGCCGATGCAACCGATCAAGGTCATAGACGATCAGGCCGTCCAGCTGGCCCGCCTCCAACATCGCCATACACCGCTGGTACTCCGGCCGGTGCTTACCGCTCCACGCGCTCACGTCGTCGTCGACGAACTCGGCCGCGATCAGCCACCCCTTCCGCTCCGCCAGCCGCCTGCAATCCTCGAGCTGGCGCGTGACCCCCAACCCGTCCGCCTCCCGATCAGACGAAATCCGCGCATAGATGCCGACGCGCGGCGAGGACACAGAACGAGCTGCAACAGCCACTCAGGGAACATTAGCGCACACTCGCATGCGCGAGTCCACGCTCTCGCCTGACCGAGTCGGCCGGAGGCTAAGACCGTGCGGAGCAGGCTTAGCCGCAGGCTTCCCCGCTCCCCGGCGCGCGCCGAAGACGCCCGCCGCGGCCGGGAAACGAGGTCTCAGTACGAAGGCGCGGAAGACCGCGCTCTTCCGCGCCGGAATTCCTTCAACAGCGAGCGAGTCCGGAGCACTCGCTCGCTACGGCTATGCCCCGTGGCACTTCTTGAACTTCTTGCCGCTCCCGCACCAGCAGGGGTCGTTGCGGCCGAGCTTGTCGTGCTCGCTCACGTGGACGGGCGCAGCAACCGGGGCGGCGACCGCTCCAGCCGCCGCTCCTCCTCCGAGCGCCGCGTCGATCACGTCGGCGCCCGCAGCGGTCTCGTGCTCGTAATGGATCTGGCCGTTCGCGGTTTGCGCCTGCGCCAGCTGTTGCTGCGCCTCCTCCGGCGCGAGCTCCGCGTGGAAGATGTGGAGCACGACCTCGCTGCGGATCGCGCGGCCGAGGTCGTTGAACAGGCCCTCGCCCTCCTGCGTGTACTCGACGAGCGGATCCTTCTGCGCGAGCGAACGCAGATGGACGCCTTCGCGCAGCGCCTCCATGTTCTCGAGGTGCTCGCGCCAGCGGACATCGACGACCTGGAGTACGACGAACCGCTCGAGCTCGCGCATCAGGTCGGGGCCGAACTCCTCCTCCTTCGCCGTGTACTCGTCGCGGGCGTCGGTCTGGAACTCCTCGATCAGCGCCTCGCGCGTGATCTCGCCGAGATCCTCGCGGAGCTCGGCCGCCGTGATCTCCGTCTGGTAGAGCGCCGCCATCGCATTCGTGAGCGCCTCGAGATCCCAGTCCTCCTGCGCCGGCTCCTGGGTGAAGACGTGGACGGTGTCCTCGACCACCTCGTCGATCCAGAGCTTGATCTGCTCGGACATGTCCTGGCCCTCGAGCACCTGGCGGCGCTGCTCGTAGATCCGCTGGCGGTGCCGGTTGAGGACGTCGTCGTACTTGAGGACGTTCTTGCGCATGACGAAGTTCTGCTCCTCGACCTTCTTCTGCGCGCCCTCGATCTGCCGGGAGAGAATCTTCGCCTCCATGGGCTGGTCCTCCGGGATCTTGAAGCGATCCATGATCCCGCTGATCCGGTCGCCGGCGAAGAGGCGGACGAGATCGTCCTCGCCGGAGAGGTAGAAGCGGGTCTCGCCTGGATCGCCCTGGCGGCCCGAGCGGCCGCGCAGCTGGTTGTCGATCCGGCGCGACTCGTGGCGCTCGGTGCCGAGGACGTAGAGCCCGCCCATCTCGAGCACTCCCTCGCCGAGCTTGATGTCGACGCCGCGGCCGGCCATGTTCGTCGCGATCGTGACCGCGCCCGGCCGGCCCGCGTCCTTGATGATCTCCGCCTCGCGCGCGTGCTCCTTCGCGTTGAGGACGTTGTGCGTGACCCCTTTGCGCGTCAGGAGCTGGGAGAGGTACTCGGACGTCTCGACGGCGATCGTGCCGACGAGGACGGGCTGGCCTTTCTTCGATCGCTCCTCGATGTCTCCGACGACGGCGGCGAACTTCCCCTCCTTCGTCTTGAAGATGAGATCGTTCTCGTCCGCGCGCGCGACGGCGACGTTCGTGGGAATCTCGACGACCGAGAGGTCGTAGATCTCGACGAACTCCTTCTCCTCGGTCTTCGCGGTGCCGGTCATGCCGGCGAGCTTCTCGTAGAGGCGGAAGTAGTTCTGGAGGGTGATCGTCCCGAGCGTCTGGAACTCCTCCTGGATCTTCACGCCTTCCTTGGCCTCGATCGCCTGGTGGAGGCCCTCACTCCAACGGCGGCCCTCCATGACCCGGCCGGTGTGCTCGTCGACGATCTTCACCTCGCCGTCCAGGATCACGTACTCGACGTCACGCTCGAAGAGCGACTGCGCCTTGAGCGCCTGGGTCAGGTGGTTGACGAACTGGGTGTTCTGCGGCGCGTAGAGGTTGTCGATCCGCAGCGCGCGCTCGACCTTCGCGACGCCTGCCTGGGTGACGCCGACCGTCTTGAACTTCTCGTCGTACTCGTAGTCGGCGCCGATCTCCTCCGCGTGCCCCTTGGGATCGCCGGGCGACGAGCGGTGGCCCTGGAGCTGCGCGGCGACGCGCGCGAAGTCGTAGTAGATCTGCGCGGCGGTCTCGGGCTCGCCGGAGATGATCAGCGGCGTACGCGCCTCGTCGACGAGGATCGAGTCGACCTCGTCGACGATCGCGTAGACATGGCCGCGCTGGACACACGCGTCGAGCGACACCGCCATGTTGTCGCGGAGATAGTCGAAGCCGAACTCGGAGTTCGTCCCGTAGGTGACGTCCGCGTCGTACGCGGCCTTCTTCACGTCGAACGGCTGCATGTTCTCGATGTACGAGACGTTCATCCCGAGCGACTCGAAGACGGGCCGGTTCCACTCCGCGTCGCGCTGGGCGAGGTAGTCGTTGACCGTAACGAGATGCGCGCCGAGGCCGCTGAGGCCGTTGAGGTAGAGGGCGAGGCTGGCGACGAACGTCTTCCCCTCGCCGGTCTTCATCTCGGCGATGTCGCCCTCGTGGAGGACGATCCCACCCATCAGCTGGACGTCGAACATCCGCTGGTCGGAGGCACGCCTGCGGGCCTCGCGGACGGCGGCGAACGCGTCGAAGACGAGTTCGTCGAGGCTCTCGCCGTTCTCGAGCCGCTGCCGGAACGCAGCGGTCAGACCTTGCAGCTCGGCGTCGGAAAGCTTCGTGTACTGCGGCTCGAGGGAGGTGATGTAGGCGGCCTGCTCCTGCAGCCGCTTGACGCGCCGGCCTTCGCCTACGCGGAGAACCTTCTCCATGCCTCCGATTTGCTGGGCCACGCTCCCAGGGTACCGGCCTAAGAACCGCTAGAGGGCCGACACTCTGACCTCCCAGAAGTCGCCGTCGATGCGCTCCGCCTTCGCGTAGAAGTCGGCGCCGGCTCGCTCGCCGGCCGCGCGCAGCTGCGGCGGAACGGCTGCCTGGGACGCCTCGCCGTCGACGCGGAACTCCTCCCAGGAGTCGCGGCGAGAGAGATCGAGCGAGTCGGCGGCGGGAAACGCGAAGCGCGCCACATCGATCCGCTTTGCGACGACGCCCCAGAGGTCGCCGTCCTGGTGCGCGGCAACGGCTTTGTAGGGCGGCTTCACGTCCTGTTCGATCGCGTCGGCGAGCGGCGAGAGGTCGCCGGGCTCGTTGTCGCCGTCGACGATGAGATCACTGTTGGGAAGCGACGTGAACTCGACGCGGCCGCCGGTGAGGCCCGGCGCTCTGACCGTCTTGCCCGTATCCCACTCGGCCGGTCCGACGCCGGTGCCGTCGGGCAGACCGGCTCGCGCGAGCATCGTCGGCTCCGGGCCGAGCTCGGGCTCCTCGTGCTGGAGCTCTACCAGCCCGCGGAGCATCTGCTCGTTGTAGGTCTCGCCCCGCTTCCGGAAGAGGCCCACTACGTCTCGGTGTCCTCCGGATGCTTTCGGCCCGAGATCCGCTTGTCGTGGCGGTCGCCGATCTGGCGGACGAGCTTGTCGGCGAGTTCGTCGATCGCAGCCTTCATGTCGCGCGCGGCCTCGCGCGCGCGCAGCGTCCGCCCCTTGACGTGGACGGTCGCCTCGGCGACCTGCGAATCGGCGATCCGTGGGTTGTGCTCGACCGCGAGCTCGACCTCGACCCGCGTGTCGGCGTGCGTCCGCCGCTCGAGCTTCCGGAGCTTCCGCTCGGCATAGCTCCGCATGGAGTCGTTCACCTCGAGGTTCTTGCCCTTGACGTGAAGTTGCATCGACGCCTCCTGATCGCGGGTTCCTGTGGTTCACAATCTAGAGGCGGCGGAGAGTCCGCGCGAAGGTCACGACCTCGACGCGGCGAGCGCCGGCGGCGCGCAGCGCTGTCGAGGCGGACGAGGCAGTCGCTCCGGTCGTGTACACGTCGTCGACGAGCGCGACGCTGCGCGGCGACGTTGCGATGCCGCGGAAGGCGCCGCGGACGCTGCGGCGCTCGGTAGCCGAAGCGCCGCGCTGTCGGCCGCCGCGCACCCGCTCGAGGAGCGGAGCGCACGGAAGCTCCCAGAGCAGCGCGAGCTCGCGGGCCAGCCGTTCCGCCGGGTTGTGGCCACGCTCGAGCCGACGGGTGCGATCGGCCGGAACGAAGGTGAGGACGTCCACCGCGGGCGGCGGGAGCCGTTCCACTACGAGCGCCGCCGCCTCCACGGCGAGCCGTCGCAGCCCGCGCTCCTTCCACGCATGGACGAGCTGCCGCGCCGCCTCGTCGTAGCCGGCCGCCGCCCGCGCGCTCGCGAACGCGATCCTCCTCCCCGCGCACTCGCGGCACCGCTCGACCGGCCATGCCGCCGGAGCGCCGCAGCGCGCGCAGAGCGGCGGCTCGAGGCGCGCCAGATCGTCGCGGCAAGCCGCGCACAACTGGCTCCCGCTCCGCTCGCAGACGACGCAGCGCTGCGGCAGGAGCAGATCGAGCACCGTCCCACGCTAGGCGCAGAGGTGTGCCGGCTTTCCGCAGACTCAGTCGAGCCTGTACGACGCGCGCTCCGGCCGGCCCGCCTCGCGGCGGAGCCGGTTGTCCGCTTCCAGCAGCTGGGAGTGGTTCCCGATGTCATGCCAGCCCGACTCGAACGGGTAGCCGTATACCGTTTCGCGGGCGGCCAGCCAGCCGAGGAAGCTGCCCGCGTTGTCGGGGCTCTCGCCCTCGGCGAGATACGTCGAGATGAGCGCTACGTGCTCGCGGGCCAGCAGGTAAATGAGTGTCGAGGCAAGGGTCGACGGCGGCTCGCTCGGCTTCTCGATGAACTCGACGATCCGGCCGTCGCCGTCGGTTGTGGCAATCCCGTAGTGCGTCGCGAGCTCGGGATCGCCCACGTCATGGAGCGGAACGGCGCTCGCGGGCTGCGGCTTGCTTCTCCACCAGGCGGCGAACTCCGGCAGCGACAGCTCGAAGAGGTTGTCACCTGCAAGGACGAGCAGCTCTTCGCCCGCGAGGCCGGCTCGGTCGATCACGAGCTCGAGATCGCCGACGGCGCCGAGGCGGTCGGCGTTCGAGGTCGTCCCGTCGTCGTGGATGGTCACCGCGTGAGGCTCCGCCCACTCGACGAAGTTCGGGGCGAAGCGGCTGTTCGTGACGAGATGGATGCCGTCCACCTCGTCGAGCTCGCGGACGCGGTCGAGCACCCAGTCGAGCATCGGACGCCCGCCGACCGGCAACAGGTGCTTAGGCCTGTCGTCGGTCAGCGGGCGCAAACGGGTCGCGTACCCCGCGGCGAGGAGAACGGCCTTCACGGACGGAGACTCAGGTGCCTTCGTCCCACGAAGCGAGGTACTTAGCCTGCTCCTCCGTGAGCTGGTCGATGTCGACGCCCATGGTCGCCAGCTTGAGACGAGCGATCTCGGCGTCGATCTCGGCGGGGACCGGATAGACCTTGCGGTCGAGCTCACCGGCGTGCTGTACGGCGTACTCGATCCCGAGCGCCTGGTTCGCGAAGGACATGTCCATCACGAGCGCGGGATGGCCCTCGGCCGCCGCGAGGTTCACGAGCCTGCCGTCCGCGATCAGGTAGATGCGCCGGCCGTCGGCGAGCGTGAACTCCTCGACGAACTCGCGGGCGTGCCGATGCTCGCTGGCGAGGTCGCGCAGCGCCGGGATCTCGATCTCGACGTTGAAGTGACCCGTGTTGCAGAGGATCGCGCCGTCCTTCATCAGCTCCATGTGCGCGCGGGCGATCACGTGCTTGTCGCCCGTGGCGGTGCAGAAGATGTCGCCGATCTCGGCGGCCTCCGCCATCGGCATCACCTCGAAGCCGTCCATCATGGCCTCGAGCGCGCGGAGCGGATCGACCTCGGTGATGATCACGTGCGCGCCGTGGCCGTGCGCCCGCGACGCGACGCCGCGGCCGACCCAGCCGTAGCCGGCGATGACGAACCGCTTGCCGGCGAGCAGGACATTGGTCGCGCGGATGATCCCGTCCACGGTCGACTGGCCGGTGCCGTAGCGGTTGTCGAACATGTGCTTCGTCATCGCCTCGTTCACGGCGATGATCGGGAAGCCGAGCTTGCCCTCGGCCTCGAGCGCCTTGAGCCGGATGACGCCCGTGGTCGTCTCCTCGGTCCCGGCGATGATGTCGCCGAGCTGCTCCCGGCGAGCCGAGTGGAGAACGCCGATCACGTCGGCGCCGTCGTCCATCGTGAAGTGCGGCTTGTGATCGACGGCAGCCTCGATGTGGGAGTAGTACGTGTCGTTGTCCTCGCCCTTGATCGCGAAGCACGAAATGTCGTACTCGGCGACGAGCGCGGCCGCGACGTCGTCCTGTGTCGAGAGCGGGTTGGATGCGCACAGAACCACGTCGGCGCCGCCCGCCTTGAGCGTCCGCATGAGGTTCGCCGTCTCGGTCGTCACGTGGAGACAAGCGGAGATGCGGTAGCCCGCGAGCGGCTGCTCTTGCTCGAATCGCTCACGGATCGCCGCGAGCACCGGCATCTGCCGGTCGGCCCACGCGATCCGCCGCTTGCCCTCCTCCGCGAGGGCAAGGTCCTTCACGTCATAGCGCTGCGTTGCTGCCATGGAGTCCTTTCTCGATTACGCGGCTGTGAGAAGCCGCTCATGCTTACGCTGTTCCCATTCGACCCACGAGGCGTCGTCGACGCCCGCGAGCCAGCCGTCGACCGCCGCGCGGAGCTCGGGCTCGCGCCGCAGCCGCGCCGCGAAGGCGACGTCGCCGATCCCGACCCCGAAACGGCGCCGCAGCTCGGCGAGCGAGCTGAGCTGGTTCAGCTCGCGCAGGCCGTACTGCCGGTAGCCGGTTGCGCTGCGCGACGGGACGACGAGGCCGGCGTGCTCGAGGTAGCGGAGCATCCGGGCAGACCAGCCCGAGCGCTTCGCGGCATCACCGACCGTCAGAACGTTCATTCCTCAACCTTACCACGAGCCTGTCAAGGTCTTCCGGCAGCGCGCCGGCGGCGACGAGGTAGCCGCGGACGTCGAGGTCCTCGAGCACGTCGGCCATCGCGCCGATCGGCATCTGCGTCACCCGCACGCGCCGTTCCCGGGTCTCAGCGTCGGGCGCGTCGTCGTGCCACGGCTTCCACCACGGAGCGAGATAGACGTCGCTGAGGGCATGCTCGGCGGCGATCGCGTCGAGGTCGACGCCCACAAGACGGAGGATGAGCGCGCTCACGAGGCCAGTTCGGTCGCGGCCGCCGTGACAGTGGACGACGACAGGCGCGTCGGCCTGTGCGACCGTAGACACCGCGCCTGCGAACTGCGGCGCGAAGTGCTCGAGCATCCCGGCGTACGCCTCCTGCATCGTCCGCCATTCGGCGACGGCGGGCACCGAGTCGCCGTGGACGGGAAAGTGCGAGATCTCGATCGGGATGTCGCGGGGCGCATCGAGCGCCACCTCGCCCTCCGAGCGGAGATCGACCGCCTGCCGCACGCCGTAATCGACGAGCGCCTGCCAGCCCGCGTCGGTCAGCGCGCGAACCGAGTCGGCGCGGACGACGACGCGGAACGCCGTCTCGCCGCCGCCTTCGAGCGGCAGTCCTCCCAGGTCGCGAACGTTGACGCAACCGTCCCAGCGCAGAACCCGCTCAGGGATTGTTCGTGCCCTCGCGGCCGTAGCGATCCTCGAGCCGGACGACATCGTCGAGATGCGCCGTCGAGACCTCGAGGATTGTCGTGTCCTCGAGCGCGGTGATCCGGTGCACTGTCCCCGGCCGGTAGCGGAAGCATGCGTCGGCGGTGACGACTTCCTCGTCGAGCGCCTCCTGCCCCACCTCGCCGAGCTCGAGCCGCGCTCGCCCGCTCTCGACGTACCAGCTCTCGTCCTTCTCCCGGTGAAACTGGAGGGAGAGCGACTCGCCGGCTTTGACGAACAGGATCTTCCCGACGTACGCATCGGTGTCCGCCCAGATGAGCTCCCAGCCCCACGGCTTCTCGACGCGGCGCGGCGCGAACGAGAAGCGGTCGAGCGAGCCGTAGTGCGGCGAGTCGAGCGTCACGCCGGCTGCCTCTGCGGCTTCCACTCGGGATGCGCCTCCATGAACTCCGTCGCCCGCCGGAGATCCTTCGGCGTGTTCACCGTCAGCCAGACGCCGTCGTGGCGGAAGGCGCGCAGGCGGCGCTCGGCCGCGAGCTGCGGGAACGTCGAGAGCTCGTGGTCGCCGCGCTCGGGGAGCAGCGCGAGCGCCTCCTCGCCCAGGACGTAGACCCCGGAGTTGACCCACTGCTCGAGCTTGGGAGCCTCACGAAAGCCGGAAACGGTGTCGTCGTCGTCGACGTCGACGACACCGAACGGCGAGCTCACCTGCGCGACGACGATCGTCGCCGCCGCGCCGCCGCGCTCGTGTGCGTCGAAGAGCGCGCGGAAGTCGAGGTCGAGCAGCTCGTCGCCGTTGAGTGCGAGCACCGGCCCGCTCTCCTCGCGCCGCGACGCCGCGAGACGGAAACCGCCGCCCCGTCCGAGCGGCTTCTCCTCCCCCACCGCTTCGATCTCGGCGCCGAGCCCGGCGAGCGTGTTGAGGAAAGCGTCCTCGTCCCCCGCGCGGCACGCGACGATGATGCGCGTCACGCCGGCGTCGACGAGCCGACCGACGGTGTACTCCGCGAGCGGGAAGCCCGCGACCGGCACGAGCGGCTTCGGCAGCCCCTGCGTCGCCTCGCCAAGCCGCTCTGCCTTGCCGCCCGCAAGGAGAAGAGTCTCCATCAGCTCACCGCGACCGGCGTCGCCCGCGTCGGCCGGCCGATCGCCTCGTACTCGAAACCGGCGGCGACGACCGCCGCGGGATCGAGGAGATTCCGCCCGTCGACGATCAGCGGCCGCGCCATCGCCTCACGCACCTCGGCGCTCGCGAGCTCCCGCAGCTCGGGCCACTCCGTCACGACGACGGCCGCGTCGGCGCCCTGCACGGCTTCGAGGACGGAATCGCACAGCTGCATGCCCGGCAGGTCGTCCGGCCGCGCAACCGGATCCCAGCCGCGGACCTCCGCCCCCTCCGCAATCAGGCGCGCCGCAACGACGCGGCTCGGCGCCTCGCGCGTGTCGTCCGTGTTCGGCTTGAAGGCGAGCCCGAGCAGCGCGACCGTCTTCCCGCGCAGGCTCCCGAGCCGCAACTGGAGCTTCTGCACGACGCGCCGCTTCTGCAGCTCGTTCACTTCCCAGACTGCCTGCAGGAGAAGGAACGGATAACCGGAGTTGCCGGCGAGCTGCTTGAGCGCGGTCACGTCCTTCGGGAAGCACGAGCCGCCGAAGCCGATGCCCGCCTTGAGGAAGTGTGGACCGAGGCGGTGGTCGAGACCGACGCCGCGCGCAACGTCGACGACGTCCGCGCCGACGAGCTCGCAGACGTTGGCGATCTCGTTGATGAAGCTGATCCGCGTCGAAAGGAAGGCGTTCGCGGCGAGCTTCACGAGCTCGGCCGACGCCACGTCCATCTGGAGAAACTCGGTCTCGAGCTTCGCGTGGAGGCCGGCGACGCGGTCGGCGTCCTCCGGCTCGAACGCGCCGACGACGATGCGATCGGGATTCATGAAGTCGGCGACCGCGCTTCCCTCCGCGAGGAACTCGGGATTCGAGACGTACCCGACGCCGGTGAGGCCGCGCGCGTCGAGCCGCGCGCGCACGTGGTCGCCAGTGCCGACGGGGACGGTGCTCTTCATGACGAGGATCGGCCGGCCGGGCACGTCGTCCGGCAGCTCGTCCACGACGGTCCAGACCGCAGTGAGGTCGGCGTCGCCGGAGTACGTCGGCGGCGTGCCGACCGCGACGTAGAGGAACTCCGCTCCGTCGACCGCCTCGCGCACGTCGAGCGTGAACGAGATCCGCTCGCGATTGCGGGCGATGACCTCGTCGAGCCCCGGCTCGTAGATCGGCACTTCTCCTGCCTGCAGGCGCTCGACGCGCTCGGGGACGACGTCGCGGAGGATGACGTCGTGGCCGATGTCGGCGAAGCACGCGCCGGTGACGAGGCCGACGTAGCCGGCTCCGAAGATTGCTATCCGCGCCACGTGTGCTCCTTCAGTGGATGTCGTCGTGTTCCCAGCGTGCGAAAAGCGAGCGAGACAAGGACGCAGGGAGCCTCGATAGCCAAGGCTATCGGGGCGACCGAGGACGCCGTATCGCGACGCTTTGCAGCCGCTGGGGACGCGGCCGACATTCGCTGGAGGAGCACCTTCCTAGCGTACTTCGCTTCAACGGAGCGGCTGAAGGCCCTCGGCGATGGCGACCATCGTCGAGTTGGAGAGGTCGTTGAGGATCGTGTTCATGACCCAGTAGACGCTCGTCCCCGAGCGCACCGCGATCGTAGAGATCGCGCCGCCGCTCGTGTACTCGTAGTACGTGCGACGGTGGTTGACGAACTGCGCCGTCGGGTTGCCGAGCAGCGGCGGGTACGTCCAGTTCGACTCCTCGATCTGCCAGTACTCGACCCCGCCGTTGAGGTTGAACGTGAGGACGAGCTCCTGCTTGCCGCGCACCGGCTTGAAGAGGCGGACTCCCTCGTCGGTCGTGAGCGACGATCCGACCGCGACCGCGTGCGGGAGCATGAGCGGGAAGTGCGCCGGGCCGTTCTCCGCGCGCACGCCGGAGAGCGTGAGCGAGACGCCGTCGGTGACCTGCGCCGAGCCGGTTCCCGCGCCTGCCGGCGGCTTGCTCGTGTGCGGCAGCGTCAGCTTCCCGGCGTAGCTCGTCCCGACGGCGACGACCGTGAGCGGCTCCTTCGCCTTCTGCGCGAGGCCGGCGATCGCGGGCGTCATCTGCGTGACGCGCGTGTGCGAGCCGAAGAGCGGAGCGAGCTCCTGCGCCGCGGCGTTGCCCGTCGGCTGCGCCGCGTCGTAGTAGACGATCGTGTCGTGAGTCTTCGCCGGCGCGTTGGCGGGAGTAGAGGCGGGAAGCGTCTTCGTGGCGAAGCCGTGCTTCTTGAGCAGATACGTCGTGTTCGACGCCTCACCGGCGATGTTCCCGGCGTTGAGGACGAGCACCGAGATGTCCTTCGGGGGCAGCGAGTTCTTCTTCCCCTTCCCCGCCTTGCCCTTGTGGTGGTGCTGCACGGTCGGGACTACCGGGTGGAGGAAGGACTGCACGGCCCCCGCGACAGCCGCAGCGGACGCCTTCAACTCGTCCGCGCCGCCCGAGGTGATGTACGTCTGGAGATCCTGGATCGGGATCGCGTTGCGGAGGAGGTGCCCCGGCGGCAGACCGATCAGCAGGCCGAGATACGAGTTGATCTCGCCGAGTGACACGCGGCTTCCATCGGCCTTCTCGATCTCGAGGTTGCCCTTCACCGCGCCGATGATCTGCGGAATCTCGGTGATGTTCGTCAGCGAGAGGGTCGACTTGAGCCGCGCTTTCAGCGCTTCCATGAACAGCTGCTGGCGGCCGTTGCGGTAGATGTCGGAGTCGAGGTGGCGGAAGCGGACGTACGACAGCGCCTGGCCGCCGTCGAGCTTCTCGTACCCAGGCTGCAGGTTGATCGCCGAGTAGCCCGTGCCGAGCGGGTTGTAGTAGCGGCGGTCGACGTTCAGGTACACGCCGTGCAGCCGGTTGACGATCTGCTTGAAGGCCTTGAAGTCGAGCGTGATCAGGTAGTTGATGCGGAGCCCCGTCAGATGCTCGATCGTGTCGACCGCGGCGTACGGGCCTCCGTTCGCGCCGCAGTCGGCCCAGGCGGCGTTGATGCGGTCGGTCGTCGCGACCGTGTCGCCCTTGCAGTAGATGGGGACGGAGAGGTCGCGCGGGAACGAGAGCAGCGAGAGCGTGTGGTTCTGCGGGTCGGCGCGGAGCAGCATCAGCGTGTCGGAGTTTGAGCCGGCGTACCCGTTCGCTCCCGTGCCTGCGCGGACGTCGTAGCCCGCGATGAGGGCGATCGCCGGGTCGCTCGGACTTCCCAAAGTCGTGAGCAGCCCTTTCGTCTTGACGACGGCGACGCTATGTCCGTTGATCGCGTCGAGGCTCTCGTTGAAATAGAGGTAGAGGCCGCCGCCGACGCCTGCACCGATCACGATCACCGCGAGCGCGAACCAGCCGAGACCTCGGAGGAGCTGACTACGACCGGAGCGTCTCGCCGAGGCAGGCGACTGGTAGCGCTTGACCGCACCCGAGGACGTGGTCAGCAGCGGCGGCGCGCCCGATCCGTCGGACCGCCGACCCCAAGACCCTCCTCTGACACCCTTTTTCGACGTCCGCATACGAGATCGGCGCTACGGAGCGCCGCGTTTCGAGGATAGCTCAGCTTTCCGAAGAACCGGATGTGACCTTCTCTGCACTTTCCTCCTCACCTGCCGGGGAATACGCGAGGTTGGGCCGGAGCCAGCGCTCGGCCTCGGCAACGTCGACGCCCTTGCGGGCGGCGTAATCCTCGACCTGATCGAGCCCGAGCCGGCCCACGGAGAAGTACCGCGCCCCGGGATGCGCGAAGTAGAGGCCGCTCACGCTCGCGGCAGGCGTCATGGCGAACGTCTCCGTGAGCGCGAGGCCGGCATCCTCGGCCCCAAGCAGTGTGAAGAGCTTCGCCTTCTCGCTGTGGTCCGGGCAGGCGGGGTATCCGAAGGCGGGGCGGATGCCACGGAAGCCTTCGCCGAACAGCTGGTCGGTGGGCAGCCTCGGCCCCATCTCGTACCAGGCGCGGCGCGCGGTCTCGTGGAGGTACTCCGCGAACGCTTCGGCGAGGCGGTCGGCGAGCGCCTTGACCATGATCGAGTGGTAGTCGTCGTGCTCCGCCACGAAGCGGGCCGCGAGCTCGTCGGCGCCGAGGCCGGCGGTGACGGCGAACGCTCCGATGTGATCGCCGGCGGGCGCGACGTAGTCCGCGAGCGAGCGGTTCGGGCGCGAATCCCCGTAATCGGTCTGCTGGCGGAGGAAGCAGAAGCGCGTGTCGCCGACGACGACGTCGTCCTCGTCCGCCTGCGCAGGCCAGAAGCCGAAGACGCCGCGCGCGGTCAGCAGCCGCTCGGCGACGATCCGGTCGAGGAGCTGCTGCGCGTCGTCCCAGAGCTCCCGCGCCGCAGGCTCATCGAGGATCTGGGGGAACTTCCCCTTCAGCTCCCACGCGTGGAAGAAGAACTGCCAGTCGATGTACTCGCGCAGCGTCGCGAGCTCGGCATCCACCTCGCGCACGCCGGTGAACTCCGGCACCGGCAGGTCGCCGATCTCGACCCGCTGGCGGTTCGCGCGCGCCTGCTCGAGCGAGAGCAGCGGCTTGCGCTCCTTTTCGGAATGGAGGTCGCGGAGCCGCTCCTGGTCGAGCCTGTTCTCGGCGTCGAGGCGCTCGCGGCGCTCGGGGTCGAGGAGATCCGAGACGACGGCGGCGACACGCGAGGCGTCGAGGACGTGGACGACCGGCTGCGAGTACGCGGGCGCGATCCGCACCGCGGTGTGCTGCCGCGAGGTCGTCGCACCGCCGATCAGGAGCGGGAGAGTCAAGCCGCGCCGTTCCATCTCCCGCGCGACGTCGACCATCTGGTCGAGCGACGGCGTGATCAGCCCCGACAGGCCGACGAGGTCGGCACGCTCCGCCGCGGCCGTGTCGAGAATCTGCTCCGCCGGCACCATCACGCCGAGGTCGACGACCTCGTAGTCGTTGCAGCCGAGCACGACGCCGACGATGTTCTTGCCGATGTCGTGGACGTCGCCCTTCACTGTTGCGAGCACCGCCTTGCCGCGCGCCCGGCTGCGGCCGCCGGCGGCCTGCTCGGCCTCCATGTACGGCTCGAGATAGGCGACAGCGCGCTTCATCGCCCGCGCGCTCTTCACGACCTGCGGCAGGAACATCTTCCCTGCCCCGAAGAGATCGCCGACCACCTGCATGCCGGCCATCAGCGGCCCCTCGATGACGTCGAGCGGCCGCTCCGCCCGCTGCCGCGCCTCTTCCGTGTCCTCCTCGATGAAGTCGACGACGCCGTGCACGAGCGCGTACTCGATCCGCTTCTCGACCGGAGCCTCGCGCCAGGAGAGATCGGGCTCGCGCCGCATCCCTTCGCCGCGCACCCGGCTCGCGTACTCGACGAGCCGCTCGGTCGCGTCGTCGCGCCGGTCGAAGATCACGTCCTCGACGCGCTCGAGCAGCTCGGGCTCGATGTCCTCGTAGACCACGAGCTGGCCGGCGTTGACGATTCCCATGTCCAAGCCGGCGCGGATCGCGTGGAGGAGGAATGCCGAGTGCATCGCCTCCCGGACGACGTCGTTGCCGCGGAACGCGAAGCTGAGATTGGAGATACCGCCGCTCGTCTTCGAGCCGGGGCAGCGTTCCTTGATCAGCGGCAGCGCCTCAAGGAACGCCTTCGCGAAGCCGCGGTGCTCGTCGATGCCGGTGGCGACGGCGAGGACGTTCGGGTCGAAGATCAGATCCTCCGGCGCGAAACCGGCCTCGTCCACGAGCAGCCGGTACGCCCGCTCGCAGATCGTGACCTTCCGCTCGACCGTGTCGGCCTGGCCCTGCTCGTCGAACGCCATGACGACGACGCCGGCGCCGTAGCGGCGGACGCGGCGTGCGTGCTCGAGGAACTCGTCCTTCCCCTCCTTGAGCGAGAGCGAGTTGACGACGCCCTTGCCCTGGATGCACTTCAGCCCCGCCTCGAGCACCGTCCAGCGAGAGCTGTCGACCATGATCGGCAGCCGCGCCGCCTCCGGCTCGGTCGCGAGGAGATTGAGGAACGTCGTCATCGCCTGCTCGCCGTCGAGCAGGTCCGCGTCCATGTTCACGTCGAGGAGGTTCGCGCCGCCGCGCACCTGTTCGATAGCAACGTCGAGCGCCTCCTGCATGTCGCCGCCCTCGACGAGCCGCCGGAAGCGGGCGGAGCCCGTGACGTTCGTCCGCTCGCCGATCAGGGTGAAATTCGAGTCGGCGTCGTGCCGGAGCTCGTAGGGGTCGAGGCCGCTGAGGCGCGTCGTCGGGCGCGGCGCCGGAATCGCGCGCGGCGCGACGCCCTCGACCGCCGCGACGATCTGCCGGACGTGCTCCGGCGTCGTGCCGCAGCAGCCGCCGACGATGTTGACCAAGCCGTCGCGCGCGAACTCACCGAGGAAGCGGCTCGTGTCCTCCGGCTGCTCGTCGTGCTCGCCGAGCGCGTTCGGGAGGCCTGCGTTGGGATGGCACGCGACCCAGGTCGGCGCGATCTCCGCGAGATCCTCGACGAAGGCCCGCATCTCGGCGGCGCCGAGCGAGCAGTTGACGCCGACGACAAGCGGCTTTGCATGCTCGACCGAGATCCAGAACGCCTCGACCGTCTGCGCCGAGAGGTTGCGGCCGCTGCGGTCGACGGCGGTGAAGGAGAGCCAGAGCGGCAGCTCGGGCGCTGCGTCCTGCGCGGCGAAGATCGCAGCCTTGCAGTTGAGCGTGTCGAAGACCGTCTCGACGAGGAGCAGGTCGACGCCGCCCTCGCGCAGCGCGCGGATCTGCTCCGCGTACGCCTCGACGACCTCGTCGAACGTCGCCGAGCGATAGGCGGGGTCATCCACCTTTGGCGAAAGGGAGAGCGAGACGTTAAGCGGCCCGACGGAGCCGGCGACGATGCCGTCGTATTCGTTCGCCACCTCGCGTGCGAGCCGCGCTCCCTGGTACGACATCTCTGCTGCGAAGTCCTGCAATTCGTAGTCCGCCTGGCCGATCCGCGTTGCGGTGAACGTGTTCGTCGTCGCGATGTCTGCGCCGGCCTCGAAGTACGAGCGGTGGATCTCGCGCACCACGTCCGGGCGTGTCAGGTTGAGAAGGTCGGGATCGCCGGCTACGTCGCGCGGGTGGTCGCGGAAGCGGTCGCCGCGATACGCCTCCTCCCCGCGCACCTGACGCTGGATGAGCACGCCCCAGGAGCCGTCGAGGACGGCGATCCGTTCACGAAGGATGGCTTCGAGCCGTTCCACACCAGGGACGGTACCGCCCGGCGTTAGGGTGGCCCGCGTGGGGGAGGTTCAGGACGGCGCAACGTTGCGCGCGGCGCTGCGCGCGATCGCGAGCGACTTCTCCTTCACGTGGATCGCCGAGGCGCGACGCCTCTTCCATGATCTCGCGCCGCGCCGGTTCGCCGAGCTGCAGCACAATCCGAGCGCGCTGCTCACGGAGGTCACCGATGCCGACCTCGAGGCGGCTCTCACCCCGGAGTACCTCGAGCGGCTCGACCGCGTGGAGGCTCGGCTCGCCCGTGACCGCGGTCACGACACGTGGTGGACGGACCAGGAGCGGCCGGACGACTTCCTCGTCGCGTACTTCTCCGCGGAGTTCGGCTTAGACGCCAGCCTGCCGATCTACTCGGGCGGGCTCGGGATCCTTGCCGGCGATCATCTGAAGGCGGCGTCGGAGCTCGGCGTCCCGCTCGTCGCGGTGGGCCTCTACTACCGGCGGGGCTACTTCCGCCAGCGGCTCGACGAGAACGACCGCCAGGTCGAGCGCTACCCGCGGAACGACACGAGCCGGCTGCCGCTGGAGCTCTGCCCGATGGCGCCCGTCGTCGAACTCGCGGACGACAGCGGCCAGCTCGTGCCGGTGCGGCTCAGCGTCTGGAAGGCGCGGATCGGCCGCGTCTCCCTCTACCTCATCGACACGAAGGTCTCGGGGAATCCCGACTGGGCGCGCGACGTCACGGACGTTCTCTACGGCGGCGACCGCGAGAACCGGCTGCGGCAAGAGCTCGTGCTCGGGGTCGGCGGTGTGCGCGTTCTCCGCGAGCTCAGCCTCGCGCCGACCGTCTTCCATCTCAACGAGGGCCACTCGGCCTTCCTCCAGCTCGAACGGCTGAGGGAGTGCGTCGAGCGGGACGGGCTGGCGACCGATGAGGCGTTCGAGCGGCTGCGCGTGTCGACCGTCTTCACGACGCACACGCCAGTCCCGGCGGGCAACGAGGTGTTCGACGCGGAGCTCGTCCGGCGGAACGTCGGCGATCTCGTCGAGCGGTGCGGTCTGGCCTGGGAGGACTTCGCGGCGCTCGGGAAGGTCGATCCCGCCGAGACGCGGTTCGGGCTGACTCCGTTCGCTTTGCGTACGTCGCGATTCGAAAACGGCGTGTCGAAGCTCCACGGCGAGGTGTCGCGCGGGATGTGGCAGGCCTTGTGGCCGGACAGGGCTGTCGAGGAGGTGCCGATCACGTCGATCACGAACGGCGTCCATCAACGGACATGGCTGGCCGGCGAGATCGAGGCGCTGCTCGGCGACACCGATCCGCACTTCGAGCTCGCGCGATCCGTCTCGGCGGAGCACCTCTGGAACGCCCACCGGAGCGCGAAGGCGAGGCTGCTCGACTTCATCGCGACGACGCGTGGCGCGCTGGAGCTCGATCCGGACGTCCTGACGATCGGCTTCGCTCGCCGGTTCGCGACGTACAAGCGAGCGAGCCTCCTCTTCTCGCAGGGGGAGCGGCTCGCGGCGTTGCTCGCCGCCTCCGAGCGGCCGATCCAGATCCTCGTCGCGGGCAAGGCGCACCCGGCCGACGAGGACGGCAAGGACGTCATCCAGCAGGTCGTGGACTTCGCCCGCGAGCCGTCGGCCGCCGGGCGCGTCGTCTTCCTCGAGGACTACGAGATGACGCTCGCGCGGCGGCTCGTGCAGGGCGTCGACGTGTGGCTGAACACGCCGCGGCGGCCATTCGAGGCGTCCGGCACGTCGGGGATGAAGGCGGCTCTGAACGGTGTCATCAACTGCTCGATCCTCGACGGCTGGTGGGCGGAGGCATACTCGCCGGCATACGGGTTCGCGATCCAGGGCGCTGCGGCGGCGGGCGCGGGTGAGGCGGCGCAGGACGAGGCGGACGCGGCGGCGCTCTTCGCCGTCCTCGAGGAGCAGATCCTCCCGGCGTACTACAACCGCGGCGGGGACGGGTTGCCGGCCGCGTGGATCGCGCTAATGCGCGAGTCGATCGCGGAGCTCGGGCCACGGTTCGGGACTGCACGGATGGTGGCGGAGTACGTCGAGCGGCTCTACGTGCCGGCGCACGACGGCGCTCTTGCGGCGGCGCGCAGCTCGGCCTAGCGCTGTCGCCGTTTCGACACAGAGCTGCAAGAGGGTCGTCACTGGTCGTGGTTTACGCTCGATAGCGAGGGCGGAGGGACCACGGCCCCGCCCATTGGGTGGGGCGCGCTACGTTGCGCGAGATGGAGCGCGTGGACGACTCGTTCGATCGGCTCGTGGGCGATGCGCTCGACGAGCTGCCCGCCGACATTCGCAACCTGATGTCCAACGTGGCCGTGACCGTCGAGGACGAGCCGCCGGACGGCGAGCCCCTCCTCGGTCTCTACCACGGCGTCCCGCTGGGAAGGCGCGGCCCGTACTACGCCGGCGTCCTCCCGGACAAGATCACGATCTACCGCGGCCCGCTCGAGAGGATGACTGGCGGCGACCCCGAGCGCCTCCGCCGGCAGGTGCGCCGCACCGTCCTCCACGAGATCGCACACCACTTCGGGATCAGCGACGAGCGCCTCGTCGAACTCGACCGCTACTGAGAGGAACCGGAAACGGCGAGCTGATTCTCGGCATGCCGGATGCGCTGCTCGAGCTGCCAGCGATCCGCCGTCGAATCCCCGGCGTCCACGCGCGTCAGTTCCTCCTGCGCTTCCTCCAGCTGCCGGCGCGCCCGCGCCTGGTCGATCTCCCCCGCCGCGACCGCGTCGTCGACCAAGGCAATTGCCCGGTTCTCGAGCACCTGGAAGAAGCCCGGCCCCGTAGCGAACTCGCGCACCTCGCCGCCGTCCAGATGCACACGCGTCGAGCCCGCCTTCAGCATCGCGACGAGCGGAGCGTGCCGCGCGAGCACGCCGATCTCACCGGACTGGCCGGGGACGATCAGCATCTCGGCCTCGCCTTCGAACGCCGCGCCCTCCGGCGTGACGACCGAGACCGGGAAGAGCGGATGCTCGGCCACTAGTGCTCCCTCCGGTGATGTTGCCGCGCTTCCGGGACGCGAGCACCAAGCGATGCAAGGACGCAGGGAGTCCCGATAGTCGCACTATCGGGACGACTGAGGACGCCGCAGCGCGCCGCGTGATCGCGTTTCGGAAGTTCGGAGGGCATCGCCGGAGGGAGCACCTCAGGCGGCGGCCGGCTCGGCCTCGACGCCCGCGAGCGTCTTGCCGCGCTCCACGGCCTGGTCGATCGTCCCGACCATGTAGAACGCCTGCTCCGGCAGGTCGTCGTGCTTGCCGTCGAGGATCTCCGTGAAGCCGGCGATCGTGTCCTCGAGCTTCACGTACTCGCCCGGCGTGCCCGTGAACTGCGCCGCGGTGAAGAACGGCTGCGAGAGGAAGCGCTCGATCTTGCGCGCTCGCTGCACGACGATCTTGTCCTCGTCCGAGAGCTCGTCGATGCCGAGGATGGCGATGATGTCCTGCAGGTCGGCGTAGCGCTGCAACAACTCCTGCACGCGCGTCGCGCACCGGTAGTGCTCGGCGGAGACGATGCCCGGCTGCAGCGCGCGCGACGTCGACCGCAGCGGATGGACGGCGGGATAGATGCCCTTCTCGACGATGCTCCGGTCGAGCACGGTCGTCGAGTCGAGGTGGGCGAACGTGTTCGCCGGCGCCGGATCCGTGAGGTCGTCGGCGGGGACATAGATCGCCTGCACCGACGTGACCGAGCCGGCGCGGGTCGACGTGATCCGCTCCTGCAGCTGGCCCATCTCCGTCGCGAGCGTCGGCTGGTACCCGACGGCGCTCGGCATGCGGCCGAGCAGCGCCGACACCTCGGAGCCGGCCTGGACGAACCGGAAGATGTTGTCGATGAACAGGAGCGTGTCCTGGCCCTGGTCGCGGAAATACTCCGCCATCGTCAGGCCCGAGAGCCCGACGCGCAGGCGCGCGCCCGGCGGCTCGTTCATCTGGCCGTAACACATCGCGACCTTGTCCATGACGCCCGACTCCTGCATCTCGAGCATCAGGTCGTTGCCCTCGCGCGTGCGCTCGCCGACGCCGGAGAAGACCGACACGCCGCCGTGCTGCAACGCGACATTGTGGATCAGCTCCGTGATCGTCACGGTCTTGCCCACGCCGGCGCCGCCGAAGAGGCCGACCTTGCCGCCGCGTACGAACGGCGCGATGAGGTCGACGACCTTGATCCCCGTCTCGAAGATCTCGACCGTCGGGGAGAGCTCGACAAACAACGGCGGGTCGCGGTGGATCGGCCAGCGCTCGCCCGTCGCCGGCTCCTTGCCGTCGACGGGGTCGCCGATCACGTTCCAGATGCGCCCGAGAGTCTGGTCGCCCACGGGCACCGAGATCGCCTGTTGCGTATCGACGATCTCGACGCCGCGCGCCAGCCCGTCCGTCGTCTCCATCGCAACGGCGCGGACGCGGTCGTCGCCGAGATGCTGCTGGACCTCCGCGATCAACTCGCGCGTACCGCCGTCCTCCTCGGGAACCTGGACGGAGAGCGCGTGGTAGATCTCGGGAAGCTTCTCCGGGAAGACGGCATCGAGCACGACGCCCTTGATCTCGACGATCTTTCCCATGTTCTTGCCGTTGGTGGTCTTGTCGGCCACTGAGTCTCCTGGGTACCTGAGGATGGGGATACGTGAGGTCGGGTGCGGGCGCAGATTAGCCGAGCGGCTGACTCAGGCTTGGGTAGAAGTGGACGGCCACAAGCCGCCCGGAGCGTCGACGAGCCGCGCGAGTGCGTCGAGGATCGGCTCGTACTCGGCGCGGCGTCCGCAGAAGCGCTTCCACGCCATGTCGTGATCGTCGACGACCGGCACGCCGATCTCCGCGAAGTGGACGAGGACGCGCTCGAACTCGGTCCGATCGACGGGCTCGACGGCACGATCGTCGACCCGGTAGGCGAAGAAGCCGCGCAGCCGCTGCACGGCGCCGAGACCGGCCCGGTAGAACATCCACGCGGCGGCGTTTCCCGCGCCCGACGCCTGGATCGCCGAGAGCCGGAAGTTCGCCGCCTCGAGCAGCGTCGCGATCGCCGTCACCCACGAGTGCCACGGCTCGGACGAGCGGAAGAAGACGAGCATCGGATGCGTGTAATGCGTCTCCCCCACGTCGACGATCCACCGCTCCCAGTCCAGCCACAGCGCGTCGAGGGTCTCGATTCCGGCGAAGATGTGGTGGCGTTCGATCAGCGTCAAAGCGTCGGGCGGCGAGCCGGCGCGCGTGTCGAGCATCGCGACGACCGACTCACGGCGCGAGAACGCGGCGTTGAGCGTCGGGAGATACGTGATCACGAGCGCGAGGAGGCCGAGGCCGATCGTCGCGTCGGCGAACGCTGCCACCGCGCCGCCCACTCCCTCGGGCCGCTCGAAGCCGAGCGTGAAGAGCGACGAGCCGCTCACGACGACCGCGGCGCCGAAGCCGCCGCCGTCGATCGCCCAGAAGATCCCCGCGAAGCCGAGCAGCGTCGTGAGCAGCCAGAGCAGCGGCAACCCAAGGACGGCGATCGGCGCGCCGTAGACCATGATCGCGTCCACCGCCTCCCGCTCGACCGCACCGCGCAGGCGCGCGACCCCGCGCAGCAGGCGGAAGACCCAGTAGAAGACGACGCGCGAGCGGAGCTGGACGCCGCGCGGGATCACAAAAGCCCGGATCGCCTCGAGCAGCGACCAGACGACCGCACAGCCGCCGGCAACCGCCGCGAGAACCCGGGCCGCCTCCACGGCGCGAGCCTATCCGGCGGCCAGAGGCTCCAGTCGCTCGGTGTTCGAGTCGCGCAGGACTACGGCCGCGAACGCGAGGCTGCCGAGCGTGAGCAGCGCGGGCAGGCCAATGAAGAACGCGCCGAGCGCGACGTGCCGGAGGGCGTATCCCGCGGTGATGAAGCCGACCGGGCCGGCCATCGACGCGACTGTCATCACGGCGGTCATGACCTTCGGCCGCAGCTCCGCCGGCGTCCGCACGGTGAGGATGCCGACGAGCGGCGCGTTGACGAGCGGCGTGAAGAACGCGAACGCGGCGAGGATGACCGTGGCCGCGGGCCACGGCGTCCTCGGCGCGAGCAGGAACAGCGGCAGCGGCATGCAAACGATCGCGACGGCCGAGAGCTTGAGCAGCGGCACCTTCTGGGTCGCCTGCTGCGCGACGATCGACCCGAGGAGCGCGCCGACGCCGAAGCCGCCGAAGAGGAAGGCGAGCACGTATCCGCTGAGGTCGTAGCGGACGATGTCGACGGCCTGGACGCCGAGGACGATCCCCTGCGCGACGAAGTTGATCACGCAGGCCGCGATCATCATCGGGCAGAGGAGCGAGTCGCCCATCAGGAACTTCAGGCCTGCGAGCACGCCCTTCTGCTGCGCCGCCGCCTCGACGCGCGCGCCCGCGCGCACGACCGTCGCGATCGTGAGGAAGGAGAAGACGTACGTGCAGCCGTCGACGACGAGCACGGTCGCCGGAGTCGCGAAACCGATGATCACGCCGGCCAGGACGGGCCCGGCGAGCTGCGTGATCTGGTTCGCGCCTGAGAGCACCGCCATGACGCTCGCGACCGCCTGCTCGTCCTCTCCGGCCACCTCGGGGACGATGAGCCGCGACGACGCGAAGTACGGCGCGGCGAAGACCCCGATCGCGAACGTCGTCGCGAGCAGCGCCGCGAACGACAGGTCGCCGTAGTGGTGGAGGATCGGGATGACGAGCATCAGCGGCCCGCGCGCGGCGTCCGAGATGAGCATCGTCTTCTTCGCGCCGAGCTTCGCGATCACCGTTCCGGCCGGGATGCCGAAGATCGCGATCGGCAGCATGTCGGCCCCGAGGACCCAGCCCATCTTCGCGAACGAGCCCGTCGTCACATAGACGAAGTACGGCAGCGCGACGAACGTCATCGACGAGCCCGTGAGCGAGACGAGCTCGGCGGTGATCAGGCCGAGCAGGGAGCGGTTCCTCAACACCTCGGTTCAAAATAAGACGTACGTACGGTTTTGTCAAACGGTACTATTCAAGCCATGCCGAAGGTCAAGCAGGAGCATCTCGACGCCCGCCGTGCGCAGATCCTCGAAGGCGCGCGCCACGCTTTCGCGACGTACGGCTACGACGGCGCGACGGTCGCACGGCTCGAGGAGGCGATCGGCCTCTCGCGCGGTGCGATCTTCCACTACTACGAGAACAAAAACGACCTGTTCGTCGAGCTCGCGATGGAGATGAACACGCGCTTCGGCGACATCCTGCTCGAATCGGGGCTCGACGAGGCGTTCCGAGCGCTGACGGCCGAGAGCCCGGAGTGGCTCGCCGTCCTGATCGAGACCGAGAGCCGGCTGCGCCACGACGAGGACTTCGTCCAGCGACTCGAGGCGAAGTCGTCCGACACGAGCCCGCGCATCCGCGAGTGGTTCGAGCAGGAGCAGGCCGGCGGAAGGCTGCGGGACGACATCTCATGGGTGGAGATCAACCGGTTCACGACATCCGTCCTGAACGGCCTTGCCCTCCGCGTCGCCGGCGGCGACGAGTTCGACGTCGAGGCGATGCTGCGGCTACTGAACGACGCGATCCGCCCGCAGGCGTAGACCCCCGCTCCCGTGGTCACTTGGTGCGGGCCAACGCGGGCTTGTAGTCTCGGCGGGACATGAGCGGACCCCAGGGATCAATCGAGCCGATGCAGGCTGCAGAGCGCCCGATCGACCCGAATCTCCGGATCGGCCACGTGCACCTACGCACCGCAAACATCGACAGGGTGCGCGAGTTCTACGTCGGGATCCTCGGCTTCGACGTCGTGCACGAAGCGCGCGACGTACCGGGCTGGGGGACGACCGGGGACATGCTCTTCGTGTCCGCCGGCGGCTACCACCATCACCTCGCCTTCAACACCTGGAAGTCAGCGGGCGGCCCACCGCAACCGGACGGCGTCACGGGACTGCACCACGTCGCGCTCAACTTCTCGTCACGCGAGCAGCTCGCGGAGGCGGTCGGGCGGCTCGTCGACGCGGGCGTCCCGTTGCGGCAGCTGACCGATCACGGCACGCACCTCGCGGTCTACCTGAGCGATCCGGATGGGAACGACCTCGAGCTCGCGTGGGACCGGCCGTTCGACGAGTGGCGGCGGTACGGCTCGGACGAAGCGCCGCCGAACGACGGCCGGCTCGACCTCGACGAGTTGCTCTCGTACCGCACCTGACGCCGCCCGGCGCTTGCCTACGCCAGTGCTCGGGAAATGGCTCGCGTGCGCCAGCCCGGGATCTCGCCTGAGCCGGCCGGAGGCTAAGACTCCGCGGAGCGGGGCTTAGCCGCAGGCTCCCCGCTCCCCGGCGCGCGCCGCAGGCGCCCGCCGCGGCGGGAAACAAAGCCGTCAGCACGGAGCGCACCCGAGACCGCGCTCTCGGGCGCGCGGAGTTCCGTCACCAAGCCGGAAACGCGCAGCGTTTCCGGCTTAACCGGCGAGCGCATCCGCGCCGGCCACGATCTCCAGGATCTCCTGGGTGATCTGCGCCTGGCGGGCACGGTTCAGCGACAGCGTCAGGTGGTCGATCAGCTCGCCGGCGTTCTTCGACGCGCTCCGCATCGCGTTCATCTGCGAGGCGAGGAACGCGGCCGCCGACTCCAGCAGCGCGCGGTAGATCTCCGTCTCCAGATACACGGGAAGCAGCCGCTGGAGGATCTCCTCCGGCTCCGGCTCATAGATGAAGTCCGCGCTCGGGCCGTGCTTCTCCTCCCCACCGTCGTCGGCGGCGAGCACGTGCTCGCCGATCGGCAGCAGCTCGGTCGTCGTCACCCGCTGCACGAGCGCCGACTCGTAGCGGTTGTAGACGAGAAGGACGCGGTCGACCTCCTCGGCCTCGTACAGCTCGGCGAGCCGATGGGCCACCGCCTGCGCGTCGTGGTAGGTCGGCTTGTCGGCGAAGCCCGCCCACTGACCCTCGAGCTCGTAGCGGCGGAAGCGCAGAGTCGAAGCGCCTTTCCGCCCCACGACGAGCCAGGCGATGTCCTGCCCGGCGGCGCGCGCCTCGGCCTCGAGCTCGAAGCCGTGGCGCAGCACCTGGCCGTTGAACGGCCCGGCAAGGCCACGGTCGCCGGTGACGAGGACGATCGCCACGCGCTTCACCTCGTCGCGCTGTTGCAACAACGCGAGATTCCGGAGGGACGACGCCGCCTGCGCGGTGCCGACCATCAACTCCTGCATACGGTCGGCGTACGGCCGCATATCCTCGCTTCGCGCGTGGGCGCGGCGCAGCCGCGCGCCGGCCACGAGCTCGAGGGCCTTCGTGATCTTGCGCGTGTTGCGGACGGAGGTGATCCGCCGCCGGAGGTCTTGGAGCGAGGCCAAGGCGCGCTAGGCGGCCGGCTCGCCATCGACGTTGAAGCCCTTCTTGAACTTCTCGATCTCGCCGTTGAGCTTCTTGGCCAGATCGTCGGGCAGGTCGCCGCTCTCGCGGATCTGCTTGTAGACCGTCTCTTCGGCGCGGAGGTGCTCGCGCAGCCCCTCCTGGAACCGCTGGACCAGAGGCGTCGGGATGTCGTCGAGGTAGCCCTCGTTGCCCGTGTAGATCGCAACCACCTGCTCCTCCATCGGCCACGGGTCGTACTGCGGCTGGTTGAGGGTTGCGACCATCTTCGCGCCGCGCGTCAGCGCCTGCTGCGTCGCCTTGTCGAGATCGGAGCCGAACTGCGCGAACGCCTCGAGCTCGCGGTACTGCGCGAGGTCGAGCCGGAGACGTCCGGCGACCTTCTTCATTGCCTTCGTCTGCGCCGAGGCGCCGACCCGCGAGACCGAGGTGCCGACGTTCACAGCCGGGCGGATGCCCGAATAGAACAGCTCGGCGTTGAGGAAGATCTGACCGTCGGTGATCGAGATGACGTTCGTCGGGATGTAGGCGGCGATGTCGCCAGCCTGCGTCTCGATCACCGGCAGCGCAGTGAGGGAGCCGCCGCCGTTCTCCTCCGAGAGTTTGCACGCGCGCTCGAGCAGCCGCGAGTGGAGGTAGAAGACGTCGCCCGGGAACGCCTCGCGGCCCGGCGGGCGGCGCAGCAGCAGCGAGAGCTGGCGGTACGCATCGGCGTGCTTCGAGAGGTCGTCGTACATCACGAGCGCGTGCTTGCCGTTGAACAGGAAGTGCTCGCCCATCGCGCAGCCGGCGAACGGCGCCATCCACTTGATCGGCGCCGCCTCGCTCGCCGAGGCGGTGACGATCGTCGTGTACTCCATCGCGCCCGCGTCCTGCAGCCGCTCGTAGATGCCAGCGACCGTCGACTCCTTCTGGCCGATCGCGACATAGATGCAGTGCACGTCCGTGTCCTGCTGGTTGAGGATCGTGTCGATGAGGATCGCGGTCTTGCCCGTCGAGCGGTCGCCGATGATCAGCTCGCGCTGACCGCGGCCGACGTTCGTCATCGCGTCGATCGCCTTGATCCCGGTCTGGAGCGGTTCCTTCACCGGCTGGCGCGCGACGACGCCCGGCGCCTTGAACTCGAGGGGTCGCCTCTCCGTCGTCTCGACCGGGCCGCGGCCGTCGAGCGGATTGCCGAGCGGATCGACAACGCGGCCTAGTAGCGCCTCGCCGACGGGGACGCTCGCGACCCGGCCTGAACGCCGCACGGGCTCGCCCTCGCTCACCTTCTGCCACTCGCCGAACAGCGCCGCGCCGACGTCGTCCTCCTCGAGGTTGAAGGCGAGGCCGACGACCTCGTGCTCGAGCTCGAGCATCTCCATCGAGACGGCGTTCTCGAGCCCGTAGATCCGGGCGATCCCGTCGCCGATCTGGAGCACGGTTCCGACCTCGGCGAGGTCGGTCTCGACGTCGTACTGCTCGATCCGCTGGCGCAGGATCGAGGTGATCTCTTCGGGGCGCAGCTTCAAGGGTGTTCCTCCCAGTGATGGTTTCGTGCTCCTGGCGCGCGAAAAGCGAGCGAGGCAAGGACGCAGGGCGCTCCGATAGCCGAAGCTACCGGGAGCCCGAGGACGCCGCAGCCGGCGAAGCCGGCCGACGAGCGAAGCGAGGAGTCGCGAAGCTTTGCAGCCGCCAGGGGCGCGCTAACTGTCGCTGGGAGGGACACACTCATCTCCTCACCAGTTCGTGTCGAAGTCGTTCCAATCTGCCGCGGACGCTCGCGTCGACGCGCAGCGAGCCCGCCTGCAGGACGATGCCGCCGACGAGGCCGGGATCGACGGTGCGCGTCGCGTCGACCTTGCGGCCGGCCGCCTTCTCGATCTCCTTCAGGATCGTGTCCGCCTCGGAGTCGCTCAGCTCACGCGCCGTCGTCAGTTCGACGGTGAGTCGCCGCTCCTCGACCGCCATCAGCTGCTCGAACTCCCTCGCGATCTCCTCGATCTCGCCCGCGCGGCCCTTCTCCGCCGTCACCTGGAGGAAGTTGGTGAACAACGGTTCGGAGTCGCCGGCGAGATCGGCGAGGATCGCCGCCTTCGCGCTCGGGTCGAACTGCGGGTTGCGCAGGACGGAGCGGAGCGAGTGCGACTCGGCAGCCGCGGCCGCAAAGGCGGTCAGCGCCTCGTGCACGGGCGCGAGCCGTCCGGCGTCCTTCGCCGCGCCGAAGAGGGCTTCGGCGTAGATGCGGTGCGCGACGGCCATCGGCTACGCGGACTGCTCCAGGCGGGAGAAGTCGAGGCCGGCGATCGCCTCGGAGATCAGCTCGCGGTCACGCTCGGCGTCGAGCGTCTTGCCGACGACGCGCGAGGCTGCCTCGAGCGTGAGGTCGGCGACCTCGGAGCGGATCCGCTCCAGCGCGCGCGTCGTCTCGGCGGCGATCTCCTTGCGCGTCTCTTCGAGCCGGCGCTGCCGCTCGGTCTCGGTCTCCTCGCGCATGCGCCGCTCCATCGACTCGCGGGTCTTGCGCGCCTCGGCGAGGATCGCCTCCGCTTCGCCGCGCGCCTCTCCGATCAGCTTCTTGTGCTCCTCGAGCAGCTTCTGCGCCTCATTCTTGGCGTCATCGGCCGCGGCTATCGCCTTCTCGATGTGCTCCCGCCGCTGATCGAGCATCCCCTGGATCGCGCTGAAGGCGAATTTCCGCAGGACGAAGAAGACGACCAGGAAAAACAGGATCGTCCAGATCATCAGCCCCGGAATGATCCGGGTGAGCGGGCTGGAGACAGCGAGCAGCATCTACTTGACGAGCACGAAGCCGAGGAAGCCGCCGACCAAGCCGTAGAAGACGACCGCCTCGGTCAGAGCGAACCCGAGCCACATGATCCCCTGCAGCTCGCCGCGGAGCTCGGGCTGGCGGGCGACGGACTGGATCATCGAGGCGAAAACCGTGCCGATGCCGATGCCGGCGCCGAGCGAGCCGAGGCCCATGCCGAGGCCGAAGCCGAGCGCCTGCGCGGCCTTGATGGTGCTTGAGGTTGCAGCGATCAGGTGGAGCACGTTTCCTCCTTAGTGGGCCGGCTCGATCGCCGAGCCGATGTAGATGGCGGTCAGGGCCGCGAAGATGAACGCCTGGATGGTGACGACGATCACCACTTCGAAGATGTAGAAGAAGATCCCGATCGGAAGCGAGACGGCAGCGACGATCCAGAACGTGATGCCGCTGAGGATGAAGAGCAGGCCGATCGAGACGAGGATCAGCATGTGCCCGGCGAGCATGTTCGCGTAGAGCCTGACGCTGAGGCTGATCACACGGAAGACGTGCGAGATCGTCTCGAGGATGGCCATGAACGGCACCATCGCCTTCGGCACTCCCGACGGCACGAAGCTCTTGAAGTAGCCCCATCCGTTGTAACGGAGGCCTTCGATGTGGGTGAAGACGACGCTGAGGACAGCGAGCACGAGGGTCACCGAGAGCTGAGAGGTCACGGCGTAGATCCCCCACGTCGGAATGCCGTGCCACTTGTCCCCGGTCAGCGGCAGCGGGATGAAGCCGACCATGTTCATCGTGAAGATGAAGAGGAAGAGCGAGGCGACGTACGGGAACCAGCGGCCGATCGCCTTGGTCGGCAATCCCTGTGCCGCGATCTGCGTCTGCGCGACCTCGTAGAGAGCTTCACCGACCGTCTGCCTGCGCCCCGGTAGCAGCGCGAGCTTGCTCCGCATCGTGAAGATCCCGAGCGCGATCGTCAGGAGCGCCGAGATGGCGAGGTAGACGACGGCCTTGTTGATCGACATGTCGATCGGGCCGAGGTGGATCGAGATCCAGTCGTTGAGCTGGAACTCGTTGGCCGGATTGAAGCTCCCTGCCGCGAGAAGAAGGTGGTTCATCCGAGCTTCTCCCCGCCGAAGTACTCGAGAAGCGAGACGCCGAGCGACAGCGTGTACGCGAGCGCGTAGACCACGAGCGCGGCGAGGCCGACGTGGCGGTCGCCGAGCGTGACGATGGCGAGGACGATGATCACGCCGATGCCGCGGAAGGAGTGGGCGAGCGCGACCATCCCGGACATGCCAAGGTGGTCGGCTCCGGTCGGCAGCCGTCGGAGCCACACGGAGAGCGCTTCTCCGGCCGCCCAGAGGACGGCCGCGAGTGCCCAGCCTGCGACCGGGAAGCCGGCGACGAGGACGACGGGCAGCGACACGACGACAACTCCGGCTCCCGCGAGCACGGGCGCTCTGCGGCCAGGGACCGGCCGCGGCGTGGACAGCATCCCGCTCATCACGAGAAGTAGCCCTTGAACCTGCGATAGACCGCGAAAACGCCGGCGGGAAGCCCGACCGCGACGCCCGCGAGCGCGCCGTACCCCGTGTTGCCCGCGGCCCAGCCTGCGAGCGCGCCGGCGCCACCGCACGCGCCGACCGTGCCGGCCAAGACGGCACCGGCCTCTACGGCCTGAAACGACGAGCGCGGAGTCCCCTGCATCCGGGGCGAGAATAGCAGCGTCACCGCGTCGGCCAGGGGGGTACTTTGTGACACCGATTTCCGCATGAATACACGTCCCCGCCTCCTGTTCGTTCACGGTTCCGTCGTCAACGCGGAACTGACCTGGAGCGCCCAGAAGTCGCTCGCGGACCGCTTCGAGCTCGTCCTCCCGAACCGCCGCGGCTTCCCGCCCGGCCCGGACGTCGACCATGTCGATTTCGAGGACGAGGCGGTCTGGTTCGAGCAGTTCCTCGAGCCGGGAACCCATCTCGTCGGGCACTCCTACGGCGGGGTGATCGCGCTGCTCACCGCGGCGGCATCACCGGAGCTCGGGTCGCTGACGGTGATCGAGCCGCCGGCGCTGTCGGTGGCGCGCGGCGTGCCGGCGGTTGACGCGTTCAGCGACGCCGCGACGACCCACTGGCGCGAGGGGCCGCGTGACCCGGCTGCGTTCCTCCGCGGCTTCTTCGAGCTCGTCGGCACGCCGATTCCGCCCGGCGAGTTCACGCCGGCGCTGCTTCAGGGCGCGCGGACGCTCATGGTCGAGCGCCCGCCGTCGGAGGCGACGATCCCGCTCGAGACGCTCGCGGCGGCGCCGTTCCCGAAGCTCGTCGTCTCGGGCGGCCACGATCCCGCGTTCGAGGCGGTCTGCGACGCGCTGGAGAAACGCCTCGGCGCCGAGCGCGCAGTCCTCCCGGGTGCGGGCCACTCGGTGCAGCGGCTCGGCGAGCCGTTCAACGCCCTGCTGGCCGACTTCGTTACGCGGTCTTCTTGAGCGGGTCGTCCACCCGGCGCCGCCGCTGGATGGGGTTGCCGAGCTTGACGATCTCCAGCACGTAGACGACGTAGACGGAGAACAGCACGGCGACGAGGCCGACGCCGGCGGCGAGGAGCGTCCACCCGAGATGCCAGACACCGTGCGCGCGGAACGGGACGAAGCGCGTCGCAAACGCCGCGGCCGAGAGCGAGATGCACCACGCCCAGATCGTCAGCGCAGCCCGCCGCTGCGAGAAGCCGCGCCGCAGGAAGCGATGGTGGATGTGCGCCTGGTCGGCCTCGAAGACCTTCTCCCCATGCCGGATCCGGCGGAGGACGACGAAGGTCGTGTCCACGATCGGCACCGCGAGCACGAGCAAGGGGAAGAACAGGGCCACGGTCGCGGCCGTCTTCAGGAGACCCTGCACGGCGACCGTCGCGAGCACGTAGCCGAGCAGCAGCGCGCCGGAGTCGCCCATAAAGATCCGCGCCGGATAGAAGTTGTGGCGCAGGAAGCCGACGCAGGCGCCGAAGACGATCGCCGAAAGAACGGCGGCGTCGACCTTCCCGAGCGAGAGCGCGATCACGCAGAATGTGAGGCCCGAGATCGCGGTAACTCCCGCCGCTAAGCCGTCCAACCCGTCGAGGAAGTTGACCATGTTCATGATCGCGACGATCCAGGCGATCGTGAGCGGGACCCCGGCCGCCTCGGGCAGCGTGTGGATGCCGATGAACGGCAGCGTGAAACGGTCGACCCAGATCCCGAAGCCGGTCGCCACGCCGGCAGCGGCCAGCTGCCCGCCGAGCTTCGCGAACCACGGCAGGCCGCGGAAGTCGTCGACTGATCCGACCAGTACGGCGACGGCTGCGCCGAGCAGCAAGCCCCGATTCTCCCGTCCGGTGTGAAGGAAGGCGAGCGCTGGGACGAGGAGGCCGAGGAACAGCGCCAAGCCGCCGAGGCGCGGCACAGGGAGCGCGTTGACGCGCCGGCCGCCGGGCAGGTCGACGACGCCGAGCCGCCGCGCCATCCCTCCCACTGCCGGCGTGAGAACGATCACGACGGCGAGCGCGATGAGCGCGCCCCAGAGAACGTCGAGGTGGTCGGTGAACTCGTCGAGGACGCTGAGGTGCGGGCTGCTGAACCCGAGAAGCACGAAGAGACCTACTTCGTGCCGTACAGCCGGTCGCCTGCATCGCCGAGACCCGGGACGATATAGCCGCGTTCGTTGAGCCCGCGATCGACCGACGCGCACACGATGTGGACGTCCGGATGGCGCTTGTGAACTTCTGCGATCCCCTCCGGCGCCGCGACGATGCAGACGAGCGTCACCGCGTGCGCGCCGCCCTCTTTGACGACGTCGATCGCGGCGCAACTCGAGTGACCGGTCGCGAGCATCGGGTCGAGGATGATCGCGTCGCGCTCGACGAGATCGACCGGAAGCTTGACGTAGTACTGCACCGCCTCGAGCGTCTCCTCGTCGCGGTAGAGGCCGATGAAGCCGACCCGCGCGCTGGAAACGAGGGAGAGCACGCCGTCGAGCATCCCCATCCCGGCGCGCAGGACAGGGCAGACCGCCACCTTCTTCCCCGCGATGCGCTGCACCGTCATCGACTCGAGGGGGGTGTCGATCTCCACCGGCCCGGTCGGCATGTCCTTCGTCGCCTCGTACGTCAGCAGCAGCGTGATCTCGTTGGTGAGCTTGCGGAAGTGGACGGTCGGCGTGTTCTTGTCGCGGAGATAGCTGAGCTTGTGCTGGACGAGCGGATGCTCGACCACGGTGAGTCTCGGCTCGCTCAAGCGACGTAGGTCGTGAAGCCGCGGAAGCCGTCGTAGAGCGGGCGCGTCGCGCAGAGCGCAGCGACCCGCGCGCGCAGGCCGTCGATGTCCGGCGCGTCGGTCAAGGCCTCGCAGATGATCGCGCCGACCTCGCGGAAGTCGTCCGCGTCGAAGCCGCGCATCGTCATCGCCGGCGTGCCGATGCGGACGCCGGAGGTGACGAACGGCGAGCGCTCGTCGAACGGGATCGTGTTGCGGTTCACGGTGACGTCGATCTCGTGCAGCCGCTCCTCGGCGGCCTTCCCCGTCCACTCCGACTTGCTCAGGTCGATGAGGAGGAGATGGGTGTCGGTGCCGCCGGTGACGAGCGCGAGGCCGCCGTCGAGCAATGCCTCGGCAAGCGTGTCGGCGTTGCGGCGAACCTGCGCCTGGTATTCGCGGAAGGCGTCGGTCATCGCGATCCGGAAGCACGTCGCCTTCGCAGCGATCGTGTGCTCGAGCGGCCCGCCCTGCATCCCGGGGAAGACGGCCTTGTCGATCGCCTTCGCGTGCTCCTCCCGGCAGAGGATGAAGCCCGCGCGCGGCCCGGCGAGCGTCTTGTGCGTCGTCGACGTGACGAAGTCGCAGTGCTCGACCGGATTCGGCTGGAGCCCCGCCGCGACGAGTCCCGCGAAGTGGGCCATGTCGCACAGGAGGAGCGCGCCGACCTCGTCGGCGATGGCGCGGAAGCGGTCGGTCTCGACGGTCCGCGGGTATGCGGAGCCGCCGCAGACGATCAGCTTCGGCTTGTTCTCCTTGGCGACGGCGAGCGCCTCGTCGTAGTCCACGGTCATGGTCTCGCGCGAGACGCCGTACGAGACGCGGTGGTACAGGCGGCCGCTGAAGTTGACCGGGTGGCCGTGCGTGAGGTGGCCGCCGTGGTCGAGGCTCAGACCCATGAACGTGTCGCCCGGCTCGAGCACGGCGGCGTAGACGGCCATGTTCGTCTGCGCGCCCGCGTGCGGCTGGACGTTCGCGTGCTCGGCACCGAACAACTCCTTCGCACGGTCGATAGCGAGCTGCTCGATCGACGTCAACGACCTCGCAGCCGCCGTAGTAGCGGTGGCCCGGGTAGCCCTCCGCGTACTTGTTCGTCGCCGTGGAGCCGACGGCCTCGAGCACGGCGGGCCAGGTGAAGTTCTCCGACGCGATCAGCTCGAGCTGGCCGCGCTGGCGCTCGAGCTCCTGCCCGAGCAGGGATGCGATGTCGGGATCGACCTCGTCGAGCCCGGCGTGCCTCAGTTCCTCGAACGTCGCCTGCGTCGTGGCCATCGCCCGGATGCTACTCCGGCAGAGGACCTGCGCCCTCGCGGATAACCCGCGCTTCGGCTCCGGAAAGGTCGAGGACCGTGGACGGCGTTCCCGGCAACTCCCCCACGTCGACGATTGCGCCGCAGGCGGCGCGGATCTCCTCAGGGATGTCCGTGACGCGGCGCGGATCCGCCCCTCCCGCGCGGTTGGCGCTCGTCGCGGCGACGACACCGACCGCGCCGACAACCTCCGCCGCTTCCGGGGGTAGGTTCGGGACGCGAACTCCGACGGTCGCGAAAACGAGCGTGTAGGCGCCGGGGAGGTAGCGCTCGAGCACCGTGCGGTCGAGGCCGGGCACGGCAGCGAGGAGCGCGTCGACGTCGGCGGCGAGGAGGGCGACCGGCTTCGAGCGGTCGCGGCCCTTCAGCTCGTAGAGAACGTCCTCGTGCTCGGGCAGCACGCAGAGGCCGTAGACCGTGTCGGTCGGGAGGATCACGGCCTGCCCGTCGCGGAGCGCGGCGACCGCGTCGGTCATTTCGCTCCCTCCACCACGCGCTCCGTCCCCGTCAGGTCGGCCGTGACGCGCACCTCGCGCCAGCCGGCGGCGGTGAGGATCTCGGCCACGTCGTTCGCCTGCCCGTCGCCTACTTCGAGAACGAGGAAGCGCGCGGCGGTGCTGCGAGCGAGCCGCTCGTGCTCGCCGGCGCCGATGAGCGCGACGCCGGGCTCCCAGCCGAGCTCCGGCTGCAGGCCGTCGAGACCCGCGACGTACGGCGGATTGGCAACGACGAGATCCCAGCCCTCGGCGGCCGCGGCTGCGCCGTCCCCCTCACGCAGCTCCACGTCGAGCCCGAGCCGCTCGGCGTTCTCGCGCGCCAGCGAGAGGGCATCCGGCGAGATGTCGACACCGATCACCTCGGCGTCCGGCCTCTCGTCCTTGAGCGCGAGCGCGATCGCGCCGGAGCCGACTCCGACATCGAGGATTCGCGGCCGCTCGATCGCCGCCGCGAGCGCGAGCGCACGCTCGACGACCGTCTCCGTCTCAGGCCGCGGGAGAAGCGCGCGCGCATCGGTCTTCAGCGTCAGGCGCCGGAAGCCCCACTCCCCGAGGACGTACGCGAGCGGCTCCCGTGCCTCACGCCGGACGACGAGGGGTTCCAGTCCCTCCACGTCGTCGTCGCTGCGCGCCGCGAGACCCGACCGCGTCGTCCCGAGCACGTGCGCGACGAGCCACTCGGCGTCGACCCGCGGCGTCTCGACGCCTGCCGTGGCAAGCCGGCGCTCCGCCTCGGCAAGCGCTTCGCGAACGATCACTCTCCGAGCGCGCGCCGCCGGTCGTCGGTGACAAGCGCCTCGGTGAACTCGTCGAGCTCGCCCTGGAGGATCCGGTCGAGCTGGTGGACAGTGAGCTTGACGCGGTGGTCGGTGAGGCGGTTCTCGGGGAAGTTGTAGGTGCGGATCTTCTCCGCCCGCTCGCCACCGCCGATCTGCGAGCGCCGCTCGGCATCGAGCTCCGCGCGCTGCCGCTCGAGCTCGCGGTCGTAGAGCCGCGCGCGCAGCACGCGCATCGCCTTGTCCTTGTTCTGGAGCTGCGACTTCTCGTCCTGCATGGCCACCACGACACCGGTCGGGACATGCGTGATCCGGACGGCGGAGTCGGTCGTGTTCACCGACTGGCCGCCCGGGCCGGTCGAGCGGTAGACGTCGATCTTGAGATCGTTCGGATCGATCTCGATCTCGACCTCCTCGGCCTCGGGCATCACGGCAACCGTCGCGGTCGACGTGTGGATGCGTCCCGCGCTCTCGGTCTCGGGAACACGCTGCACGCGATGCGTGCCGCCTTCCCACTTGAAGACGGAGTAGGCTCCGTCCCCCTTCACCGCGAACGTGACTTCCTTGTAGCCGCCGCCGTCGCTCGGGCTCGCCGCGAGCTCCTCGACCTTGTAACCGCGCCGCTCGGCATAGCGCGCGAGCATCCGGTAGAGGTCGCCAGCCCAGAGCGCAGCCTCGTCGCCGCCGACGCCCTGCCGAACCTCCACGATCACGTCCTTCCGGTCTGCGGGATCGGTCGGGACGAGCGCGACGCGCAGCTCCTCCTCGATGCTTGCGGCGCGCGCCTCCAGGTCCGGGACGAGCTCGCGGAGGTCGGCGTCCTCCCGCGCTGCGACGAGGTCGTCACGCACCAACTGCCACTCCCGCGCGAGCTTGTGCGGCTGCTCGAGCTCCTTCAGACGCCGCCCGACGTCCGCCGCCTCCCGGTGGTCGTTGTAGACGGCCGGGTCGGACATGCGGGTCTGGAGCTCCTCGTACGAGCGCTCGAGATCCGCGACGAGATTGTCGAAGTCCGTCGCCATCGCGACGGTCAGCGTAGTGATGTGGCCGGTGGCGGCGCGCGGTCGCCGGGTCGCGAGCACCAAGCGATGCGAGGACGCAGGGAGCGCCGAAAGCGGGTTGCTATCGGCGCGACTGAGGACGCGGCAACGCGCTGTGTGATCGCGGGCCGGAGGCTCCGCGGCGCCGCCGGTTACGTCACTGGAGCCGGGCCTCCAGCGTGATCTCCGGGACGCCGGCCAGCGCCTTGGAGACGGGGCAGTTCTCCTTCGCGGTCTGCGCCGCCTTCTGAAAGTCGTTGTCCTCGAGGCCGGGAACCCGCCCTTCGACCGTCAGCGCGATGCGCGTGATGCCCTCGCCCGGCTGGAAGGTGACGGTCGCCGAGGTGCGGAGCTCCTCCGGCGGGTTCCCCTGCTTGGCGAGGCCGTTGGAGAGCGCCATCGAGAAGCACGCGGCGTGCGCAGCCGCGATCAGCTCCTCGGGGCTCGTCGACGTCGGCGAGTCCTCGGCGCGGTTCGGCCATGACACGGCCTGCTCACCGATCGCGCCACTCGTGGTGGAGACGATCGTTCCCGAGCCCTCCATGAGGCTCCCCTGCCAGACAACTTCAGCGCGACGATCGGTAGCCATTACGCCATCACCTCCACGAGAGATTCCCCTGACTTGCCTTCGAGCGAGAGCACTTCGCGCAGCGCGCGGATCGAGACCTCGAGCTGGTCGAGGCTCGGCTCGCGCGTCGTGAGCCGCTGCAGCCACAGACCCGGTGCGAGCAGCGTCATGAGTACGCGATTGCCCGAGTGCTTCCCCGCGAAACGGATGAGCTCGTACGCGAGCCCCGCGATCAGGGGCAGGAACGCGATCCGCTCGAGCACGAGCCAGTAGAGCGCGGGCCGGCCGAAGAACGCGTACACGAACACGGCGATGACCATCACCCAGAGCAGGAACGCCGTACCGCAGCGCGGGTGGATGAGCGAATAGCGCTGCACGACTTCCGGCTCGAGCTCCTCGCCCGCCTCGTATGCGTTGATCGCCTTGTGCTCGGCGGCGTGGTACTGGAAGACGCGCCGGAGATCGGGGAGGAGCGAGATGACCGCGAGGTAGGCCACGAGCAGCGTGATCCGGATCCCGCCCTCGACAAGCGCGAACCACTTTCCCGTGACCGGCAGCGCCTCGGTGATGAAGCCCGGCGTCAGCTTGAACAGTGCGATCGCGAAGCCGATCGCGATCACGAAGGCGAAGATGAGAGCGCCGCGCGAGAGCTCCGTCTCCACCTCGCCATCGTCCCCGTCCTCCTGCGCGGCGTACTGCGCCGAGATCGCGAGGGCGCGGAAGCCAATCGCGAGCGATTCGCCCAAGGCGATCACGCCGCGCACGATCGGCAGGCGCCAGACGACGTGGCGCGCCATCGGCGAGGAGATCGGCCGCGAAACCTGCGCGATCTCGCCCGAGGGCGTCCGGACGGCTACGGCCCAGTTGCCGGGGCCCCGCATCATCACGCCCTCGAGGACGGCCTGGCCTCCGACGTTCGCCGCCACGGGCTGGGCCGCTAGCTCGACTGCTTCGCGCGCTCGAGCCGGCGCTGGAACCGCTCGACGCGTCCGCCCGAGTCCATGAGCTTCTGCTTGCCCGTGTAGAACGGGTGGCACTGCGAGCAGATCTCGACGTGCAGGTCGGCTTTCGTCGAGCGCGTCTGGAAGGTGTTCCCGCAGGAGCACGTCACCGTGGCGAGGACGTACTCGGGATGAATACCGGCCTTCATTACCCAGCCAAGATAGCAGCGGCGATATGGGCTTCCACGTTGCCGCCGGAGACGATCACGGCCACGCGGGGGCCGGCTTCGACCTTGTGCGCGAGGACTGCTCCGAGCGCCGCCGCGCCCGCCGGCTCGCACGCGAGCTTGGCGCGCGCGTAGAGAAAACGCATCCCGGCCGCGATCTCCTCCTCGCTCACGAGGACGTTCTCCACGCGCCCGCGGCAGAGCTCGAGCGGCAGCTCGCCCGCGAACGGAGGGGCAAGACCGTCGGCGATCGTGTCGGTACCGACGCGGACGCTGTGGCCGGCCGCGAGACCGGCGCTGAAAGCCGGCGAGTTCTCCGGCTCGACTGCGATCACGCGCGCGCGGCCGTCGAGCGCGGCGACGATGCCGGAGACGAGCCCGCCGCCGCCGACGCCGACGACGACAGCCTCGAGCTCCGGCACGTCCTCGAGCACCTCGAGCGCGAGCGTGCCGTGCCCCGCGACGACGAGCGGATCGCTGTGCGGATGGATGAAGACGCGCCCCTCCCTTTCGACCACCTCGAGCGTGCGGTCGTAGGCAACGGCCGGATCGGGCGAGGACGTGTCGACCGTCGCGCCGTAGCCGCGTGTCGCCTCGACCTTGAACGCGCTCGCGCTCTCCCACATCTCGACAAGGCAGTCGACGCCTACCTCCGCGGCGGCCCACGCGACGGCCTGCGCGTGGTTCCCGGCCGACCACGTGACGACGCCGCGCCGCCTCTCCTCCTCGGTGAGCGTCGAGAGCCGGCTCAGCGCGCCGCGCGCCTTGAAGGAGCCCGTCTTCTGGAAGAGCTCCGCCTTGAGGTGGACGCCGCCGGCCGCCGTGGAGCGCAGCGTCGGCGTGCGGAGGACGCGGCCCTCCAGGCGCTCGCGCGCCTCCTCCACGTCTCGTAGCTCGACAGTGCTCACGCGGGGAGCGTCTCACGCGCGCCGACCGGCACGCGGAGCCGCACGGTGAAGACGGTGAGCTGCTCGGGATGGCTCTCGACCGCGACGCTCCCGCCCATCGCGACCGTCAACTCCTTGACGATCGCGAGCCCGAGCCCGGTCCCGACGGGCCGTTCCCTCCCGTACCGCTCATGGAGATAGAAACGCTCGAAAGCGCGGGCGCGGTCGGTCTCGCCGAGGCCCGGCCCGGTGTCCTCGACGCGAAGCTCGCCGGGAGCGGCGACGACCCGGACTACTCCGCCGGGAGGCGTGAGACGCAGCGCGTTCTCCACGAGATTGGAGACGACCTGGAGGACGCGGTCGGCGTCAGCGACCGCCGGCGCGGGGCCACTCGTCTCGGCTTGCAGCGAGACGCCGAACTCCGCCGCCGCCTGCTGGTAGCGCCGGACGGCATCTTCCGCGACCTCCGCGAGATCGATCTCGGAGTTGTGGACGCTGAAGTCGGTGCGGTTCATGCGCGCGAGGTCGAGGAGGTCTTTGACGAGGCGTTCGAGCCGCCGAGCCTCCGCCGTCACGGTCACCGCCGCCTCGCGCGGGTCGACAGCGCCGTCCTCGACGGCCTCGGCGTAGCCGCGGATCGCGGTGAGCGGCGTCTTGAGCTCGTGACTGACCGAGAGGAGGAAGTTCCGTTCCGCTTCCTGCGCGCGTTGCAGCTGCGCGACGAGGGCGTTGAAGGCGATGGCGAGCGTGGCGATCTCGGCGGCGCCCTCGACGGGGACAGGCTCGGGATGCGTGCCGCCGGCGAGCGTGCGCGCCGCGTGCGCGATCCGGTCGACCGGCCGCGAGATCCGGCGGGCGAGGAGGAAGGCGGCGAGCGCGGCGAGGAGCCCGCCCGCGCCGGCGGCGATGAGAAGGCCCCAGCCATACGACGAGAGGAGCGACCCAGCCGTGCTCTCCGGACGGAGCAGAACGACATAGCCCGGGTTCGCCCAGCGCGCCGCGTAGTAGTAGGCGACGCCCGTCCTGGTCAGCGTCCCCTGCACCGCTCCGTGCTGAGGTCGACGCATCAGGGATCGGCGCGCCGGCAGCGGCACGATCGCCGGGTATCGCGAGTTCACCAGCTTCTCGTGCTGCGACTGCAACGACAGCGGGATCGACACCTTCCCGGCCGAACTCCCCTGGATCGCCGCGATGATGTCCGCCTGGTGCGCGACGTCCTGCAGCGTCGCCTTGTCGACGGCGCGTCGCGTGAGAACGAGCCCCAACCCGATCGTGAGCGCGACGCAGATGAGGACGACGACGCCGATCGCCTGGAAGAGCCGCGAGCGGAGACTCGCGCCGCGCATCAGGTGGGGATGAGCTTGTAGCCCGAGCCGCGCACGGTCCGGATCCCCTCCGCGTCGCCGAGCTTGCGGCGCAGCTGTGCGACGTGCACGTCGACCGTGCGCGTGCCGCCGGGATACGTCATCCCCCAGACGAGATCGAGGAGCCGCTCTCGCGAGAGCACGATCCCGGGGTGCTCGAGGAAGCAGGCGAGGAGGTCGAACTCCTTGCTTGTCAGCTCGATCAGCGCGCCGGCCGCGGTCACCTCCCGCGAGTCGCGGCGGAGGACGATCTCCCGCGCCGAGAGCATCTCGTCCTCGTTCCGCTGCTCCGAGCGGCGCAGGATCGCCTTGATCCGGGCGGAGAGCTCGCGTGGAGAAAACGGCTTCGAGACATAGTCGTCGGCTCCGAGCTCGAGCCCCGCGACGCGATCCGGCTCCTCGTCGCGCGCCGTGAGCATGATGATCGGCACCTTCGAGCCGGCGCGAATGCGGCGGCAGACCTCGAAGCCGTCGATGCCGGGAAGGCCGATGTCGAGGACGACGAGCCGGACCGGATGGTTGCGCAGTTCAGGCAGCACGTCCTCGCCCGAGCGCAGCCAGACGACGCGCCAGCCATCCTGCTGCTCGAGGTACTGCTTGACGAGCCGTCCGATCGAGTCGTCGTCCTCGACGAGCAAGAGGACTCCGCCGGTCCCACGCGCGCTCACCTCGTCAGGATAAGGGGAGGGTCAGCCGTGCGAGGCGCTGCCGACGCCGAGGATGCCGTTGCCCTTGCCGGTGCGCTTCTCGATCTTCACTGCGACCGCGGGGCCGCTGGGAGCAGGCCAGGTCACGAGCACGCGCCAGCCCCGCCCGAGCCCGGCGACCGTGACCGGCTTGCCGACCCCTGTGACGACCGTCGACGTCGAGACGGTGATCGGCTGCACGCGGCCGTCCGCCTCGCGCAGCGTGAGCAGCAAGGGGGTGGCCGAGACCACGAGGCCGCGGTCGAGGCGCCACTCCTGACCGGTGTTCTCGACGATGTCGGCGCGCACCATGTTCTTCCCGAACAGCGTCGCGACGACCACCTGGCGCAGCGCGAGCGCCCCCGGCGCGAGCCAGAGGCCGGCGTTGAGCAGCACGAGGACGGTTGCGAGGATGACGAAACGCCGACTGGGCATGCGCCAATTGTGCGGGGTCCCGCGGCCGAGTGAGGTAAATCCCCCGTAAATCCCGCGCGGCGAATCAGGTCGTCGTGTACTCAGGCCCCGAGCCGCCCTCAGGAGGCGTGAGGCGGCCGCCCCTCGCGGTGATCGCGCCGCACTGAACACAGTTCGAGGGGGCGATCTCGACGGCGACGGTACCGTCCTCCGACTCGGCGCCGACCTCGTAGACGTGCGCCGGGCACAGGTTTGTCCACATCCGGGCGACGTCCGCGGGCACGCGCTTCTCGATCCTGATGTGGTTCGGCTGGTCGTCGCGCGTCTTGTTCCCCGAGGCGAAGACGGAGGAGAGCTTGTCGAAGGTCAGCTTCCCGTCGGGCACGGGGTAGCTCTCGGCGCGGCTCGTCGTGAGAAGCGGCGCGTCGGCGTCCGCCTCCGCCTCCCTCTTCCCGAGCGCGACCCGTCCCTTCGAGGCGGTCATCGCGCTCGCGAGCGCACCGCCGACGACGAAGCCGCGCTGGAACACCTGGCGCATGTCCCGCACCTCGCGGAGGTCGCTCCAGATGAAGCTCTCGCGCACGGCGTCGTCGTAGGAGGAGAGCGCGCTCGCCGGCGTCTCGCCGCGCTGCAGCGCGCGGAAGGCCGCCTCCGCCGCGAGCCGTCCCGACTCGATCGCGTAGTGGACGCCTTTGAGCCGCGGGATGTTGACCATCCCGACGCCGTCCCCGCAGAGGAGCAGCCCCGGCGCGTGGAGCTTGCGCGGCAGCGAATGGAACCCGCCGCTCGGGATCGTCTTCGCGCCCCACTCGAGGCGCTCGCCGCCCTCGAGGATCTTGCGGATCTTCGGATGGGTCTTCAGCTCCTGGAGCAGGTCGTGGACGGACAGCTCGGAGTCGCGGTAGTCCAAGCCGACGACGAGGCCGATCGTGACCATGTCCTCGCCGAGCGGATAGACGAACGAGCCGCCGAACTCGCGGTACTTCGCGCCGGCGCGCAGCGGCCAGCCCATCGTGTGGACGATCGTCTTCAGCGGCTTCGCGACCTTCCAGACCTCCTTGACGCCGAGCTCCCAGACCTGCGGTTCGTTCCCACGGAGGCCGAAGCGGTCGAGAGCGACGCCGGTGAGATGGCCCTGCGTCCCTTCGGCGAGGACGGTGACCTGCGCGACGAGATCGGAGCCGGGCTCGAAGTTCGGCAGCTCCTGTCCCTCGCGGCCGCGTCCCTTGTCGCCGGTCCGAACGCCGACCACGCGGCCGTGGTCGACGAGGAGCTTCTGCGCCGCCGTCTCGGGGAGGATCATCGTCCCGCCTTCCTCCGCCTTCTCCGCGAGGAAGCGGCCAAGCTGCGAGAGGGAGAAGATCCAATTGCCGTGGTTGCGCATCGGGGGCGGCGGCGGGATGCGAAGCGCGGCGCGCTTCGTGAGGAGGTAGACCGCCTCGCCCGGCACCTCGCCGTACGACGGCAGGTCTTGCATCCGCAGCTTGTCGCCGAAGAGGCGGCGCAGGCCGCGGGGATCGACAACGGCGCCGGACATCAGATGCGAGCCCGGCTGCTTGCCTTTCTCGAGCAGCGCGACCGGCACCTCACCCAGCCGCTCCGCGACGCCCGGGTTCTCCTCGAGCAGCTGGCCGAGCCGGATGGCGCACGCGAGCCCCGCCGGTCCTGCGCCGACGATGAGGACGCCGACCTCGATCCGTTCGTCCGCCGGATCGGTCGGCGGCGCGACGAAGTCCGCGGCGTTGAACGGCGGCGGGAAGTTGCTCGGACGGCTCACGACTTGCGCGCGCGGACGAGCTCGGTCAACTTGGGGACGATCTCGTGGACGTCGCCGACGACGCCGAGGTCGCTGAACTCGAAGATCGGCGCGTTCGCGTCCTTGTTGATCGCGACGATCGTGCCGGAGCTCTGCATGCCGACCTTGTGCTGGATTGCGCCGGAGATGCCGAGCGCGACGTAGAGCTTCGGCGAGACCGTCTTCCCGGTCTGGCCGATCTGAGCCGAGTACGGGTACCAGCCGGCGTCGACGACGGCGCGCGTCGCGCCGACCGCGCCGCCGAGCGCCTGCGCGAGCTCCTCGGCGAGCGTGAAGTTCTCCGGTGCGCCGAGCCCGCGACCGCCGGCGACGATGACGTCGGCGTCCTCGATGTTCACGCCGCCCGACTCCGCCGCGTCCTGGCCGACGAGCTTCACCGCGGTCGAGTGCGCCGCGTAGGACGGCGAGACGTCGAAGACTTCTGGCTCGCCGCCTCCGGTCTCCTTCGCGTCGAAGGAGCCGGCGCGGAAGAGCGCAAGGCGCGGCGTGCTCGTCCAGCCGACGTCGGCGTAGACCGTGTCCTGCAGCGCCGGCCGCTTGCCGATCAGCTCACCGCCTGGGAGTTCGACGTCGGCGAGATCCCAGTTCAGGCCGGCGTCGAGACGCGCGGCTAAACCGGCAGCGACGTCGGCCGCGAGGACGGAGTTCGCGAAGAGGACGGTGTCGTAGCCGCCGTCGGCGACGACCTTGGCGAGCACGTCGACCCGCGGCTGCGGCAGCGGCTGTGCAACCTCCGCGTCCTCGCACGCCCAGACTTTCGCGGCGCCGTACTTCCCCGCCTGGCCGGCGAGCGACTTCGCGCCGTCGCCCGCGATCACGACGTCCACTGCGCCGAGCGACGCCGCCCTGGAGAGGACGCCGAGCGAGCCCTTCTGGATCTCACCGCCGTGGTGCTCGAGGAAAACCAACGTGGCCATCAGATCAGCCTCTTTTCGGCGAGGAAGTCGACGATCGCCTGCGCGGCGTTGCCGTCGTCCTCGATCTTGCGGGCGTCGCCCCGCGTTGGCGGCGTGCCGAGCGCGAGCACGGTCGTGCGGGAGCCGGACTCGCCCACGTCACCCGCGTCGACGCCGAGGTCGGCGAGCGAGAGGACGTCCTGCTGCTTCTTCTTCGCGCCCATGATCCCCTTCAGTGACGGGTACCGCGGCTCGTTGATCGCATCGCTCACGGCGACGACCGCGGGCAGCGGCGCTTCGATCGTGTCGTAGCCGAACTCCGTCTGGCGCTTCACGCGGAGCGAGCCGCCGTCGACCGTGAGCTCCATCGCTTGGGAGACGACGGGACGGCCGAGGCGCTCCGCGACGGCCGCCCACAGGACGGCGCCGTCTCCGTCGGACGCCTGTTGGCCGAAGAGGACGAGGTCCGGCTCCTCCTTCGCGAGCGCGGCGGCGAGCAGGCGGCTCGTTGCGACGAGGTCTGACCCGGCGGCTGCGTCGTCGGAAACAAGCAGCGCGCGGTCGGCACCCATCGCGAGCGCCTTGCGCAGCGAGTCGAGCGCCTTCTGCGGGCCGAGCGAGACGACGACAACTTCCGTGTCGGAGTCGCCCTTGAGCCGCAGCGCTTCCTCGACCGCGTTCGCGTCGAAGTGGTTCAGCGCGCCTTCGCCGGAACGGTCGAGGCGCTTGGTGCCGGGATCGATGCGACCCGCTCCCTCCGGCACGTGCTTGACGCAGACGGCGATCTTCATCGCGCCTGATCCTAGAGCGACCGGGCGCTCAGCGGCCGACGAACTATCTGCCGGTGAAGTGGGGCGGGCGCTTCTCGGCGAACGCGGCGAGGCCCTCCTTCGCGTCCTCGCTCGCGAAGAGATCGCCGAACTCCTCCGCCTCGCGCTCGAGCGCGCCCGGGGAGAGATTGAGCAGCCGCTTCGCGACGCGCAGCGCGACCGGGCTCTTCTCCGCGAGCTTCCGCGCGACGTCGAGCGCGTGGTCGAGGACGGGGTCGGCGATCGCGTTGACGAGCCCGATCCGCAGCGCCTCCTCCGCGTCGACCATGCGGCCGGTGAGGACGAGCTCCTTCGCGACGCCGAGCCCGCAGACGCGCGCGAGCCTCTGCGTTCCGCCCCAGCCCGGGACGATGCCGAGGTTGATCTCCGGCTGGCCAAGCCGCGCGCGACTCGACGCGTAACGGAGGTCGCAGCCGAGTGCGAGCTCGCAGCCGCCGCCGAGCGCGAAGCCCTTGATCGCGGCGATCGTCGGCTTCGGCATCTCCTCGAGCAGCCGCGCCGCCTCGTGGCCCAGCGCGCCCCAGCCCTTCGCCTCCTCCGGCGCGAGGCTCCCCATGTACTTGATGTCCGCGCCGGCGACGAACGCCTTCTCCCCCGCGCCGGTGAGGACGACGACGCGCGCCGCTTCGTCCTCGGCGAGCTCGCGCAGCCGGTCGCGCAGTTCGGTGAGCGTCTCGACGTTGAGCGCGTTGAGCGCGTCCTGCCGGTCGATCGTGACGACGGCGACGCCCGTGTCCTGCCGCTCGACGAGGACGCTCACGCAGGAACGGCGCCGCGGATGAAGTCGACGATCTCGCCCGTCGGCGCGCCCGGGCCGAAGACGCCGGCGACCCCGAGCGCGCGGAGCTCGTCCGCGTCGTCGTCCGGGATCGTCCCGCCGACGACGACCACCACGTCGTCCGCCTTCTCCTCGCGCAGCAGATCGATGATCCGCGGGACGAGCGTCATGTGCGCGCCGGAGAGGATCGAGATCCCGACCGCGTCCGCGTCCTCCTGGATCGCCGTCTCGACGATCTGCTCGGGCGTCTGGTGGAGACCGGTGTAGATGACCTCCATGCCGGCGTCACGGAGCGCGCGGGCGATGATCTTGGCGCCGCGGTCGTGCCCGTCGAGGCCCGGCTTCGCAACGACAACGCGGATCTTTCCAGCCATCGCGCGGAGCCTAGCTCCTTAGAACACGTCCGGAACCTGGTTCCGGACGTGTTCGCTCGAGACGGGCTCGAGCGGCGCTCTCGACCGCCCTCCTCAGGTCGCTTCGCGTGCCACCCGCTTCTCCGATCGCGCCGGTTCCGTCCACGAACGGGAAGTCCGCGGCGATGCCGAGCGTCGTGCGGTAACTACTCCACCTCCACGCCTCCGGACGTAGACACAGACGCTCGGCGACAGGGTTCAGAACGACGTATGCGTAGGAGGTGAGGAGATCGGCGCCGTCCACGATACGCCGGCTCCCGAACCGGCTTCTGACAAACGTGCCCTTCCTTGCATGCCGCACGTTGAAGGCGCATGAGTACTCACGATTCAGGTCACGCATCCCTTCGGCCAAGGAACGATCGGAGACTCCAAGGAGGAGGTGTACGTGCGTCGACATCTGGCAGAAGGCGACGCATGTCCATCCCGTCCGCCCGAGTCTGGCGACGAGAAAGCGCACCCAAGCAACGCGATCGACGTCATCGAGGAAGTAATCCCAGCCGCCCGTGGCTCCGACCCACGCGTGGTGAAAACCTGGACTGACGTCTCGTGGTCGGCGGGGCATCGCCGGTAAGCGTTGCGCGGGTCAATCCCCGACGCAAGACGCACTTGAGAACACGTCCGACTAAGACAAGTCCGGTACCTGGTACCGGACTTGTTCGCTCGGGACGTGTCTCAGAAGACGGGCGTTTCGCGCCATGTGCCCCAGACCTCGCGGAGCGCGTCGCACATCTCGCCCATCGTCACGTACGCGCGGGAGGCGTCCATCATCGGCTCCATGAGGTTGCGGCGCTCGACCGCCGCCTCCTCCTTCAGCCGCGTGATCGCAGCCTCTGCCGCCGCCGAGTCGCGCCCCGCGCGGACCGCCTGCACCCGCTCGATCTGCTTCGTCTCGAGGGCTGGATCGATGCGGAGGAGCTCGATCGGCTGCTCCTCCTCGAGCTCGTACCGGTTGACGCCGACGATGACCCGCTCGCCGCGCTCGACCTCCGACTGGTAGCGGTAGCTCGCCTCGGCGATCTCCCGCTGCTGGAAGTTCTGCTCGATCGCGGAAATGACGCCGCCGAGCTCGTCGATCCGCTGGAAGTAGTCGTACGCCTGCCGCTCGAGCTCGCTCGTCAGCTGCTCGAGGTAGTAGGAGCCGCCGAGCGGATCGATCGTGTTCACGACGCCCGTCTCGTGCGCGATCACCTGCTGCGTCCGCAGCGCGAGCCGCACGGCATGCTCGGTCGGCAAGGCGAGCGCCTCGTCGAACGAGTTCGTGTGCAGCGACTGTGTCCCCCCCAGCACCGCCGCCAGCGCCTCGATCGCCGTCCGGATCAGGTTGACCTCCGGCTGCTGCGCCGTGAGCGAGACGCCGGCGGTCTGCGTGTGAAACCGCATCAGCCACGAGCGCGGATCGCGCGCGCCGTACTTGTCGCGCATCTGGGTCGCCCAGATCCGTCGCGCGGCGCGGTACTTCGCGATCTCCTCGAAGAAGTCGAGGTGTGCGTTGAAGAAGAAGGAGAGGCGCGGTGCGAACGCGTCGATGTCGAGGCCCCGCTCGAGGCACGCCTCGACGAGCGCGAAGCCGTTGGACAGTGTGAACGCCAGCTCCTGCGCGGCGTTCGAGCCGGCCTCGCGGATGTGGTAGCCGGAGATCGAGACCGGATGCATGAGCGGCAGCCGCTCGGCGCACCACTCGACCATGTCCACGACGAGCCGCATCGACGGGGCGGGCGGGAAGATCCACTCCTTCTGGGCGATGTACTCCTTGAGGATGTCGGTCTGGACGGTGCCACGGAGCTGGTCGAGCGGAACACCCTGCTCCTCGCCGACACACGCGTAGAAGGCCAGCAGCATCGCGGCAGGCCCGTTGATCGTCATCGAGGTCGAGACCTCGCCGAGCGGGATCCCATCGAAGAGCGTCTCCATGTCGGCGAGCGAGTCGATCGCAACTCCCTCGCGCCCGACCTCGCCGAGCGAGCGCGGGTGGTCCGAGTCGTAGCCCATCAGGGTCGGCATGTCGAAGGCCGTCGAGAGGCCCGTCTGGCCGTGCTCGGTCAGGTAGCGGAATCGCTCGTTCGTCTCCTCGGCCGTGCCGAAGCCCGCGAACTGCCGCATCGTCCAGAGCCGGCCGCGGTACATCGACGGGTAGACGCCGCGCGTAAACGGGAACGAGCCGGGCCGGCCGAGGTCGCGCTCGTAGTCGAACTCGACGTTGTCGGCCGAGTAGAGCGGCTCGTTCTCGACGCCGGAGATCGTGGAGAAGAGCTCGCCCTGGCGCTCCGGCGTCTTCTCGTAGCGCGCGCCCCACTCGCCCGCGCCGTCCACTCCCTGTTCACGATCCGTCGTAGCCACGCAACGGAGTTTAGGCGGCGGTCATCCGCCTCGTCTGGCGCGCCGCGCCTTAGCGCGATTCGCCCGGCCGCCAGAGCGGTTCCTCACCGCCCGCGGCCGCGTTCGCCGCGCGCGCGAGGATGAAGAGCAGGTCCGAAAGCCGGTTGAGGTAGACGGGCACGAGCGCGTTCACGTCCGGGCACGCGAGCACCGTCCGCTCCGCCCGGCGACAGACCGAGCGCGCGAGGAAGAGCCGCGCCGCGGTCTCTGTGCCGCCCGGCAGGACGAAGCTCTTGAGCGGCTGGAGCTCGGCGTTCGCGGCGTCGCACTCGCCCTCGAGCCGGTCGATCGCCTCCTGGGTGAGCCGGAGCCGCTCGTCACCCTCGACATACGGGACCGAGAGATCGGCGCCGAGGTCGAAGAGCTCGTTCTGGATGCGGTCGAGCCCGGCGCCGGCCCAGCCGACGGCGGAGTTGAGTTCGTCGACGTCGCCCAGCGCGGCGACCCGGGCGTCGGTCTTCGAGACGCGCGCCCCGTCGCCGACGCTCGTCTCCCCCGCATCTCCCCCGCGCGTGTAGATGCGCGTCAGGCGGACCGGCTCATTCGGGTCGCGGGGCACGTTCGTAGAGTACGCCGATGGTCCGGCGTGCGACCGTGGCGGACGTCGAGGAGATCGTCGCCATCTTCGAGCCGTCCTTCGCGCTCCTCGACTTCCTCCCCCCGCCTCCACACCCACGAGGAACACCTCGGCTTCTTCGGGCGTGCCTGAGCGAGGGCGAAGGCTACATCGTTGACCGCGGCTTCGGGCTGCTCTCCGGCGACACGCTGACGCACCTCTACGTCCATCCCGAGGCGATCGGCACGGACGTCGGGCACGCGCTCTTCGAGCACGTCAAGACACGCCGCCCCGGCGGTTCCGACTTCTGGGTGTTCCAGCAAAACGAGCGGGCACGGCGCTTCTACGAGGCGCACGGCGCGACGGCCGTCGAGTTCACCGACGGCGCGGGGAACGAGGAGAAGACGGCGGACGTCCGCTACGCGTGGCCGCCGTCGTCGGGCTAGGGGCCCGACGCGATCGCGATCGTCCAGGTGGACGTATACGCCCCGTTGTAGGCGTCCGCCGGGACCGCGAGCTTCGCGGTGAGGTTGAGGTTCACCGGCCCTTCGCCCGTGCCGGCGTCGGCGTTGTAGAGCTTCACCGCAGTCGGCGCGCTCGCCGCTGCCGGGAGCGTGAGTGGATACGTGATCGAGTTCGTCGGCACCACGCAGTTGCCACCGGTGGTCGGCGTCGCCGCGGCCGTCACCGACGTCGCGCTCGTCGAGAGCGTCTCGCTCGAGGCGTTCGTGAACGTCGTGGAGGTGCCGGTGATGTTCCAGCCGGCCCCGCCGCCGGTCAGGTCGTTCGGGGTCAGGGCGACGGTCGCCGTTGCGGTCTTATCCGTCCCGTTCAACTTGACGCTGGGGAACGCGACGCTCGCCGGCGTGCCCATCGTGAGCGAACCGCCGCTGCAGGTGGCTGCCTCGAATGTCGCGATCGCGGCGAGCCACGAAGGTGACCCGCCCGAGACTTTCTCGGTCTCGGTCGCCGTCGCGCCGCTCGCGAGGCCGATGCGGGAGTCGCTGACGTCGCCGTTCACGGTCGGGTCGGTGAACAGATGTGTCCAGCCGGTACCGACCGTGAAGCTCGTAAGCCCGGTCAGGGAGGTGTTGAAGATCGTCACGCCGAGCTCGCCGGAGGCAGTGAGGATGCCACTCGTCGATACCGCCTGCGAAGTCGCTGTCGCGTGAGTCGCCGTGCCCGTCTGGTCGAGCGGCGAGCTTGCGACGACGCCGTTCCACTCGCTCAGTTGACCCGCGAGGTACTGGGTTCCGGTGCTCGCCGTGAACGTCGCGCTCGAGATCCCGCCCGGGTTGTCCGCGTAGTACCAAACCTCGACTTCGCCGCAGCAGCTCTGATACGTCTGGATGCCGAACGTCCAGCCGGTCGGCCCGGTGAACGTCGCCTGCGCGGCGGTGTTGCCATTCGTCAGGACGGCGACGAGAAGCGTGCCCGATACGCTCGCCGCCCCCAACGGCAATGTCACTGATCCGGTAGTGGCCGAGGTGTACGTGCCTGTCCGGATCTTGACGATCGTGGCGCCGGCGGTAGCGGGAACGCTGAGCGCGCCGACGACGGCGGCGAGCGCGACAATGCGTCTCGCGGCTCTCATCCGCACTTCTCCGGCGCTACCGCAGCAGGGGGCGGCGTCGGGTTACGAGCACAACGCCGGCCAGCGCGAGGACGGCGACGGTGGCGACCAGCAGCGAGAGCACGACGAGCAGCGAGGGGAACTTTGAGCCGGTCTGCGTCAGCTGCGGAGTGCCCTTGAAGACCTGCGTGTACTGCGCGCCCGAGACCTTGAAAGGAAACGTGTGGCTAAGCGTCAGCGGACCGCCGATCCCTTGGCCGTCGACAAGCACGCGATTGCCATAGTGGAGAACGACAACAGCCCTGTAGGAGCCCGGCTGCAGCGCCGCCGAAAGCGAAACCGGATACGCGATGCTCGTCCCGGGGATGAGCGTGTCGAGCTGCAGCTGCTTGCGGACGATCGTCTCCCCGGCGGCAGTGCGAACGACGAGCGTGCCGGTGGGCTTGATCATGATCGCGCCCGTATTGGCGAGCCCGAGGTGGAGGAACTGGTAGCCGTGGCCGCCCGCCGCGGCAACCCGCGACAGCGAGAGCCCCGCAGCCGCGGCGCCCGGGATCCGCACGACGACGGCGTCGACCGTGAGGTGCTTGATCTTGATCTGGAGTGCGCCACTCGACGAGCCCTTCGTGAGCGCCTCGTTCTCGCCGACGATGCCGCCGACATGATCCCCGGCGGAGGCGCCGCTCGGAACCGAAAGCGTGAAGGACACGATCTGGCTCTGTCCGGGTGCGAGGGTCAGCGTCGGCGCCGAGAGCGCGATCCAACGCCCGACGTCGCGACGCGGATCGCCGGCATTCCGATAGACGGTCCCGCTCGTCTGGCCGGTGGTCGCATCGACGGCGTACAGCTTCACTGTCCCGGAGGCTGTGCCCACGTTGACGACGCGAACGGTGTCGTGGATCGTCGAGCCGAGCTGTGCGTCGAAGACGAAGTACGACTTCGTCTCCGGCAGGGCCGGGTCGTAATGGACAGGACGGAGCGCGAAGCTCGGTGCGGCCGGCACCGCAAACGCGGTCGGCGCTACGGCAAGCGTTGCCGTAACGGAAAGGAGCACGAGGATGAGACGGCGCGCGCGCATTGCCGTTCGCCCATTTCGCGGCCTCAGCCGGAAACCCTCCCCAGGGTCAGGGGCCACTGACTACTGCGAGGGTGACCGTGCTCGTGTAGGTGCCCGCGTATGTGTTCGCGGGATCCCGACCTGGACAGTCGGGGTGACCGTGAAGCTCCCGAGCCCGGTGTTCACTGCCGCGTTGAAGAGCTTGACTGCAGTCGGCGGCGTCCCCGCGGCGGGAACGCCGAGGCTGTAGCCGACCGAGTTCGTGGGGGCCGTGCACGTTCCGGCCGCGCACGAGGACGTGACTCCGGTGACTGTCGAGGCGCTCGTCGAGAGGTTCTTCGAGCCGGTCGTGAACGTCGTCGAGGTGATCGTCACGTTCCAGCCGGTGCCCGAGCCGGTCGCGTCAGTGACCGTCAACGGCATCGTGTACGTCGGCGCCTGATCGGTGCCGTTCAACGTGGCCGACACACTCGGAACCGCGCTCGAGGAGAGAGACAACGTCCCGGCAGACACGGTCGCCGTCGCCGTCACGTTGGCCGCCACCGCCGAACCGGCAGGCGCAAGGGCGGCGACGAGTGCCGCCGCCCCCTGCAAGGCTGCGAATCGGGTTGGTCACGGACCGCTGACGACCGCGAGCGTCACCGTGCTGGTGTACGTGCCTGCGTACGTATTGGCCGGAATCGCGACCGAGACCGTCGGGGTCACGGTGAAGCTCCCCATGCCCGTGTTGGCCGCCGCGTCGAAGAGCTTGACCGCAGTCGGGGCCGTGGCCCCCGCGGGAACGCCGAGGTTGTAAGTCACCGAGTTGGTCGGGTTCGTGCAGGTCGTGCTGACAACACAGGAGGACGAGACACCGGTGACTGTCGAGGCGCTCGTCGAGAGGTTCTTCGAGCCGGTCGTGAACGTCGTCGAGGTGATCGTCACGTTCCAGCCGGTGCCCGAGCCGGTCGCGTCAGTGACCGTCAACGGCATCGTGTACGTCGGCGCCTGATCGGTGCCGTTCAACGTGGCCGACACACTCGGAACCGCGCTCGAGGAGAGAGACAACGTCCCGGCAGACACGGTCGCCGTCGCCGTCACGTTGGCCGCCACCGCCGAACCGGCAGCCGCGAGGGCAAGCAGGCCGAGGGCCGCGAGAGAGATGAACTTCGGATTGCCGAAACGCCGCATTCTTGGAACTCCTTGTCGATTAGCGGTTGACCCCGCAGGCCACTGCATCGACACTCGATTCAGGGATGCCGTCCCCCATTCGAGGGATCGCAGATCCGGCCCCCGAGATCCATTTGCATCATTTGCAGGCATTTGCCAAACTCCCAGCGAAGGGGAATTGAGCGGACTCGCACAAGAGCTCGAAGAGCTCGGCGGTGCCGACATCACGGCGGCGCTCGACGAGGTGTCCGTCCATGCGTTCCTACTCGACGCGGACGCGATCGTCCGCTGGCAGAACAAGGCGGCGCGCGAGATGATCGGCGACCGCGTCGGCAAGAAGTGGGCCGCCGTAATGACGGAGCGCAGCATCAGCGACGTCCGGGACGTCTGGAAGGAGCTCTTCTGCGCCGGCGAGCCGGCCGAGGTCACGGTCGAGGCAGTGCTCCCGGACGGGACGATCGAGCGCCGCGACGTTAGCGCCGCGCCGCTCCGCGACGGCGGCGCGGTCGTCGGTGTCTTCGGCGTCGGCGTCCCGTCGCGACGGCCTGCTCAGGTGACTGCCGGCGCTTACAGCCTCACCGAGCGCCAGATCGAGGTCCTCCAGCTGCTCGCCGACGGGAAGTCGACCGAGCAGATCGCCGCCCTGCTCTTCATCTCGAAGACGACGGTGCGGAACCACATAGCGCACCTCACGGCCGCGCTCGGCGTCCACACGCGCGTGCAGGCAATCGTCCTCGCCAGTCGCGCGGGCCTAATCACGATGAACTGACCGCGCGCTCGGCCAATCCGAGCACCGAGCGGGCGATCACGAGCCGCTGGATCTCGCTCGTGCCCTCGTAGATCTCGGTGACCTTCGCGTCGCGGTAGTAACGCTCGACCGGGAACTCCTTCATGTAGCCGTTGCCGCCGAGGATTTGGATCGCCTCCCCGGTCTGGCGTCGGGCCACAGCGGAGGCGAAGAGCTTCGCCTTGGCCCCCGCTTCCGCGTGCGGCAGGTCGTTCTGCTTCAGCCAGGCGGCGCGATGGACGAGCAGCCGCGCCGCTTCGATCTCGGTCGCCATGTCGGCGAGCTTGTGCTGGATCGCCTGGAACTTCGCGATCGGCTGCCCGAAGGCGTGGCGCTCCTTCGCGTACTCGCGCGCAAAGTCATTCGCCGCCTGCGCGATCCCGACTGCCTGCGCGGCGATCCCGATCCGCCCGCCGTCGAGCGTCGCCATCGCCACGTGGAAGCCCTTCCCCTGCTCGTGCAGCAGCCGGTCGGCGTCGACGAACGCGTCGACCGCAATCGAGTTCGTCGTCGAGGAGTTGAGGCCGAGCTTGTCTTCGCGCCCCGTGACGCGGACATGGGCGGCGTCGAGGACGAAAGCGGAGATGCCCCGCGAGCCCGGCGTGTCGGGGTCGGTGCGCGCGAAGAAGAGGAACGTGCCCGCGTTCTCGGCGGTCGAGATGAACTGTTTCGCGCCGGAGATCCGCCAGCCGCCGTCCTCGGGTGTCGCCGGCGTCCGGAGCGCGCCGGCGTCCGAGCCTGCCTCCGACTCGGTGAGCGCGAACGCGCCGATCAGTTCGCCGTGGGCAAGCGGCGGGACGAAGCGGGCGCGTTGCTCGTCGGTGCCGAACCGCAGGAGCGGCAGCGTCACCGCACTCGTGTGGACGGCGACCGTCACACCAACACCGGCGTCACCGCGCGAGAGCTCCTCGAGGACGACGACGTACGCGACGAAGTCGGCGCCGGCGCCGCCGTACTCCTCCGGCACGCAGACGCCCATCAGCCCGAGCTCCGCAAGCTTGGCGAAGACATCCGTCGGGAAGCGGTGCTCACGATCCCACTCGGCCGCGTGCGGCTCGATCTCGGCGCGAACGAAGTCGCGTGTCAGCGCCTGGATCTCCCTCTGCTCCGGCGTCAGGTCGAAGTCCACGCCCAGATCGTATTGGGCCGTGCTCAGGCCGCGAGGACCCGCGCGTTCCGCGTCGCGCGCAAGGCATCCTCGCACTCGACGAACGCCTCGACCACGTGCGGATCGAACTGGTGCGACGACTGCGCGAGGATCTCCTCCCGCGCGGCCTGCCACGACAAGGCGCGGCGGTAGGGCCGGTGGCTCGTCATCGCGTCGAGCGAATCGGCCACTGCGAAGACCCGCGCGGGCAGCGGGATCTCGTACTTCGCAAGGCCGTCGGGGTAGCCGCCGCCGTCCCAGCGTTCGTGGTGCGAGCGGACGACGCGCAGCCCCTCTCCCTCGAGGAACGGGATCCCGGCCAGCATGCGCTCGCCGATCACGGTGTGGGTCTGCATCCGCAGCCGTTCTGAGCGCGTGAGCGCGCCGCGCTTGCGGAGGATCGCGTCGGGGATCCCGATCTTCCCGACATCGTGGAGGAGGAAGCCGTGCTCGATCGCCGGGTTGCGGGCGACGGCGCCCGGATCGATCGCCTCGAGCAGCGTCAGCGCGTAGCCGCGCACGCGGAACGAGTGGCGCGCGCTGCCGACATCCTTCGACTCGAGCGCGCCGGCGAGCGCGGAGACAGTGGCGCGGAACGATGTCGCGATCAGCAGGCGTTGCGCCCGCTCGACCTCGATCAGGTGCTGGAGGTCGCGCGCATAGAGAAGGAGTGCCTCTTCGCGCGGCGCGGCGACGCGCGGCCGCATCGGCATGCGCCCCTCGCGGCCCGAGAGCCGCTCGACGATGGCGAGCAGATCGAGAGGGCTGAACGGCTTCCGGACGACCTCGTCAGCGCCGGCCTGCCGCGCGCGCTCGATCTCGGGCACGTCTCCCCCGGTCAGGACGACGATCGGGAGCAGCGCCGTGCGCTCGTCGTGGCGCAGCCTCCGGCAGAGCTCGGCGCCGTCGATGCCGGGCAGTCGAAGGTCGAGGACGAGCGCGTCGGGAAGATCTCCACCGAGCGCCTCGAGCGCCTGCTCCCCGGATTCGGCCTCGCGGACAGTGACGTCGGCACCCTCGAACGTGACGCGCAGCAGCTCGCGCAGCGCCGGCTCGTCATCGACGAGCAGGATCCGCAGATCGTCGGCCGTGCGCACTGTCGTACCCCCCTTCGACCATTCGCATCGGCCGACCTCGGCGAACGCACGAGGGTCGCATCCCTGAGATGAGGTAACCAGGCCGAGCAGCCGGAGGAGGGGCCGGTCCATGTCCTACAGGGTCGGCGCCGGGCGGCAGGCTCCGCAAGATGCATCTGCCTCATCTTGCGCGAGCCGAGATTCAGTAGGTGTAGAAGCCCTGGCCGGACTTGCGGCCCAGCCGGCCTGCGGCGACGTGCTCGCGGAGCAACGGGCACGGCGCGTACTTGTCGTCGCCGAGCCCCTCATGCAGGACTTCCATGATCGCGACACACGTGTCGAGGCCGATCAGATCCGCGAGCGCGAGCGGCCCCATCGGATGCGCGAAGCCGAGCTTCGCGATTGTGTCGATCGCCTCGGGCTCGGCGACGCCGTCGTGCAGCGCCCAGACGGCCTCGTTGAGATACGGCATGAGGATCCGGTTCGAGACGAAGCCCGGGAAGTCGTTCGCGACGGCAGGCGTTTTCCCCAAGTCCTCGGCAAGCGCGACGATCGCGGTCGCGGTCTCGTCGGACGTCTCCCGTCCGCGCACGACTTCGACGAGCTTGAGGACGGGCACGGGGTTGAAGAAGTGCATGCCGATCACGCGGTCGGGCCGCGACGTGGCGGCGGCGAGGGAGGTGATCGGGATGGACGATGTGTTCGAGGCGAGGAACGCGCCGGACAGGAGTACCTCGTCGGCGCGCCGGAAAACGTCCTGCTTGATCTCGAAGTCCTCGATCACTGCCTCGACCATCAGATCGGCCGGCACGAGCTCGTCGACGGCGGTGACGCGACCGAGCACCTCGTCCGGGTCGGCTCCCCCCTTCTCCGCGAGCTTCTCGAGGCTGCGCCGCATCGTCGCGAGGCCGCGGTCGGTCGCGCCGGGCGCGGCGTCATGGAGCGAGACGTGACGGCCGGAGGCGGCGACGACCTGCGCGATGCCTCCGCCCATCTGCCCGGCGCCGACGACGAGGACGTGCTCGAAGTCCATGGCCAGAGGCTAACGTCGCGCCGTGCCGACGGCAGAGGTGAACGGAGCACGGCTCTGGTACGACGAGGCGGGCAGCGGGTCGGCGCTGCTTCTTCTCCACGGCGGCTTGGGCGATTCGGAGCTCTGGGAGCCGGTCGTGCCGTTCCTCGCCGAACGGTGCCGGACGATTCGCACCGACCTCCGCTTCTTCGGCCGCTCGACCGGGCCGGCGGCGCCGTGGTCGTGGGAGGACGACGTGCGCGGCCTGCTCGACGAGCTGCAGGTCGAACAGGCCGCGCTCGTCGGGCTCTCCCTCGGCGGCCGGCTCGCAGTCGAGATCGCGCTCGCCCATCCGGAGCGCGTGTCGGCGCTCGTTCTCGTGGCCCCGGGACTGGCCGGCCACGATGGTCGCGCGTACTCCGCCGAGCAGGAGGCACGCTACGACGCGGCGGAATCGGAGGGCGACGTCAAGGCGATGATGGCCGTCGATTTCGAGGTGTGGGCTCCCCTCGGCACCGACGAACGGATCAGACGCCTCTGGCACGCGACGCCCGACGGGACTCCACTGCCGGACGGCGTCGGGCCGCTCGCTCCGCCCGGCCCGCCCGCGCGGGAGCGGCTGGACGAGTTGGCTCCACCGACGCTCGTCGCCACCGTCTCTCACGACCCGCCCGGCTTCCGGGAGATCGGCCCGCTCATCGCAGCCGAGGCGCCGGACGCCCGCCACGTCGAGCTTGACTCCGACCACTACGTCACGCTGCGGGAGCCGGAGCTGGTCGCGCGAACGCTGCTCGAGTTCCTAGACCTCGACGAGTAGCGCGTCGCCCTGGCCGCCGCCGGAGCAGATGGCCGCCAATCCAAGCCCGCCACCCGAACGGCGCAGGTCGTGGATCATCGTGCCGAGGATGCGGCCGCCGCTCGCGCCGACCGGATGGCCGAGCGCAACGGCGCCGCCGTTCACATTGGCGCTTTCCGGGTCTGCGCCGAGCATGGCCAAGGAGTTGAGCGCGACGGAGCAGAACGCCTCGTTCACCTCGATGCGCTTCACGTCGCCGATCGACTTCCCCGCCTTCTCGAGCGCCTGGCGGCCGGCGCTGGCGGGCGTGCGCGCGAGCCACGCGAACTCGTCGGCGACGTAACCTTGGGAGACGACGGTCGCCAGCACCTCGAGGCCCCGGCGCTGCGCGAACTCCTCCGAGCAGACGACGACGGAGGAGGCGCCGTCGTTCACGCCGGGCGCGTTGCCGGCGGTGACCGTCCCCTCCGGATCCATCACCGGCTTGAGAGAAGCGAGCTTCTCGATCGTCGTGTCGCGGCGGACGGACTCGTCGGTCGTCACGTCGCCGACGGCGACGATCTCGTCGTCGAAGCGGCCGGCGTCCTGGGCCGCGGCCGCCCGCTGCTGCGAGCGGAACGCCCACGCGTCCTGATCCTCGCGGGAGACGCCGAGCTCACGGGCCACCATCGCGGCCTGCTGCACCATGTGCAGCTCGTCGAACGTCGAGCGCAGGCCGTCCCAGATCATGAGGTCGACGAGCGCGCCGTCGCCCATCCGGTAGCCCTGGCGCGCCTTCGGCAGCGCGTACGGAGCGTTCGTCATCGACTCCATCCCGCCCGTGACGACGAGCTCGACGTCGCCGGCGCGGATCATCGAGTCGGCAATCTCGACCGCGCGGATCGACGACGCGCACACCTTGTTGATCGTGTCGGAGGGGACGTCGACCGGGATTCCCGCGCCGACCGCCGCCTGGCGCGCGGGCGCCTGCCCGGCGCCTGCCTGCAGCACCTGGCCCATGATCACGTAGTCGACTTCGCTCCCCTCGACGCCTGCGCGCTCGAGCGCGGCGCGAATGGCGATCGCGCCGAGCTCCGTCGCGGGATAGCCCGCGAGCCCGCCGTTGAGCTTCCCGAACGGCGTCCGGACCGCGGAGACGATGACGGAGCGAGTCATGTCTCCAACGGTAGCCAGCCGGCTCCACCTGCGTCACGTCGGGGGGCGCCGCTGTAGCGTCCCGGCGTGCACCTCCGGACGCTTCCCGACAGCTACGCCGTCGTCCGCCTCCAGCCCGGCTCCGAGCTGCCCGACTGGGTGGACAAGGGCCCCTTCCGGTCGGTGACGCGCACCGACCACGAGGTGTCCGTCGTCTGCCGCGACCACGACGTGCCGGAGGGTGAGAGCGTCGACCGCGGCTGGACGGTGCTCGAGGTGGTGGGGCCGCTCGACTTCTCGCTCACGGGCGTGATCGCCGCACTCGTGGCGCCGTTCGCCGCCGCCGAGATCCCGATCTTCGTCATCTCGACGTTCGAGTCGGACTACGTGCTCGTCCGCTCCTCCGACCTAGCCCGCGCCGTCGACGCGCTCGAGGAAGCGGGCCACGTCTTCGCCGCCTGAGGCTTAGCGAACTCTCACTCCCGGCTCAGCTCGCTCTCACACGCCGCGGAGACGATGCGGCCATGACGTTCACGAGACTCATCGCGATCGTCCGGTTCATCCCCCGGCTGCGCCACCACGCGGCGAGTTCCGGGACGGTCCATCCCTCCGTACCAGTCCCGACCCGTCTCATGCTCTCGGCCGACGAGGTCGACGAGCTCGCAGAAGCCGCCTAGCGCAGCAAAAGCAGATCCGCGCCCCGGCGCCGGCCCACTTCCCCCTCACCCAGGCCGGCGCCGCGGTTCGCGGCATCTTGACTCGCTCCATCGGACCGTGATACGAACGCCCCGGATGCGTGCCGGGGCGAAGCTCCTGTTGGTGGCCACTGCGGTCGCCGTCACCGGTGTGCTCGTCGGGCTCTACACCTGGAAGCTCACCTACGAGGCAGGGTCGCCCGCCTACACGGTCCCGGTCAAGATGGTCGGCGGGCACCCGGTCGTCGACCTGCAGATCGAGACCGTCGCGGCGGTCGGACCGAAACTCAGCCCGAACCCCGACTGGGTCTCCTATCTCGTCCGGACGCCGAGCGGCTGGAAGCGCGAGACGGTCTGGAACCTGCCGGCGAACGCGACCGTCAACGTCAGGATCTACAACTTCGACGGCCAGAGCGGGCTGCGCAACCCGCTCTACGGGAGAATGCTCGGCGTCACTGCGGGACTGGGCGGCGCCTCGAACCACATCCTCCTGAACAACAAGCCGGTCGATGCGATCGATCCGGCGACCGCCTCGCACGTCTGGGCCGTGCCGTCACTCGGCATCGATGTCGCGATCCGAGGCGTCGCCGACAACGCGAAGAACCAGTGCGGCTACGCGCCGTGCGCGATGGCGAACGCGCACGAGACGATCAAGTTCACGTTCCACACGAGCACGCCGGGCCACTACCGCTGGCAGTGCTTCGTGCCGTGCGCCGCGGGCTGGATCGACGGCTGGGGCGGGCCGATGCAGACGATCGGCTACATGGACGGCTTCCTCAACGTGAGGGCTTAGGTGACGAACGTCAGCCACGGCCGCCGCTTCATCGCCATCTGGGTCATCGCCAGCGCGATCGCGACGCCGCTCGTGGCGATCTTCCTCGGCCCGATCCTGCCGCCGGGGAACGCGAGCGCGCAGTCGACGGAGCAGGTGTTCGACAACACCGTGATGACCTCGATCTGCACGCCGATCGTCCTGTTCGTCCTGGTCTTCTTCGGCTACGCCCTCCTCAGCTTCCGCGTGCCGCGCGGCGAAGCGCTCGTCGACGGGCCGCCGCTGCGCCACCACGCGGGCGTCCAGATCGCGTGGATGGTCACCACGACGATCACCGTCCTCTTCCTGGCCGGCTTCGGGACGTTCGAGCTGCTCCAGAACGGCGCCGGCGGCGGGCAGGGCCCCTCGCCCGTGGCCGTTCCCGCCGGGGACAAGATCGCGGTTCAGGTGATCGCCCAGCAGTGGGAGTTCACGTTTCGCTATCCCGGCTTCGGCGGGTTCGAGACGCACGAGCTCGTGCTGCCCGAGGACACGGACATCGTGCTCCACGTCACCTCGCTCGACGTCGTCCACTCCTTCTGGGCCTACGAGCTCGGCGTGAAGGCCGACGCGAACCCCCGCGTCGACAACGTCGCCTTCGTCCAGACGAAGGCGCCGGGCCTCTTCCACATCCGCTGCGCCGAGCTCTGCGGGCTCTGGCACGGCTACATGTTCAGCGACGGGCACGTCGTCACCGTCCCGCAGTTCCACGCCTGGATCGCGCAGCAGCAGAAGCTCGACCAGCCGATCGCGAAGTACCTCCCCGCCTTCCGCGAGGAGTACCTGCCGGGACCGCTGAGGAGAGGAGGCTGAGGTGGTGGCTGCTGCTCGCCGGCTGATCGGCTTCAACTTGCTGACGGGAATCGTGCTCGGCGTCGGCGGGTGGTACGCGGGCTGGTTCGGCGCCCACGCGCTCGGCACGAGCGGGAGCCTCGATTTCATCAACGACGTCGACTACAACGAGCTTTCCGTCTTCATGGCGTACATCGGCGGCGTCCTGGGCTTCCTCGTCGGCCTCGGCTTCTTCAACTATCCCTTCGCCCGCCTGCGCGGCTATCCGCCGTCGCTGCGCGAGAAGGAGACCGGCGGCTGGTCGCGGTACTTCGGCCTCTGCACCGACCACAAGGTCGTCGGGATCCAGTACCTGTGGGGGATCGGGCTGTTCTTCTTCATCGGCGGCGTGAACGCGATGCTCATCCGCACCGAGCTGCTCCGCCCGACGACCCAGGTCTTCCCGGCCGGGACGTATCTGACGATCGTCGGCCTCCACGGCACGATGATGATGGGGATCATGTCGAGCGCCATTCTCGGGCCGTTCGCGAACTACTTCGTCCCGATCCTCATTGGCGCCCGGCGGATGGCATTCCCGCGCATCGAGGCGCTGACGTTCTGGCTGCTGATGTCGGCCGGCGCGATCCTCACGACGACGATCTTCTTCGGCGGCTTCCCGACCGGCTGGACGGGCTATCCGCCGCTCGAGACGCAGGCCAGCGCGGGAATGGACTGCTACATCCTCTTCTTCGCGCTCGTCGGGATCTCCATGACGCTACTCGGCCTGAACATGATCGCGACGATCCTGACGATGCGCGCGCCGGGGCTGACCTGGACGCGGCTGCCGATTTTCGTCTGGGGCGTGATCTCGACCGCGGCGCTCATGGTGCTCGCGGCGCCGGTGCTCGTCGCGACGCTGGCGATGGGAGCGTTCGACCGCGCGATCAACACGACGTTCTTCGTCGCGGGCGGAGGAGGCTCGAACTACCTCTACGAGAACCTCTTCTGGATCTTCGGCCACCCGGAGGTGTACATCCTCGCCCTGCCGGGTTTCGCGGTCGTGCTCGAACTGCTGCCGGTCTTCTCCCGGAAGCCGCTCTGGGGCTACCGCCTCGCGGTGGCCGGTCTGCTCGGGGTGACCATCCTCTCGTGGATGGTGTGGCAGCACCACCTCTTCGTGAGCGGGATCAACGCCGATCTCCGTCCCTTCTACATGCTCTCGACGGAGCTGATCTCGATCCCGACCGGCTTCACGTTCATCTGCGGGATGATGACCATCTGGCGGGGCCACATCCGCTTCACCGTGCCGATGCTCTTCTGCCTCGGCTGGTTCTTCAACTTCCTCATCGGCGGCCTCTCCGGCGTCTTCCTCTCGGATGTGCCGAGCGACGTGACGACGCACGGGAGTTTCTTCTCGATGGCCCACTTCCACTACACGATCATGGGCGGGCTGATCTTCACGTTCTTCGCCGCCGTCTACTACTGGGTGCCGAAGATGACCGGGTACGAGTTCAACGAGCGGCTCGGGAAGATCCACTTCTGGACGATGTTCGTCTTCTTCAACTCGACATTCGCGCCACTGTTCGCCGCCGGCTTCCTCGGCATGCCACGGCGTGTTGTCACGTATCCGCTCAACCTCCAGTTCATCAACGACTGGGTCTCGGTCTCGGCCTTCCTCCTGGGGATCTCGATGCTCGTGTTCCTCTACAACCTCGTGTGGTCGCAGGCGTTCAAGAAGACGGCCGCCGAGGCGAACCCGTGGGGATCCCGGTCGATCGAGTTCCAGCTGCCGTCGCCGGTGCCGGTGCACAACTTCGACCGCATCCCGACCTTCACGAGCGACCCGTACGGCTACGGCGAGGGGCCGGCGCCGACGTGGGTCGTGCCGGCGGGCGCGCCGGCGGGGAGCGACTGACTTGAGCACGCAACTCGCGAGCGAGAACACGGACTACGCGGTCGTCGAGGGCGAGTCGCCTGAGGTTCTCGCGCGCAGCCTCTCGGCGGCGGGGTACCTGCTCGCCGGAGCGACCGCCTTCTTCTTCCTCGCCTTCCTCTTCGCATTCTTCTACCTCCGCTCGATCGACCAGAAGGTGCTGTGGAAGCCGCACGGCGTGAACCCGTCGCTCGGCTGGGGGACGGCGATCGTCGCGTGCTGGGTGGCGAGCGCCGTGCTCGTCCGTCTCGGCCTCCGCGACCGGTTGGCCGAGCGGCTCTGGCAATGGCGGGTCAAGGGGATCGCTGCGTTCGTGCTCGGGTTCGCGGGACTCGTGTTGCAGGTCCTCGCGTGGGCGGAGCAGGGCTTCGGCCCGACGGACGGCGCCTACGCGAGCGTCTACGTCGGCTGGACGGCCTTCATGGCTCTCTTCGTCGTCGGAACACTCTTCTGGCTGGAGACGACCCTCGCGACGTCTCTCCGCTATTCGCGACTGGCCATGTCGAGCGAGCCGGCTCCGGGCGAAGCGTCCGGCGATCGGCACCGAACACAGCACGACATCCGCGACCCCCTCGCGCTCGTCAAGGTCGAACTCGTCGCCCTGAGCTTCTACTGGACGTTCCTCGCCGGCATCGCCGTCGTCGCCTGGGCCGTCCTGTACCTGGTCGCCTAGGTGTCCATCCCGCCGCTCGCGTTCTGCGTGCTCGCGGCGGCGCTCTACGCGCTCGGCGGGCGCGGCCGGCACCGCTGGCTCCGCGAGGCGTGCTTCTACCTCGGGATCGTGACGCTCTTCGTCGTGCTCGAGCCGCCGTTCGACAACTGGGCGGACACGTCGTTCGCGATGCACATGACCCAGCACGTGTTCCTGCTGACGGTCGTGCCACCGCTGCTCGTGCTCGGCCGGCCGTGGCCCCGGATGTGGATGCCCTTCCCGGCGAGAGCCCGGCGCGCCGCCGCGCGTGGCCTGGCGCGCGGCCGCTGGTCGGCACCGCTACGGCTCGCGGCGCGGACGCTGACCAGACCTCCGGTAGCCGTCGCCGTCCTCACCGCCACTCTCGTCGCATGGCACCTCCCGTACCTGTACGGAGCGGCGGTCGTGCACGAGGACGTCCACCTGCTCGAGCACACGTGCTTCTTGGCCGCCGCGCTCCTCTTCTGGGGGCCGCTCCTCGACGCACCGCCTGTCCGGTCTCGCCTCGACCACCTGCGGCGCGCCGGCTGGTTCGTCGCGGCGGCGATTCCCGGCTGGATCCTCGCGATCGTGCTCGCGTACGCCTCCCACCCGCTCTATCCCGTCTACGCGTCGCTCGACCATCGCGCGTTCGGCCTCTCCGCGTCGAGCGACCAAGCGCTCGCGGCGGGGATCATGTGGGTGCCAGGCTCGCTCGCCTATCTCGTCGCCGCATTCGTCGCCTTCTACCGCTGGCTCGCGCCCACGGCCGACACGCCGACAGCCGAGCCCCGAACCGAGGAGCTCTCATGGACGTGATCGCCGCCGACTTCCTCGCCGGCTCGATCCTCACGCTCGTGCTGCCGGTCGGCCTCCTGGTGGCCGTCGGCATTTGGTGGATGACGATCCTGCGGCGCCGCTAGCGGCCCTGTAGATCGACCACGGACGGCTTGCCGCGGCGGGAGATCGTGAGCACGTCCCACATCCGCGCGGCCTCCTGGCCGGCGACGAGGCAGGCGAAGCGGTAGACGCCCGCTCTCGCGGCGCGGAACGAGAACGTCGCGCTCTTGCCCGGAGCGAGGCCCGACGTCGGGTGCGGAGTCGCGGCGCCGGGAAACGCAGGCTTGGTGGAGCTCGGGCCGTGGACGACCGCGCACGAGTGCCGGAGCGAACCGTGGTTCTTGCAGAGAACGCGAATCGTCCAGCCGCGCGGCACCGTCCACATCAGCTCCCGCGAGTAGCCGTCGAAGTTGAAACCGTCGTTCGCGCCGTCGTAGGACGCGATCAGCGTCACCGTCGCCACATGCGTGCGCGCGTCGGCTCGGAGAAACTGGGCGGGACGCGGCGGCTGCTGGGAAACCATCCCGCCAGGATCGCAGAACGCGACTTGTCCGGAAGTGCCTCTTAGGCGATGCTCAACGAACTCTCATCCTGGTCCTAGGCGCGACGGGCACTCTGGGGCCAACAACCTGTCAAGGAGACGCATCCGATGAATCCCAGTTCCCGTCGCTTTCTTGCCATCGCGGTCGCCCTCGTCGTCGGCGTGGCCGCCGGTTTCGGCGCCCACAGCCTGATGAGCAGCAAATCGACGACGCCGACCACGACGCCCGTCACCCCGACCGAGCCGGTCTCGTCCACAGCGAGCACCAACTCGCTCACGCAGGTCTACCAGCAGGATGTGGCAGGGGTCGTCACCGTCGCGGTAACCACGACGGCGGGGGCAGGCATCAGCCCCTTCGGCGGCCCGAGCCAGCAGAAGGTGCAGGCGTTCGGAAGCGGCTTCGAGATCGACTCGAAGGGCGACATCCTCACCGCCGACCATGTCGTGGCCGGCGCGCAATCGGTCAACGTCATCCTCGGGAACGGCTCGACCGTCAAGGCGACAGTCGTCGGGACCGATGGCTCGACGGACTCGGCCGTGATCCACGTCGACGTTCCCAAGGCCGAGCTCCATCCGCTCACGCTCGGCAATTCCTCGGCGGTGCAGCCCGGGCAGGAGGTCGCCGCGATCGGCACGCCGTTCAGCACGAGCTTGGCCGGGACGATGACTGCCGGGATCGTGAGCGCGATCAACCGGTCGATAACCGCCCCGAACGGCTTCACGATTGCCGGCGCGATCCAGACCGACGCCGCGATCAATCATGGGAACTCCGGCGGCCCGCTGATCGACGTCGCGACGAACACCGTGATCGGGATCAACGACCAGCTCCCGGCAGGCGACCCGAACGCCAACGCAGGCGTGGGCTTCGCCGCCCCGATCGACTCGGTCAAGAGCTCGGCCCAGACGCTGATCGCAGGCGGCACCGTCAAGCACGCCTACATGGGCGTCGAGATCGGCAACGCGACAAGCGGTGGCGCGAAGATCGGCCGCATCATCGCGGGCTCTCCGTCCGCGCAGGCGGGCCTCAAGGCGGGCGACATCATCACCGCCTACAACGGCAAGAGCGTCCCCAATGCCGGCGTGCTCACCGCCTTCGTCACGCAGTCGCATCCCGGCGAGACCGTGACGCTGACGATCCAGCGGAAGGGCACGACACGGAAGATCACGCTGACGCTCGGCACGCAGCCAGCGCAGGCGAAGTAGCGCAGGTCCCTCCCTCCGAAACCGGCGGGCGAGGCGCCTAGCTAGTCTCGCCCGCCGCCGGCGTCCCAGCTGGCGTGATGCTGCCGCGCCCAGTCTTCCCGCACGGTACCGAGGGTCATCCCGCGCAGCGCGTGCCGCGTCGCCGGATGGATCAGGGCGAGGTACAGGTGGCCGGCCAGCAGGACGAGTGAGACGTACATCAGCCCGTCGTGGAGGAGGACCGTGCTTGCGAAGCGAAAGCGCGTGTCCTGCTCGCCGAACCAGAGCAGGAGGCCGGAGACGCCGAACAGCACCGCGAAGGCGGCGTTGAGGGCGGCGTTGATCTTCTGTCCCGCGTTGAACCTCCCCTGCGGCGCCTTGCGGCCGCGCAGCCAGAGCAGGTCGTCGCGGTCGAAAGACTCGAGCTCCCGCGCCGTCCGCCACAGCCGCCGGCCCCCGAGCACGACGATTACTGCGAGCGCGGCGAGCCAACCGACGCCCACCCAGAAGTGGAGGCTCTGGATCAGCTGGCGCCGCGCCACCAGCACCGAGAGTCTCGGCAGGTAGAGGATCAGCCCCGTCGCGAGCAGGAAGAAGAAGCCGAGCGCGTTCACCCAGTGCAGCAACCGCTCCACGCGGGAGAAGCGCCGGACGTACCCCGGCCTCACGACGTGTAGCCGTTGGAGCGGCCGACCCACGCGTCGCGGTCGTAGCCGAGCTGCTCCCAGTAGCCGCTCTCCGCCGCGGAGACGAGGTTGATCGCCTCCACCCACTTCACGTTCTTGTAGCCGTACATGTCGGGGATCACAACCCGCACGGGCGCGCCGTGCTCCTGCAGCAGCGGCTTGCCGTCCATCTCCCACGCGAGCAGGACGTCGGGCAGCATCGCCTGCTCGAGCGTGAGGTAGTCGATGTACGGCTTCTCGGCGGAGATGAACTGGAGCGCGTGCGCACCCGACTGCGGACGCGCGCCTGCAAGCAGATCCCGGAAGCGGACGCCGCGCCAGTGCACACCGTTCACGGTCCAGCCCGTCACGCAGTGGAAGACGGAGACCTGCGACGCCTGCGGCAGCGCGCGCAGCTGGCCGTAGTTCAGCGTCTGCGGCTGCTCGACGAGCCCGCCGATCCGCAGCCGCCACGTCGCCGGATCGAAGACAGGCATCGTCGCCGCGACCGTGTAGATCCGCCAGCCCCCCGACGGCAGGAGCGGGATCGCGTTCTCGACCGGGCTGAGCACACGCGAAGCGCCGCCCCAGACGGCCTTGCCCCACCAGAGGGAAGAGAGTCCGCCTGCGACCGTGCCGAGGAAGACCCCGCGGCCGATGCGGCGCGGAGCCTCGCGCTCCCCTGCAGAGCCGGGCGCTAGTTCATCCACCTACAGCCATGGTTGCACGCGCGGCGGGGGTAGCACCAGGGCAGGACTTTAGGATCCTGTAAATGTCGAACGCGGCCCGCTGGACCCTCGTCGCGAGCATTCTCGGCTCGTCGATGGCTTTCATCGACGGCTCGGTCGTCAACGTCGCGCTCCCCTACATGGCCCACGACTTCGGCGTCGGACTCTCGTCGATGCAGTGGGTGGTCAGCGCCTACCTCCTCATGCTCGGCGCCCTGATCCTCGTCGGCGGCTCGCTCGGGGACATCTTCGGCGAGCTGCGGATGTTCGGATTAGGCGTCGCAGCGTTCGGAATCGCCTCCGTCCTGTGCGCGTTCGCGCCCGACGCGACGACGCTCATCGTCTTCCGCGGCATCCAGGGAGTCGCCGGCGCGCTGCTCACCCCCGCGTCCCTCGCCGTCCTCACCGCGACGTTCACCGGCGCCGAGCGCGGCGCCGCGATCGGCCAGTGGACAGCCTGGAGCGGGATCTCGTTCGTGATCGGCCCGCTCGTCGGCGGCTCGCTCATCGACGCGACCAGCTGGCGGGTGATCTTCCTCATCAACGTCCCCATCGCGCTGTTCACACTCGGGCTCGTGATGCGGCTCGGCGGGATGAAGCAGGCGCGGCGCACCGACCTCCGCATCGACTTCCCCGGCGCCCTGCTCTGCGTGACGGGACTCGGACTGCTGGTGACCGGCTTCATCGAGCAGCCGAGCCGCGGCTGGAGCGACCCGCTCGTCGCCGGCGGGCTCGCCGGCGGAGCAGCGCTGCTCGTCGCCTTCGTCGCCTATGAACTGCGCACGCCGATGCCGATGCTGCCGCTCCACCTGTTCCGCCTGCGAAACTTCAGTGTGACGAACGTCGAGACGCTCTCCGTCTACGGCGCCTTGTCGGGACTGAGCGTCTTCCTGACGCTCTTCCTCATCGAGTTCTCCCACTACTCGGCGTTGCGCGCGGGCGCGGCGCTGCTGCCGATCACGATCGTGATGTTCTTCCTCTCGCCGCGGACGGGGAAGCTCTCGATGGCGATCGGGCCGCGCTGGTTCATGGCGCTCGGACCGGTGATCGCCGGTGTGGCGGTGCTCGACTACTCACGCCTGCCGGCGCACCCGCGCTACTGGCTCGACCTCCTTCCCGCGCTCCTCGTCTTCGCGGTCGGACTGTCGCTCACGGTCGCGCCGCTGACGACGACGGTGCTGGCGGACGCGACCGCGGGCGACGCCGGCGTGGCGTCGGGAGTGAACAACGCGGTCGCGCGCATCGGCGGCCTGCTCGCTGTCTCCATCCTCGGGATCGCGGCCTCGAGCGGCAGCACGCACCTCACCGAGCGCGGCTTCCACCACACGATGGTCGCGGTCGCGGGCCTGCTCGTCCTCGGCGGCCTCGTCGGGGCGATCGGGATTCGCAATCCGCGCTAGCGTTCTCCGGCTGCCTAATCTAATATTTAGGCATGGCTCAACATGATGACAGTCGCACGACTGCGGTCGAGGACTACGCGAAGGCGATCTACACCCTCGAGGAACGCGACGGCTCGGCCTCGACGAACGATCTCGCGGCGCTGCTAGACGTCCGCCCCGCTTCGGTCTCGGGGATGCTCCGCAAGCTCTCATCGCTCGGTCTCGCGGAGCACGAGCCGTACCGCGGCGTCCGGCTCACCGAACGCGGCCGCCGCGTCGCGCTCGAGGTGATCCGCCATCACCGGCTGCTCGAGCTGTTCCTCGTCGAGAACCTCGGGATGACGTGGGACGAGGTGGACGCCGAGGCGGAGATCCTCGAGCACGCGCTGTCGGAGGAGCTCGAGGAGCTGATCGCCGCGAAGCTCGGCAATCCGAGCGTCGACCCGCACGGCGACCCCATCCCGAGCCGCGAGCTCAAGATCGCCGCCGAAGCGACGCGGAGCCTGGACGAGCTGGAGCCGGGCGAGCAAGCGCGGTTCGTACGCGTCCCCGACGAGGAGCCGGAGATGCTCCGGTTCCTGAGCCAACAGGACATCGCCCCGGGTGCGCAGCTTGAGCTCGTCGAGCGGCAGCCGTTCGACGGGCCGCTGCTCGTCCGCGCCGGCGGCCGAACACATGCGCTCGGCATCGCGCTCGCGCGCGCGATGCGCGTGGGAGCGACGTGACACCCGTCGACGTGCTCACGCTCGAGGCGCACGAGGCGGGGATCACTCCGCTCGAGGCCCTTCTTCGCCGTGGCCGCTTCCGCGCGACGCTGATGATGCTCGGCCCGGCGTTCGTGGCGTCGATCGCCTACGTCGACCCGGGCAACTTCGCGACGAACGTCCAGGGCGGAGCGAAGTTCGGCTACCTCCTGCTCTGGGTCGTGCTCGCCGCGAACCTCATGGCGATGCTCATCCAGTACCTCTCGGCCAAGCTCGGCATCGTCACCGACACCAACCTCCCCGAGAGCTTCCGTGGGCACTACCCGCGCTGGGCCTCGTGGGGAATGTGGATACAGGCAGAGATCATCTCGATGTCGACCGACATAGCCGAGTTCCTCGGCGCGGCGCTCGGGCTGAACCTTCTCTTCCACGTCCCGCTCGTCATCGCCGGTGTGATGACGGGCTTCATCGCCTTCGGCATCCTCGAGCTGCGTCGCCACAGCTTCCGGCCGTTCGAGCTCGCGATCACCGCTCTGCTCGGGATCATCTTCCTCGGCTTCCTCTACGAGACCCTCAAGATCGGGCCGTCCGCCTCCGACAGCCTGCAGAGCTTCCTGCCGCCCAAGCTTGGCTCGACCGCGGCGATCTACCTCGCCGTCGGGATCATCGGCGCGACAGTGATGCCCCATGCGATCTACCTCCACTCCGCCCTGACGAAGGGGCGGATGCCGGTCCGCGACGACGCCGAGCGTGCGCGCGTGCTGCGCTTCGAGCGCACCGACGTGATGATCGCGCTCAGCCTCGCCGGCCTGATCAACCTGAGCATGCTGGCGGTCGCGGCGAAACTCTTCCACGGCTCCGGGCTCACGGGGGTCGACACGATCCAGGGAGCGCATGCGCAGCTCGGCAACCTCGTCGGCGGCGGAGCTGCACTCGCCTTCGCCGTGGCCCTGCTCGCCTCCGGCGCCTCGTCCTCGAGCGTCGGCACGTACGCCGGCCAGGTCGTGATGGCCGGCTTCATCAACATCAACATCGGCCTCTACATCCGCCGTATCGTCACGATGGTTCCGGCGATCGTCGTCCTCGCCGTCGGTGTCAGCCCCACGAGCGCACTCGTCCTCAGCCAGGTCGTGCTCTCGTTCGGGATCCCGTTCGCTCTCATCCCGCTCGTGCTGCTCACGAGCCGACGTGACGTGATGGGCGTCCACGTCAACCGGCGAATCACGACGTGGACGGCGTGGGGACTGGCCGCGCTGATCACGGGCCTCAACGTCTTCTTGATCGCGCAGACGGTCGGATTGGCCTAGGGCTCGCTCGTCAGATCGGCGGTGGGAAGGCCGTGCGCAGCGTTCCCGATCGCGGCGAGCGGGCCGTCGCCGAGGTAGTGGTCGAGGAAAGCGACCGTCACGTGCAGCACCGTCGCGAACGTCCGGCCGGGAACCGTGTACGGCGGCAGGTGGCCGGCGCCGCGCAGCAGGAGGAGGAACTTCGGGCGGCCCACGGCGCCGAAGAGCGCGTGGGTGTACACCGGCGGGTTGATCCGGTCGGCCGTGCCCTGGACGGCGAGGAGCGGCACGCCGTCTCTCTCGACGTACCTGCGGGGGCCGATGATCGCGCCGGAGAGAGCGAGAGCCGCGCGGATGCGCGAGTCCCGCCAGGGCCGCTCGTAGGCGGCGGCGTACGCCGTCTCGGCGCCGTCGGACTGGCCGGCGACCGCGATCTTCTCCGGCTCCACGAGGCCCGACAGCGGACTCTTCGCCGAGGCGCTCGCGGCGAGCACCTTGGTGATGACGAAGCTCATATCGCGCGGCTGGTTGACGAGATCGTCCTCGTTCGGGCCGCCAGGGGCGTTCGCGTTCTCGAGCGGGAAGATCGGCGCGGCCACGACGTAGCCGGCTGCCGCCCAGTCACGGAGGAGGCGCCGGTACCACCACGGCGTCGCGGTGAAGCCGTGCCCGAAAACGAGGAGCGGGAACGGCCCATCTCCGTCGCGCGCGGGCGGGTACCAGAACTCCGTCGTCACCGGGCGCGGCACACGCTTCCCGCTCGGCAGCTCGATCGTCCGCGACGTGTCGACGAAGCGGAGGACGTGCGGCAGCGTCGCCCGGCGCGCCGGAGCGGCGAGGGCCGTCGAGACCGCTACGACGGCAACAAGGACTGCGAGAGCGGCCCCACGCACCGCCTACAGGGTGACGGTCGCTTCGACGCTTCGCAACCGCTTTCAGCGATCATGAGCAGCGGCATGAAGACGCGGCGACTTGGACAGGGACTCGAGGTCTCCGCGCTCGGGCTCGGCTGCATGGGAATGAGCCAGAGCTTCCCGCCCTTCCCGGACCGCGCCGACTCGATCGCTCTGCTCCGCGCGGCCGTCGGGCGCGGTATCACGCTCTTCGACACCGCCCAGGTGTACGGGCCGTTCACAAACGAGGATCTCGTGGGCGAGGCGCTCGAGCCGGTGCGCGACCAGGTCGTGATCGCGACGAAGTTCGGCTTCGATCTCGAAGGCGCGGCGGGACGCGAGAGCGGCGTCGACAGCCGGCCCGAGACGATCCGAAGCAGCGTCGAGGCGTCGCTGCAGCGGCTCCGCACCGACCGGATCGACCTCCTCTACCAGCACCGCGTCGACCCCGACGTCCCGATCGAGGACGTCGCGGGAACCGTCCGCGAGCTGATCGAGGAGGGCAAGGTGGGCCACTTCGGACTCTCCGAGGCGGGCGCCGAGACGATCCGCCGCGCGCACGCAGTTCAGCCGGTCACCGCGCTTCAGAGCGAGTACTCGCTCTTCTGGCGGGAGCCCGAGCCCGAGATCCTGCCGGTACTCGACGAGCTCGGCATCGGCTTTGTCCCGTTCAGCCCGCTCGGCCGCGGCTTCCTGACCGGAACGATCTCGCCGGACACCGAGTTCGAGAGCGGCGACTTCCGCAACGGACTCCCCCGCTTCGAGCCGGAGGCTCGACGCGCGAACCTCGCCTTCGTGGAGCTCCTCGGCCGCATCGCGGAGCGCAACGGCGCATCGCCCGCTCAGGTCGCACTCGCCTGGCTCCTGTCGCAGCGGCCCTGGATCGTCCCGATCCCTGGCACGACGAAACTCCGCCGGCTCGACGAGAACATCGCGGCGACCGAGCTCGAGTTGAGCGACGCCGATCTCCGGGAGATCGCCGAATCGCACCTCGAAGCGGCAGGAGACCGCTACAGCGCGGCGCACCAGCGGCTGATCGACCGCTGAAACAGAGAGGCCCGTTACCGGGGCCTCTCGATAGCGGGGGCAGGATTTGAACCTGCGACCTCCGGGTTATGAGCCCGGCGAGCTACCTGACTGCTCCACCCCGCGTCGCGGCCCACATTCTAGCACCCTCGTTACGATCCCTCCGATGTGGGATTGGGCTGTCTGGGGCGCTCTCGGGGTCGCGGTCGTCGCCGGATCTGCGGCAACCTGGCGCCTGGTCGCGGACGTGCGGGCCACCTGGCAGGCGCTCGCGGAAACGCGCGCTCACGCCGTCGACACGCTCGGTGACTTCGCGGCGAAAGCCGAGGCGGCGGCAGCGAAGATCGAGACGTTCGGCGACACCGAGGAGCTGCAGGCGAGCGTCGCCCGCCTGCGCGCCTCGCTCGCGCAGCTGGCCGTGCTCCGCACGGCGCTCGACGAGCTGGAAGGCGCGGCCGGCTGGGCCAAGGCCCTCGCCCCGCTCCTCCTGTGAGGGTCGCCGCGCTCGATCTGGGAACGAACACGACCCGCCTGCTCGTCGCGGACGTCGAGGACGGCGTTGCGCGCGAGCTCCATCGCGAGACCCGCATCACGCGCCTCGGCGAAGGGGTCGACGCGCGCGGCCGCCTCCTCCCCGTCCCGATTGCCCGGGTCCGCAACGTCCTCTCCGACTACCGCCGCACTGCCGAGGCGCTCGGCGCCGAGCGGACGCTGCTCGTGGCGACGAGCGCCGTCCGCGACGCGGAGAACGGCGAGGCGTTCCTCGGCGAGATCGAATGGAGCTACGGCTTCGCGACGCGGCTGCTCTCCGGCGACGACGAGGCAGAGCTGACGCGGCGCGGGCTCGGCGGCATCGAAGCGGGGACGCTGCTGGTCGACATCGGCGGCGGCTCGACCGAGCTCGTGCTCGACGACTTCGGCGTGAGCCTGCCCGCCGGCTCCGTCCGGTTCACCGAGCGGTACGGCGAGGACGTCGCCGCGATCGAGGCGGCCGCGCGCGCACTTCTCCCGCCGCTCGAGCCGACGGCGGCGGTCGGCGTCGCCGGGACGATCACGACGCTCGCCGCGCTCGACCTCGCGCTGGAGGCGTACGACCGGGAGCGCGTTCACAGCCACGTCCTCACGCGCGCCGGCGCGGAGGCGCAGCTCGAACGCCTCGCTGCACTGCCGTTGGCAGTGCGCCGGCTCGTCCCCGCGCTCGACCCGGAGCGCGCGCCGGTGATCATCGCCGGCGCGGCGATTCTCGTCGCGATCCTCGACGCCTACAGCCTCGACGGCATCCGCGCGAGCGAGCGCGACATCCTCGACGGTGCCGCGCTCGCGGCTGCCGAACTGCCCGAGCCGGAAGAAGGCGCCGCACCGCCTGGCGCGTACACCTGCTGCTAGTAGGAGGGATTGGCGGAACGGTGCTCGCTGCGGGGACGCGCTGGGCGCCGCGAGGCAAGGACGCAGGGAGCCCCGATAGCGAGAGCTATCGGGGCGACTGAGGACGCCGCCTCGCCATGCCCAGCGCGTCAACCGCGGCACAGCCGCTGTGTCGCCAATCCCTCCTACTTAGAGGACTTCGTCCTCGGCGAGGCGCCGTTGCACCACCGCGCGAGAGAGGACTCCCACGAGCCGCCCGTCCTCCACGACGGGCACGCGCTCGAGATCCTGTTCCTCGAGGAAACGGTACCCGTCCTCGAGACCACGGCCGGCGTCGAGCGTGAAGTGCGGCGGCTCGGCGATGTCGCGCAGCGTGACGCGCTGTGGGTCGAGTCCCGCGGCGACGACTTCGCGGACGAGCGTCTTGCGCGTCACGACGCCGACGAGCTCCCCCCCGTCCTCCGTGACGAAGATCGCGCGCACGTCGCGGCTGTCGGCGAGGTAGCGCCCGGCCTCCTGCGCGGTCGCGCCGGCGGCGAGCGTCGTTGGCTCGGGAACCATCGCGTCGCGGATCGTCTCGGGAGTCATCGTGCGCATTCTCGTCTACGGATAGATGCCGCGGGCTTCGAGCGCGCCGGCGACCTGCCGGATGGCCGCGACCATCGCGGCCTGTCGCAGTGTGATCTCCTTCTCCGCCGCGATGGAGTAGACACGGTCGAACGCGGTGCCCATCTTGTCCGCGAGCTTACGGCGGATCTCGTCCCGGTCCCAGAACAGCCGCCCGAGATCCTGCACCCACTCGAAGTAGGAGACCGTTACGCCACCGGCGTTCGCGAGGATGTCCGGGACGACCGGGATGCCACGCTCGCGAAGGATCTCGTCCGCCTCGAGCGTGGTCGGGCCGTTCGCGCCCTCGACGATCATTCCGGCCTGCACGCGTCCAGCGTTGTCGCCGTGGAGCTGGTCCTCGCGCGCGGCGAGGGCGAGCAGGTCGCACGAAAGCTCGAGGAGCTGCTCGTTCGTGATCCGCTCACAGAGGTCGTAGCCCTCGAGCGAGCCGTGCTCGGCGGCATACGCGTGGAGCGCCGGGACGTCGAGGCCGCGCTCGTCGTGGAGACCGCCGGAGATGTCCGAGACGGCAAGGACACAGGCGCCGCGGTCGTACAGCTCGCTCGCCGCGACGCCGCCGACGTTGCCGAAGCCCTGCACGACGCATGTCTTCCCCGCGAGCTCCCAGCCCTGCCTGCGTCCCGCCTGCTCCGCCACCATCACGACGCCGGCTCCCGTCGCCTCCCGCCGGAACAGCGAGCCGCCGAGCGAGATCGGCTTGCCCGTCACGATCTCCGGCACGGCGTAGCCCTTCAGCATCGAGTACGTGTCCATGATCCAGGCCATCGTCTGCTCGTTCGTGGCCATGTCCGGCGCAGGGATGTCGCTCTGCGGGCCGATCTCGCGCACGAGCTCGGACGTGAACCGGCGCGTCAGCCTCTCGAGCTCGCGCGGCGACAGGGCATGGGAGTCGCAGCGGATGCCGCCCTTCGCGCCGCCGTACGGGAGCTGGAGGAGCGCGCACTTCCACGTCATCCACATCGCGAGCGCCGCGCACTCGCCGAGCGAGACCTCCGGGTCGTAGCGGAGCCCGCCCTTCGTCGGTCCGGCCACGGTGGAGTGCTGGACGCGGTAGCCGGGATAGATCTGGATCGCACCGTCGTCGCGGTGGAGCGGGACGCTGACGATGACCGCGCGCTCGGGGTAGCTGAGCCGCTCGGCGACCATCTCCGAGACTTCCGCGTAGGGCAGCGCCTGCTCGAACTGGGCGCGCGCCATCCGAAAGAGCGGTGTGTCCCACTCGAGCGTGGGCTCAGCGTGCGACGCGTCCACCTCGGTCACGCGGCGGAGTCTACGGACCGGGTTAGGTGGCCGCTTCGCCGGAGGCGTCCGCCGTCGCAGCCGCGAGCGGCTCCGCGTGGCGTTCCCGCAGCGGCACCTCACGCAGGAGAAGCGAGACGAGGAAGGCCGCGATCCCGAACGGCACTCCCCAGAGGAAAACGGTGTGGAGCGAGCTCGCGAAGGCGTCGACCAGCCCGGTGTGGATGGGCCCTGGCAGCTTCTTCAGCGCGGCGGGTTTCGAGTTCAAGAGGGCGTTGGCCGCCTTCGCGCTGAGATGGGCGCTCGCCGGCAGGTCGCGCGGCAGCCAGTAGCCAAGCCGGTTGACGAAGATCGCGCCGAAGACCGCCACACCGAACACTGCGCCGACCGAACGGAAGAAGGTCGAGGCCGCGGTCGCGGTGCCCATGTCTCCAGGGTCGACCGCGTTCTGGACCGCGAGGACAAGTACCGGCATCACGAGACCGAGCCCGACCCCGAGCACGATCATCCCTGCTGAGAGGGAGAGGTACGAGGTGGAGACACCGATTCGAGAGAAGAGCCACATCCCGAGGGCCATGAGCGCGGTACCGGCGATCGGGAAGGCGCGGTAGCGGCCGATCTTCGAGATCGTGCGGCCGCCGAGGATCGACGCGACGAGCAGCCCGCCCATCAGTGGAAGCACGCTGAGCCCCGACCGAGTCGGAGTCAGCCCGTGCACTACCTGGAGGAAGAGCGGCAGAAAGACTAGGGCGCCGAACATCGCCAACCCGACGAGAAATGCCATCGCTGAGCTCGCGTCGAAGATCGCGTTGCGGAACAGGTGCGGCGGGATGAGCGGTTCAATGGCCCGCCGTTCGACGAAGACGAAGGCGACGACGGCGACGGCGCCGACAAGGAAGCACGCGACCACCTCCCTCGATCCCCACGGGTACTGGGTCCCGCCCCACGTCAGACCGAGCGTGATCAAACCCGCTCCGAGCGCAAGGGAGGCCACGCCCTCGTAGTCGATCCGGTGCGAGCGCCGCTCGGTCGAGCTCTGGAGGACGGCCGCGATCACGACGAGTGCAAGCGCGCCGACGGGCAGGTTGACGTAGAAGACCCAGCGCCATGAGAGGTCGTCGACGAAGAAACCGCCGATGAGCGGCCCGATGACGGACGCGAGCGCGAAGACGCCGCCCATATAGCCCTGGTACTTGCCCCGCTCGCGGGGCGGGACGATGTCGCCGATGATCGAAAGCGCGCCGACCATCAGGCCGCCCGCACCGAGCCCCTGGAGCCCGCGGAACCCAGCCAGCTCGCCCATGTTCTGCGAGATGCCGCAGAGCGCCGAGCCGACGAGGAAGACCACGATTGCGAACTGGAAGAGTCGCTTACGCCCGTAGAGATCGCCGAGCTTCCCGTAGACCGGCTGCGAGATGGTCGACGCGAGCAGATAAGCCGTGACGACCCATGAGTACTCATTGATCCCGTGGAGATCTTCGGAGATTCTCGGCAGCGCGGTGGAGACGATCGTCTGGTCGAGCGCCGCGAGCAGCATCCCCAGCATCAGCCCGCTGTAGACGATGAGGATCTGGCGGTGGCTGAGCTGCCTGTCCGGGCTCATCTACCGATCGTAGAGCGAGGCGGCCAGCTCACCGGCCGGCAGGCAGACGCCGCCACGCTCGCGCACCGCGTCGAGCACCTCGAAGTAGAGGCGATCCCAGCCGCGCGAGCTCGACCTGTCGAAGCGGTCGGGATGCCAGAGGATCGAGAAGCGGCCGCCGTGCTCGGCGGCCCAGTCGAGTAGCGCGAGCAGCTGCGGCTTCGCGGCCGCCGCGCTCAAGCCCTGGTAGCGCGCCTCCGCGAGCGTCGCGTCCATCGCGGCGAGCGGCACCTCGACGATCGCCGCCGGCTCGTCCCGCTCGAAGTCCCAGGGGTGGAACGGATGCGCACATCCGGCGCGGAAGCCGAGCGCGTCGGGGAAGCCGAGCGTCGTGTCGTACGTGAAGCCGAGCCGGCCGAGCGGGACGAGGTTCCGGTGCGGATCGATGCGAAGGTAGTGGTAGCGGTGGCCCGCGACCGTCCCCGCCAAGGCGTCGAGCGTGGACTTCTCCGCCGCGAGCCGCTCGCCGTCCTCCGCCGCCAGGTAGCTGCCGTGCAGGCCGACCTCCGACCCCGAATCGAGCAGCTCCTCGACGAGCCGCGGCCGCAGCCGGTCGTACGACTCCGGCGCGGCGCCATCGGCACGGTGCCCGTGCCCCGCCATCACGAAGAAGGTCGAGGAGCTCGCGCCGTGCTCGCGCTCCTCCGCCGCGATCTCCCTGAACCGCCAGTTGGGATCGGTGCCCCGCAGCTTGTGGAGCGGGACGCGGGCGAGCGCGCCGGCCTCGCGCAGCGCGCCGTGTCGCAGCCGCGCAGCGGCGCCGCGCATCCCGATCCGCGTCCAGCGCCACGGCGTGTCGACGTCGTGGGTGAGCGCGACGGCGAAGCGCGCGCCGCCGTAGCGCGGCGGCTCCAGCCCGAGCTCCCGGCGCAGCCGCTCGAGCGGCGGATCGAGCGGATCGAGGCACGACGCAGCCGCCGTGAAGCGGTTCCGCTCGTCGCGCGGCCCGCGAATCTCCTCGACGCGGGCCAGGTGGAAGAACGCCTCGGCGACCGCGTCGCCGGCCGGCCGCTCCCCCCGCTCGACGCTCTCCCAGGCCTCGGGGACGTACGGCACCCCGTCGCCGAGCCGGAGATGACTCGCGCCGAGCGTGTCCAAGACCCAGCGCGCGCGGCGCTCGACCCGCTCGGGAACAGTCACGGCCGTCACTCTACGTACCATCGACTTTCGTGACTGAGGACGCGCAGCCGCAGCGGGCCCGCCCCCGGTCCCTCGCCTCTCAGCTGCTCGAGCTCTCGCGCCACTCGGCGATCTACGGGATCGGCGGCCTCATGTCGCGGTTCCTCTCGGTCCTGTTGCTGCCGCTCTACACGAGCTACGTCTATCCGGGCGACTACGGCCGGATCGAGCTCCTTATGACGGTGATGGCCGTCGGAGTCGTCGTGATCCGAGGCGGCGCCAATTTCGGCTTCATCCGCTTCTACTACCTGGACAAGGACCCCACCTACCGGCGCCGGCTGATCCGTACCGTCTTCTGGGCGCAGATGGGCTACTCGACGGTCGTACTGGGCCTCTGCGTGCTGTTCGCGTCGCAACTCGCCGGCCTGCTCGGTGTCGCATACCAGCGCGGCGCCCATCTGCAGGGGAGCGGCACGAGTCTCGTGATCGCCACCGCCGTCCTGCTCTGGGTGAACGTCAACTACGCCCAGATGACGAACCTCTTCCGGGCCGAGCAGCGGTCGGTCGCGTTTACGATCGCCACGCTCGCGAACGTGGCCATCACCGTCCCGTTGACCGTCGTCCTCGTCGTCGTCTACCACAAGGGACCGCTCGGGATCATCGTCGGAAACCTCAGCGGCACCCTGGTCGTCTTCCTCGGCCTGCTTGCGTACAACCGCGAGCAGCTCGGCCTTCAGTTCGACCTGAGGCTCCTGCGGACGATGAACCGCTTCGGCTTCCCCCTCATGGCCGCGGCGCTCATCATGTGGGTGCCGAACCTCGGCGACCGACTCATGATCGCCAAGCTCCTGCACGGGGCGTACCGGCTGAACCAGCTCGGCCAGTACTCGCTCGCGAACAAGATCAGCTCGGCGATGGTCCTCCTCTTCACGGCGTTCCAGATCGCCTGGCCGGCGTTCGCGTATTCGATCGACGACGAGCGTGAGGCGAAGCGCGCGTACGCGTTCGTCCTCACCTATCTCATGCTGATCGCGTCGTGGGTCGCGGTCGGCCTCAGCCTGCTCGCGCCTTGGATCGTCCACATCGGGCGCAAGCCCGGCTACTGGGGCGCGTCGGCGGCGATCGCCCCTCTCGCGTTCTCCGCGGTCTTCCTCGCAGGCTTCACGGTGGTGACGATCGCGACGGGCCGCGTCCGGCAGACGCAGTTCAACTGGATCGCGTCGAGCGCAGCCGCGGGGCTGAACGTCGGCCTCAACTTCTGGCTGATCCCCGCGTACGGAATGCTCGGCGCCTCGTACGCGACCCTCGCCGCGTTCATCGTGCTCCTGGCGGTGCGGACGTGGAACGCGCAGAAGCTCTTCCCCGTCGACTACCAGTGGCGGCGCATCGGCGTGATGCTGCTCGCTGCTGGAGGACTGACCGCCGTCGGCGAGTTCGTGCCGCGCTCGCTGCCGCTCGCGGTCGGCCTCTCGCTCATCTATCCGCTCGTGCTCCTGCCGCTCGGCTTCTACCTCCCGGCCGAGCGCAAGCGCCTCAGACGGCTTCTCCCTGCGCACTAGACTCGCCGCGTGCCTCGGACGAAGGGGACCGCGGTCGTCGCGGAAGTCGGCTGGGCGAACGGCCTCGCGGCGATCCGCTCACTCGGGCGGCAAGGGCTCCGCGTCATCGCGGTCGACAACAGGACGTACGCACTCGGCTTCCGGTCGCGCTACGCAGAACCGCGCCTCGCCCCCGATCCGATCGACGACGAGGACGGCTACATCGCGGCGCTGCAGGCGATCGCCGCCGAGACCGACGACGTCCTCCCGATCTTCCCCACCCACGACGAGCACCTGAACGCGATCGCGCGCCACACCACCGAGCTCGGCGAGCGCTACCGCTTCCCGTTCCCGAGCTGGGATGTGCTGGAGAACGTCCAGAGCAAGCGCCACCAGCTCGACACGGCCGAGTCGATCGGCTTCCCTATCCCGCGCACCTTCCACCCGCGCACGGCGGACGAGGCGCAGGCCGCCGGCGCGGAGCTCGGCTTCCCCCTCATCGTCAAGCCGGCCGCCAACGTCGGCTTCCGCCGCACGCACAAGGTGCAGCTGTTCCGCTGCGAAAACGCCACCGAGCTCGCGCGCGCGTACGAGGACACCGCGCCATACGAGCCGATGGTGCAGGAACTCGTGCCGGGCGGCGCGGGCGCGATGTATACGCTCGGCAGCTACCTCTCGGCCGACGGCGAGGCGCTCGGCCTATTCTCCGGCCGCAAGGTCCGTCAGACCCGCGGCTTCATGGGCGTCGCCCGCGTCGGCGAGGCGGTGTGGGTAGACGAGGTGGTGGAGCAGGGCCTCGCGCTGCTGCGCGCGCTCTCGTTCCACGGCATCTCGCAGGTGGAGATGATCCGCGACCCGCGCGACGGCCGCTACAAGCTCATCGAGGTGAACCCGCGCCTCTGGCAGTGGCACGGCTTGGCTGCCGCATGCGGCGTCGACCTGCCGTGGATCGCGTATCGCGACCTGATCGGCGAGCCGCTTCCTCCCGCGCCGATGCACGCCGACGGTAAGCGCTGGGCGATCACCCTCATGGCCGGGTCGAAGCACGCGGTGCAGCGCCGGCCGTACGTCGATGCCGTCTTCGCGAAGGACGATCCGAAGCCGGCGCTCGTCCACTTTGCGCGCTATACGCTCCACGCCGTGCGGGCGATCACCGGAGCGGCGCAGCGTGGCTGATTCGCTTCGGATCCTCGGCGTCGGCGACGCGAAGTCGCGCCACTTCGCGCGCTGGGCGACCCGCCTCGCCGAGCAGGGCCACGAGGTGCACATCGCCTCCGGCCGTTACAACCCGCGGGAGGGAGAGCTCGCCGGCCTCCACATCCACCAGTACCAGGAGCTCGACCCGCTCCTGCGCGTCCCCCTCATCCGGCGCTTCCGGGTGATCCCCGCCCTCCAGAAGGTCGCGGCGCAGGTCAAGCCGGACATCGTCCACTCCCACTATCTCCTGCCGTACGGCTACTGGACCGCCCGCGCCGGGCTCGAGCCGCTCGTGGTCAGCCCGTGGGGAAAGGACGCCATCGTCGACGCGTGGGAGTCGCCGGAGGCGGAGGAGAGAGCGCGGATCGCCATCGCGCCCGACCGCGCGCTGGCCTACGTCGTCAACTCGCAAGCGTTGGAGGATGCCGCAGTACGGCTCGGTGCCCCACGGGAGAAGTTCCACCGCATCTTCTGGCACGCCCGCATCGACGCATACGCGCCCGAGCGCGCCGACCGGACGCGCTGGAGCGATCTCGGCTGGCCCGAGGACGCGGTCGTCTGCCTCTCCCTCCGCAACTTTCGGCCGTACACGAACCTCGACGTCCTCCTCCGCGCCTTCGCAGCCGCGCGCCTCGAAGTGCCGGAGTTGCGACTCTTCTCGAGCGCCGGCGGTGGCTGGACACGCGACGAGTTCGACCGGCTGGTCGTCGAGCTCGGCCTAGAGAAGTACATCGCCGTCCGGGACGTCCCGGCGACCGAGCTCCCTTCGGTGACCGCCTCCGCCGACTTCGCAGTGTCGCTCGCGGACGTCGACTCCTCGCCCGCCTCGATGCTCGAGAGCATGGCCAGCGGCGTCCCGCTCGTCGTCGGCCGCGCGCCGTCCATGGAGGAGTGGATTCAGACCGGCGCGGGCGGCGAGGTCGTCGAGCGGCGGAACGTCGGAGCCGTCACGCAGGCGATCGTCAAGCTCGCCCGGGACCCGGGGCTGCGCAGGAGCTACGGCGAACGGAACCTGCGCGAGGTGCATGAGCGGTTCGGCGACCCGACCGCGCAGCTCGAGCGGCTCTACCTCGAGCTGCTCGGCCGGTGACCGATGCCGGGGGCGGGACTCGAACCCGCATGACCGAAGTCACCCGATTTTAAGTCGGGCGCGTCTAACCAGTTCCGCCACCCCGGCGGGTAGATACGGTACGCGCCGATGACGCGCGACGGGATCTACGTCTTCTCCGGGCTCGGCGTCGCAGGGCAGGCGCTCGTTGCCGCCCTGCTGCTCATCGGGCTCCTCGCGCTGCTCGGCGTCGGCGGCCCGCTGGGGATGCTGCGCCGCTGGCTCTGGGGCTACGAGCTCTGGTGCGGATTCCTCGTCGCGGCGATCGCGACCGGCGGCAGCCTCTTCTACTCCGAGATCGCCGGCTTCACGCCGTGCGACCTCTGCTGGTTCCAGCGGATCTGTATGTACCCGCTCTCGATCGTCCTCCTGCTGATGGCCTTGTGGGGCGACAATCGCGCGGCGCGCTACGTCCTGGCTCTTCCCGTCGTCGGCGCCGGCGTCTCGATCTACCACATGCTGATCGCGTACGGCGCGATCACCGAGCCGGCCTCGTGCCAGATAAACAGCGTCGTCGGTTGCAACACGAACTGGATCAGCTCCTGGTCGTTCGGTTACCTCACGATCCCGACGATCGCGCTCACCGGCTTCCTCCTTCTCATCGGATTCTTGATCCTTGCGACCGCCGGATCCGGCGAAGAGACGGCTACCCTTCCGGCCGATGCCGAGCGGTAAGAGGGCCAGACAGCAGCGCCGGCAGGCGCAGACTCCGCCGCCCGTGCGCTCGAAGGGCGACGCCGGCGGACTGGGCAGCGGCTTTGGCGCGCGCCAGGCTTCGCCGCGCACCCTCGCGATCGGCGGCGGCGTCATCGTCGTCGTGATCGTCGCGGTGGTCCTCGCGATCGTGCTCAGCAGCGGCAGCTCGACGCCGTCCTCCTATGTCCCGAACAAGGGCAGCTCCGGATGGGTGGACGCGCTGTCGGGCGCGAAGTACGTGAAGAACCTCTTCAAGGGAATCCCCGAGAACGGCCTGACGCTCGGCTCGCCGAACGCGCCAGCCACGCTCACGGAGTACGTCGACCTGCAGTGCCCGGTGTGTATGGAGTACGAGACGACGCAGTTCCCGACGATCGTCCAAAAATACGTACGCACCGGGAAGCTCGACATCAAGCTGCAGCCCTGGGACATCCTCAGCGCACCCGACTCGCCGCGCGGCCAGGCGGCGACGATCGCGGCCTCGCTGCAGAACAAGGCGTTCCAGTACGCAGAGCTCCTCTACCTCAACCAGGGCACCGAGGACACCGGCTGGCTTACTCAGGACTTCGTCCAGGTCGATGCGGCGAGCATCGACGGCATCAAGGTGCCAAAGCTCGTCAGCGACCAGAACGGCTCGACCGTCAAGTCGCTCGTCTCGAGCATCGACGGCACCGCCAACGCTGCAGGGTTCGACTCAACGCCGACTCTCCTCCTCAACAGCCGCGGCAAGACGCCACACGTGGTCGCGACCACCCTCCCGAACTTCCCGCAGCTCGTGGCCGAGATCAAAGCCGCGATCGGCAAGTAGTTCGGCTCGCGGGCGAAAGTCCGCAAAGAGCGGCTTTTCCTCTTTGTCACCGCCTTGACTCGACCCGGCCACCGGGTTAGTCTGCGTGTGCTGGTTCCGATGGACTTTCGGGTTCGTCGGGGCCAGCATTTTATTTGGGTTCGTTTCGCTCCGTCCGACGCCGTCCCTAGGGTGATACGCCCGATGGTTCCCGGACTCCTCATCGCTCTCGTTGTCCTCGCCGCCCTCGGCGCCGTCGTCGTCGTTCTCCCGCGGTTCCTCCGCGGCGAGCTCGGCGCGCTGCGCGAGCAGACCGCCAACGATCTCTCCGCGCGGAACGCCGAGGTCGAGAGGCGGCTGCAGGGCGTGGAGACGATGCTCAACACGCGCCTCGGCGAGTCGACCGCGACCACGAGCAAGATCCACGAACGGCTCGGCGAGGTAACGAAGGCGACCGAGACGATGATCGCCCGCGCCCAGGATCTCGCGCGGCTCGAGCAGGCGCTGCGGCCGCCGAAGGCGCGCGGCGGCTTCGGGGAACTTCTCCTCGAGAACCTCCTCCGCGACCGGCTGCCCCCCGACGCCTACTCGATGCAGTACACGTTTGCGACGGGCGATCGCGTTGATGCAGTGATCCACGTCGACCACCTCGTCCCCGTCGACTCGAAGTTCCCGCTCGACAACTTCGAACTGATGGCCGCTGCGGAGGACGAGGCACAACGCCAGCTGTATGAGAAGGCGTTCGCGCGCGACGTGAAGGGGCACATCGACGCCATCGCGTCGAAGTACATCCTCCCCGCCGAGGGGACGTACGACTTCGCGCTCATGTACCTGCCGGCTGAGGCGATCTACTACGAGCTCGTCTCCGGCAAGACCGGCGCCCTCCTTTCGTATGCGCACGAGAAGCGCGTCTTCCCCGTCTCGGCGACGACGTTCAGCGCGTACCTGCAGGTGATCGTGATGGGGCTCAAGGGGCTCCAGATCGAGCAGACGGCGCACGAGGTCATGGCCTACTGCGCCGCCCTGCAGAGCGACTTCGGCCGCTTCCGGAAGGAGTTCGACCAGCTCGGCACGCACCTGTCGCACGCCCAAGGCAAGTACGCGGAAGCCGACAAGCGACTCGACCGCTTCGAGTCAAAGCTCGAGCGGGCGGCGGATCTCGAAGTGGAAGCCGCGCCACCCGATCCTCCCGCGCTTCCGCGCGCCCTGGACGCCGCGTAGACCTGGAACAGCGCCACCCGGCTCGTCGTTTATAACGGTATGAACATGAACGACGAGACCCGCGACCTGATCATCATCGGCGGCGGCCCCGCCGGCTACACCGCCGCGCTGTACGCGGCGCGCGCGAACCTCGAGCCGCTCGTGATCGAGGGCTTCAACTGGGGCGGCCAGCTGATGATCACGAGCGACGTGGAGAACTACCCCGGCTACGCCGACGGGATCATGGGGCCGGAGATGATGGCCGACTTTCGCCGCCAGGCCGAGCGTTTCGGCACGCAGTTCGTCACCGACAACGTGACGCGGGTCGACCTCTCCGAGCGTCCCTTCCGCGTCTGGGTCGAGGACACGGAGTACACCGCGCGGTCCGTGATCGTCGCGACGGGCGCGAGCGCGCGCTGGCTCGGGCTCGACTCCGAGGAGCGGCTCAAGGGCCGCGGCGTCTCGGCGTGCGCGACGTGCGACGGCGCCTTCTTCCGCGACAAGCACATCTTCGTCGTCGGCGGTGGCGACTCCGCCCTCGAGGAGGCGCTGTTCCTGACGCGCTTCGGCTACAAGGTCACGCTCGTCCACCGGCGCGACGAGTTCCGCGCCTCGCAGATCATGATCGACCGTGCCCGCGCGAACGAGAAGGTCGAGTTCAAGACGCCGTTCGTGGTGGAGGAAGTTCTCGGCGAGCAGTCGATCAGCGGACTCCGGCTCAAGAACACCGAGACCGGCGAGATCGAGGAAGTCGAGGCTGGCGCGCTCTTCGTTGCGATCGGCCACGACCCCAACACCGCCCTGTTCATCGACCAGCTCGATCACGACGAGAACGGCTATCTCGTGGCGAAGCCGGGCTCGACGGAGACGAACATCCCCGGCGTGTTCGCCGCGGGCGACGTTCAGGATCACACGTACCGCCAGGCGATCACTGCGGCGGGCACCGGCTGTATGGCAGCCCTAGATGCGGAGCGGTTCCTCGCCGCGGAGGAGGGCCAGGTCGAAACGACCTTCACCGCGCCGCGGCCGGAGGCCGAGCCGACGCAGGTTTAGCGCCTCCGGCGGCGAATCCGCGCCGCGATGGCGGGAATCTGGATCGACCTGCTCGACCCGAGCCCGGAGGAGCTGCGCGCGAAAGCTCCGCGCGAGCTCGAGGACACGGCGCTCGAGCAGCTGCTCGCGCCGCCGCAGCACGAGGACGAGCCGCGCCCGACGCTCGTCGGCCACGGCGACTACATCTTCGGCATCTTCCTCGTGGTCGTCGCGGTTCCGGACGAGGACACGGTCTACTACCAGGAGGTCGACCTCGTCCTCACGCATGACACGCTCCTCACCGTCCGCAAGACTCCGCCCGGCGACAGGCCTGCGTGCGACCTCGCGCTCCTCAACAACGTCCAGAAGCCCGCCGAGTCGGCGGGAATGCTCGCGTATCGCCTCGTGGACGAGATCGCCGAGCGCTACCTCGACCTCGTCGACACGCTCAACGAGGAGATCGACGAGCTCGAGGACCGCGTCGAGACGCAGGCGCCGGAACTGACGCGCGCACGTATCTCCTCGCTTCGTCACGACCTCCTCCACATCCGGCGCACGCTCAGCCCGATGCGCGATGCCGTGCGGCGCGTCATCGACGACACCGTCGAGGTCGAGGAGGGGCCGGAGGTCTTCCCGCACGACGTCGAGGTCGCCTTCAACGCCGCCTACGACAAGCTCCTACGCGCCTCGGACGGGCTGGACTTCGCGCGCGACCTCCTCGCCGGCGTCCGCGACTACCAACAATCGAAGATCTCGAACGACCAGAACGACGTCATGAAGAGACTGACCGTGATCGCCGCGCTGCTCCTGCTCCCCACCTTTATCGTCGGCCTCTACGGCCAGAACTTCGTCGACATCCCCGAGCTGAAATGGCACTACGGCTACGCCTTCAGCTGGGGCGTGATCGCCGGCACGACGCTGCTCCAGCTCTGGTGGTTCCGGCGGAAACGCTGGTTCTGAGCCTCGCTAATCTGGCCGCGTGCCGCACTTCATCTGCCCGAACTGCAAGGAGCGCTCGGTCGACACGGACGGGCGCGAGGGCCTGTACGAGGAAGCAGTCGCCTGCCACCGCTGCGGTTTCGGCTTCCTCTTCCAGCTGATGGACGACTACTACCCCGCGCCGACGACGGGCTTCGTGACGTGTGACCAGGAGGGGCGGATCCTCGCGCTCGGGCGCGGCGTCTTCGAGTTGAGCGGCTGGAGCGAGCAGGAGGTGATCGGCGCGGACGTCGTCGCCGCCTTCGGCCTGCAGGGCTTCGAGGCGGAGAAGAACCCGGTCAAACTCTCGCTCGAGTGGGGCGTGCGGCGGCTGAACGAGCAACTCGAGATGCGGACGCATGCCGGCCACGTGAAGCGCGTCGTCGGCGACTTCTTCCCCGCGCTCGACGACGACGGCGGCCTCCTCGTCGCCCTCACGCCCGCGCAGAGCTGACCGCTACTCGGACGGTGCCGGCGCGACGGGCGCCGTCAGATCGCGATGGGCGGCCGACCGAGGCTGATAGAAGCGCTGCGCGATCGCCGTCGGAATGATCGCCGAGAGGACGACGACCGCGATCAGCAGCGAGAACTGCGTCCGGTCGATGATGTGCGCGCTCAGGCCGTAGAGGGACGTGATCGTCCCGAACGTCAGGCCCGTGGACATGAGGAGCGTAGTGAACGGCGCATGCGGCGACGTGAAGCGCCTCGCGAGCGGATAGACGCCGATCAGCTTCGGCCCCATCTTCGCGGCGAAGAGCACGCCGAGCACGCCGAGACTCGCCCAGACAGCGCTCGTCGAGACGTTCATCCCTCCCTTGACGAAGAAGAACGGCGTCAGGAAGGCGAAGGAGACGACCCGCAGCCGCTCCTGCTCCATGCGGTGCGACGCGTAGAACCGCGACATCGCGAGGCCGAGAACGAACGCGGGCAGCGCCGCCTGCGAGTTCGCCCGCGAGCCGAGCCACATCAACAGGAAGAGACAGGCGAAGACGAGCTTGATTTCAGGCTCGATCACGCGGTTCCCGTACCGCGGGAAGAAGAGCCGCGACGCATGCGGCAACCCGAAGATGAGCGCGATCGAGACGAGCGCGAACGGCACGACCCACACCGTCGGCTTGAGGAACAAGACGGTGAGCCCCGTGACAGTGGCGATGTCGGTGACGAACGTCGCCGACATGAGCCGCTTGCCGACGAGGTCCCGGTTGAGGCCCGTCTCCACGAGCACGGCGTAGACGACCGCGAGGCTCGTCGTCGAGAGGGCGAGCCCTCCGATCTCCGCAGCCCGGCGCGTCCAGTCGAGGCCGTAGTACGTGACGAGCGCCACGACGGCGAAAGGGGCGAAGAACGAGACGAGGCCTATCGACGTCGACGCCTTCCACTCCCGCCGCAGCTGGGGCACGTCGACCTCGGCGCCTGCCTGAAAGGTCAGCACAATGCCGGCGAACGTGCCGACGAACGTCAGCCAGCTCGGCACCGCGACGTGACTCGTGTTGCCGACGAGCATGCCGGCGAGCAGCTCGATCAGAGCAACGGACAATCCGATCTCCACGGAGATCGTCGAGGCGAGGAGGATCGCCCCCATCAGGACGGCTGCAAGTGCGAGGTCGCTCACCGCTTCTCCTTCCAGGTTGGTCTCGTCGATAGAGGCCATCAGCCCTGGAAGGGCGGTTAACGGGGAGCCTCATCCCCGAAACGACGCGGCAATCGTACCGGGCACAATGGGAACGTGGACTCGCTCCGCGGACACCTCCTCGTCGCCTCGCCGGCGCTGCTCGACCCGAACTTCCGGCGCACGGTGGTCCTCGTCACCGAACACACCGACGAGGGAGCGGCCGGCCTCGTGCTCAACCGCCCGTCGCCGGTCGGTGTCGGGTCGGCGGTTCCTCAACTCGAGGACGTCGTGGAAGACGGCGAGCAGGTCTGGGTCGGCGGGCCGGTACAGCCGGAGGCGGTGCTCGTGCTCGGCGAGTTCTTCGATCCGGACGACGCGGCCGTACCGCTGTTCGAGTCGCTCGGCTTCCCGTCGCTCGAGGAGCCGGAGGAGATCGTCCTCGCGACCACGCGCCGCCGGGTCTTCGCCGGCTACGCCGGCTGGGGCGCGGGCCAACTCGAGGAGGAGATCGCGAACGAGGACTGGATCCTCGAACCGGCGGAGGCCGACGACGCGTTCACCGCGGAGCCGGACGAACTGTGGCGCGACGTCCTCCGCCGCAAGGGCGGCATCTACGAGATCGTCGCCCGGATGCCCGAAGAGCCGTCGCTGAATTAGCTCGCGAAGCCTGCGGCTTCGCGAGCTGGGTGACGGAACTCCGCGGGCCGGAAGCGCGGTTCCGGCCCGCTCCGTGCTGTTCTTGTTGGAGATGCTCTGGACGGGATGGTTGTGCAGTGCGCTCGCGGGCAGCGGAGGCTGCCGCGAACGCGGTTCGGCCTCCGGCTAAGCCGCCGCTACGCGGCTGCCTTAGCCTCCGGCCCTTGGTCTGATCATGGTTCGAACGATGGAACCCTCTCGACGGCTCGGCAAGTCCGTTGGACTCGCTTTCCTAGACGCGAGACGACGGGCAGAGATCCACGAGCACGCAGTCCTCGCAGCGCGGGCGACGCGCGTCGCAGACGCGCCGGCCGTGCCAGATCATCAGGTGCGCGAAGCGTGCCCAGTCTTCGCGCGGCACAAGCCGGACGAGATCGCGCTCGATCTTGACCGGATCCTCCTGCCGCGTCAGTCCGAGCCGCTGCGAGAGGCGCCGGACGTGCGTGTCGACCACGATTCCCTGCGCGTCGCCGAGCTCCGCGGATACGACATTCGCAGTCTTGCGCGCGACGCCCGGCAGGCGGAGGAGCTCCTCCATCGTCCGCGGCACCTCGCCGTCGAACTCCTCGAGCAGCATCCGCATTGTCCCGCGCAGCGACTTCGTCTTCTGGCGGTAGAAGCCGGTGGCGAAGACGTCTTGCTCGAGCTCCTCCTGCGGCACGGCGAGGTAGTCCTCGGGCCGGCGGTACTTCACGAAGAGCTTCCCGGTGACGCGGTTGACGTTCACGTCCGTCGTCTGCGCCGAGAGCATTACGGAGACGAGCAGCTCGAGCGGGTTGCGGAAGCGGAGGGCGATCGCCGCGTCCGCGTGCTCGACCGCGAGCCGGTCGACGATCGGCCGGATCCGCTCCCTCTTCGGACCGACGCGCTTCCGCGCCTCCTTGACGAAGCTACGAGGCAACGAGCGCAGTCGGCGGCTGACGCAGGCGCGGGCCGGCGCAGACGAGGTCGAGGGCCGGACAGCCCGCGCAGGCGAACTCGCTCGGCGTCGGCCGGAATTCGCCCGCCTGGATCCGCGCGATCGCCGCGGACAGCTCCGCCTCGAGCTCGGGAAGCTCGGCGAGGGTGAAGCGCGCCTCAACCGGATCGGCCGGACGCTCGAGGAACTCGTAGACGACCTCCACTTCCTCCGCCCCGGCCCGGAAACAGGCGAGCGCGTAGACGAGACGCTGCAGCCGGTAGTCGGCCTCGACGATCTCCTCCGGCGACGAGTCCCCGATCAGGTTCGTCTTGTAGTCGACGACCAGCGCCCGCTTGCCGGCGAGCTGCAGGACGTCGAGGAAGCCGTGGACGAGGACGCCGTCGTGCTCGAAGGTGAAGTGGCGCTCCTTCGTCACGTCGGGCAGCGCGGCGACGCGACGCGCCAGGCCCGACTCGCAGTACGCCGTCACGAGGGCGCGCACGCGGTCGTCCTCGATCTCGGGGGCAACCGGCGCGGCGAGATCGATGTGCTCGAGCAGATCGTGGACGGCACTGCCGACCTCCACGCCCGACATGCCGCCCTCGCCGCGCGGCACGTCCCGCTCGGGCAGCCCGATCGCGTACCGCGCCCAGTACTTGTAGCCGCACTGCTCGAAGGTCGAGAGCGCCGTGAAGGAAAGCCGCCGGACGTGGAGGAGCGGCGGCGCCGGCACGGCGGCGAGCTCCGGCAGGAGGGGAGCCAGCGGTAGCGCAACCGCCGCCTCCTCGAGTCCGGCGAACAGCGCCAGCTGACCGTCCTCGGGCTCCACGTCCTCGACGGCCTCAGCCGCCTCCTCCCGGTAGCGGTCGACCCGCATGAGGAGGCGCACGTCGTCCCGCACGAGCTCGACGGGAGAGTCGCCGGCCGCGGCGAGCTCCTCGTCGGCCTGAAGGCGCCCGAGCACCCAGGCGATCGGAGTCGGCGTCTCGCTTGCCTTCCCGAAGTCCACGGAGCCGGAGACGATCAGCCGCTCGCGCGCGCGCGTCATCGCGACGTAGTAGAGACGCAGCCGTTCCGCCTGCTCGGCCTCCTGCCGCGCTTCCTTCACCGCCTCGTAGTCGAAGGCGCCGCGCCGCTTCGTCGTGACGGGATCGGCGACGCGGAAGCCGAAGCGGCCGTCCGGAAGCGCGAGGATCTCGTCCGGCGACGGCGCGACGCGGTCACGTCCGGCGTCGGCGACGATCACCACCTTGAACTCGAGACCCTTCGCGGCATGGATCGTGAGGAGGCGCACCGCGTCGGCTCCCTCCTCCTCCGCGACCGCCTCGAGCTGGTGCGCGCCGACCGCCTCCTGCTCCGCCACGAAGCGGACGAAGCCCTCGACGTCGGGTCCGCGCAGCTCCTCGTACGACCGCGCGAGGCGCGCGAGCTTGCGCATGTTCGCGTAGCGCCGACGGCCGTCCCACTGCGCGAGGACGGCGAGGTCGTAGTCGTGCTCCGCGACGAGCTGCTCGCAGAGGCGCTCGAGCGAGAGCCGCGGCATTGCGGCGACGAGGCGGTCGTAACGCTGCCGAAACGCGCGGAGGAGACGCTCGTCGCGCGCGGCGAGCCCGGGCGGCAAGGCGTGCTCGATCCCACCGAACAGCGGCCGCCGCGTGGCGGCGCGACGGATCAGGGCGAGCGCGTCGTTCGAGACCCCGACGAACGGCGACGCGAGGACGGCGAGTAGCGCTTCGTCGTCGTAGCGGTTCTGCAGCAGGCGCAGGTACTGGAGCATGTCCACGACCTGCTGCTGGCCGAAGTAGCCCTTGCCGGTCGCGCGGTAGGTCGGCAGCCCCACGCGCCGCAGCTCCTGCTCGTACCACTCCGCGTCCGTTCCCGCCGCGAAGAGGAGGACGATCTCGCCCGGCGTCGCCGTGCCCGCATCCACGAGCTCGCGGACGCGCCGCGCGACAGCCCGCGCCTCTCCGCGCCGCCAGTGGACGGGCGTGTCCTTGTAGCTCTCCTTGTCCGTCACGAGAAGCTCGACCGGATGGCCGAAGACGGGATCCGGGAACTCGACCGCCGCCGTCAGCTCCTGGAACTCGCTCCCGAAGTGCGAGCCGAAGAGATGGTTGACCGCCGCGAGCACCTCCGGCCGCGAGCGGTAGTTGTCGGTCAGCGAGAGGAGCGTCTTCGCCGCCGCGCGCCGCTCGCGAAAGACCTCGACGTCGGCGTGCCGGAAGCCGTAGATCGATTGGAACTCGTCGCCGACGAAGAAGAGCTCCGTGTCGGGCCAACCGGCGCCTACGGCGCCGGGGTCTTCCCGCTGCGCGGGGGCGGCTTGGCCGCCACCGCTTCCAGCATGCCGCAACAGCTCGATGATCTCCGTCTGCAGTGCGTTTGTGTCCTGGAACTCGTCGACGAGGATCTCCCGGAAGCGCAGCTGCTCACGTTCACGGATCTCCGTCTGGGAGCGGAGGAGATTGCGCGCCTCGAGCTGGAGATCCTCGAAGTCGAGCGCCGACTCACGCGCCTTCGCCTCGGCGTACTTCGCCGCGAACGCGTCGAGCAGCTCCTGCAGCAACGCGCGATCGCGCGCAGCAGCCTCGTCGAGAGCGGCCTGCTCGACCGCCGCGAGCGCGTCGCCGTACGCAGCGGCACGGTCGCCGCGCGCCTTGAAGCCGCCGAGGGACATGAGACGATCCGGACGCGTGTCCTTCTCCAGCAGGGCGAGCAGCTCGGTCGCGGCACGGCGCTGCGCATCCGTCGCGTCCGGATCCGCGGCGAGAGATCTTGCGGCGACGTGGAGCTCGTCGACGCGGTCGCCCAACTCCGGGCGCGGCGCGACGGCGAGGTCGATCTCGCGTCCCGCCGCCCGCAGCGTCTCGTAGACGGTCGTCAGCATCCGCCGCAGCCCGGCGCTCCCGTACGTCGCGAGGAGCTCGAGCCGTTGGGGATCGCCAGACGAGAGAAACTCCGCGAGCGCCGCGCCGAACGCCTCCGAGCGGATCACGGCCGCCTGTGCGTCGTCCAGCTCGCGGAAGCGGGGATCGAGGCCGGCGGCAAGCGGGTATGCCTTCAGCAGCCGGTTGCAGAAGCCGTGGATCGTGGAGATCCACGCGCCGTCGAGCTCGCGCGCGAGGTCGTGGCGGCCACGCTCGGCGAGTGCCGCGCGGATCCTCGTCCGCAGCTCGCCGGCCGCGCGCCGCGTGTACGTGATGACGAGGATCGAGTCGACGTCGAGGCCGCGCTCGAGGACTGCACGCACGACGCGCTCGACGAGCACCGCGGTCTTGCCCGTGCCGGCGCCGGCGGAGACGAAGACCTCGCCGGTCGCCTCCACGGCCGCGAGTTGCTGCTCGTTCAGCGGATATAAGCTCACGCCCGCTCCACCCGGCACATCGGCCAGAGGTCGCACCACGCCGGACACTCGCCGTCGCGCGGATCGTGGCGGACGTCGCCCTCCCGGATCCGCCCGGCGACGGCCGAGGCGGTGGCCCGCGCCGACTCGACGACGCCCCAGAAGTCCTCCTCGTCGAGGTAGTCGTTCTTGACGTAGCCCGGCAGCGTCTCCTCCTCCGTCGCCCGCACGAGCCCGCGGGCGCGCCGTGCGCCGGCGAGCGGCCGGTAGAGGCCGCCGAGCGGCTCCAGGCCGACGAGATCGCGGAGGACGAGCATGTAGAGCGGCACCTGCAGGCGCAGCTCCCGCTCGATCTCGCGCGCCGAGTGCGCGTACCGCCCGGACTTGTAGTCCTGGACGATTCCCCTCGCGCCGAACGGGTCGACGTCGATCCGGTCGATCTTCCCGGACAGCGTGAGCCCCTGGCCGAGCTCGAGCCCACGCTGCAGCTCGGGCGCTGCGCGGTCGTTGCCGAAGGAGACCTCGAACCGGCGCGGCACGAGCGAGAGCTCCGACTCGCACTCGTCCTCGACGAAGGCCTCGAGATCGCGCCAGAGCGTCTGGTCGAGCTCGCGCAGCTGCATCTCGGTGAGATCCATCCGCACGCCGCCGACTGCCTCGTCGAGGCACTGCCGCATCAGCCGCTTCGCGTCCTCGACGTTCTCCGGCGCGAGCTTCTCGACGCCGAGCTCCGCGGGGATGCGCGTGAAGAAGCGGTGGAGCGCCGTGTGCGCGACCGAGCCGCGCTGCATCGCATCGGGCTCCGCGTCGATGGTCTTCGGCGCCAGGAACCTCTCCACGAACCACGCGGAGGAGCAGTCGGCGAAGCGCTCGAGCTCGGTGACGCCGAACGTCCCACGGGATGACAGCTGCTCGAGGACGAGCGGGTTCGTGATGCGAGTCGGCCGCCGGAAAGCGTTCCGCGCCCGCTCGAGCTGCCGGTCCCAGCCGTTCGCGCGGGCAAGCGCGACGGCCGTACTCGCGTCCCGCGCGGCGAGCTCGGCGAGTGCGCGGAGCCGCTCCCGGTCGGTCGGCGCCTCGTCGAGCTGCGACGTCAGCGCCGAGAGTGGCCGCCGCCTCGTCCAGCGGCGAACGTCCTCCACCGTGAACAGCGACTGCACGTCGTGCCAGAACGGGCTCGCCTCGCGCGGGCTGCCGTCGTCGTCGGCCGCCTCGCGCACGAGGTAGAGCCGCTGCGACGCGCGCGTGCACGCCGTGTAGAAGAGGTAGCGGTCACGGGCGACCGGATCGGGACGAGCGAGCCGCGCGCCGCGCTCGTCGAGCTCCCGCCGCGTGTCGTCGTCGAGGAATGGAGAGCCGCCGCCGCGCCGCGGCAAGCTGCCCTCTTCCAAGCCGAGGACGAAGACGGCCTCGAACCGGCGCGTACGCGCGCGGAGCAGATCGACGACCGCCACGCAGCCCGCCTCATCCCCCCGCTGCGGCCGTAGAGTCAAGCGCTCGACCGCTGCGAGCACCTCCTCGCGGCTCAGCGCGCCCGCGAGCCCGCGCCAGCCGTCGAGCTCGTCGAGCAACCGGAGCACGGCGTCGTACGCGCGGAGATCCAGGCGGCTCGCGTCCTCTGCCGGCGGGCGGTCGACGCCGTACGCACTCCGGAGCATCCGGGTCGCCTGCTCGCGCACCGCGACGATCGGGTCGTCGACGGCGCGTAGGTCATCGAGCGCCGGGAGCGGGGCACCGCGAAGACGCTCCGACTCCTCGACCACCCGCTCCGGTTGCTGAACCGCCCGGCCGCGCAAGCGGCCCTCGACGAAGTCCACCGCGCGGCGCTCGAGGCCGGAGAAGGGCGAGCGGAGATACGTGAAGAGGTCGTTGCGCGTCCCGCCCGTCCACGCGAAGCGGAGGAGCGCGGCGAGCGCCTGCCCGAGCGGGGTCTGACTGATGCGGATCTCGCCGTCGATCGAGTACGGGATGCCGAACTGGCCGAAGACGGTGTCGAGGACGCCGCGCACGCGATCGACTCCGGGAACCACGACGCCGATCTGTTCCGGCTGCATCCCGCCGCGCACGAGCGCCAGCAGCTCTTCGCCCATGAGCTCGAGCGTCCCGCGGCTTCCGGCTCCCTCGAAGAAGCGGACGATGCCGCCGAGGGACGGCGCGTGGCCCGGCTCGTCCGCGAAGATCGCCCGCTCGAGATGCGCGAGCGGTGGAGGAGCGATCGCGGCGTAGCGCGGCGGCAGCTCTTCGATCGCGCCAGCCGCGAGCCGCGCAAGGTCTTCCGCGGTGCGCGTGAGAGACGAGAACGCCGGGCGGCCAGGCTCGTATGGCAGCGAGACCGTGATTTCGGCGCGCGCGGCCAGCGCTTCGAGCAGCGCCCACTCCGCGCCCGTCAGATCCTCGAATCCATAGGCGCAGACCGGCGCGCCGGGCCACGCGTCGAGGTCCGAACGCAGCCGCTCGACCGCGAGGCGGCGACGGACGCCGCGATTCGACCGGCCGAGCGCCTCGAGCTCGGCGCGATACGCAGCCCAGAGGGCGCCGAGCTCGCCGCCGACGTCCGCTGGCTCGAGAAGCCCCGCCTCGAGCTCGTCGAGTGCCTGGAGGAGCGACTCGGCGAAGCCGCCGCGCGCCGCGGACGCGCTGTAGGTGCCGAGGTCTGCGGCGGCAAGAACGCGCCGGACGAGCAATGAGCGCTCGGCCCGCCCGAGCGCGTTGCCGCCTCCGCCGCTCTCCTTGACGATCCGGTCGAAGAGGTCGTCGAACGTGCCGATCGTGCCGCCGAGCAACGCGCCTTCCCGCGCGAGCAACTCCCGCTCCACGCGATCGACGTCCGCGCGGTTCGGGACGACGAGGACGGGCTCCTCTCCGGCCCTCAGCGCAGCGCGATAGCGGTCGAGCAGCAGCTCGACCTTGCCCGCGTTGGCGGGCCCCGCGATCAGGCGGAGCGGCACTTGCTGAGGCTACCTCGGAAACGCTTCGCGCTTCCTCGGTGGGGGACGGAACTCCGCACGCCCAAGAGCGCGGTTTCGGGCGCGCTCCGTGCTGTTCTTGCTGGAGATGCTCTGGCCGGGAGGTCGCTCAAGTGCGCTCGCGCGCGGCGGAGGCCGGCGCGAGCGCGGTCCGGCCTCCTGCTAAGCCCCGCTGACGCGGAGTCTTAGCCTCCGGCCCTGTTCCGCACGAGATTCCAACCGTTCGAACCCTTGAGACGTGACGGCGGCACCCCTCGAACCACGCGTCCCTCACGACAAGCCCTACAGCACGAAGCCGACCGGAGACCGCGCTATCCGGTCGGCGGAGTTCGATTGAGAGGGAGCGGGTGCGCAGCACCCGCGAGCTAGGAAGCCTTCGGCTTGCGCCCCCTGCGAGCTACTGCGCGGCCGGGCATTGAGCCCGCGCACGTGTCGCAGAGGTCGGCCGCCTTCGAACCGCGGCGCGCATCGGTGTAGGTCACCCGGAGAACGGCGCCTCTGGCCTCTTCGACTTCCTTGCCACATTTGTCGCAGACGAGAATGGTCTTGCGGGCCACGTGTGCCTCCTCGGGTTGAAATTCCGCCGTAATTCTAGCCCCACGACCGCAGCAGGCTGAGCAGTTCCCGTTCCTCGGTCGAGAGATCGAGATCGCGCGCTTTCACGACGCGCAAATGCCGAGGCCGGAAATCGGCGATCGTTCTCCCTTCGAGGTACTGGTCGATGACCGCGGGAGACACGTAGGAGGCGCGGCAGACCGCCGGCGTATTTCCAAGCTGCTTCGCGACACGCCGCATCACGGCGGCGACTACCTGCTTCCGGCCGGCGTCAGAGCCGGTCCAGCTCGGCGAAGTAGGTCGCCGCGAGCAGCGTCCCTCCCCACGTCCGGAAGTCCTTCGCAGTGAACTCCTCGCCGAGGTAGAGCTTCACGTAGTCGTTGAGCCGCGCGCTCGTGAGGTTGTGGAGGTCGCCCTCCCAGCGGTACTTGAAAACGCGCGGGCCGCCGCGCACCGCCAGCAGGCCGCGGAGCGCCGCGGCGAGCTCGTCGTCGACGAGCTCGGAGCGGACGTGGACGCCTGCCTTCGCCCGGAACGCGAGGTGGATGCGACGTCCGCGTACGCGGACGTGGCGCCGCAGCAGCGTCGTAACGCCGTATGTCCCGTCGCGCACGTAGCGCTCGGAGCCGACGCGGAACCAGCCGAGCGAGATGAGGCGAAGCGCGACCGCAGACACCCGCTCGCGGTCGAGCTCGTCCCGGTCCAGATGCTCCGCCATAGCGGTTCGTAGCGCGGGCAATCGTTCTCCGAACCGGATCAGGCGCTCGTATTTCGCCCGCTCTTGCGCGGCTCGAAAGGCCGGGTCGTAGACGTATTGCTTCCGCCCCGCAGTGTCGGAGCCCGTCGCCTGGAGCTTGGCGTACGGCCGCGGGGAGATCCAGACGTCGTTCCACGCCGGCGGTATGACGAGCGACTCGATGCGCGCGAGCGTCTCCGCGTCGCGAATCTCGCGCCCGCGCGCGTCGCGGTAGTGAAACGCCCCCGTGCGTCCTGTTCTCGTCGCCATCCCCTGCAGGAACGACACTAAAGTGGCCGACGGTGCGCGACGAATTGACGATCGTCGTTCTCGAAGGCGACGAGACGGGACAGGAGCTTCTCGAGGAGAGCTTGCGCGTGCTCGCACCCGACGTGACGGGGATCAACCTCGACTTCCCGCGCTTCGATCTCTCCCTCGAGAGCCGGCGTGCGACGGACAACGGAGTTGTCCACGACGCAGCCGCCGCGATCCGCGAGCACGGCCTCGGGCTCAAGGCGGCGACGGTCACGCCGGAGGGTCGCGACGACGTCGGCTCGCCGAACCGGATCATCCGCGAGGAGATCGGCGGCAAGGTGATCGTCCGCACCGGCCGCCGCATTCCGGGAGTGGCGCCGCTCGGCGGCGTCCACGCTCCGATCTCGATCGTGCGGATGGCAGTCGGCGACGCCTACGGCGCGAAGGAGTGGCGCGAAGGCGAGGGCGACGACGAGGTCGCGTTCCGAACGGAGCGGATCGAGCGCCGCATCTGCCACGCCGTCGCCGAGTTCGCGTTCCGCCAGGCGGAGCGGACGGCGGCGAAGGTCTTCGGCGGGCCGAAGTACACGGTGAGCCCGACGTACGAGGGGATGCTCAAGGAGGAGATGGACGCTGCGGCGGCGCGGCATCCGGACGTCCCGTACGAGCCGCAGCTGATCGACGCGACGTTCGCGCTGCTCCTCTCCTCCGCCGGCGACCCGCTCGTCATTCCCGCGCTGAACCGCGACGGCGACATCCTCAGCGACCTCGTCCTGCCGCTCTTCGGCTCGATCGCAGGCTCCGAGTCTCTCCTCGTCGCGTTCGAGGCCGACTTCGAGCCGGCGGCGATCATGGCCGAAGCGGCGCACGGGACGGCACCGTCGCTTCAGGGCAAGAACGTCGCGAATCCGATGGCGATGATCCTGGCCGGAGCCGCGCTGCTCTCCCACGGAGGCGAGGAGTCGCAGCAGGCGGGCCGCGCGATTCGGGAGGCATGCCTCGAAGCAGTGGCGCAGGGCCAACGCACGCCGGATCTCGGCGGCCACCTCGGCACGACCGAGTTCACCGACGAGGTGATCGCCCGCGTACGGGCAAAACTAGAAGTCTGGGCAAGTCTCTAGCAGCGCAAAGGCCGGAGCGTAAGCCCAGGGCGTAGCCCCGGCTTACGCGGAAGCCCGACGAGGCGCGCCGCCGCTCCTGCGCCGCAGGCGCACGACCGGCCGCGCCACGAACGAGGCGACCCGCAAGACGATGTCCCAGAGAGCCCCTCAGCACGGAGCCGCGGGAGACCGCGCTCTCCCGCGGCGGAGTTCGATCAACAGCGACCGAGAGCGAAGCTCTCGCGAGCTAGCTAGCGAGCTGCCAGGTGTCCCAGCCGGCCGCCCACACCTCGACGAACAGCTCGGCGACGACTGGGTCGAACTGCATCCCCGCACCGCGCTCGACTTCGGCGAGCGCCTGCTGGTGGGTCAGCGCGGGCCGGTACGTCCGCTCCGAGATCATCGCGTCGAACGAGTCCGCGACCGCGAGCACGCGCGCTTCGGCCGGAATGCCGCGCCCGTGGAGGCCGGCGGGATACCCGCCGCCGTCCCACCGCTCGTGGTGGAAGAGCACGTACGGGAGCGCGTCGTGGAAGCGGCGCAGCGGCAAGACGAGCTGCGCGCCGGCTTCGGGATGGAGCTGAACCTCCTGCCTCTCCTCCGGCGTAAGCGGGCCAGGCTTGGAGAGCACCTGCGGCCGCACCTTGACCTTTCCTACGTCGTGGAGCGGCGCTGAGGTGCGAAGCGTGCGCACGCGCTCGCGGTCCCAGCCGAGGCGCAGCGCCACGGGCTCTGCCAGCGCGGAGACGCGGGCGCCGTGGCCCAACTGCCGGTCGCGCTCTTCGAGCGCGCGGGAGATCGAGACGAGCATCGCGGAACCGAATTCACCGCCCCGGCCTCGATTCCTACGTCCGCTCGGCTTTTCTCCGCCACATGTGAATCCCGCCGAGCACGAGGAGGATCAGGAGGATCGCGACGATCCCAATCGCGAGATCGCGCTCGACGGCCTTGATCACTGCGGCGCCGACGTAATAGGCGACCAGGCCGATCCCGCAGGCCCACGCGACGGCGCCGACCACGTTCCAGAGGAGGAAGCTCGCGAATCGCATCCCCGCGACGCCGGCCATCCACCCGAGCGTCGCGCGCACGACCGGGAGGAATCTCCCAAGGAACACGGCCTTCGCGCCGTGCCGGTCGAAGAACTCCTTCGACCTGTCTACTCCCTTGCGCGTGAGGCGCTCGAACCAGGCCCAACGATTCAGCAACTCGCGGCCCCAGCGGCGACCGGCGACGTAACCGAACAGCGCGCCGGAGATCGCGGCGGCGATGGCTAAGCCGATGATCGCGACGATGCTGCCGTGCCCCTGGGAGGCGAGCGCGGCCGCGGTGATCAAGGCCGTCTCGCCCGGGATGAACGGGAGCCCGGCGACTTCGAGGAAGACGACGGCGAAGACGACCCAGAGGCCGTACGCGGTGATGAAGTGGGTCACGACGAATCGAGGCTATCGCGCAATTCGGCTGCGGCAGATCACGGAGAGGGCCGCCCGCGCGCTCGCATAGGATCGAAACGGATGAGGGTCGGCGTCACCTGTGAGACCGCTGCCGGCGAGCGCCGGGTCGCGCTCGTTCCCGAGACGGTCGCCAAGCTCGTCGCGGCGGGCTTCGACGTCGTCGTCGAGCCGGGCGCCGGAGTTCCGGCCTCCTTCCCCGACGCCGAGTACACCGAGGCAGGCGCGACGCTCGGCGATCCCTGGGTTGCTGATGCGGTGGTCAAGGTGCGCAAGCCGTCGGCCGCCGAGATCGAGAAGCTTCGCAGCGGCCAGCTGCTGATCGGCTTCCTCGAGCCTCTTTCCGACGCGACCGAGCTCGATGCGCTCGCGAAGAGCGGCGTGACGGCTTTTGCGCTCGAATCGGTCCCGCGCATCACGCGCGCGCAGACGATGGACGCACTCTCGTCGCAGGCTACGGTGGGCGGCTACAAGGCCGTGCTGCTCGCCGCGGAGAACCTCCCCCGCTTCTTCCCGATGCTGATGACCGCCGCGGGAACCGTGCCGCCGGCGAAGGTGCTCGTGATCGGCGCCGGCGTCGCCGGACTCCAGGCGATTGCCACGGCGCGCCGGCTCGGCGCCGTCACGACCGGCTTCGACGTCCGCCCCGTCGTCCGCGAGCAGATCGAGAGCCTCGGCGCGAACTGGCTCGATCTCGGCGTCACGGGCGCCGAGGCCGAGGGCGGCTACGCGCGCGAGCTGACGGCGGAGGAGATGGCGGCGCAGCAGAGCGCACTCGAAGAGCGGATCGCCGGTTTCGACGCGGTGATCACGACCGCGGCCGTCCCCGGACGCCCGGCGCCGAAGATCATCCCCGCCTCAGCGGTCGAAGCGATGCGTCCCGGCTCCGTGATCGTCGACCTCGCCGCCGACAGCGGCGGCAACTGCGAATTGACCAAGCCGGGAGAGATCGCCGAGAGCGGCGGCGTCACGCTCGTCGGCCTCACGAACCTGCCGAGCACGATGCCGTACCACGCCTCGATGCTCTACTCCCGCAACGTCCAGGCGCTCCTTCTCCACCTCGCGCCTGAAGGCGAGCCCGCGCTCGACTGGTCCGACGAAATCACGAGCGGCGCATGTGTCGCCGGCAAGAGAGAGGGGGCGCCCGCGTGAGCCACAACATGCTGCTCGTCTTTGAGGTGACGATTCTCGTCCTCGCGATCTTCCTCGGCTTCGAGGTGATCTCGAAGGTGCCGACGCTGCTCCACACGCCGCTGATGTCCGGCACGAACGCGATTCACGGCATCGTCGTCGTCGGCGCGATGATCGTCCTCGCGCAGCCGGACAAGGGCGCGTTCACCTGGATCATCGGCTTCCTCGCGGTCGTGCTCGGCTCGGCGAACGTCGTCGGCGGCTTCGTCGTCACCGACCGGATGCTCGAGATGTTCAAGAAGCGCGAGCCGGCCAAGGCTGTCGACGCCTCGCAAAACGGGAAGGGCGACGCGTGAGCACCAACCTCGCGGATCTCCTCTACCTGATCTCGATCGTCACGTTCGTCCTCGCACTGCACTTCCTCTCCAACCCGGCTACCGCGCGGCGTGGCAACCAGATCGGCGCCGCCGGGATGCTCGTCGCGATCGTCGTCACGTGGATCAAGGCCGGTCACACGAGCTGGTGGGCGCTCGTGATCGGGATGGTGATCGGCGGCGGCTTCGGCGCCTTCGCGGCGCGCAAGGTGCGGATGACCGCGATGCCGCAGATGGTGGCACTCTTCAACGGCGTCGGCGGCGGCGCCGCAGCGCTGATCGCGCTCGCGGAGCTGCACCGGTTCCTCCCCCAGGCCGGGCGCCCGCACATCGACGTGCTCGTGGCGATCGCGCTTTCGGGCCTGATCGGGGCGATCTCCTTCGCCGGCTCGATGATCGCCTTCGCGAAGCTGCAGGAGCTCATCGGCGGCCGCCCGATCACGTATCCGGGCCAGAACATCTCGAACCTCGTGCTGCTCGGGGTGCTCGGTGCCTTCGCGATCGCGCTGTCGGCAGGAGTGCAGGATCAGTGGATCCTGTGGATCGTCGTCGGCGGCGGCGCGCTCTTCGGCGTCCTCTTCGTCCTCCCGATCGGCGGCGCCGACATGCCCGTCGTCATCTCGCTACTTAATGCCTTCACCGGCCTCGCCGTCGCAATCGGCGGCTTCGCTCTCGAGAACAACGTCCTCATCGTGGCCGGCATGCTCGTGGGCGCCTCCGGCACCTTGCTGACAATGCTGATGAGCAGGGCGATGAATCGCTCGATCGGCAACCTCCTGTTCAGCGCATTCGGGAAAGTGACCGCGGAGGCCGCTGCGGTCGCGGCCGGCGGTGCGGAGGGCGGGACGGTGCGAAGCGCGAGCGCCGAGGACGTCGCCGTGATGCTCGCGTACGCGCACAAGGTCGTCTTCGTCCCCGGTTATGGACTTGCCGTCGCGCAGGCGCAGCACGATGTCCGCCAGCTCGCCGACATGCTCGAGGCGAAGGGCGTCGAGGTCTCGTACGCGATCCATCCCGTCGCGGGCCGCATGCCCGGCCACATGAACGTCCTCCTCGCCGAGGCGAACGTCCCGTATCCGCAGCTGAAGGAGATGGACGACGCGAATCCCGAGTTCTCGCGGACCGACGTGGCTGTCGTCGTGGGTGCGAACGATGTCGTCAATCCCGACGCACGCACCAACCAGAGTTCACCGATCTACGGGATGCCGATCCTCGACGTCGACGACGCGAAGACCGTGGTCGTCCTCAAGCGGTCGATGAACCCGGGCTTCGCGGGAGTCGAGAACCCGCTCTTCTACAACCCGAAGACCGTGATGCTGTTCGGCGACGCGAAGGCGTCGATCGACAAGCTCATCGCGGACGTCAAGAACCTTTAGCTCGCGAGAGCTTCGCTCTCGCTCGCTCGGAAGCGGAACTCCGCGCTCGCACTAGTGGTCGCCATCGCAGTGGGCATGCTGCTCAACCTCAAGTGGCGCTACGTGTTCGGCCAGTAGCGTCGAGACCGCGCCGCCGCGTCCTAGCGTGGCTACGGCGTCCGCCGCCGCAGCGTTGCCGCGCCTAGCGCGAGGGCGAGCAGGATGCAGCCGCAGACGACGGCGACATCCGCAGCGAAACGGGCGTCGAGCGTGTCTGCCGCGGTGCGGGCGAGCGCGTCGTAGGCGTACGTGAGCGGCAGCGCGTCAGATATCCACCGCAGCCACGTGGCCATCGAGTCACGCGCGACGAAGAGCCCGCAGAGCAGGAACTGCGGCAGGACGAGCGCGGGCATGAACTGCACGGCCTGGAACTCCGTCTGTGCGAACGCACTCACGAAGAGGCCGAGCGCGCTGCCGAGAACGGCGTTCGCCACGGCCAGCAGGACGACGACCACGCGCGGCCCGGCGACGTGCAGGTCGAGCGGCCCGAAGGCGACGACGGAGACGATGGTCGCCTGCACGGCAGCGATCACACCGAACGCGAAGCCGTATCCGGCGAGCAGCTCGAGCTTCGAGAGCGGCATCGTCATCAGCCGCTCGAGCGTCCCCGTCACACGCTCGCGGAGCATCGTGATCGACGTGACGAGGAACATCGTCACGAACGGGAACAACCCGAGCATCGGCGCGCCGGCATGCTGGAACACCGGGCCGCCGCGGAACAGCTCCTTCAACAGCGTCTCGAGGACGCACGGGACGCCGACGATGAGCAGGAGCGTCCGCGGGTCGCGGCGAAGCTGCGCGAGCACCCGCGCAGCGACGGCGAAGGTCCTCACGCTTCGGCCTCGATCAGCGCAAGGAACGCGTCGTCGAGCTGAGCCTCACCTGTGCGCGTCCGGAGCTCCGCGGGCGTCGCATCGGCGAGCAGCCGGCCCTCCCGCAAGAGGAGCAGCGAGTCGCAGCGATCCGCCTCGTCCATTACGTGGCTCGACACGAGAAGCGTCACGCCGCGATCCGCCAGAGCGTGGAACAGCGTCCAGAGATCGCGACGCAGGGCGGGATCAAGCCCGACCGTCGGTTCGTCGAGCACGAGCAGCTCCGGCGCCCCGAGCAACGCGGCCGCAAGGGAGACGCGCGCCTGCTGGCCGCCGGAGAGACGCGACACGACCTGGTCGGCATGATCCTCGAGCGACACGTCGGCGATCGCCCGCGCGACAGCATCCGGCTCGGTGCCGAGCACGCGCGCAAAGAAGCGGAGGTTCTCCCGAGCCGTGAGGTCGCCATACACGGACGGCGCCTGCGTCATGTAGCCGACGCGCGACCGGAGCGGGCGCGAGCCGGCCGGCTCGCCGAGGACGGTGACGCTGCCGCCGGCGATCCTCTGGACGCCGACGATCGACCGGATCAGCGTCGACTTGCCGCTCCCGCTCGGCCCCACCAGACCGGCGACCCGTCCCGGAGCGACCTCGCAACTGAGCTCGGGTAAGACGAGTCTGCCGCCGCGGATCACGCGGAGCCGTTCGACGCGGACAGAGGTCACGACACGACGCTAGGCGAAGCGCGCCGGGTCGAACAGGGTGAGAAGTCCGGATTCATGGCCCAGCAGCGCGTCGGCGACGAGCTCGCCGCAGGCGAAGCCGAGCACGTTACCGTGGCCCGAGTAGCCGGCGGCGACCCAGACACGGCCGTCGTGGCCCGGCACGGGCCCGACGAGCGGAAGCATGTCCTGCGTCAGACCGAAGATCCCGGCCCAGCGGTGCGTGACCTCCACCTCGCGGCCGGCGAGCTCGTGGAGGAAGCTCTCGAGCGATGCCTGGATCGCCGGCGTCGTCTCCTCGACGTCGGTGAGCTCGTCCATGATCGAGACGTCACGAAAGCCGCCGAGCACGATCCTCCCGTCGGGCAGCTGCTGCCAGTAGTCGAACCCTTGGCGCGCGTAGTGCGGGCGGTCGTAGAGAACCCGGTCGAGCGGCGCGCTCGCGATCACCTGACCGCGCGTCGGCCAGATCAGATCGGCGAGCTCGGGAACGAGGCCGTGCCCGTAGCCGTCGGTGGCGACGAGGACGCGGTCGGCGTCGAGCGCGCCGACGTCCTCCACGCGCTCGTGCTCGCGGAACTCGGCGCCGGCGTCGGCGGCGCGCGCGGCAAGCCGGCGGACGAAGCGTGCCGGCTGGATAGAGCCGTCGCTCGGATGCGCGATCGCTCCGAAGAACTTCCCCGCCGCGCCGCCGGGAACGTCGTCGAGCCATTCGCCCGCAAGACCGTCCTCCCGCAATGCCTCGTACTCGAGCAGGATGCCGTCGCGCTCCTCCTCGTCGCCGGCGAGGCGATAGCTGCCGGGACGGCGCAGCGCATCTCCTGCGAGCGCGGCCAGCCGGTCGAGTGCGTCCTCCGTCCACTGCCAGTACGCGCGAGCCCGGTCGGCGCCGTACGTCTCGCGCGCGACGTCGTAGCGGGCCGCCCCACCGCGAAGCGCGAAGCCGCCGTTGCGCCCACTCGCTCCCTCCGCAACGCCGCGGGCGTCGTGGACGCGGACGCGCTTGCCCGCCTCCGCGAGCCGCAGCGCCGCCGAGCAGCCGGTGATGCCGGCGCCGACGATCGCGACGTCGACGCTGCCGTCGAGCCTCGAGTCGGCGCGCGGCGGCTTCTCGTCCTCAAGCCAGTAGGGATTCACGAGACGGAACGGTAGACGCCCTCATGGACGGCCACCGTTCCGGACAGCTCGAGCTCGACCAGAGCGCGCGCGATCTCGCCGGCACCAAGCCCGGCCCGGCGCGCGAGCTCGTCGGCAGTCGCTGGCAGGAGATCGAGGAGAGGCGAAGACGCGACGGACTCCTCGCGCGGCTCGATGCCGAAGCACAAGAGGACGTCCCGGGCCGAGGTCAACGGCGACGCCCCGAGCTTGAGCAGATCGTTCGTCCCGGCGGAGAGTGCGGAGGTGATCTCGCCCGGAACCGTGAATACCTCCCGTCCTTCCTCGAGTGCGAGATCGGCAGTGATGAGCGCGCCGCTCCGGTCGCGCGCCTCGACGACGACCGTCGCGGCGCAGAGGCCGGCGACGATGCGGTTCCGCGCGGGAAAGCGCCAGGGAGCGGGCTCGACGCCCGGCGCGTACTCAGAGACGATCAGGCCCGAGGCCGCGACGCGTCGTGCGAGCTCGGCGTGAGCCGCCGGGTAGTCGCGGTCGATCCCGCAGCCGAGCACCGCAACAGTCGTTCTCTTCGCCTCGAGCGCGCCGCGGTGCGCTTCGGCGTCGATCCCACGGGCAAGGCCACTCACCACGACGAGCCCGGCAGCAGCGAGCTCGCGTGAGAGGCTCCGGGCAACGGAGGAGCCGTAGCCGGAGCAGGCCCTCGCGCCGACTACCGCGACCGCCGGGCGAGCGAGGAGCTCGGGCTCCGCGTCCCCGCGCACGAACAAGCCCGTCGGCGGATCGTGAATCGCGCCGAGCAGCGGCGGAAACTCCGGCGCCGAGCGTGCGACGAAGCTGAACCCTCTGGCGGAGAGATCCTCGCGATACGCCTTCTCGTCGAAGCGGCGGAGGAACGCCGACCAGCGGGCGCCCGTGGGGGGCCGGACGAGGTGCGTCCCCGTCTCGGAGGCGAACGCCGCCAGTGCGAGCTCAGACATCCCGAAGCTCGTCGGGAGAGCGGTAGGCGAGCGCCTCGGCGACGTGCTCCGCGCGTACCGCGTCGGCCGAGGCGAGCGCGGCAATCGTTCGCGCGACGCGCCCGACCCGCGCGTGGCCGCGCCCGGACAGGTGCAGCCGGTCGACGGCGTTGCGGAGGAGCTCGCTCGCCTCCCCATCGCGCTTCAGCGGGTGCGACGCGAGACGCTCGGCCGCTTCCACGACGCGCGCGCGGACAGGCTCCGACGCTTCGCCGGGCACCGCAGCGAGATCCTCGCCGCGCACCCGGGGCATTGCGACGACGAGGTCGAAGCGGTCGAGGAGGGCGCGGGAGAGCTTGGCCCGATAGTGCGCGAGCCGCTGCGCAGAGCAGCTGCACGGCGCGCCCGGATCGCCGCGACCTCCGCACGGGCAGAGATTCATCGTCCCGACCAGCTGGAAGCGCGCCGGAAAGACGACACGGCCGGCCGCGCGAGCGACAGCGACGTAACCATCCTCGAGCGGCTGCCGCAGCGCCTCGAGCGCGTCGCGCCGGAACTCCGCGAGCTCGTCGAGGAGCAGGACGCCGCGATGCGCGAGGCTCGCCTCCCCCGGCCGCAGGTGCAGGCCGCCGCCGACGATCGCAGCGGTCGACGCGCTGTGGTGCGGCGCGCGAAACGGCGGCGTGGAGACGAGCGGCCGCGAGTCGTCGACGAGCCCGGCGACCGAGTGGATGCGCGTCACCTCCAGCGCACCTGCGGTGTCGAGCGGCGGCAGGATCCCTGGGAGGCGCCGCGCGAGCATCGTCTTGCCCGTCCCCGGCGGACCCGCGAGCAGGAGATTGTGGCCGCCGGCGGCAGCAAGCTCGAGCGCGCGCCGCGCGCGCTCCTGTCCCCGGACGTCCCCGAGATCGGGCGCCAGGACCGCGCCGCCGCCGTTCGGCGACTCGGTTGGATGGGGTTCGAGCTCCAGCTCGCCCCGGAGATAGGCGACGGCCTCGGCGAGGTGCCTGACCGGGACGGCGGAGACGCCGGCGAGCGCAGCTTCCTGCGCCGACTCCGCGGGACAGAGCAGCCGCTCGACGCCGAGACGTCGCGCTCCTTCCGCAACGGCGAGAACGCCGCCGACGCGCCGAAGCCGCCCGTCGAGCGCGAGCTCGCCGACTGCGGCCGTCCGCTCCAGTGCCGCGCGCGGCAGCTGCAGCGACGCACCGAGGACGGCAAGGGCGATGGGAAGGTCGAAGCTGGAGCCCTCCTTGCGAAGTTCCGCCGGCGCGAGATTGACCGTGATGCGGCCGTCGGGGAAGTTCAGCTCGGCCGCGGTGATCCCGCTGCGAACGCGCTCGCGCGCTTCCTGACACGCGCGGTCGGCCAGGCCGACGATGGTGAAGCCGGGCACTCCGTCGCGGATGTGCGCTTCCACGTCCACCCGGCGCGGCTCGAGGCCGACCAGGGCATGCGTGAGCGCGCGTGCGAGCACACCGCGACGCTAGGGCCGGATCCGTTACGGGAAGGTCGCGACTTCGTGCAGACTCAGCGTGCGAACGCGACGAGGACGTCCTCGAAGTACTCGCCCGCGCGCCGGCCGCTGCGCCGGTTGACGTGGCGGCGGCGGCGCTCCTCGAGGCGGAGCCCGGCCCGCGCCAGGATCTCGGGATAGAGGTCGCGCCGGTCGTTGACGACGACGAGCACGGGCGCGCCCGGGCGTAGCGCTGAAGCCGCGCGCTCGAGAACCGCGGCGATCCCCGTGCGGTACGCCTCGAGCGCCGCGCGCGACGTCCCGAGCTCGGCCGCCCCGATCTCCCGCTCCCGCCGGTCGTCGAGATCGAGGAGCTCGTACGCGTAGCGATGCTGCTCGTGGTAGTCGATGAGCCCCGGATACGGCGGCGAGGTGAGAACGGCGTCGAAGGTCGCGCCGAGCGCCGCATCTCGCGCGTCGCCGTGCACGACGGACGCCTCCCGGTCGACATCGCGCACCTGCGCGAACTCCTCGATCCGCGTCAGCGTGTCGAGGGTGTAGCGGCAGAGGAAGCCGACGGCCGACTCGACGGGCCGGCACGTCCGGCGGTGCTTGTAGCACCAGTACTCGCCGAGCTGCGGCTCGCGCGGCGCCTCGAGATCGAAGTGCGCCGCGCGGCGCGCCGACCTGGCCGCGCGGGACAGGATCACGCGCAGGACGTCGGCGTGGCGGTACTCGGGAATCAGATCGCGGAACGCGAACAGCTCCGCCGCCGCTTCGGGCGCGTACCAGTCGCGGAGATAGCGCCGGCGCGGCACGCGCGAGCGGCGTGGCTCGAGACTTTCCACGCGAATGTACGCGGCGCGCAGCTCCTCTCCCAGCTCCGCGAGGTCGTACTGCGCCGTCTTGACCCGCATGAGGAGGCAGTTGAACGCGGCGATGTCGACGCCGGTCGCGTCGTAGCCGGACTCGAGCGCCTGCACGAGCGTCGTCCCCGAGCCGGCAAACGGATCGAGAATGTGCCCGCCCGGCGCGACGTAGCGGTCGAGCAGCACCTCGACGAGTTGCGGGATGAACTTGCCGTGGTACGGGTGGAGCCGGTGGACGTGCCTCGTCCGCTCGCGCTCCGGCAGCGCCGCCTCCGACCACGAGAGATCGAGGTCCAGCGTCGCGTAGAGCTCGTCCTGCGTGACGGCCATTGACCGGACTTCGACGAGCAGCTCAGAACGCCTGCGGCACTCGCCGGGCTCGGCCGTCGTGCACGGCGAAGACGTCGAAGCCGACGCGGAGCTGCCTCAGCTCCGGGCGCACGCCGAGCCACGCCTCTGCCGCGCGGCGCAGGCGCCGCTGCTTCTCGGGCGTGAGCATCTCGAGCGGGTCGCCGAACCGCGAGCCGCGCTTCTCCTTCACCTCCACGAACCGGAGAACGGCGCCGCGCCGGACGACGAGATCGAGCTCGTTGCCGGCGACCCAGACGTTGACGCCGAGGATCCGCCAGCCCCGCAGCCGGTACCACCAGAGGGCGCGACGCTCCGCGCTCTCCCCCGCTCCCTTCCTAGGCAGCTGCCTCACCCTCGTAGCAGCGCGCCTCGAAGCTGAGGCGATGCACCGCCGACGGCCCGCGCCGGCGAACGACGGCGGAGTGGCTCGGAGTGATGTAGCCGACATGCTGCGCGAAGCCGTAGGCCGGATAGAGCGCGTCGAGGCGCCGCATCAGCCGGTCGCGCGTCACCTTCGCCACGATCGACGCAGCGGCGATCGCGGCGCTCTTCTCGTCGCCGTCGATCACGGCCATGTGCTCCGGGGCCGCAGGTCCGAGGCGGAAGCCGTCGACGAGGCACGCCTCCGCCGGAGGCGACAGCGCCTCGAGCATCGCGCGGAGACCGGCGAGGTTCGACTTGTGCAGGCCGAGGCGGTCGATGTCCCCCGGCGGGATGATCCGCACGGCAACGCGCTCCGCGCACGCGACGACGGCACGGAAGAGCTCCTCCCGGCGGTCGTGCGAGCACTGCTTCGAGTCGTTGAGGAACGCGAGCGGCCGGACGCGGTGCTCGCGCAAGGAGCCGTAGTCGAGGAGGACGCCGGCGACGACGAGCGGGCCGGCGAGCGAGCCACGCCCTGCCTCGTCGGTGCCCGCTACGAAGCGAGCGCCGAGCTGACGGTCGAACCGGAGGAGCTTCTGGCCGGTCCGCTTGTCCACGCGCCGACCATAGCGCGGCCACCGGCCGCAGTCAGCCGAAGTCAGGAAGTTGCCGGAGAGGTGTTACTCGGCCGGCGCTTCGTCGGCGGCCGGCTCGTCGGGCTCGGGCGCTTCAGCCTCGGGCTCGTCAGCCTCGGGTTCGGCCTCTTCGGCCTCCGCGACCTCGGCTTCCGCCTCGTCGTTCTCGACGACCTCGTCGATGATCGGCTCCGCGGCCTCCGTCTCCTCGACGGCCCCAGCGGCCTCGACGTCCTCAGCCGTCTCGTCGAGCGCGGCGTCCACGGTCTGGGGCAGCTCGGAACCGGTGCCGTAGCGCCGCTCGCGCACGCGGGCCTTCTTGCCGACGCGATCGCGCAGGTAGTAGAGCTTCGCGCGGTTGACGTCGCCGATCGCGACGACCTCGATCTTCTCGATCTTCGGCGAGTGGAGCGGGAACGTCCGCTCGACGCCGACGCCGGCGGACTGCTTGCGCACGGTGAAGGTCTCCCGCACGCCGGATCCCTGGCGCTTGATGACTATCCCTTCGAAGACCTGGACGCGGCGGCGCGATCCCTCGATCACCTGGAAATGGACGCGCACGGTGTCGCCCGCCTTGAAGCGCGGAACGGGGCGCAACTGCGCGCGCTCAATGTCCTCAATGACCTTGCTCATATAAAGGCAGCCGATCGGCCGACGGCCATAGTAGCGAGCGCTGGGTTCGGACCGTGCTGGCGTGACGCGGAGAGGGTTCAAACGTCTCGACGATCTCCCGACCAAGGGCCGGAGGCTAAGACTCCGCGTAGCGGGGCTTAGCCGGAGGCTGAACCGCACTCGCGCCAGCCTCTGCTGCGCGCGAGCGCACCACACAAGCATCCCGTCCAGAGCATCTCCAACAAAAACAGCACGAAGCTGGCCGGAACCACGCTTCCGGCCCGCGGAGTACCGTCGCCCAGCGAGCGAGTCCGCAGGACTCGGTCGCTATTTGAAGCCGATCCGGTCGGGCGGCCAGTAGACGAAGAAGACGGTGCCGATCAGGTCGTGCCGTGGCACGGATCCCCACGTGCGGGAGTCGCACGACTCCGCCCGGTTGTCGCCCATCATGAAGTACTCGCCCTGGGGGACGTGCCACTCCTTGTTGAAATGCGCGGAGTCGGCCAGGCGTCGCGACGCCGTCAGATACGGCTCGTTGAGCTTGACCCAGGTCTTCGAGTCGGGGCCGCGGATCCAGATGAAGCCCTTGTCGTCCTCCTTCACGGTCTCGCCCGGCAGGCCGATGACGCGCTTGACGAAGGTCCCTCCCTCGCCGCACGCGGCGGCCGCCGAGCTCGGCGTGTTGAAGACGACGATGTCGCCGCGCGACGGATTGGAGAAGTCGAGGCAGACGCGGCACGCGAGGACGCGGTCGCTCGAGTCGCCGAGGCAGCCCGTCGCCGGCTTCGCGCAGTTCAGGGTCGGCTCCATCGAGGACGACGGAATCCGGTACGGGTTGATGACCCACTGCTTGAGCGCGAGGACGATGAGGACGGCGCCGGCGATCGTGAGGAACCAGTCGAGCGTCACACGCGTCCCGCGGGAGAGTCCCGGGAAGATTCGGCCGAGCGGGTCGCGGGAGCGGCGCCCCGGGCCGGGCGGGAAGTCGGGGGTGCCCTCCAGCGGCGGCGGCTGGGTCGGCAGCTGGCCGTACGGCGGATGCTGGTAGGGCGTGCCCGGGCCGACGACGGGCCAGTCCGAGAACGGCGGTTGCTGCGGAGTCTCCTCCTGCTTCTCGTCGTCGCCCTTCGGCGGCTCCCATGGACCCCAACCTTCGCTCACGCTTCGCTCCCTACTACGTGTTCCCGGCGCCACGCTTCGATGCGCGCATGATCTCCGGAGAGGAGGACGTCGGGCACGCTCCAGCCGCGAAACTCCGCCGGCCGCGTGTAGTGCGGGTACTCGAGACCGCCGCCGAAGTCGGGGGAGAAGCTCTCCAGCTCGCCCGATCCCTCAGCGAGCGCGCCAGGCAACCGGCGCGCGACGGCGTCGAGGACGAGCATCGCGGGCAGGTCGCCGTTGGACAGCACATACGGGCCGACCGAGATCGCGTCGGTCGCGAGTTGGTCGACGATCCGCTCGTCGAACCCTTCGAACCGTGCGGAGAGAAGCGCGATCGACGGCTCTTCAGCGAACTCCTCCACGACAGCCTGCGTCAGCTGGCGTCCCTTCGGCGTGAGCGCGATCACCGGCCCGGGCGGCTCGCCGCTGTAGGCAGCGTCGAGCGCCGCCGCGACGACGTCCACGCGCAGGACCATCCCCGCACCGCCGCCGTACGGCTCGTCGTCCACCTGGCCGGCGCGGAGCGGCGTCGTGTCGCGGTAGTTGAAGAGGCGCAGCTCGAGCTCGGTGCCGAGGACGGCCGCGACCGGCCGCTGCTCGGTGAGCCAGGCATAGGCGTGTGGGACGAGGGTGAAGACATCGATGCGCATCTCGTGGCCTATTCCGGGTCCGCGAACCCCACGGCGACGACGATGCGCCCGCCGGTGATGTCCACCTGCCGAACGCATGCCTCGACGAGAGGCAACGACGCACCGGAGTCGAGCTCGAGCACGTCGTTCGCAGGGTACTCGAGCACCTCCCGGACTCGCCCGAGCACCCGTCCGTCCTGTTCCTCCACGCTGAGACCGACGAGCTGGAAGACGTAGAACTCGTCGGCCTCGAGACCCGGGAGCGTGGCGCGTTCCACCGCCAGGTCCGTGCCACGGTCGACCGAGCGGTCGAGCCGGATCACCGGACGGCCGCCCGAGCCACGCCGGAAGGCGACGACCGTCGCCGGCTCGCCGGCCGCGAGCAGGATGGCGCCGACCGCGAACGTCTCCTCCCGCGCGCTGGGGTCTTCGACGAAGAAGGCGCCGTCGACGCCGTGCGGCCGGCCGACGCGGCCGACCGAGACGAAGTCACCGTTCGACGGCATGCACGTCGCAGAAGGCGAGCCACTCCTCGCGGTTCTTCTCCGGCACCTGCATGGCCGCGTACTCGGTGCGGCGCGGCTCGAGGTCGAGCGTCCAGAAGGCGCCCGGCTCGTCGCCGCACGGGCTGCCGACGCTACCCGAGTTGACGACGCGCTTGCCGGCGATCTCGCGGTCGAACTGCATGTGCGTGTGGCCGCAGACGACCGTGGCGGCCTCGACGTCCTGAAAGAGGAAGGCGATCTGCTGCTCCGGCGTCCGTTCCGTGAAGATGTCGATGTCGTTCCGCGGCGACGCGTGGCAGTAGAGAACGGCGCCGAGCTGCTGCGTCGGCGGGAGGCCATAGAGGAAGTCGATCTGCTCGTCGGAGAGCGCCGCGCGCGTCGGGTCGAGCACGCCGGGAGGTGCGAGGCCGGGCTCGCCGGGCTTCAGCTCGCGATCGGCGTTGCCGCGCAGCCAGACGACGCGGTCGCCAAGCCCGCGCAGCCGTTCGAGAGCTCCGGCCGGATCTTCCCCTCCGGCACAAACGTCGCCGCCTACGACGATCGTCGCATCCTCCGGAACCTCCGCGAGCACCGCATCGAGCGCGGCGAGGTTGCCGTGGATGTCGTAGAGAGTTGCGACAGCCACTGCGGCTAGTCGACGATCTCGAGCGCCAGTCTCCGGCCGGCCGCGACGCCTCCTGCGCGGACGATCGTCCGCAGCGCGCGTGCCAGTCTCCCCTGCCGCCCGATCACCTTGCCGACATCGCCCTCGGCCACGATGAGCTCGTACACGAGCGTCCCATCGTCGTCGTCGTACTGCTCGACGCGCACGGCGTCGGGCTCGTCGACGAGCCGCCGCGCCAGCTCTGCGATCAGCTCCTGCACTACGAGGAAATGCCCTTCACCTTGAGGAGCTTCGCGACCGTATCCGACGGCGTCGCGCCCTTCTCGAGCCAGCCCTTCACCTTCTCCTCGTCGAACTCGATGAGGGATGGATCGGACTGCGGGTTGTAGCGGCCGACAATCTCGATGAACTTGCCGTCGCGCGGGGAGCGCGAATCGGCCGCGACGACGCGGTAGATCGGGTTCTTCTTCGAGCCGACCCGCGTCAGCCTGAGCTTCACTGCCATTCGGTCACCTTCTCGCTTTCTTCAGTCGTTTCTTCGTGCGGCATCTTGCCTGAGTTACTCGCCGTACTGCCATGTCTCTTCGCGGATGAGCGGGATGGCCGTCATGCGTCCATCGTGACATGCCCCGGCTGTGCAGGGACGCGGTCAAGCCACGCACGAATGGCGGGATACTCGTCGAGGGAGAAGCCTCCTTCGCCGGCGCAGTGCGTGTACGCGTACAGCGCGATGTCGGCGACGGTCATGCCGTCCCCCGCGAGCCAGTTGCGATCCTGCAACCCCAGTTCGAGCGCAGCGAGCGCCTTGACCCCGCGCTTCGTCAGGTGCTCGCGCTGTGCCTCCCAGATTTCCGGACGGGTCGAGTACGTCTTCAGGAAGCGCGCGATCGCAATCGCCGGCTCGTGCTCGTACTGCTCGAAGAACATCCACTGGAGAGCCTTCGCCCGGTCGTAGCGGGAGTCGGGAACGAAGCGCGACCCTTCGCCGAAGTACCAGATGATCGCGTTCGACTCGGCGAGCGGGCGGCCGTCGTCGAGGACGAGCGTCGGGGTGCGCCGGACGGGGTTGAGCCCGGCGAGCGCGTCGCGCGGGTCGCTGCGGTCGATCACGTCGATCTCGCGCAACTCGACCGGGATGCCGAGATGCGCCAGCAGGAGCCGCACCTTGTAACAGTTGCCCGAGATCGGGCTGTTGTAGAGGAGCATCAGGCGGCGCTGACTGCCTGTGCGTCCTCCCGCGGCAGGCGGCGGGAGACGACCTGCGAGATGCCGTCGCCGCCCATCGTGACGCCGTAGAGGATGTCCGCCGCCTCCATCGTCCGCTTCTGGTGGGTGATGACGACGAACTGGGCGCGGTCGGAGTAGCGGCGGAGCAGCTCGACGAAGCGACCGATGTTCGTGTCGTCGAGCGCCGCCTCGACCTCGTCGAGGAGATAGAACGGGCACGGCCGAGCGAGGAAGAGCGCGAAGAGGAACGAGATCGCGCCGAGCGCCTTCTCGCCACCGGAGAGGAGCGAGAGCCGCTGGACGCGCTTGCCGGCGGGTCGCAACTCGACCTCGACGCCCTGCTCCTCCTCCTCGGCGTCGCCCTCGGGCTCGGTGAGGCGGAGGCGGCCCTCGCCCCCGGGGAAGAGCGTTCCGGAGACGTCCGCGAAGTTCTTCTGGACGGCGTCGAACGTCTCGGCGAAGCGGCGCTCGACGGTCTCGGCGAGCTCGCTGCTGAGCTTCTCGAGCTCGGTGAGGCTTGCTTCGAGGTCGGCGCGCTGCGCGGCGAGCTCCTCGAGGCGCTCCTTCTCGGCGTCGTACTCCTCCTTCGCGAGCGGATTGACCGCGCCGAGGGCTTCGCGCCGGCGCTCGAGCCGCTCGACGGTCGCGGCGAGAACCTCGCGGTCGTCTCCCTCCGCCGGCTCGTCCGCCCCGGCCGCCTCGAGCCTGCGACGGGCCTCGTCGGCCTCCGCCTCGACCCGCGCAGCCTCGATCTCGACTGCGGAGGCCGACTCGGACGCGGCGGCGAGCTCCTGGCGCAGCTCGACCTCCGCGGCGCCGAGCCTGCGCAGTTCCGCCCCGAGCTCGCCCGCTCCGGCCGCGCCGCCGTCGGCGTCCGCGCGGAGCGGCGCCTCGAACTGCTCGACGGACACGTCCAGGGCGCGAAGGAGGCGCTCGGCGAGAGCGATGACGCGAGCCGGGCGCGGATCCGCCTGGAGGGCGTACGCGCTCTCGGGGATGCGCGCGTCGCGGCGGGACCGCACCGCTTCGAGCTCGGCCGCGAGGGCGCGACGGCGCGCCTGCATCTCGAGTAGCAACGCCTCCGCCGTCTCGCCGGCGAACCACAGCTCACCGCTCGCCGGGTCGTAGCCGAAGCCCTCGACCGTCACCGCCGTGACCGGCGACGCGAGCAGCTCCTCCTTCGGGACGACCGGCAACTCCGGCTCGCGCTTCCCGATCACCACGGTGAGCGAGCCGAGGCCCGCGGTGCGCGCGCGTTCGAGAAGCGCGAACGCGGCGGTCGCGTCCTCGGCCACCACGGCCGACGCGCGCTGGCGCAGCGCCGCTGCCACGGCGCGCTCCATCCCCGCCTCGACCTCGAGCAGCGAGAGCACGATCCGCTCGCCGTCCTCCGCGAGAGCGCGCGCGGCCGGCGGGAGTCCTTCGCCCTCGGCGAGGGCGCGGTCCAGCGCCCGGAGCCGTTCCTCGAGAAGAGTCGCCTGTTCCGTGAGGGCGGCGCGCTCGCTCCGCACCCGCTCGTCGAGCACGCGGCGTGGCTGTTCGGCCGCGGCGCGCAGGCGCGCGAGCCGCGCCTCCGCCGACTCGCGCCGGAGACCGAGCCGCTCGGCCGCGCTGCGAAGCCGGTAGAGAGCCTGGATCGCCTGCTCGCGGCCGCCCGCCGCGTCGGCGAGCTTCTCCTCGGCCGCACTGCGCTCGGCGAGCAGAGCCTCGAGCCGCGCCTCGATTCCCTTCCGCGCACTTCCGGCTGTCGACCGGCGTGCGTCGATCTCGTGCAGCCGAACGTCGAGCGCGACGAGATCGAGCTCGGCGATTCGCGCCTGGATGCGCGCGATTTCGCCGCGGAGCTTCTCGGCCCGCTCGGCCGCCGTGGCCTGGAGCGCGAGGGGACGGAGCCGCTTCCGCACCTCGGCCTCGACGTCGCGGGCGCGCTCCACCTCGATCGCGACGCGCGCGAGCTTCAGCTCGGCCCGGTGCCGCCGCGCCTTGAAGCGTCCGAGGCCTGCCGCCTCCTCGACGAGCGCGCGGCGCTCGGCGGGACGCGAAGCGAGGATCGCCTCCACCTTCCCCTGGCTGATGATCGAGTGCATGCCCTGCCCGAGGCCGAGGTCGGCGAGCAGCTCGACGAGGTCGAGCCGCCGCACGGGCGCCTTGTTCACCAGGTACTGGCCCTCGCCGCCGCGGTGGAGCCGGCGCGCGACCGACAGCTCGGCGAACTCGACCGGCAGCGTCCCGTCGGCGTTGTCGAAGAGGAGCTCGACCTCGCAGAAGTCGCTGCCTCCGCGCGACGCGCCTCCTGCGAAGAGGACGTCGTCGGGCTTCTCGGCGCGCAGCTCGGTCGGGCTGAGGGAGCCGGCTGCCCAGCGGATCGCGTCGGAGACGTTCGACTTGCCGGAGCCGTTCGGTCCGACGATGACGCCGACGCCCGGCTCGAGCCGGATCTCGACGGGCTCCGGAAAGGACTTGAAGCCACGCAGCTTGACCGCGCGAAGGTGCACGAGAGGAACCTAATGCGCCGAACGGACGGCGCTGGGCTAGTGCCGGACGCCGGTGACGAGCAGGTATTCGCGGTCGTCGACGAGGCGCCCGTCCGGCTGAATCTTCGTGCCGTGGTGCGCGAGGGCGGCCGCCTCGAGCTCTGCCGCGCGCTCCGGCGGCAGGTTGTCGAGCAGCAGCTTGAGCGGGCCGAAGTTCTGCGAGAACCGCGCCCAGAACGCGTCGAGGGAGTCCTCCTCGGCGCGGGAGAGCCGGCGCTCGATCGTCAGGTCGAAGTCCCCGCCGAGCTTGTCCCGGACATGCTCCTCGCTACCCCACTCGAGGGGCACACCGGCGCCGGGCGGAAGCGGCGGCTGGAACTCCGCGAAGACCTGAAACATGTCGCCGATCGAGCCCTCCGGCGTCCAGGCCGAGAAGCCGAGCCGGCCGCCGGGACGCGTGACCCGCGCCAGCTCACGGGCGGCGGCGTCGTGATCGGGGGCGAAGATCATCCCGAAGGACGACGACACCGCGTCGAAGCCCGCGTCCGGGACGTCGAGGTTCTCGGCGTCGCCGACGGAGTAGTCGATCGCGAGGCCACCGCTCGCCGCGCGCGCCTTGGCGACCTCGATGAGGCGCGGCGAGATGTCGATCCCGGTGACTGTCGCGCCTGCGGCGGCGGCGAGCTCCGAGACGTGCCCGGCCCCGCACGCGACGTCGAGCCATTGCTCTCCCGTGTGCGGGACGAGCGCGTCGACGATCGCGGCATGGACGTCTCCGATCGAGTCTGCGATCTCCTCGAAGGCGCCGGTCGACCAAACGACGGCCGAACGCTGCTTGAACTCGGTGAAGTCCGGCATTAGCGCGGGAAGGTACTACGTCGCCGCGCCGGATTCCACCTTCCCGAGGGCCTCGCTCGCGGCTTCCTGCTCCGCCTCTTTCTTCGTTCGCCCCTCGCCGCGCCCGAGCTCCTGCCCGTCGACGACGGCGGCGCACGTGAAGCGCCGTTCGTGCGCCGGGCCTGCGGCGGAGATCTCGGAGTACGTGACCCTCCGGCCGGTGCGGGCGAGCAACTCCTGGAGGTCGGACTTCGGATCGACCCGCGACGTGACGGCGATCTCAACGTGCTCGCCGAAGGCCTCCACGATCGCGCCCTCGATCGCCGCGAAGCCGTGCTCGAGGAACAGCGCGCCGAGCGCCGCCTCGAGAACGGCGCCGATCACGTTCGGCGTCGAGGCAAGCCGCTCGGCGTCATCCGCCGGCGTCGCCGGTGCGCGGGCGGCGAGACGCGCGCCGAGGTCGAGCTTCTTCGCAACGGCGGCGCAGGTCGCGCGGGAGACGACGTGCGCCCGCGCCTTCGTCAGCCGACCCTCCGGAAAGTCGGGGTACCGGTCGTAGAGAGCCCGGGCGACAGCGAGCTCGAGGACGCTGTCGCCGAGGAACTCCAGCCGTTCGTACGACGCCACGCGGTCGCCCGCCCACGAGGCGTGCGTGAAGACGGTCTCCGCCAGCTCCGGCGGGAGAGCGTCGATCAGCTGCGCGAGGTCGCGTTCGCTACTGGTGCGACGTGACGTAGTCGACCGCCTGGCCGACGGTCTGGATCTTCTGCGCGTCCTCGTCCGAGATCTTGATCCCGAACTGATCCTCGAGCTCCATGATCAACTCGACGAGATCGAGCGAGTCGGCGTCGAGATCCTCCTGGAAGGACGCCTCGTCGGTGATCTCCGCCTCGTCGATTCCGAGCTGCTCGGTTAGGACTTCCTTGACCTTCTCGGAGACTTCCTCGCGCGACGCTGCCATGTCACCTCGTTTGTTTGTGTGAGCCGGAAAGCGCCGCGATCATACAGGGTCGCTCTGGACGGACAGCCGCGCAGCGAGCCTCCCGACGACATCGTGGTCGACGCCGCGCGCGGCGAGCCGGATCGCGTTGGCGATGGCGATCGAGGACGAATTGCCGTGCGCGATCACGACGAGGCCCTTCAGTCCGAGGAGGTAGGCGCCGCCGTAGGTGTCCGGGTCGAGGCGCGAGCGCAGGCGCCGCGCCGCCGGCCGGATCAGGAGGCCGCCGAGCTTTCCTCCCGCCGTCGCCTCGATCTCGGTGCGGAGGCCGGTGAGGACGGAGCGGATCGTGCCCTCGACGGTCTTGAGCGCGACGTTGCCGGTGAAGCCGTCGGCGACGAGGACGTCGGCGGCGCCTTCGAGGATGTCGCGCCCCTCGGCGTTGCCGCGGAAGTCGAGATCGGACGCGGCAAGCAGCGCGTGCGCCTCGAGCGTGAGCTGATTGCCCTTCTCGGCTTCTTCGCCGATCGACAGGAGCCGGACCTGCGGCTGCGCGATGCCGAGGATCTCCTCCGCGAAGACCGCGCCCATCGTCGCGAACTGGAGGAGGTGCTCGGGACGGCAGTCGGCGTTCGCACCGGCGTCGACGAGGACGGACGGGCCGTTCTTCGCGGGGATCGGGACGGCGATCGCAGGCCGGCGCACGCCCTTCAGGCGGCGGATCTGGACGAGCCCCGCGGCGAGCATCGCGCCCGTGTTGCCCGGCGACACGACCGCGTCGGCCTGGCCGTCGGCGACCGCCTGCACGGCGCGGACGAGCGAACTGTCTTCTTTCGTGCGCAGCACGTCGGCCGGCTTCTCGTCCATCCCGACCACCTGCGTCGTCGTTACAAGCTCGAGCCCGCGCGTGTCGAGACCGGCCGAGCCGAAGATGACCGGCTCGATGCCGTCCGCGCGCGCAGCGAGCGCACCTTCGACCACGGCCTCGGGCCCGCGGTCTCCTCCCATCGCGTCGACCGCGATACGGCTCATGGCTGAGAGCTTACGGAGCCTGGGTGCGGAGCGGCTCGACCTCGCGACCCTTGTACGAACCGCAGGTCGGGCAGACGTGGTGCGGGCGCTTGGGCTGGCCGCACGTCGGGCAGACGTTGACCTTCGCCGCTTCGATCTTGTGCGTAGCGCGCCGCTTGTCGCGACGTGACTTCGAGGTTTTCCGCTTCGGGACAGCCATGATGCGAGCGGCATGGTAGCCGAGCGCCTCCTCGAGTTGTTCGACGAGCAAATGCGGAAGCCGAACCAGCCGGACGGCTGCACGTACATCGGCGAGGGCTGGAGCGCTGTGATCCGTCCACCCGCCGACGGGGATGTCGAGCCGCTCGTCGAGGGGATGCGCGGCATCGCCGGGCACGTCGAGTGGAAGTACTACTCCCACGACCTTCCGGCGGATCTGCCGGAGCGGCTGGTCGCGGCTGGGCTCGTGCCGGAGGACGAGGAGACGGTGCTCGTCGCGGAGGCGGAGTCGATCCCGGCGCCGCTCGCGGACGTCGAGCTCCGCGAGGAGCCGGAGGCGTTCGCGGAGCTCGCCGAGCGCGTGTTCGGCCGCAGCCACGGCGGCGGCCTGCCGGAGCACTCCGTCGCGATCGTCGCCGTCGTGGACGGTGTTCCCGTCTCGGGCGGGCGCGTCGATCTCGAGCCGGGCGTCGACTTCGCGGGCATGTTCGGCGGTGTGACGCTGCCGAAGTTCCGCGGGCGCGGGCTCTACCGCGCGACCGTCGCGCGCCGCGCGGAGCTGGCGCGCGAGGCCGGTTTCCCCTACCTCTACGTCGACGCGCTGCCGACGAGCCGGCCGATCCTCGAGCGGCTCGGCTTCGTCGCGATCACGACCACGACGCCGTTCACGTTTCCTCCCGCAGCTCGCTGAGCGCGGCCCAGCGCGGGTCGATCCGCTCCTCGGAGTGCTCGTGCGGCTCGAGGTTCAGATCCTTGCCGCAAACGGGGCAGAGACCGGCGCACTCGGGCCGGCAGAGGATCTGTTCGGGCAGCGCGAGCACGATCGCGTCGCGCGCCCACGCCGAGAGGTCGAGACGGTCGTCGTCGATGTACTCCGTCCGCTCCTCCTCGCTCTCGGGCTTCGTCGCCTGGTATTCGCGGAGGCTGAGCGACAGCGCCAACTCGGCGTCCTCCAGGCAGCGGAAGCACGGGCCGTGGAGCGAGACGGCGAAGGCGAGCTCGAGGACAGTGCCGCTCGACGCGCGCGAGACGACGAGCTCGGCGGCGACCGGATTTGGCCGCGGCTCGTACTCCTGGCCGGCGAGCAGAAGCGGCTCGAGGTCGATCTCGACGCGCTCGCGCGCCTGGTCACCGGGCCGGAGTCGGAGCTTGCGGAGGTCGAAGGTGGTCACGAGCCCACCGTAACGACGACGGCTCAGGGAGCGGCGCGGCGGAGATCCACGAGCTGCGGCGCGGAGCGCGGCATCGGGCGATCCTGTGCTTCCTTGCGGCGAAGGTACGGCCCAAGCGTCTCCGGCGTGTGCTCGGCGGTCTCATGCGGCGCGCGGGCGAGGACGAGCATCCCGACCGAGGCGAGGATCACGGCGCCGGCGGCGACCTCCCGCCCACCGACCGCCTCGCCTGCGAACAGCCAGCCGAGCAGAACGGCGATCGCGGGATTGACGTAGGCGTACGTCGAGACGATCACGCTCGAGGTTCCGCTCCGCAGCAGCCACCCGTACGCGGTGTAGGCACCGATGGAGCCGATCACGACGAGATAGGCAAATGCGGCGAGCGAGCCGGCCGAGACCGCAGTCGGGTGGACCTCTCCGAGCTCTCCCGTGGCGACTCCCGCGACCGCGAGCAGTGCCGCTCCGCAAAGCATCTGCATCGCGGTGGAGAGGAACGGCGCCTCCGGCAGCGGAGCAACGCGCGCGTAGGCGGAACCTGCCGCCCAGGCGAATGCGCCGAAGAGCAGCACCGCAGCTCCGACCGGGTCGATGTGGGCGCTCGGCCCGACGAGAAGCGCGACGCCGAACAGTCCTGTCGCGATCCCGGCGAGCGCGCCGAGCGAGAGCCGGACGCCGAAGACCGTGCGGTCGAGGAGTGCGGCGAAGAGCGGGACGCTCGCTACGAGCAGGGCCGTGAGACCCGTGGCGACGCGCTGTTCCGCCCAAGCGACGCCACCCGTCTCGACGAACAGGAGCAACGCGCCGACGATCGCGGCGGCCGTCCACTCGCGCCGGCCGGGCCGAGCGGTGCGGACGTCCCCGCGCCAGAGCGACCAGCCGTAGAGGAGCACTCCCGCCAGGCCGAAGCGCACCGCGAGCATGAGGAGCGGCGGCAGCGTCCTGTCGGCGACGGCGATCGCGAGGTACGTCGATCCCCAGACGACGTAGACGGTTCCGAGAGCGATTGCGACCTTCGTGCGCATGTATCCAGAGTGCCGACGGCGGATGATCAGGACAAATCGTGTTATCGTTTATATCGATTATGAACGCTAATGACTGGCTAGGAGTCGAACTGCGGCATTTCGCGGCGCTGGACGCGGTCGCGCGCACGCGCTCGTTCGGCGCCGCAGCGCGCGAGCTCGGCTACACACAGTCGGCGGTGAGCCAGCAGATCGCGCAGCTGGAGCGGATCGTCGGCCAGCGGCTCTTCGACAGGCCCGGGGGGCCGCGACGCGTGGAGACGACGGAAGCGGGCCTTCTCCTGCTGGGCCACGCCGACGCGATCGTGGCGCGGATCGACGCGGCCCGCGCGGACATGGCCGCGCTCGCCGAAGGAGCCGCGGGAACACTCCGCGTCGGCATCTACCAGAGCGTCGGCAAGCGCCTCCTCCCCGCGCTTGTCCAGCGCTTTCGGGCGCAATGGCCGCTCGTAGGCGTGCGCGTCCGCGAGGAGAGCGACGCCGACGCGCTCCTGCGGCTGCTCGAGCACGGCGAGCTCGACCTCACGTTCGCGGATCTGCCGCTCCCCGAAGGGCCGTTCGAGTGGACGGAGCTGCTGCAGGATCCGTACGTCCTCCTCGTCTCGGCACGCTCCGACCTCGCGAAACTCGACGTCGCGCCGTCGCTGCGCGAGGTGGCGAAGCTGCCGCTGCTCGGGCGCCGCAGCACCGACGACCCGGAGCGCCATCTCGCCGGCCGCGTCCCCGACCTCGACGTCGTCTTCCGCACCGACGACAACGGCACCCTGCAGGCGCTCGTCGCCGAGGGGCTCGGCGCCGCGATCGAGCCGCACCTCGTCGTCGATCCCAAGGATCGCGCAGTGAAAGCGCTCCCGTTCGGCTCGCGGATCCCGCCGCGGACGATCGTCATCGCGTGGCATCGCGACCGCTATCGCCCGCCCGCGGCACGCGAGTTCGTCGAGCTCGCGCGGGAGCTCGCGGTCGAGCTCGCGGGTTAGCTAGTAGCCGACGTCGTCGCCGAAGTCGCCGTTCGTCGGGCCGAGGCCCGCGACGACGGACTCCTGCGACCGCTCGTGCAACCGCTCGCGGCCGCGGCGAACCGCGGTGAGGAAGCGCTCGAGATTGACCTCGAGGGAGGCGAGCTGGTTGTCGGCCCAGTCCTCCATTTCCATCTTCATCTCGTGAGCGCTGCGGCGAGCCTCCTGCACGATCTCGTCCGCCTGCCGCTCGGCGATCTTGACGATCTCCGTCTGCGACGCCTCGCGAACGGCCTGCTCGCGCGCCTCGGCGAGAAGCCGGTCGACCTCGCGCTTCGCCTCGGCGAGCATCTCCTGCCGCTCCTTGACGATCCACCGCGCCTGCTTGATCTCCTCGGGGATCGTGGCGCGCATCTGATCGAGGATGTCGTAGATCTCCTCGCGGTCGATACGAACCTGGTCGGTGAGCGGGACGGCCTTCGCGTTGTGGACGAGGTCGTCGAGCTTGTCGATCAGAACAAGTACGTCCATTAGCAGGGAGTCTAGCCCGAATCAGTCGTCGGGGCGTTCGGGCGTGCCCGGCCTCCCGTCCGGGAAGAGCTCTGCGAGGCGGCGCGCGACGGGAGCTGGCACGAGCGCCGAGACGTCGCCGCCGAACGCCGCGATCTCCTTGATCCCGCGCGACGAGACGAAGCTCACCGAGGGGCTCGCCATCACGTAGACCGTCTCGACCTCCGGCGCCAGCGTCCGGTTCAGCTGGTTCATCTGGAACTCCCACTCGAAGTCGGAGATGACGCGGAGCCCCTTGACGATCGCTTTCGCGTCCCACCGGCGCGCGAAGTCGACGACGAGCTCGCGGAAGACGTCGATCTCGACGTTGGGGAGGTCGGCGAGCGCGCCGCGAAGGAACTCGATCCGCTCCTCGACGGTGAAGGTCGGCTCCTTGTGGTGAGGCGTCCCCACGACGCCGACGACGACGCGGTCGAAGATCCCGGCCGCGCGCGTGATCACGTCGACGTGTCCATTCGTGACGGGGTCGTAGCTGCCCGGAGCGATCGCCGTGATCACGGATTCCCCGCCTTGAAGATCGTCACGCGCGTATTGCCGTACTTGCGGGACGTGCGGACGGGAAGCGGCAGCTCGGGCTCGCTCCGCGCGTCGGTCTCGAAGACGACGAGGCCGTCCGGCGCGAGCAGGACCGGGAGGTATTTCGCGAGACGGGGCTGGATGTCGTTGAGCATGTCGTAGGGAGGGTCGACCAGCACGAGATCGTACTTCGCGCCCGCGGTCGCCTCCTGACCGAGCGTCCAGAGCGCGTCGCCGTTGACGACCCGCGCGCCCGTGAGCCGCAGTTTCTCGAGGTTCCGCTCGATCGCGCGGACCGCGACGTGGTCCTTCTCCACGAAGACGGCAGAGGCCGCGCCGCGTGAGAGCGCCTCAATCCCGAGCGCACCCGAGCCGGCGAAGAGATCGAGCACCTTGGCGCCGTCGAGCGGGCCGACGAGGTTGAAGACGTTCTCGCGGACGCGGTCGGACGTCGGCCGCGTGTCGGTTCCGCGCGGCGCGACGAGCGTGTGCCCCTTCCTGCTCCCGGCGATGACGCGCATGGGAGGATCGTCGCATGGCGACGTTCTCGCTCGTCCACGGAGCATGGGGCCTCGGCTTGCAGTGGGACATGGTGCGCGGCGAGCTCGAGGCGCGCGGGCACGAGGTGTTCTCGCCGGACATGCCGTGCGAGGACGTCGCGGCCAGCGTCGCGGAGTACGTGGCCGCCGTCCCGGCCTGCGACGTCGTCGTAGGGCACTCCCTCGGCGGCCTGACGATCCCGTACGTCCCCGCGAGCAGACATGTCTTCGTCTGCGCCCTCGTCGGCGACACCGGCAGCTGGGACGAGATCTTCGTGGAAGGCTTCGCGACCGGACGCGAGCGGGACGAGCTCGGGCGCTCCTACTACCCGGACGCGGCAGTCGCCGTCGCGGAGATGCAGTACCCGCCGAAGCATGTGCACCTCGCGGCGCTCCTCCGGCGCCAGGCGCCCTACGGCCCGGAGCCCCGGCCGGTCGAGCGGCCGGAGTACGTCGTCTGCAGCGAGGACGCGGTCATCCGACCCGAGTGGCAGCGCCATCTGGCCCGTGACGTCCTCGGGATCGAGCCCATCGAGCTCGACGCGGGCCACATGCCGATGCTCGAGCGTCCACGTGAGCTTGCGGAAATCCTCGATTCGCTCGCCTAGGCCAACGCTTCCGGCTCGAGCTCGGCGAAGAGCGCGGCCGCGGCGTCGTGCAGCGGCCCTGCCGGAACGGCCGGGGCGTCGGCGCGGGCTCGCTCCAGCAGGTCCCGATCGCGGCGGAGATGCGCGAAGTGGAGATCGGAATAGCCGGACTGGCGCGTCCCGAGCAGGGCGCCGCCTCCGCGCAGCTCGAGGTCGACTTCGGCGAGCTCGAAGCCGTCGCTCGTGTCGACGAGCGCCTGCAGGCGCGCGAGGGCCGACTCGGTCAGCTCCTCCTTCGCGCGCGAGACGAGGAGGCAGTACGACTGCTCGGCGCCCCGCCCGACCCGCCCGCGCAGCTGGTGGAGCTGCGCGAGGCCGAAGCGATCGGCCTCCTGGACGATCATCACCGTCGCGTTCGGGACGTCGACGCCGACCTCGATCACCGTCGTCGCCACGAGGACGTCCAGCTCGCGCGCCTTGAAGCGCGCCATCAGGTCGCGCCGCTCAGGCGTCTTGAGACGGCCGTGGACGCAACCGACCTCGAAGTCCTTCAGCTCGGCGCGCCGCAGCCGCTCGGCTTCCGCCTCGGCGGCGCGGGCGAGCGACGTCTCGGACATCTCGATCAGCGGGCAGACGACGTACGCCTGACGTCCTTCCCGCAGGAGCCGTGTGAGGCGCATATACGCCTCCGACGCGCGATCCTCGGTGATCCAGCTCGTGATCACCGGCTTGCGCGACGCGGGCGGCTTTGCGATCTCGGAGACTGCGAGGTCGCCGTAGACGGTGAGCGCGAGCGTGCGCGGGATCGGCGTCGCGGTCATGTGGAGGACGTGCGGCGCGCGACCTGACGCGATCGCAGAGCGCTGCTCGACGCCGAAGCGGTGCTGCTCGTCGACCACCGCGACCGCGAGATCGCGCAGCTCGACTCCCTCCTGGATGAGCGCATGCGTGCCGACCACGACGTCGGCGCGGAGCGCCTGCTCCCGCTCGGCCTTCTTCGACGAACTCGTGAGCAGCGCGCAGCTCACTCCGAGCTCGAGGCAGAGGTCGGCGAGCGTGAGGAAGTGCTGCTCGGCGAGCGTCTCGGTCGGCGCCATGAGCGCTCCCTGGCGCCCGTTCTCTACCGCGCGCAGCAGCGCGTAGAGCGCGACGACGGTCTTGCCGGAGCCGACATCGCCTTGGAGGAGCCGCTGCATCGGCACCGTCCGCTCGAGATCGCCGTCGATCTCGCGGATGGCCGTCTCCTGGTACGGCGTGAGCGCGAACGGCAGCGCCTCCCGGTAGCGGCGGATGAGCTCGCCCGGCTCGCCGAGGCCCGGCGCGAGCGTGCACTCGCGTTCCGCGACGCGGCGCGCGATCCCGATCTGGAGGACGAGGAGCTCCTCGAAGGCGAGTCGCTTGCGCGCGACTTCCGCCTCGTCGAGGTCGCGCGGCCGGTGCACCGCGGCGAGCGCGTCGCGCTTCAGCGCCAGTCCTTCTCGCTCCCGCAGCTCGGCAGGCAGCGGATCCGGGAGGTTGACCGCCAGCGGCAGCGCGGCATCGACGACCCGCCGCACGGCCGCGGCGGCGATCTCCTCCGCGGCCGGATAGACCGGGGCGAAGTCCGCGGTCGCGCGCGTCGCGCCGAGGTCGTAGGAGCGCGGCTCGAAGCCGAAGCGGCCGAGCTTGCCGCGGAGGCGGATCTCCGTCCCCGGCTCGAGCTTGTCGGCGAGCCACGGCTGGTTGAACCAGCTCACGCTGACCGCTGCGGTGCCGTCGTCAACACGCGCGACGATCCGCGTCCGCCTCCCGCGCATCGGCTTCTTCTCGACCTTGAGGACGCGGGCGGAGATCACGACCTCCTCGCCCGGACGCAGCGCAGCGATCGACACCTCGTCGGCGGCCGTCTCGTAGCGGCGCGGCCGGTGCTCGAGGACGTCGCGGACGGTCGTGAGGCCGAGCTTGGCGAGCTTCCGCTGGATCGTCGGGCCGACGCCAGGGAGCGTGTCGAGCCCGAGCTCCAGCCGCTCGGGGCGCGGGGCGCGCGGCAGCCGGGGCCAGACCTCGGGTGGGTCCAGGCCTGCGAAAGCCGTCTGGCGGCGGATAGCTGTCATCGTGCGCGGCACCCGGCTAAAGAAGTATCTCCGCCGGTCCGGACGTCAGGACCCGTGGCCGGATGCAAGGACGCGCTCGGCGCGGTCGAAGTCCGCGAGCGTCAGTCGCACCCGATCGCCGCACCCGAGACGGCCGCACTCGCACGCGAACGACACGGTCGGATCGGAGGTCGCGCGGACGTCGCCCGACGCGGCCCACGCTCGCCTGTTTCGGGCGGTTTTCTCGTTCTCCCAGCGCCGCACGAGCGGGAGCTCGACCGGCTCGCTCGCGGCCAGCGCGTCAGCGAACTCCTCCTCGACCAGTCGCAGAACGTCCTCGGGTGCGCTCGACCCGTCGACCTCGACGACCGGGAAGCCGCGTTTCCGCGCCAGCTGCGCGATCCGGTCGGCGTACAGGCGGTCCTTGACGAGACGCGCCGCGAGCGCTCGCGCCGGATCGCTCGAAGGCATCAGCCGTGGCGAGAGGACGTCCCGCTGGAAATCGGGCGTCGGGATCAGGAAGACGGCGCGCGCGTCCTCCGGCAGCAGCTCCGGCACGACCTGCGGGCCCTCCACGAGCACCGCCGGCTGGTCGGTCAACGCCGGAAGGTCGTCGAGCACGTAGCCGAGCATGATCCGCGAGAGACGGCCGAAGTCGGCGGCTTGCGTCGCCGGCGTCCACTCGAGCCACTGCTCCTCCGCCAGCGGCGGGTTCTCACCCACCCGCTCCGCATGCTCGTACCAAAACGCGTCGATCGGCAGGAGCCGCAGGCCGTGGCGCGCAGCAAGCGCGCGCGCCGTCGTCGTCTTCCCGGCGCCTGTGCCGCCGCCGATGAAGAGCGCCTCAGGCACCGCCGTCGCGGAACCAGAAGAGCGCGAGCGTTCCCGGCCCGGCGTGAGCGCCGATCACGGCGCCGAGCGTCACGACGAGCTCGAGCTCCGCGTTGGGGCGGCGCTGGCGGACGAGCGCCTCGAGCTCCGCCGCGCGCTCCGGCGCTGCGGCGTGCGCGACCGCGAGCCGCCACTCCGGCTCGTCCGCCGTCTGCGTTTCCAGCGCCTCGACCAGCTCGGCGAACGCCTTGCGCTCGCCGCGCACCCGCTTCACCGGCACGACCTCGCCGTCCGCGATCGAGAGGATCGGCTTGACGTGGAGAAGCCCTCCGGCGAACGCGGCCGCCTTGCCGATCCGGCCGCCGCGCGCCAGAAACTCGAGCGTTTCGACGGTGAAGAGCAGGCCGCGTTCCCGCCGGTAGCGGTCGATCAGGTCGTCGATCTCCTCGTCCGTCGTGCCCCGCTCGAGCCGGCGCTGAATCGCGAGCGCGAGCATTGCCGTCGACGCCGATGCCGTCTCGGTGTCGACGGCGCGCACCCGCCCGTCGCCGAGCTCCTCCGCCGCCGTCTCGGCGCTCGCGAACGTCCCGGAGACCTTGCCGGAGACGTGGAGGGAGAAGATCCGCTCGTAGGCGGCGAGCCCGCGATAGAAGGCGATGAAGTCGCCGGGGGTCGGCTGCGACGTGCGCGGGAACTCCGGATCCACCTGCAGTCGCCGGTAGAACTCGTCCGCCGTGATCTCGACGCCGTCCCGGAAGCTCTCGTCGCCGAAGCGAACGTAGAGAGGGACGACCCGCCAGTTCGGGAAGCGAGTGGCCGCGTCGGGGAGGTCCGCGGTCGAGTCGAGGACGATCGCCGTGTTTGCAGCTGTGAGGTTCACGCGGGCGCGGCCGCTTGCCGAATCGCGGCGACGATCTCGTCGAGTTCCTGGTCCTTGCCGAGGCACGCAGACGCGCCCGCCTCGAGCAGCGCCTCGCGCTGGCTCTCGTCCGCGGACGCGGTGAGCACGACGACGGCGAGCCCCGGTACTTTGGCGAGGAGCTCCGTCGTCAGCTGGATGCCGTCGAGCCCAGGCAGCCGGTAGTCGACGAGCGCGACGTCGGGCCTGGACTCGAGCGCGGCGTCGACCGCTGCGCCGCCGTCGCCGACCGCGGCGACAACCTCGATCTCCTTCCGCATCCCGAGCATGAGCTCGAGCGCCTCGCGGAAGACCTCGTTGTCCTCGACGAGCACAACCCGCACGCGACTCATGGCGCGAGCCTATTCCGCGCCGAGCAGCAACGGATAATGAGGTTGCCCGCCTTCGTAGACCTCGATCTCGACCTCGGGATGGGCGGCGCCGATCCGGTCGAGCAGGCCGTCGAGCTGGGGTGGCTCTGCGCCGGTGAGCAGCGTGAGGAGCGAGCGCGGCTCGCTGAGGAGGCTTTCGACCACGGCAAGAGCAACGACGGCGAACTCGTCGCCTCCTGCAACCGGGTCGCCGCCCGCGAGCCCGAGCCACTGGCCGTTCCGGATCGCCACGCCGTTCAGCTGGACGTCGCGCGAGGCGCGCGTCACCTCGCCCGTTGCGACGGCGGCGGCCGCTTCCCCCATCTCCACCGCGTTCTCCTCGGCGCTCCGCGAGCCGTCGAAGGACACGAGCGCGGCGAGGCCGGCCTGGATCGAGTCGGTCGCGACGACGTGGACGGGCCGCTCAGCGTGCTGCGCCGCCTGCTCTGCGGCGAGCAGGACATTCGAGTTGTTCGGGAGGAGGATCGCCTCGTCGGCGTCGAGATCCTCCAGCGCCGCGAGGAGCTCGGCGGTCGACGGGTTTGAGGTCTGACCGCCCTCGACGACGCGGATCGGGCCGACCGGCGCGGCGAGGCTCGTGAAGAGGATGCGGTTCCCGTCCCCCGCGGCGACGGCCACGACACCGCTCACGGCGCGCTCGACAGGGTCTGGCACGACGGACAACCGCCGATCCCGCTGCTCCTGCTGCTCCTGCATGTTCGCGATCTCGATCCCCTCGATCGTCCCGGCGGCCGTGCCGAGCGACAACGCAGCCCCGGGGTCGTCGGTGTGGACGTGCACCTTGAGCGCGGTCTCGTCGCCGACGACGAGGAGCGAATCGCCGAGCAAGTCGAGCTCGGCCTCGAGGCCATCGCGGTCGAGCCCCTCTCCCTCGATGACGAACACGGTGCAATAGCGGTAGCGGGAGGTCTCGAGGTGGATCGCGTCGACGCCCGCGCGCTCGGTGGCGACGACCGGCGCCTCGGGCACCGGCTCGCCGGCAACCGCGGCCGCAACGCCGCGCAGGAGCTCGACGAGTCCTGCGCCGCCCGCGTCCACGACTCCCGCTTCGCGAAGGACATCCAGCTGTTCGGGCGTGCGCGCGACGGCTTCCTCGCCGCGGCGCACGAGGTCGACGAGGAGCTCGCCCAGCGGCGCGGGGTCGCCGGCGCGGCGCTCGGCCTCCTCCGCGAGCTCGCGCACGACGGAGAGCATCGTCCCTTCGACCGGACGCCGCACAGCGCTGTACGCGGCGTCCGACGCGCCGCGAAGCGCGCGCGCCGCGAGCGCCGGCTCCACACCGTTCGCGGACTCCGCGAGCACGTCGGCGGCGCCACGGACGATCTGGGAAAGGATCACGCCCGAGTTCCCGCGCGCTCCCATCAGCGCCGCGCGCGCGACCTCGTGCGCGAGCGCCGGCCGATCCGCAGCCTCGGAGCCGGCCATCGCCTCGGCGACCGCGCGAACGGTGAGTGTGAGGTTGGTGCCGGTGTCCCCGTCCGGGACGGGATAGACGTTGAGATCGTCGATCCGGTCGCGGCTCGCCTCGAGCGAGCTCAGCGCCGAGCCAACGACGACCCGGACGCGATCGATGTCCGCCACCGCGCTCACTTGGACGCGCGCACCGCATCGACGTGCACTTCGACTCCCCGCACGGGAAGCCCGGTCAGCCGCTCCACCTCGTACGCGACGCGATTGCGGACGCTCGAAGCGACCTCGGCGAGGTTGAGGCCGTACTCGACGACGACGTGGAGATCGACCGTGACGCCGCCGTCGGGATCCCGTCCGACCTCGATCCCACGCGCGTGCGCCTTCCCGCGCGCCATCCGCCCACGCAGCGAGCCCTTCATCCCGACCACGCCGTAGCACTCGAGCGCGGTCTCGGCGACGATCTGCGCGATCGCGCCGCTCGCGATCGTGATCCGGCCGAGGGGAGAAGTGAGGGCATGCGCCTCCATCGGGAGGTTGGACGCCGGCACGTCCACGGCGGTTGCGGGCTGCAGCGCTCTCTGGACTCTGCCGGCCTGACCGGCTGCCCGCCTACGGACGTGCGAAGAGCAGCTGCACCCATGGCTCGCGATGCGCGATCCGTGCCTCACGGAAGCCGGCGGATTGGGCGAAGGCGACGATCTCCTCGTCGGCATGGAAATGCCCGCGTGTCGCGAGCGGATACGGCGCCGCGGGCGTGCCCTTCGCCTCGGGCGCCGTCGTCATCACCGCGACGCGTCCGCGCCCGGGATCGAGCACGCGCCGCATCTCGCGCAGCGCAACGACCGGATCGGAGAAGAAGAAGAACGCTACGAGGCAGGAGACGGCCGTGAACTCTCCGTCCGCGAACGGCATCGCCGCAGCGTCCGCCTGGACGACGCTGAGACCCGGGCTCATCGCGCGCGTGACGCGCACCATGTCGCGGCTGTGGTCGAGACCGGCCGCCTCGCAACCGACCGTTGCGAGCACATGACGGAGGAAGGCGCCGCCGCCGCAGCCGACGTCGAGCAGCCGGTCGTCGGCACCGAGCGCGAGCGCCTCGAGCGTCTGCGGCCAGAGGAAGTCGTGCGCGTCATCGGCGCCGTACGTTGCCCGCGCCTTCCGCCCGTGCGGGCGCCGTGCCCGCCGGTCGGTCACGTGGTCGACACGCCACTCGCGAAAGCGCCCAACGCAACTCACGCCCGGAGCCTGCCAGACGATCGGCCGGTCCGGCTAGAGCGCCTTGATGACTTTGCCGGCCTTGAGGCAGCGCGTACAGACGTACGCCCGCGTCGGCTTGCCGCCGAGGAGAACACGGACCCGCTGGAGGTTCGGCTCGAAGCGCCGCTTCGTGGCGACCATCGAGTGGCTCCGGTGATTGCCGAAGCCGGGCTTCTTGCCGCAAATCGCGCAGACCTTGGACATCGGCGGCCCAGGATAGCTCGCGAAGCTTCGCTTCGCTCGCTGGGGTGACGGAACTCCGCACGCCCGAGAGCGCGGTCTGGGGCGCGCTCCGTGCTGTTCTTGCTGGAGAGATGCTCTGCGAAATGGCTGCGCTGTGCGCTCGCGCGCAGCGGAGGCCGGCGCGAGCGCGGTTCGGCCTCCGGCCCTTGGTCTGAGTGTGGTTCGATCGTTGGAACCCTCGATACGTGACGGCGGCGGCGTAAGGCGCAGACTTACGACGCCGCGAACCAGCGAGCGGGCACGCCGCAGGCCTGCGCGCTCGCGACGGCACGACCGGTCAAACCAGCGTCAGCCCAGGACAAGCCCTACAGCACGGAGCCGACCGGAGACCGCGCTCTCCGGTCGGCGCAGTTCCCTAAAGAGCGAGCGAAGCGCAGCTTCGCTCGCTACGTTCGGGCCTGGGCGCGAACCTGGGAGAAGATGTCGGCCATCTCGAGCGCGGTGCGTGCGGCCTCCGCGCCTTTCGCCTTGCGCGCCCGCGCCTGTTCGAGCGTGTCCACCGTGAGGACGCCGAACGCGACCGGAACGCCGGTCTCCAAGCCGGCGAGCTGGAGCCCGGAGGCCGCCTCCGTCGCGACGAAGTCGAAGTGGGGCGTCTCGCCGCGGACGACGCAACCGAGCCCGATCACGCACGAGTACTGGCGTGTCTTCGCGAGAGCCATCGCGCCGATCGGAAGCTCGAACGCGCCAGGCACGGGCATCACGGTGATGCGTTCCTCCGCGACGCCGGCGGCGGCCAGCTCCTTCAGAGCCGACGCTAGCAGCGCGTTGGAGATCTCGGAGTGGAAGCGGGAGACGACGATGCCGACGCTGCGGCCGGCGCCGAACGGAGAGCCTTCGATTACGCCCACGCCGTTCGGGATGTCGATCTCTCCGGCCACGTGCGCGGGCGGCTCCGGCTGCGGATCCGGCTCGGGCTCCGGCTCGGGTTCCGGCTGCGGCTCAGGCTCGGGTTCCGGCTGCGGCTCTGGCTGCGGCTCAGGCTCCGGCTCCGGCTCGGGCTCCGGTTCCGGCTGCGGCTCGGGCCAGCCGATGGACTCCGCGTCGGGCCCCAGCACAGGCACGTCGTCTTCGTCGTCGGGCGGATCGCCCGGCCAGAACCCTCCGCTGCTGCTCATTCGCCCTCCGGTCCGAACTTGAGATCCTGGTGGTGGAGCTTGTGGCCGAGCTTATCCCGCTTGGCGGCCAGATACCGGACGTTCTCGGGGTGCGGCGGCATCTCGATTGGCACCTGCTCCGTCACCCGCAGTCCGTACGCCTCGACGCCGGAGACCTTCTTCGGGTTGTTCGTGAGGAGCCGCATCGTCGTGATCCCGAGCTCGGCGAGGATCTGGTTGCCGATCCCCCACTCCCGCTCGTCGGCGGCGAAGCCGAGCGCGAGGTTCGCCTCGACGGTGTCGAGCCCCTGCTCCTGCAGCTCGTACGCACGCAGCTTATTGAGGAGGCCGATCCCGCGGCCCTCCTGCGCCATGTAGAGGAGGACGCCGCTGCCTGCGGCCACGATCGCCGCGAGCGCCGCCTCGAGCTGCTCGCCGCAGTCGCAGCGGAGCGAGTGGAACACGTCGCCCGTCAGGCACTCGGAGTGGACGCGCACGAGGACGTCGTCGCCGATCTCCCCCATCACGAGCGCGACGTGCTCCCGGCCGGTGAGCGTCTCGCGGAAGGCGATCGCGGTGAACCGGCCGTACTCCGTCGGGAGCTGGACGGAGACGACGCGCTCGACGAGCTTCTCCGTCTTGCGGCGGTACTCGATCAGGTCGGCGACGGTGATCATCTTCAGCCCGTGCCGCTCGCAGTACGGGACCAGATCGGGCACGCGGGCCATCGTCCCGTCCTCGTTCATGATCTCGCAGACGACGCCGGCCGGGTTGAGCCCCGCTAGCCGGGCGAGATCGACCGCGGCCTCAGTCTGGCCGGCACGAACGAGAACACCGCCGTCCCGTGCCCGCAGCGGGAAGACGTGGCCGGGCTGGACGAGGTCGTGCGGCGTCGAGGTGGGGTCGATCGCTACCGCGATCGTGTGCGCACGGTCGGCCGTGGAGATGCCGGTCGTGACGCCTTCCCGCGCTTCCACCGAGACGGTGAACGCCGTGCCGAGCCGCGCCTCGTTCCGCTGCGTCATCGGAGGCAGGCCGAGCTCCTCGCAGCGCTCGCCCGTGAGGCAAAGGCAAACGAGCCCGCGCGCGTGCGTGGCCATGAAGTTGATCGCGTCCTGCGTCGCGAACTCCGCGGCCACGACAAGGTCGCCCTCGTTCTCCCGGTCGGGATCGTCGACGACGACCACCAGCCGTCCGCTGCGGATGTCCTCGATCGCCTCCTCGACGGTCGCGAAGTCGGTCACTTCGCGAGCCGCTCGACGTACTTCGCGAGCACGTCGACCTCGAGGTTCACTCCGTCGCCCGGTGCCAGGGCGCCGAGTGTCGTCACCTCGAGCGTGTGCGGGATGAGGGCGACCGCGAATCCGTCGTCGTCTGTCGCGGCGACGGTAAGCGACGTTCCGTCCACGGCGATCGAGCCCTTCTCAACGCAGTAGCGCACCAGCTCGGCGGGGGCATCGAACCACGTGAGCTCGCCGCGCTCGCGGAGCGTTCCGACGCCGTCGACGTGGCCTTGGACGATGTGGCCGCCGAGCGGATCGCCGGCGCGGAGGGACGGTTCGACGTTCACGCCGTCACCGGCAGCGAGACTGCCGAGCGTCGTTCGCGCCAACGTCTCGGTGACGACGTCGAAGGCGAGGCTCCCGTTCTCGCGCGCCACGACGGTCAGGCAGACGCCCGCGATCGCGACGGAGTCCCCGAGCTCGGCCTCGGTGCCGCTTTCGACGACGAGCCTCGACCCGTCGAAGGACGCGACCGTCCCTACCTCCCGCACACATCCGGTGAACATGGCTCGAAGCCTAGTAACGATGCGGGTTTGCCGAACGCCGCTCAGCAGTTGCGCGGACGCGCCGAACGGCTCGCCGTGGCAGATTCGCAGCGCAGCGGGTCTGCGGCTGCGACTCCCCGCAGGCCCGCTACTTCTATGGCTCGTGGAGGTAGGCCTCTACGAGGACGTCCTCGCCGCACGGCTCGGTGCGCAGGTGGAGGAGATCGAGCGACTGCGCGAGATCGCCGAGGAAGCGCGGGCCTTCTCCGGCGAGCACCGGCGCGACGAAGAGCTGGAGCTTGTCCACATAGCCGGCTTCGACGAATGCCGTCGCGAGCGTCGGCCCGCCTTCGAGCAGGAGCGACTGGACGCCCTCGGCGGCGAGCGCGGCAAGCTCGTCGGCAAGCGCGCCGCTCCGGAGCTCCAGCGGGGAACCGGCCGGCAGCGGGCCGCCGCCGAAGACGAGCCCGCGCGGCTGGCGGACGGCGCCGACATCGCGCGCGTCGAGCCGCGGGTTGTCGCTTCGCACCGTTCCCATCCCGACTGCCACCGCGTCCGACCCGGCCCGCAACTCGTGCACGCGCCGCCGCGACTCCTCTCCCGAGACCCAGCGGCGGCCGGACACCGTCACGCGGCCGTCGAGGGCGATCGCCGCCTTGTAGGTAACGAACGGACGGCCAAGCGCTTTCCACACGCGCCACGCCTCGTTCTGGCGTCGCGCCGCGAAGTCGTCGAGGAGCTCGAGCTCGATGCCCGCCTCGCGCAGCCGCGCGAGGCCGCGCCCGTCGACGACCGGATTCGGGTCGCGGGCGCCGACGACGACGCGCGCGACGCCGGCCTCGACGACGGCGTCGGCGCACGGCGGCGTCCGGCCGTGGTGGGAGCAGGGCTCGAGCGTGACATAGAGCGCCGCGCCCCGCGCCTTCTCCCCCGCGCGCTCGAGCGCGACGACTTCGGCATGGCGGACGCGGTCGAACTCGTACCAGCCCTCTCCCACGATCGCGCCGTCCCGGACGACGACCGCGCCGACGACCGGATGGTCACCCGTCTTGCCGCGCCCGCGCCCCGCGAGCTCGAGAGCGCGCTCGTAAAACGCGTCAGGCAAGCGTCTGCACTAAGCGCCGGTAGGCGCGCGGGAGATCCTCGCGGCCGAAGATCGCCGAGCCTGCGACGAACAGCGTCGCGCCCGCATCGCGCGCGAGCACGATCGTCTCGTTGTCGATGCCGCCGTCCACCTGGATCGCGATGTGCTCGGGCAGCGCGGCGCGCAGGCGCGCGATCCGGTCAACCGCCTCCGGCATGAACTCCTGGCCGCTGTAGCCGGGCTGGATGCTCATGCAGAGGACGATGTCGGCGTCACCGGCAACGGCCGCGACGTCCTCCGGCTCGCTCTCCGGGTTGAACGCGAGGCCGACCTGGAGCCCGTGCTCGCGCGCGACGGCGATCGTCGCGGGTACGTCGTCCACGACCTCGAAGTGGAAGGTGGCGCTGTCGCCACCGGCCGCCGCGATCTGCGGGAAGTGGCGCGTCGGGTTGTCGACCATGAGATGACAGTCGAGCACTCCGCCCACTTCGTGCACGAGCGGCGCGATCGAGCGCAGGACGACAGGCCCGATCGTGATCGGCTCGACGAAGTGCCCGTCCCCGACGTCGAAGTGAAGGACGCGGCAGCCGGCGCGCAGGAGGATCTCGACCTGCTCGCCGAGGCGCGCGAAGTCCGCCGCGTAGAGCGACGGCTCGATCTCGACCGTCCGGATCCAGTCACGCCAGGCCATTGCCGCTTGATGATCGCATTTGAGAGGGTGTGCAAACACCAGCGATCGAGGAGGGGACGTGGCCGGACTCCACATCAAGAATCAGAACAGCCCCGACGAAACGCGCGATATGTCCGGGAAAGGCGAAGTGCAGGTCGTGAAGCTCGGCGACCACTCGGCGATGGCCGGGACGTGGGCGCCGGGCTGGAAGTGGTCCGAGCACATGAAGCCGATCGCAGGCACCGATGCCTGCGAGGCGACCCACCTCATCTACGGGATCAGCGGCACGATGCACGTCGTCATGAACGACGGGTCCGAAGGCGACATCGGCGCGGGCGACTTCGCCTCCATCGCCCCCGGACACGACGCGTGGGTGGTCGGCGACGAGCCGTTCGTCGGCGTCGATTTCGGCGGCCATTCGCAGTACGCGGCTAGCAGCTAGACGGCAAGCCGCGCGACGAAGAAACCGCTCGTCCCGTGGACGTGCGGCAGCGTGAGGAGGAACTCCGGCCGCGCTGGATGCGCGAAGTGCGGCCACTCCTCACCGAGCGGCAGGACGCGCAGACCGCTTGCGTCCACGACAGCCTCGCACTCGTCCGGATCGAGCGTGCACACGGAGTAGACGATCGTGCCGCCGGGTTTGACGCGCTCGGCGGCGGAGCGGAGGAGCCGGCGCTGCAGGTCGGGAAGCGGTGTCGCGCGCCAGCGGAGGTCCGGCCGCTGCGCGAGGACGCCGAGGCCGGAGCACGGCGCGTCGACGAGCGCGCGGTCGAAGCCGTCGAGTTCCGGCGGCAGCGCCGTCCCGTCGGCCTCGACGACCGTGACGTCCCCGCGGCCGATCGTCGCGAGGTTCGCGCGCAGCTCGCTCGCGCGGTGCGGATCGATCTCGACCGCCGTCACGTCACCTTGGAGCGCGCCGGTTTTGCCACCGGGCGCCGCGCAGAGGTCGAGGACGCGCTCGCCGTCCGCCGCGCCGACACACAGTGCCGCGAGCTGGGAGCCGCGGCTCTGCGGCCAGATCCGGCCGGCGGCGACGAGCGCATCGTCCACGCGCTCGACGCGATACGCGCCCGGAACGTCGGTCGGCTCCGCGCCCGCCGACGGCTCGCCCGCCACGAGGCGGACGGCCGTTTCGAGCGGCTCGTTCATCGCGCGCATCAGCTCGAGCGCGCCGTCACAGCCGAGCACGCGGACGAACGTCTCGTGGATCCAGTCCGGGTACGATTCCTTGAGCGGTCCGTCGGGGAGCGCGGCGAGCAGCGGGCGAATCCCTTCGGTGAGCCGCCGCATCACGGCGTTCGTGAACGGGACGGCGCGCTCGAGCCGCGCGCGGCGGACGAGCTCGACCGACTCGTTGACGGCCGCGTGCGGCGCGGTGTCGGTGTACCCGAGCTGGTATGCGCCGAGGCGCAGCGCCGCTCGGACCGGCGGGTCGAGCTTCCGCACCGGCCGCTTGCCGAGTTTCTCGATCGCGTGGTCGAGCGTCCTGACGCGTTGAACGGAGCCGTACGCGAGCCGCTGCGCGAAGGCGCGCTCGCGCTCGTCGAGCCCTTCCGCGGCGCTACGGAAGGCGCGATCCGCGTACGCGTCCTGCTCGAAGACGCGCAGCAGGACCTCGTACGCGGCGCGCCGCGCGGGCGAGACGCTCATCGCTTGCCACGGAGATAGGCGTCGTACGCCATCCGCTTGCCGCCGGCGGGTTGCACCTCGAGCGGCTCGAAGGCGCCGTCCTCACCGACTCGCGCCTTCCAGACGAGGAGGTCTCCCAGCCGCGCACCGATGTGCGGGGAGAGCGCGCGGACGCGATCGACGAGCTCCTGCGCCGGCGCGCCCGGGTCGAGATCGCGATCCGCGGGCCCGATCTTCTCCGCGTAGGTCACTCCGTCCTCCGCCTGCGGCGCGAACTCCGGCTCGTCCTCGGCAAGAACGTCGCGCAGCAGCTCGACAGCGACTTCGGCAGACCGCGCGTAGACAGCCCCGGCGTCGTCCTCCGGCCCGATCGGGAACGCCTGCTGCGCGGCGACCGGCCCGGCGTCGAGCGCCTCGACGGTGCGGTGGATCGTGACGCCCGTCTCCGGGTCCCCGGCGATGATCGCCCGCTCGACCGGCGCCGCGCCGCGCCAGCGGGGTAGGAGCGACGGATGGACGTTGAGCCAAAGCGCGCGTTCCAACAGCACCGGCGGAATCAACAAGCCGTATGCGCAGACGACGACCACGGGCGCGGCGATCCCCACGCCGTCGTCGAGCTTCGCCGGCTGCTCGACGGAGATGTCGAGCCGCTCCGCCGTCTCTTTCGCCGGCGGCGCCGCCACGCGCCTGCCCCGTCCCGCGGGCTTGTCCGGCCGGGTCAGGAGCTGGACGACGTCGAAGTCAGCGGCGAGCCGCTCGAGGACGTCGGCGCCGAACGGCGCGGTCGCGGCGACCGCGATCCGGCGAGCCACGGCTAGCCGAGGACGATGCGCGGACGCAGCGCGGCGAGGGCCTCGCGGCGCGCCTCGGGCGTCGTCCGGTCGAGGATGAGGACGCCGTCGAGGTGGTCGGCCTCGTGCTGTGCGACGCGCGAGTACGGCTCCACGAGCTCGTAGCGCACCTCGGCGCCGGTCTCGTCGCGGCCGGCGATGACGATCGTCTCCGGCCGCTCGATCGGGAGGAGGACGCCCTGGATCGACAGGCAGCCCTCGTCGTCGACGGTCGTCTCCTCGCTCCGCTCGACGATCTCCGGGTTCGCGAGCGCGACGACGTCGTCCTCGGCCGCCTGGAAGACGAACAGCCGCTGGAGGACGCCGACCTGCGTCGCGGCGAGACCGATCCCGTTCGCGTCGGTCATCAGCTGCTTCATCCGCTCGGCGAGCCGGCGGAGGTCGTCGTCGAACTCCTCCACCGGCCGCGCCGCCATCTTCAGCGCCGCGTCCGGGTACTGGCGGATCTGGGCGAGCGCGAGACGGCGACGCGCCGCGCGCTCGGGATCGAGCTGTTCGTCCTTGACTTGCCCGTCGATCTCCGCCATGTCCGGGCGGAATGTACTAGCCAGCCGCCACTCCGACGTCGCGGGTGCAGAAAGCGCAAACGGTTGCCGCGACCGGGATGGAGCTCAAGCAGTACGAGCACTCCTTGACGGTCTCGCCGGCCGGCGACTCCGTCTTCATGCGATCCATGAGTGCATTCAGAGGCTTGACGACGAGGAAGAAGACGACTGCCGCGATGACGATGAAGGAGATGAGTGCGTTGAGGAACGAGCCGTAGCGGAAGACGCTGTGGTGGATCGTGAAGTGCAGCGCCGAGAAGTCGGCGTTGCCGCCGATTGCGGCGATGAGCGGGGTGACGAGGTCGGTCACGAGAGCGGTCACGAGCGCCGCGAACGCGGCACCGATGACGAAGGCAACCGCGAGAGAGACGAGGTTGCCGCGGAGGATGAATTCCTTGAAGTCCTTCATGGCGCGAACCTAAACCGTCTGCGGATCGACGTCGACGACAACCGTCAGGCCGGCCCGGCGCATCGCCGGCGCGGCCGCGGCGAGCAGGGCGGCGGCGCGTGAGGCGAGGGCGCGCGGGTGGTCTGTCTTCCCCACGAGCTGGGCGCGGTGGCGGCCGCGGAGCCGCAGGAGGGGTGCCGGGCCGAGCAGGTCGAAGCCGGCTAAGCCGGCCTTCAGCTCCTCGAGCGCGCGGACGGTGTCGTCCGCCTCGGGGCCTGAGACGAGGATCCGGACGAGGTGGCGGAACGGTGGATACCCGAGCGCTTGCCGCCGCTCGAGCTCCCCTGCGAGGAACCCTTCGACGTCGTGGCGGGCGGCGTGCCGGACGGCGCGGGACTCCGGCTGGAATGTCTGGACGATGACGCGGCCCGGCGCATCCCTTCCGCTCCGACCCGCGAGCTGGGTGAGGAGCTGGAACGTCCGCTCCTCGGCGCGGAAGTCGGGCAGCGCGAGGCCGGTATCGGCGTCGACCACGGCGGCGAGCTCGACGCCGGCGAAGTGGTGTCCCTTCGCGACCATCTGCGTGCCGACGAGCACGGCGCGGTCCGCGGCGGCGAAGCGCTCGAGTGCAGCGCGCAGCTCCGCCCGGCTTCGCGACGGCGTCGGCGTCGAGCCGGATCCGTTCCAGCTCGGGGACGTGCTTCTCGAGCTCGCGCTCGAGCCGCTGCGTGCCGGCGCCGATGCGGGCGAGCTCGGACGAGCCGCAGGCGGGACACGCGTCGCCGGCAGGCTCGCGCGCACCGCAGTGGTGGCAGCGGAGGCTTCCGTCCTGATGGAGCGTGAGCGCGACGTCGCAGTTGAGACAGCGCCGGGTCGCGCCGCAGGCGCGGCAGTGGAGCGCGGGCGCGACGCCGCGTCGGTTGAGGAGCAGGATCGCCTTCCCGCCCCTCTCCGCCAGCCCGCCGAGCTCGGCGAGGAGCGGCCCCGAGAGCGGATACGCCGACTCGCCCCGCAAGTCGACGACGCGGACCGTCGGCATCGGGGCGCCGAGCCGTCCGCCGAGCTCGAGGTGTTCGAGCGCCTGCCACGACTCCGGCCGCGGCGTTGCGGAGCCGAAGATGGCGACCGCTCCGTCGAGAGCGGCCCGCTTGGCGGCGACCGTGCGCGCGTCGTAGCGCGGGTCGGAGTCCTGCTTGTACGAGGCGTCCTGCTCCTCGTCCACGCAGATCACGCCGAGTGCGGCGAGCGGTGCGAAGACGGCGGAGCGGGCGCCGACGACGACGGTCGCGTCGCCCGCGAGGATTCGCTCGCGTTCGTCGCGGCGCTCGGCCTCGGTGAGACCGGAGTGGAGCAGCGCAACGGCGTTCTCGAAGCGCGCGCGGAAGCGGCCGACGGTCTGTGGCGTCAGGGCGATCTCGGGCACGAGGACGATCGCGCCGCGCCCGGCTGCGGCAGCGGCCTCGCACGCGCGGATGTAGACCTCCGTCTTCCCGCTGCCCGTCGCGCCGGCGAGGAGGACGTTTCCGCCTCCTGTCGCGAGCAGTTCGGAGATGCGCGCGAGCGCGGCCTCCTGCGTTTCGGAGAGCTCGGTTGGCGCGGGCCCGGCGGGAAGCTCGGCGGCCGCGCCCGGATCACGACGCTTGCCGCGGCGGGACGGATAGTCGGGAGCGATAAGGGCGAGGGCTCGGGCGGGCGTCGAGCCGTAGTAGTCGGCGAGCCAGAGGGCGAGGTCGACGAGCGCGGGCGGCAGCGTCTCGAGGACGCGCCCGATCGCGGCGGCCTCGACTCCCTCGGGAGCCTCGACACCGACCTCGACCACCACGCCGCGCCGGCGCGCGTTGGCGAAGCGGATCTCGACGACTGCGCCCTTCTCCACCGCGTCGGGAACCTCGTAGGTGAAGGGCCGCGCGAGGGCGCGGGCGTTGACGAGCGGGTAGACGGAGGCGAGGCTGTTCACCCCTAAAGGCTATGGTCGGCGCCTGACTGAGTGGCAGTGGAATCCCGACACCTTCCTCGCGACGATGCGCGAGGAGATCCCCGGCTACGAGGAACTGCAGGACGTAGTGGCCGCTGCGGTACCCGACGGCAGACGGCTCCTAGAGCTCGGCACAGGCACCGGCGAGACAGCGCAGCGTGTGCTCGCGCGCTTGCCGGAGGCCGAGTGGGTCGGGATCGACGCGAGCGAGGCGATGCTCGTACGGGCGCGCAAGCGGTTGCCCGAAGCCGACCTGCGCGTTGCGCGGCTCGAGGATCCGCTCCCTGACGGACGCTTCGACGGGGTCGTCTCGGTGCTCGCCGTCCACCACCTTCGCCCTGACGCGAAGCGCGACCTGTTCCGGCGCGTGGCAGCCGCGTTGCGGCCGGGCGGAACGTTCGTGCTTGGTGACCTGGTCGTGCCGCAACCCGGAGAGACTGGGCCGATCTACGTCGACTGGGAGATGGACGTCCCGGACAGTGCCGCCGACCAGGCGGAGTGGCTACGCGACGCCGGCTTCGAGGTGCAGACCGACCACATCCGCGCCGATCTTGCGGTCCTTGTCGCGGCGCGGCCGGGCTAGACGCCGGCGGCCGTCACCACGAAGTCCGTGGCGAAGCCGAGCAGGACTCCCGTCAGCACGAGCCACATGATGAGCACCGGATGCCCGTACTTCCGGTTGACGGCGAACAGCTCCTGCACGACGTAGAGGATCGAGCCACCCGCAATCGTGAAGAACACCACCGCGATCACATCGCTCGTCCACGCCTGTCCGACGACCGTGCCGAGAAATGTCGGCCCGCCGCCGATCAGCCCGAGCACTCCGAGCATCCGCCAGCTGGGGACGATCCGGGCGCCGCTCAGCGGCCCGCAAATCCCGAAGCCCTCGGTCGCGTTGTGCAGCCCAAAGCCGATGATCAGCGTCACCGCGAGCCCGATCTGGCTCGCCGCCGCAGCCTGCCCAATCGCCAGACCCTCGCCGAAGTTGTGAACGCCGATCCCGATCGCGATCAGGAACGAGAGCCGGATGGCCGGATTCGTGAGGTCGAGCGTCGCCCGCTCGACGAACTCGTCGACGGCGGCGGCTCCCGGCCCGACGAGCGAAGACGACCGCCGGCCCGCGCGTCGCTTCATCCACGCCTCGTAGTAGACGAGGCTCATGAGGCCGCCGACGAAGCCGACAATGCCGAGAGCACTCAGCTCGCTGACTCGCCCCCAGTGATGAGCGTGAATCGCGGTGTCGATGGGATCGACCGCGTTGGACATGACGTCCCAGAAGAGAAAGACGAGGATCCCCGTCGCGAGGGACGACAACCCCGTGCGCGCGTTCGCACTCAGCCCCTGCATCCGCCCGACCGGGAGGCCGAGGAAGATCGTGAGCCCGGCGATCGCGCCGAGAAGAAGAATCTGTGGCGTTGACATGCGGCTCCTAAGTCCCCGTGTAAGGCCGCCCTTACACGCGGGCCGAGGGGCAATATAGCTGCGTGCCTTCGCCCGGCCACTCAGTCGACGAGTACCTCGAGACGATCTACTTCCTCGCCTTCCCGATCGGCGAGTACACGCCGCGCGGCTCCGGCTCTCCCCCGCTCGCGTCGCGCGTCGCCGAGATGCTCCACGTCTCGCGCGCGTCCGCCGGCGAGATGCTGAAGCGGCTCGAGGCGGAGGGACTGATCGAGCGCGGCGCGCGCAAGGAAGCCCTGCTCACGGTTTCCGGCCGCGAGCGCGCCGAGCGCGTCGTCCGCAAGCACCGGATCATCGAGCGGCTCCTCACCGACTTCATGGGCTACACCGGCTACGAAGCGCACGAGCGCGCCGACGAGCTCGGCGACACGTTCGACGACGAGATGGTCGCGCGGATGTGGGAGAAGCTCGGCCGTCCCGACCGGTGCCCGCACGGCTGGCCTGTCGACCCTGACGTGGAGCAGGCGGAGAACGCCGAGCTCGCGCCGCTCGCGACGCTTTCGCCCGGCACGAACGCGACCGTCGTCCGCCTCGCCGAGCACGACGGCGACCTCCTCCACTGGTTCTACGACCAGCAGCTCGTGCCGGGGACGGAGCTCGTGGTGGAGAGCGCCGACCCGGCGGCGGATCAGTTCGTCGTCCGCGTCGGCGGCGACACGCGCGCCGTCTCGGAGAAGGCCGCGGCCGGGCTGTTCGTCCGCCCGGCGTGATCGTCCGGCCCGCGGCGGCGGGCGACCTCCCGTTCCTGATCGCGATGCTCTACGAGGCAGCGTGCTGGCGGCCCGGAGCGCGCCCTCCCGCCGATGTCGTCCTGACCAATCCCGACATCGCCCGCTACCTCCGCGACTGGGGGCGGCCGGGCGACCTCGGCGTCGTCGCCGAGGAGGACGGCCGGCTCGTCGGCGCGGCGTGGATCCGGCTGTACGACGACACGGATCGCGGCTACGGATTCGTCGCCACCGACGTGCCGGAGTTGACGATCGGAGTCGCGCCGGCCGCCCGCGGGCGCGGTGTCGGCACGCGGCTCCTCGCCGAGATCGCCGCGGCGGCGACCTCCCGCGCGATCAGTCTCAGCGTCGAGACCGACAACCCGGCCGTCCGGCTCTACGAGCGCGCGGGCTACGTCCCGATCGCGCGGGACGTGGGAGCGTGGACGATGCTGCTCGAGCTCAGGCCGGAGTAACCGCGGCCTCGAGCCCCGCCGCTTCGCGCAGTGCGGCGGCGCGGTCGGTGCGCTCCCACGTGAAGTCGCCGTCGTCCCGGCCGAAATGCCCATATGCAGCGGTTTTCGTGTAGATCGGCCGCCGCAGATCGAGGTCGCGGAGGATCGCTGCCGGCCGCAGGTCGAACTGCTCGCGGACGAGCTCCTCGATCCGTGGGACGGGAATCGCCTCCGTCCCGAACGTCTCGACGAGCACCGAGAGCGGATGCGCGACGCCGATCGCGTACGCCACCTGGATCTGGCAGCGCTCGGCTAAGCCGGCCGCGACGATGTTCTTCGCCACCCAGCGCGCCGCGTAGGCGGCCGAGCGGTCGACCTTCGTCGGATCCTTCCCCGAGAACGCGCCGCCGCCATGCGGGGCCGCGCCGCCGTACGTGTCGACGATGATCTTCCGTCCCGTCAGACCTGTGTCGCCCATCGGCCCGCCGGTCACGAACTTGCCGGTCGGGTTGCAGTAGACGAAGTCCCGGTCGCCAAGGCGCTTCTGGTCGTAGAGATCCTTCGGGAGGATCGGCTCGATCACGTGCTCGATCAGATCGGGCTTGAGCAGCGTCTCGGGATCGAGGCCGTCGCGGTGCTGCGTCGAGACGAGGACACGCTCGATCTCCACCGGCCGCTGGCGCCCGCTTGCGTCGGTCTCGTAGCGGACGGTGACCTGCGTCTTCCCGTCGGGCCGGAGATACGGGAGGACGTCCGCCTTCCGCACCTCGGCGAGCCGCCGCGCGAGGCGGTGCGCGAGCATGATCGGGAGCGGCATCAGCTCGACCGTCTCGTTCGACGCGTACCCGAACATCATCCCCTGGTCGCCGGCGCCGAGCAGATCGAGCGGATCCTTGTCGCCGTGCTGGGTCTCGTAGGACTGGTCGACACCCTGCGCGATGTCGGGCGACTGCTCGTCGAGCGCGACGACGACGCCGCACGTCTCGGCATCGAAGCCGAACTTCGCGCGCGTGTAGCCGATCTCGCGGACGCGCTCGCGCACGAGGCGCGGAATGTCGACGTACGTGTCGGTCGTGATCTCGCCGGCGACGACGACGAGGCCGGTCGTGATCAGCGTCTCGCAGGCGACGCGGCTCTGCGGATCGTCGGTGAGGACGGCGTCGAGGACGGCGTCCGAGATCTGGTCGGCCATCTTGTCCGGATGACCCTCGGTGACCGACTCGGAAGTGAAGGAAAAGGCGCGGTTGGACATGCGTCTGAGGCTAGCGCACGGCTAGTGGCGCACGGATTTCAACAGCGACTGGGCGCAGATCGCGAAGACCACGATGCTGAGGAAGCCCGTCATGTACTGCGGCAAGCTGGTGGACTCTCCCGGCTTGAAGAGGTCGTGGAAGAAGAGGAAGTCGACAGCGAGAAAGCCCACGATCAGCGAGACATCCAGAGTCCGTCTCATGGCTGGATTGTACGCAGGCCACCTGACTGGTCTGGGCCGTGTCCCGGAATATCCCCCGAAACGACTGGTGTGCCGTGAGCCCTGCCTTAGTCCCAGTCGCAGCCAATCCAGAGGTCGGAATGGGTGGTACGCCCCGCCCGGACGACCACGGCGTCGCGACGGCAACCTGCCCGATCCTGATTGCCATGCCGCCCGAATCCGAGCCGGTAGCTCCCGGGGGCGAGCCGGAACCGGAAGTCATGCCCCGTCGGAACACGTTCGCGGGCGACAGTAAAGCCCTCGCGGCTGAAGACGGTCACGAGGCCGCCGCCTCTCCGGCGGCCTTCCCCCGCGGGGCCGCCACCGACCCGGATCGCGCCAATGATCGCTCCACTGGCGGTGGCTTCTCTCGCCGCAGGGTTCGATGCGGCAGGCGCGCCGCTCGGGCTGCCACACGCGGCAGCCGCGAAGACGACAGCCACAATCACCGGCAACGCAAGTGCGACCCGCGGGCTCATGTCGTCTATGGATACGACGCCGCGAACGGAAATCGTCACGTCTCGACTCCTGCTTGGCTTGTGGACTGCGCGAGCCGCACTTCCCGCCCGAGCGAGCCGCACTACCGGCGAGCTACTCCTCCGTCGGGGCCCTTCCCATGAGCCCCGCGACGAGATCGCCGAGGCCCTGGCCGGAGAGGACCGCGCAGACGCCTTCCGTGATCGGGAGCTCGACGTTCAGCCGGTGCGAGAGGTCGCGGAGCGCCGGCGCGGTCGTGAGGCCCTCCACCGTCTGGCCGATCTCCGCGACCGCCTGCTCGGGCGTCAGGCCCTGGGCGATCAGCTCGCCCGCGTGGCGGTTGCGGCCGTGGCGGCTCCAGCACGTCACCACGAGGTCCCCGATCCCCGCGAGGCCGGCGAACGTCTCCGGCCGCGCCCCCGCCGCCTCGCCGAGCCGCGTCATCTCCGCGAGGCCGCGCGCGATGAGCGACGCCTTGGCGTTGTCCCCAAGCCGCAGGCCGTCGACGCCCCCCGCCGCAAGCGCGATGACGTTCTTGGCCGCGGCGCAGAGCTCGACGCCGACTAGATCGGGATTGACGTACGCACGGAAAAGGGCCGAGTTGAGCGCGTGCTGGAGCTGGCCCGCGAGGTAGCCGTCCTCGCTCGCGATCACAGCCGCGGTCGGCAATCCCTCGGCGATTTCCTCCGCCATGTTCGGGCCGGAGAGAACCGCGACCGCGCGGCCCTTCACGCGCGTCGAGAGGCGCTCGCCGGTCTCGGGGTCGAGGCCCTTTGCGAGGCTGAGGATCGGCGCGTCGCCCGGCAGCTCTGCGACGACGCCGCCGAACGCGGCGCTCGGCACCGCAGCGACGATCACGTCCACGTCGCCGGGGGCGTCGGCGAGCGCGATCGCCTCCGCGTCGCTCAGGTCGACGTGCTGGAGGTGGTGCGGGTTCCACCCCGTCTCCGCGATCGTGTGCGCCTGCTCGGCGGTGCGGCACGCCAGGACGACGTCGTGCTCGCGGTCGAGGAGGACGCGCGTGAACGCCGTCCCCCACGATCCCGCACCCACGACCAGGAACCGCACGTCAGGATCGTTTCACGAAGTCGATCGACACCGGCACGCCGTCGAGGCCGAACCGCTCCCGCAGCTGGTTCTCGACCCAGTAGCCGTAGTCGCGGGTCACGAGGCCCGGATCGTTGACCGACAGGCGGAAGCGCGGCGGACGCACGCGAACCTGCGCGCCGTAGAGGAGATTGAGGCGACGGCCGCGGCGGCCGCTCGGCGGCTGGCGTGCCTCCCGCAGCTCCCCGAGCGCGCGATTGAACTCCGGCGTTGGAACACGCGCGATATGCCGGTCGAAGAGCTCGGCAATCCCGTCGAGGAGCCGCTCGAGCCCGCGTCCCGTCGTGGAGGAGACCGCGACGAACGGCGGCCGCTGGCGGACGCGTCGGCGCAGCAGGTCGCGCACGTCGTCCACCGAGATCGTGGTCTTGTCCCACTTCGCGAGGACGACGAGGGTCGAGCAGTCGGCGTGGCGCGCGACGTCGGTGACGGCAATGTCCTGCTCGACGACTCCCTCCGACGAGTCGACCAAGACGAGCGCGACATCGGCCCGCTCTGCAGCTTCGATCGAGCGCAGCTCGGAGTAGTACTCGACCCCCTGCCGGTGACGACGCTTGCGGCGGAGGCCGGCGGTGTCGATGAGGACGAACGTGCGGCCGCCGCGCTCGAGCACCGTGTCGACCGAGTCGCGCGTCGTCCCCGGGATCTCGCTGACGATCACGCGGTCGCGCCCGAGCAGCGCGTTGACGAGGCTCGACTTGCCAACGTTCGGGCGGCCGAGGATGGCGACGCGGATCGCGGAGTCGGGCAGCTCCGGGCGGCCCGCGGGCTCGATCCGCTCGAGCTCCGCGATGATCGCGTCGAGCAGGTCGCCCGCCCCCGTGCCGTGGAGGCCGGAGATCGGGATGGGGTCGCCGAGGCCGAGCGTGTGCAGCTCAAGGGCGAGCGGCTCGTCGCGCGGATCGTCGATCTTGTTCGCGAGCACGAGCACCGGCTTGCCGGACTTGCGGAGGATCTGTGCCACCTCCTCGTCGCCCGGCGTCACGCCCGCGCGGGCGTCGACGACGAAGAGGACGAGATCGGCTTCCCCGACCGCCTCGCGGGCCTGCGCAGCGATCGCCTTGGTCAGAGGCGCCGGATCGGCGATGTCGACGCCGCCGGTGTCGACGAGGACGAAGCGCTTGCCCGTCCACTCGCACACGAGTTCCTTCCGGTCGCGCGTCACTCCCGACGTCTCGTGGACGACGGCGTCGCGTGTTTCCGTGAGCCGGTTGATCAGGGTCGACTTGCCGACGTTCGGGAAGCCGACGATCGCGACGGCGCCGAGCATCGGCGGCGGCGGCGTCGGGTCGAGCTGCTCCTCGCCCGTGCTCATGGCAGCGGCACGTCGCGGGGCCGGCCGGCCGCATGCTGGGCGCGGAGCCACTCCCAGAGCCGGTGCAGTTCGCGCTCAATCTCGAGCGACGCCTCGCGGTAGCCCTTGCCGCCGCGCGGCAGGTCGTCGAAGCGCATCGGTTCGCCCCAGACCATCGAGACCGGCGCGAAGTTCCCGAGCTTCCAGGTCTGGGAGCCGTGGATGGCGACGCAGACGACCGGCGCGTTCTCCTGCAGCGCGACCATCGCTGCGCCCGGCTGGACGTGTCCGGGCACCCCGCTCCTCTGCCGTGTCCCTTCAGCGAAGACGCCGAGCACATTTCCGTCGCGGACGACCTCGCGCATCCGCCGCACCGCGTCGCGATCGGACTCCCCGCGCCGCACCGAGATCGTCCCGAACGCGCGGATGAACTCGCCGAGGCCGGGCACGCGATGCGCCTCGACCTTCGCGAGGAAGTAGAGCGGGCGCGGCGTCGCGAAGCCGACGCACGGAATGTCGATCCAGTTGAAGTGGTTGATGGCGAGGACGACGCCGCCCTTCTCCGGCACGCGATCGGCGCCGTACGACCGCAGGCGCGTCGCGATCGCAGCGGCCCCGCCGATCACAGGCCCGCCCACCGCCCACAGCGCGTCGTGGGTGCTCACGCGACCGAACGTTCGCGCACGAGCACCTCGATCCGGTCGACAACGTCATCGACCTCGAGGCTCGTCGTGTCGATCTCGATCGCGTCCTCGGCGGGCTGCATCCGCGCCGCGTCGCTCTCGTCCCGCGCCCGCAGATCGGTGGCGAGCGCGTCGGCGCCGATCCCGGGCCGCTCCGACATCCGCCGCTTCGCGCGCTCGGCGCGGTCGGCGACGAGATAGACCTTCACCTCGGCGTCGGGGGCGACGACGGTGCCGATGTCGCGTCCCTCGATCACGACGTTCCCCTCGCGGCCGAGGTGGCGCTGGCGGTCGCGCATCACGTCGCGCACAGCCGGATGCCGCGCCACTACGGGCACCATCCGGTCGACGCGCGCCGCGCGGATGGAGGACGTGACGTCGGTGCCGCCGATCCAGACCCGGTCGTCCTCGGGGAAGAGAACAGGTTGCTCCTTCGCGAGTTGCGCGAGGGCAGCGGCGTCGCCGAGGTCGAGGCCGCGCTGCATCGCGAGCCAGGTCAGCGCACGGTACATCGCGCCGGTGTCGAGGTAGCGGAAGTGGAGCCGCTCCGCGAGCGCGCGCGCCACCGTGCTCTTGCCCGCGCCTGCGGGCCCATCGATCGCAACGATCATCGCCTCGTTATCCCGTCGAGAACGTCGTAGAAGCCGGGGAAACTTATAGCGGCCGTGTCGGCGCCGTCGATCTCGACTCCCTCGCGCGAGGCGAGCCCGGCGACCGCGGCGAGCATGGCGATCCGGTGGTCGCCGCGCGCGTCCATCCGCCCGCCGCGGAGCCGCATGGGGACGCCGGTGATCGTCCAGCCGTCGTCGCGGGAGTGGATGCGCGCGCCGAAAGCCTGCAGCCCGTCGGTCACCGCCTCGATCCGGTCGGTCTCCTTCACGCGGAGCTCGCGCGCGCCGCGCACGACCGTCTCCCCGCGCGCGTGCGAGGCGAGAAGCGCGACAAGAGGCAGCTCGTCGACGAGGGACGGGACTTCCTCGGCGGTGATCTCCGTCGCGATGAGCTCGCCCGGCTGCACCTGCACCGATGCAACCGGCTCGCGGCCGACGCGGTCGCGGTTGAAGACCGAGACGCGGGCTCCCATGCGCGCGAGCACGTCGAGCAAGCCTGCTCGGCGGGGATTGACGCCGAGGTCGTGGATCGTGACGTCGCTGCCCGCGATCAGGGCCGCCGCGACGAGGAACGGAGCCGCGGAGGAGAAGTCCCCCGGCACGACGACCTCGCCGAGCCTGAGCGCGCCGGCCGGCTCGACGGTGACGCTCCTCCCGCGGCGGCGGATCTTTGCACCGGCGGCCTGAAGCATCAGCTCGGTGTGGTCGCGCGTCGGAACGCTCTCGATCACCGTCGTCGGCCCGGCGGCATTGAGCCCGGCGAGGAGGATTGCGGACTTCACCTGCGCGCTCGGGATCTCCGGCTCGAGCTCGATCCCCTGCAGGCCGCCGGAGCCGCGGATAACGAGCGGCGCGTGGCCGTCGGTCGTCTCGAGCTCGGCGCCCATGCGACGCAGTGGCTCGGCGATCCGGTCCATCGGCCGCGCGCTGAGCGACTTGTCCCCGCTGAGCGTGAACTTGCCGTCCTGACCCGCGGCGACGCCGGCGAGGAGCCGCATCAGCGTCCCGGAGTTCGCGCAGTCGACGGCTCCCGCGCGCAGACCGCGCAGCCCGGCGCCACGCACCACGAGCTCGTCGTCGGCGACGTCCTCGATCTCGACGCCGAGCGCGCGCATCGCGTCGACGGTCGCCTGCGTGTCACCGGAACGGCCGAAGCCGCGCACCTGCGTCTCCTCTTCGCCGAGCGCTCCGAGCAGGACGGCGCGGTGGGAGATCGACTTGTCGCCGGGCACGGCGACGTGGCCGACCACGGCCACTGCAGGCTCGACCCTCACGTGGCTCAGCCGATCGTGCGCCCCATGAGGGACGCGAAGGCGCGAATCTCTTTCGCGAACTCGCCGAACTCGGCTGCCGGGATCTGCTGCGCGGCGTCGCACAGCGCCTCCTCCGGCCGCGGATGGACCTCGACGATGATCCCGTCGGCTCCTGCCGCGACCGCCGCGCGCGCGAGCGGCAGGACGAGCTCGCGGCGGCCGGCCGCATGGGACGGATCGACGATCACCGGCAGATGCGTCTCCTGCTTGAGCACCGGAATCGCACCGATGTCGAGCGTGAACCGCGTCGACGTCTCGAACGTCTTGATCCCGCGCTCGCAGAGGATCACCTCGGAGTTCCCCTCCTTGACGATGTACTCGGCGGCCATGAGCAGGTCCTCGACGGTGGACGACGGACCACGCTTGAGGAGGACGGGCTTCGGAGCGCGCCCGACCTCGGAGAGGAGCGAGAAGTTCGACATGTTACGGGCGCCGATCTGGATCACGTCCGCCGCCTCGACTACTGCCTCGACGTGGCGCGGATCCATCAGCTCGGTCACGAGGGGTAGCCCGGTCACCTCGCGCGCCTCCTGGAGAATCGCGAGCGCCTCGTCGCCGAGCCCCTGAAATGCGTACGGCGAGGTGCGCGGCTTGTACGCGCCGCCGCGGAGCATCGTCGCGCCCTCGGCGGCGACCACGCGCGCGGTCTCGAGGGTCTGCTCGCGCGTCTCGACCGTGCACGGGCCGGCGATGAAGCCGAAGAACCCGCCGCCGATCGTCCTCCCCCGTACCGTGATCACGGTCGGATCCGGCGACAACTCGCGGGAGACGAGCTTGTACGGCTTGAGGATCGGCAGGACCTGCTCGACGCCGGCGAAACCTTCGAGCGGCAGGTTCACAAGGAGCTCGTGATCACCGATCGCGCCGATCACGGTTGCCTCGCGGCCCGGCGTGACGAACGCGGAGCAACCGGCCTCCTCGAGGCGCGCGACGACCTCGTCGACCTGCTCGTCGGTGGCGCTCGCGCCCATGACGATCAGCAGCTCGGGGGCTCCTGTGACTGCCATGGACAAAGCTTAGGCAGAATCGGTACCCATGGCCGCCAAGCCTCGCGTCTTCTCCGGAATCCGGGCATCCGGCGACAAGACCCTCGGGAACTACTCGGGCGGTTACCGCCAGTACGTCGCCACGCAGGAAACCGGCGATGCGTTCTTCTGCATCGTCGACCTCCACTCGATCACGACCGACTTCGCGCCAGCAGACCTGCGGGAGTACACGCTCGCCGGCGCCGCCATGCTGTTCGCAACGGGCCTGGACCCCGGCCGCTCGACGGTCTTCGCCCAGAGCCAGGTGCTCGCGCATGCGGAGGCCGCGTGGCTGCTCGGCGCGGTGACGAGCTTCGGGGAGCTGCGCCGGATGACGCAGTTCAAGGAGAAGTCGGAGGGACAGGACTTCGTCTCGGCCGCGCTCTTCGCCTATCCGGTGCTGATGGCGGGCGACATCCTCCTCTACCAGTCCGAGATCGTCCCGATCGGCGACGACCAGCGGCAGCACCTCGAGCTGACGCGGGACGTGGCGGAGCGCTTCAACCAGCGCTTCGGCGAAACGTTCACGATCCCGCGCGCCGTCTATCCCGAGGAGGGCGCCCGAATCCGGAACCTCCAGGAGCCCGAACGGCTGATGTCGACGACGCGCGGCGCGCCGCAGGGCGTCGTACGGATGATCGACGAGCCGGACGTGATCCGGAAGAAGTTCAAGACTGCGGTGACGGATTCCGAAAGGGAGATCCGCCACGACCAGGAGGCGAAGGCGGGCATCTCGAACCTCCTCGAGATCATGTCCGTCGCGACCGGCGACTCGGTCGCCGACCTCGAGAAGCGCTTCGCCGGCGCGGGCTACGGCCAGTTCAAGGAGGAGGCCGGCGAGGCCGTCGTTGCGCTGCTCGCACCGATCCAGGAGCGCTACCGCGAGCTGCGCGCCGACGAGGGCGAGCTGAGGCGGCTGCTCGCAGTCGGCGCCGCGAAGGCGGCCGCGGCGTCAGCTCCGACGCTCGCGCTGATGTACGAGCGCATGGGTTTCGTCCGGTCGTAACTCCCGCCACTCGCCCGGCTCCAGCCCATCGAGCGTCAAGCCCGCGTACTCGCTCCGGTGCAGGCGGGTGACCGGGTGGCCGACCGCAGCAAGCATCCGCTTGACCTGATGCTTGCGCCCTTCGTGGAGGACGAGCTCGACGCACCCGGTGCCGAGGCTGCGCACACGCGCCGGCGCGGTGCGGCCGTCGTCGAGCTCGATGCCCTCGCGTAGCCGCACCAACACGTCCTCGCCCGGGTCGCCCTCGACCTCGGCGACGTACGTCTTCTCGACGCCGTAGCGCGGATGGGCGAGGCGGTGCGCGAGCGGCCCGTCGTTCGTGAAGAGGAGCGCGCCTGTCGTGTCGGCGTCGAGGCGGCCGACGGGGACGACGCGCGGCTCGTGCGGGACGAGATCGACGACGGTGCGCCGGCCGTGTGGATCGCTCGCGGTCGTCACCACGCCCGCCGGTTTATGGAGGAGGACGTAGGCGAGCCGCTGCCGTGCAACCTCCTCCCCGTCAACTTCCACGCGGTCGTGCGCGCCGACGACGGTGTTCAGCTGTCCTGGCGCGCCGTTGACCGTGACGCGTCCGGCCTTGATCACCTCGTCGGCGCGGCGGCGCGAGGCGACACCCGCGCGCGCTAGGAAGGCGTTGAGCCGCACGCCCCGAGCCTAGTGCCGTCAGGCGGCGGCGGCAGCGACGATCCGGACGAGCTGCTCCCGCACCTCGGCGTCGACCGGCCCGATCGCCTCGGCGACCGTCTCGCCGTCGTCGGTGCGGACGGCGATGTTGCAGACGCGGCCTGCGTCGTCGCGGGCCTCGAGCACGATGTGCGGCTCGATCTCGGCCCCGGTCTGTTCCCGCAGCATCGCCTGGACGTCGATTTCCGAGAGGACGCGGAAGCCGTCGGCCTCGAGTGCCCGGCGAACGCGGGCGAGCGCCGTCTGGAGCGTCAGCGGCGTGACGGACGAAATCGCGTAGCTCATGGCCAGAGCGTCGCCGCGGCCCGCCAGCGCCGCATCCGGCGGCTCACGGATCGCCGTTGCGGCGATTCCCCCGCGCAGAAGGGTCTACGCGCTGCGCTTCTCCGCGACCGTGTGGAGCCGCTCTCGGATCTCCGCCGTGTCGGCGCCGATGTCGTCGAGACGCGGCAGCTCGGAGAGGCTCTCGAGGCCGAAGACACGCTCGAAGAGCGGCGTCGTGCGGTAGCGGACGGCGCCGCCCGGGCCTGCCTCCCGCCCTGCCTCCGAGACGAGCCCACGCTCGACGAGGTTGGCGACGGCGGAGTCGGCGGCGACGCCGCGGATCCGCGCGATGTCGGGACGCGAGCACGGACCGAGGTACGCGACGATCGCGAGCGTCTCGAGCGCGGCCTGGGAGAGGTTCCGCTGCGCCGGCCGCTCGAAGAGGCGGGCGCACGCCGCCGCTTCCTCGCGCCCTGCACGGAACGCCCAGCCGCCCGCGACGTGCTCGAGCACGATGCCGCTCCTCCCCTCGGCGAAGCGCTCGCCGACGAGACGCAGGGCCTCCTCCACGCGATCCGGATAGTCCTCCGCAGCCGCCGCGAGCTCGTCGAGCGAGAGCGGCGCGGAGGCGACGACGAGCAGCGCCTCGATCGTCCGCGCAAGCTCGTCGAGCGGGTCGGGAGCGACTAGGCGGAGCGGAGTTTCCATTCCTCGGTCCTTTCGTCTGTGGATTCGTTCTCCTTTGCCGGGCGTGAAACGCGAATCGGTGCGAACGGCGCGGCCTGCTCCAGCACGAGCTCGCCGGCGCGACGGAGCTCGAGGATGGCGAGGAACGCGGACGCCTGCTCGAGCCGCGAGAGCTCCCGCACCTCGCTGTCGAAGTCGAAGCGGGAGCGGCGGCGCAGGACGGCGCGGAACCGTTCGAGGAACTGCGAGACCGGCGGGAAGTGGAGCGCCATGTGGCCGAGCGAGACCTGCGCCGGCTCCTGCGCGAGCAGCCGCAGGACGGCGCCGAGCGCCTCGGGATCCTGCGGCGCGAGCGGCGTCTCGACCTTTGGCGCAAGCGGCGCCGGCCCGAGTCGGAAAAAGCGGTCGCCCTCCGCGGCAAGCCGCTCTCGGAGCCACGTCGCGGCTTCCTTCGCGCGCCGGTACTCGGCGAGCCGCCGTGCGAGCTCCTCCGCCGCCTCCTCGGGATCGAGCTCGGCGAGCTCGGCGTTCTCGTCGGGGAAGAGAGCGCGCGCCTTGAGCTCGAGCAGCGCGGCGATGAGGACGAGGAACTCGCCGCACGCCTCGAGATCGAGCTCCTCCCGTTCCGCCAGGCGGTCGAGGAACGTGACGACGATGCCGGCAAGGTCGATGTCCTGCAGGTCGAGCTCCTCCTTGAGGACGAGCGCGAGCAGCAGGTCGAACGGCCCCTCGAAGGCGTCGAGGTCGAGTTCCAGCTCCCGCACGATCATGCGGGAGACGCTAACGCTGCTACCGGACGCGGCTTCTAGGGACAGCCATGCGCGGGCCGGTCTCGATCTTCCGCGGCTTGGGAGCGTGCGGCGCCGACGGCTGGCGGATGAACTGCCACCAGACGAAGAAGAAGACGGCCGCGATCCAGACGACGAGCGAGACCCAGAAGTTGATCCGCATGTGGAGGAAGTAGTTCGAAGGGTCGATGCGGAGGACTTCCTCGAAGGTGCGGAAGGTCGTGTACCAAACGACGTAGAGCGCGAAGAGCGCCGGCCTCTTCAGCGTGAAGCGCCGGTCGAGCCATAGCAGCACGCCGACACCGCCGAGATCCCAGATGAACTCGTAGAGGAAGGTCGGCTGGTAGTAGCCGAACGGTCCCGTCGATACGTACTGCGGGTCGATCCCGGTCTGGTGCGCCTGGTCGATCCGCAGCGCCCACGGAAGGTTCGTCGGCCGGCCGTAGAGCTCCTGGTTCCAGTAATTGCCCAAGCGCCCGATCCCCTGCGCGAGGAGAAGCCCGGGCGCGACCGCGTCCATCATCAGGCGGACGCTGTTGCCCGAGCGACGCACGACGAGCGCGCCGACCGCGACACCGGCCGGGATCGCGCCCCAGATCCCGAGCCCGCCGTCCCAGACTGCCGCGAATCCGTACCAGTGCGCGTGGATCGACGGATCCTGGTTCCAGCTCGTGATGTCGTGGTAGGCGCGGGCGCCGATGATCCCGGCGATCACGCCCCAGAGGGCCATGCGGAAGATCAGATCCCAGTCTCCGCCCCAGCCGACCCAGCGGCGGCCGGTGAGCCAGATGCACGCGGCGATCCCGAGCAGCAGCATCAGGCCGTACCAGTGGAGGTTGAACGACCCGGCGATGTGCAATGTCCCGGACGACGGCGACGGGATATAGGCGAGCAGCCCGGTCATGAGCGGCTCATTCTGCCCGTTAGCGGGCGACGGGGCTCGCCCAACCGCGGTGGAGGGTCAGGCGACCCGACCAATCGCCTGCGCCAGTGGTCGGGAATGTCCCCTGAGCTACCGCACGAGGTGGATCGATCGGAGCGCGCGTAGGAGAGACGCGCGATCAGCCGGTGGGGCTTTGCTTCCCTCGAAGAGCGTGACGATGTAGAAAGACCCTCCCCCGGACACGCCTCCTTGCCACATCGTTCCATCCCCGTGGGGCGACGCTGGGGTGAGTTTGTGGAGGTTCAGTGGCAGTCGTAGCCGCGGAGAGGGGGAAACATGGCCCATTGCATCGAGTTGAAGCGCGACGCCAGTCGCGGGATAGACCCCCCCGGTGTAGGTCGAACTCTGATCGGTTACGCGGTAATCGGTGACGAGACCCGTCAGGCCTTGTGAGACTGGGATCTCGCGTTGGTAGAAACCCCGAGGAACTGTGAGCGCGAACGGTCCGAAACGCGCGGTCGTGTTGGAGGTCGTGTTGGAGCTCCGACATGCTGCGAGCGCGAGAACAGCGAGCAGCAGCCAGGGGGACGGCGATCGTGCGCCGAAGACCCGTCACTCCGACGAGTCTAGGCCTAGCCTCTCGCGATCTCAACAACGCGACAGTCGCCTGCCCCAGTGTTCACGAATGTCCCCTGACGCTGTCCCGGAACGGACAGCGCAAGTCGGCGCAATAGTTGCTCAGGCGACGCCGGACTCGGAGAGGTTGGCAGAGTCGTTGACAGGGGTTTGGGCCGCGAAGTAGTAAGGTCAAGACGGAATGGCGGAGGTGGGTCGGTTGGATAGGAGAGGCGCGATGCTGCGGTTTGCCGCACGATTGAAGAAGGGCATTCGACCAGCGGCAGGGGGGGCGCAGCGTGGGGATGGCGGAGAGGCTGCGGTTGCCGCTCGTCCTTGTAGTGGCGGTGGCCGGGATGTTCCTCGTCGCGGGCGGTGCGAGCGCGCAGAGCCCGACCAATCAGGGGATCAGCTTCTGCGTGAACAAGAACAGCGGTAACGCGCGCATCGTCAACGTGCAGTACTCGTCGTACACCCGGCACTTCGGCTCGTCGTGCAGTAGCACCGAGACGGCAGTCGTCTGGGTGGCTGGCACAGGCCCCTCCGGCCCGACCGGCCCGACGGGACCGACCGGTCCGACTGGCGCGACGGGTGCCACGGGCCCGACGGGGGCAACCGGTCCGACAGGCCCCTCCGGCGCGACGGGGCCCTCCGGCCCGGCGGGTGCGGCAGGCTATCACCCCGTCGTGCGGTGGACCTTCGACATTCCAGCAACCGGGGAGTTCATCATTGCGCCGCCCGTGGACAGCGCGACCGTCTTCCCTGCCGGGACAGAGCTGGAAGGCGTCTCGGGCCAGATCACCTCGATCAGCGACGTGCCCACCGGTTGCGCCTACATCGACATCATCATCGGGACAGACCCTAACGTGGGCTACCTGATGGGGTTCGAGGATGTCCCTGTTTCGGCGGCTCTTCCCGTCGCCGACTACGGCGGCTACGTCGGTGATGCAATTGGCCCGTTCGCGGGAAAACTCTCGGCAAGTGCCGAGGGCGGCTGCCTTGACTCGTCACACAACCCCTTGGCGACCGGCGGCTTTCCGCATGTGACCGGAACCGCCACAATCGACGTGCTCCAGACACCGTTCGACATCCCGTAGCACCACGCCAGCACAACAACACCGACACGAACCATCCAGCAGCGACAACGACCGAGGGGCCGCCGGACAACACAACCGGCGACCCCCTCGGCGGTCGTGATCGTTATCCCGCGAAACTCTCGAGGGCGGCCAACCGAGGCCCCGGCGCACCCACAGACGATGGATGACGCATCGGAGACGTCGGCTGGGCCAGTGCGCGGGAATGTCCCCTGAGCCTCGACATGCGCCTCGCCTGGGCCAGTAGCTCGGGAATGTCCCTGGGGGATGGGCTGGCGGCCCCTTACAGCCCCGGCGTTCGTGCCGGCCCGACGACGCCGTGAAACTGGCGGCCGTGCTAGCTGAAGGGCGGGTGGAGCGGGAGGATCAGCGGCGGCCGCGGCGTCTGGTGGAAGTTGAAGTCGTTGGCGAGGTTGCCGAGGATCTTCTGGTTCTCCCGGACGTCGGGCCGCGGGTCGGGCCGGCCGTCCGTCTTCGGATTGAGCCGCTGCCCGTGGAGGAAGTCGTCCTCGATGAACTTGAGGTAGGCGTCCTGGCTCAGCACCTGGTGGTCGATGTAGCCCTGCCGCGCGTACGGACTGATCACGAGCGCCGGCACACGGAGCCCGTAGCCCTGGCCGTCGACCTTCGGCGGCACTACCTGGTCGTAGAAGCCGCCCCAGTCGTCCCAGCAAAGGAAGATCGCGGTCGAGTCCCAGTCCGAGCTCCTCATCACCGAGTTAATCAGGCTCGTCACGTAGGCCTGGCCGTTGGTGATGAACGCGGGCGGATGGTCGCTCACTTTCTGCGACGGCACGATCCACGACACCGCCGGCAGGTTCCCGTTCTTCGTAGCCCGGTAGAAGTTGTGGAGCGGCTGGATGTTGGCGAGCTGGTGGTCCAGGCGCACCGTCGCGAACCACGGCAGCGGGTTCCAGATGCCCGGTGTCTTCGAGCTCTGCCGGACGGACGGACAGAGCATGGCGCCGTCGCTGCAGTCGGGCTGGCTCCCGTTGGCGACGTAGTACCTCCAGCTGACGCCGTACTTGTGGAGGAGGTAGGTCAGGTCCGTCCACGCGTAGAGCGGCGGCTTCTTGAACGGGTTGCCCGGGTTCTTGCCGAGGTACCCCGGCGCCTGGATGGCGGGTTTGCAGGTCTTCGGCTTCCAGCCGTTGCGGCACTTCGCCGACCAGCCGGAGACGAGATAGAGATGCTCCGGCAGGCTCCACGACATGTCCGACTCGAACATGTGGTCCTGCAGGACGAAATCCTGGGCGTAGTCCCAGTAGTTGGGGATCTCGTGCCAGTCGTGGTAGCCCATGACGTCCGGAGATTTCGGCGCGAGCGCGCAGCCCGGCGTGTCCACACCGAGTTGGCCCTTGCACTCGATGATCCGCGCGCGCCACGCTGCGGCCTCGAAGCCGCTCATCGCGCCATGGTTGACGTCGAGGAAAGCCTGGTGGCTGTCGTGGGGGCCGCCCCAGTTGCGGTCGAGGGTGTCGTGGTACGGCTGGATGCAGTTTCCGCGCTGCGGGTCGGGCACGCACGGCACCCTGCCGGGATTGCCGGCCAGACCGGGGATCCCGTCGGCGCCCGGATACGTCCCAAAATAGGAGTCGAACGACCGGTTCTCCTGCATGATGATCACGACGTGGCGGATCTTGTGGATCGCCGCCGGCGTCCCGTCCGGCAGGGTCCCCGGGACAGCCGCGCCCGCGTCGTGACGATGTCCCGGCAGTTCCGCCGACGCGAGCAGGAGCAGCCCGCCGAGGCAGGCCACCGCAACGCCCGCTAACACGACCCGCCACTTCAAGCTCGGCCACAATAGCCACGCTCCCTGGGCGCCCCGTGAGATCCAGCTTCGACCGAGCCACGGCTCGGGTCCGGGGACGGTCCCGATGTTGCGTGGGGGCTGATCAGGTACAGGACTCCGCTCGTATGGGCCAGTGCTCAGGAATGTCACTTGAGCGCGGTGACAAGTCGCGAGCGCAGCGACGTACGATCCATTGAGATGAAGCGCGCCCTTGCGGTCGGCACAGCACTCGCAAGCATGGCTCTCCTAGTGGGCGGCTGTGGCAGTAGCTCGCAGGCGACCTCGCTACCTGGGCTCACCGCAGCGAAGTTGGTGAGGCTCAAGACAATCGCGAGGCGTGCCGCTAAGACGAACGGAGACGCGCATCCTTCGAGCGTGATGGTCTTCGCGAGCCAGCGGCATGAGGCGAACATCGCTGCCGGGGCCGGCACCGGCGTGTTCGGGCGCCAGCCCGTCTATCTCGTCGTCCTCCGCGGTCACTTCGTCTGCTACGCCTGCTCTCGTCCTTCTAGTGCCGTGCCGCCCCAGCGCGGGGACGTCATCACCATGGTGCTCGACCGCAAGACGCTGCAGGGTCTCGACGGCGGCATCGGTGGACACGTGGACACGAGCAAAGTCGGTCCCGGCCTCCCGCTCGCGCTTGGTTAGAGGACGCCGCTCGGCTGCGCCAGTGCTCGGGAATGTCCCCTGACGGGGAGGCGCGTTACGCTGACGGCTGCCTGATGCCGCAATGGTTCTACACGTACTTCGTTCACGTCCTGTCCGGCCGGGGGTATCAGTTCTGGAGCGGCATCGGCTCGGACATCGGCGAGGTGACGCTCCTCGGGCTCGTTGCGGTGTGGTGGCGTACACACAATTGCCATATTCATCGCTGCTGGCGTCTCTCGTGGCATCCGCACCCGGTCCACGGCCATCCGGTCTGCCGGAAGCACTACCCCGACTACAAGAACGTGGGGAGCGCGGAGCCGAGTCCACCCCCGGAAGTTCCGGGCTCAACCCACTAGCGACTCGATCTGCTTCGCGAGCTTCGCGTCGCTCTCAAAGTTCCCGGCGGTCTCGGCCACACAGGCCCGCTGAGCACCAAGTCACTGGGGTGATTGGTCTGGGCGAGCCCCGACTCTCACCTGAGACCTCCGGCCGTCGCCGGAGGCTAACGAGAGCGCAGCGAAGCGTTTGCCGCAGGCTCTCCCCGCTCCCCGTCGCGCGCCGCAGGCGTCCGCCGCGGCGGGAAACAAAGCACTCAGTGCGGAGGCGCGGAAGACCGCGCTCTTCCGCGCCGGAGTTCGTTAGTCCAGCGAGCGAGTCCGCAGGACTCGCGAGCTACTGAATCGCTGCTTCGCCGAGCAGATGCCGGACCTCGGCGAAGAAGTCGGGCTGCGGGTCGACGCGGTACTCTGGCCCGAGCTCGAGGAGCTTCGGCCCGACCGACGTGACGAGGTCGACGTAGACCGGCGCGTCGCCGGGGAAGTCGCGGACGACGCCGGCGAGCTCGCGAATCACGCCGGCGCGCGCCGCGCGCGCGTCCACCTTCAGCCGCACCTCGCGCCGCTCGGGCGTCGCCTCGAACGGCGCCACCTCGAGCGCGACGAGCTTCGTCTCGCCCTGCTGCTTGTGATCGACGCGGCCCTTTACGACGACGATCGCGTCGGAGACGAGCAGCTCGCGCGCCGTCGCGTAGGTCGAGTTGAAGACGACGACCTCGACGGCTCCGGTCACGTCCTCGAGCTGGACGAACGCCATCGGCTCGCCCTTCTTCGTCGTCGTCGTCCGCTGCGAGGCGACCATGCCGCCGACGAGGACGATCTCGCCCTCGCGCCGGCGGTCGAGGTCGGAGAGGGTGCAGTCGGTGCGCCGCCGCAGTTGGGCTTCGATCGCTCTGAGCGGGTGCTCGGAGACGTAGAGCCCGAGGCTCTCCTTCTCCAGCCGCAGCAAGTCGGCTTTCTCGAACTCGCCCTCCGGAATCGAGGCGTGGTGCCGCTCGCCGGCGGCGGGTGAGTCGCCGAGATCGAAGATGGACGCCTGGCCGAGCAGCCGGTCCTGATGCTGCTTCGAACCGACCGAAAGCGCGTCCTCGAGGACGTGGAGCATTCCGCGCCGCGACGCGCCGGTCGAGTCGAAGGCGCCGCAGTGGACGAGCGACTCCAGCGCGCGCTTGTTCGCGACCGACGGATCGACCCGCTCGGTGAAGTCCCAGATCGACGCGAACGCGCCTCCCTCCTCTCGCGCAGCGACGATCGCGCGGCACGTCGCCTCGCCGACGTTCTTCACCGCGTTGAGCCCGAAGCGGATCTTCCCCTCGACGACTGCGAAGTCGATGTCGGACTCGTTGACGTCGGGCGGCAGCACCTCGATCCCGAGCTCGTCGCACGCGGCGACGTAGAACGGCACCTTGTCCTTCGTGTTCATCACGGAGGAGATGAGCGCCGCCATGTACTCGCGCGGATGGTTCGCGCGCAGCCACGCGGTGCGGAAAGCGATGAGCGCGTAACACGCCGCATGGGACTTGTTGAAGGAGTAGTCCTGCGCCTCCTGCATGTCCTGCCAGAGCTTGCGCGCGATCGCGTCGGGCGTGCCGCTCGCGGCGCACCCCTCGAGGAACTTCGTCTCGAGCGAGGCCATGAGCGAGTGGATCTTCTTGCCGATCGCCTTGCGGAGATCGTCGGCCTCGGCAGGCGAGAAGCCGGCGATCTGCTTGGCGATCTCCATGTACTGCTCCTGGTAGATGCAGATCCCGAACGTCGACGAGGTGATCTCCTTCAGCCGCTCGTCGGGATACGTGACCGGCTCCTTGCCGTTCTTGCGGAGCGCGTACGACGGGATGTACCGCATCGGGCCCGGGCGGTAGAGCGCCACGAGCGCGATCAGGTCCTCGAAGTTCGTCGGTTTCACCTGGCGCAGCGCGTCGCGCATCCCTGACGACTCGAACTGGAAGACGCCGGCCGCTTCGCCGCGCGCGAGCATCGCGTACGTCTTCGCGTCGTCGAGCGGGACCGTGGCGAGGTCGAGGCCGGGGACGAGCGCCACCGCCTTGTCGATCACGTCGAGGTTGCGGAGGCCGAGGAAGTCGACCTTGAGGAGGCCGATCGACTCGATCGTCGTCCCGTCGAACTGCGTGACGACTTCCTGGTCCGCGCCCTTCCGCTGCAGCGGGATGAGGTTCATGAGCGGCTCGGCGCCAATCACGACGGCGGCGGCGTGGATCCCGTCCTGCCGCGTCAGCCCCTCGAGCGGCTTCGCGAGGTCGACGATCTCCTTCGCGATCGGGTCGGAGTCGTATGCCTGCTTCAGCTCGGCGCCGGGCTTCAGGCAGTCGGCGAGCATCTGGCCGGGGCCTTCCGGAATGAGCTTCGCGATGCGGTCGACCGTCCCGTACGGATGGTCGAGGACGCGGCCTGCGTCGCGGACGGCGGCGCGAGCGGCCATCGTCCCAAAGGTGATGATCTGCGCGACGCGGTCCTGCCCGTACTTGTCGCGGACGTAGTTGATGACGTGCTCGCGTCCCTCCACCGCGAAGTCGATGTCCATGTCGGGCATCGACTTGCGCCCCGGGTTCAGGAAGCGCTCGAAGAGGAGGTCGTAGCGGATCGGATCGATGTCGGTGATCTCGAGGCTGTACGCGACGAGACTTCCGGCGGCCGAGCCGCGGCCGGGCCCGACGCTGATCCCGTTCCGCTTCGCGAAGCCGACGAAGTCGGCGACGATGAGGAAGTAGTCGGAGAAGCCCATCTCCTTGATCGTCTTGAGCTCGAACTGGAGGCGGTCGTGGAGCTCCGGCGTGACCGTCCCGTACCGTTTCGCGGCACCGGCCTCGACGAGCTCGACGAGGTAGTCGAAGGCGTCGCGGCCGTTCGGCGTGTCGAAGTGCGGCAGGAGGATCCGGTCGAGCTCGATCTCGACGTTGCAGCGCTCCGCGACCTCGAGCGTGCGGCGCAGCGCGTCGTCGCGACCCGGGAAGTCGGCGGCCATCTCCTCCGGCGTCTTGAAGTAGAAGTGGTCGGTCTCGAAGCGCCAGTGGTTCGGGTTCTTGAGGGAGTCGCCCGACTGGATGCAGAGCAGCGCCTCGTGCGCGCGCGCGTCCTCGTGGCGGAGGTAGTGAACGTCGCCGGTCGCAACGGTCGGCAGGCCGCGTTTCTCGGCGAGCCCGACGAGCTCCGGCATGATGCGCGCCTGGACGTCGAGGTGGGCGTTCTGGAGCTCGACGTAGACGCGGTCGCGGCCGAAGATCTGCTCGAGCCGGTCGAGCTCGGCCTCGGCGTCGGCGGGGCGGTTCTCCTCCAGCGCCTTGCAGACGCGCCCGGAGAGACAGCCGGAGAGGACGATCAACCCCGCGCGATGGCGTTCCAGCAGCTCCCAGTCGACGCGCGGCTTGTAGTAGTAGCCCTCCAGATAGCCGAGCGACGAGAGCCGGATGAGGTTGGAGTAGCCCTCGTCCGACTCCGCGAGAACGGTGAGGTGCGCCTGCCCCTTCTGCTGCGCGTGGCGGTCGTCGGTGACGTAGACCTCGCAGCCGAGGACGGGCTTCACGCCCTCCGCGCGCGCCGCCTTGAAGAGGTCGACCGCACCGGCGAGCGAGCCGTGGTCGGTGAGCCCGACCGCCGGCATCTCGAGCTCGGCGGCCCGCTTCGCGAGGTCCGGGATCCGGCACGCCCCGTCGAGGATCGAATACTCCGAGTGGACGTGGAGGTGGACGAAGGGCGCTTCGGGCACGGGATCCGATCGTATCGCCGTGCCCGGAGGACGCCCGAATGCGTGCTACGTCACTTGCAGTTCTGCTGAGCCCAGGCCTGCAGATGCTGCTCGGCCTGCTTCATCTTCGTGGTGTTGAACACCTTCGCCGCACTCGCGAGCGCCGCGATCTGCGCAGCGGTCGGAGCCGTGGTCGAGCCCGCTTTGTACCCGGACTTCGCGAGCGCCGACAGATAGCCGGAGAACGCCGTTGCGAACGTCTGGAAGTCGCTGCGGATGTCGGACGGCGCTGCATTCGCAAGCGCCTGAAGCTCCTGCGACTCGGTCTGAAGCGCCGTTGCCGGGTTCCCCGAGGTCGGGGACAGCGCGCTGGCTATCTTCGCGGCGAGACCGGAGAACTGCAGGCAGTTCTTCGCGCTCGCGAAGCTTCCGGTGCTCCCGGTCGTGGTGCTCTGCTGCGTGCTCGTCGCTCCCGTTGTCGGCGGGGCGGAGCTGTTGCTGCTGCCGCCACACCCCGCGGCGAGCACCACGAGCCCGGCCGCGAGGAGCATGACGGTGATGCGGAGACGGTGTCTCACTAGGACCTCCGTTCGAATGACGGGACGACAAGCGGATCCTCTCGCTCCGGTCTCGCGCTGTCCAGGGGAGATTGCCGATCCTACCCCGGGGCTGGGAAACTCTCGGCGTGACTCGGCACCGCCTCCCGGCGCTCGCTCTGGTCGTCGCCGCGCTCGTGGCCGTCGTCGCCGTCGTCGCGCACGGCCGGCCGCTTGCGGCGAGCGCCGGCCAAGGGGGGCTCCCGTCGTCGTTCTGGGACTACCTCGTCACGAGCGCGATCATCATCCTCGTGCTCGGGTGGCTCGCCGTGCTCGCAACGGCGCTCAGCCTTCGGCCGGATCTCGCGAGGAAGCCGCGCTCTTCCGCGGCCCGTCTCCTTCGCACCCTGCTGAACATCCTCGTCCTCGGTCTGTTGCTCGTCTACCTCGAACGGCACGTAGGCCCCTTGCATTTCGGTCTCCATCAAGCGCAGGCGCCTCCGGTCGGCGGACACTTGAAGGTGCCGCCCGGCGGGAACCAGCCGACGGCGACGTCCGGCCCGCACTTCCTCTGGGAGGAAGCCGCGATCGTCTTCGGCCTGCTCGTTGTCGCAGGCGTGATCCTCGCCGCGAGGCGTAAGAAGGCTGCGACCTGGCGGGGCCTCCGGATCGGCCCGGAAGCGGTGGCCGCGGCGCTCGACGAATCGCTCGACGACCTGCGCACCGATCCTGACCTGCGCCGCGCGATCGTGGCGGCCTACGCCCGCATGGAGAAGGCGCTCGGCGTCGCCGGGCTGCCGCGACGGCCGGCCGAAGCCCCGCTCGAGTACCTCGAGCGCGCGCTGCTCGCGCTCGACACGAGCGGGCCGTCCGTGCGCCGGCTCACCGACCTCTTCGAATGGGCTAGGTTCAGCCAGCATGAGCCGGAGCCGTCGATGAGGGACGAGGCCGTCGACGCGCTCGAGTCCGTCCGCGACGAGTTGAGAGCACCGGTCGAGGCGGCGACGTGAGGACTGCGCTGCGACTCGCCCCGCCGCTGTCCGCAGCGACCATCGTCCTCATCGTCCTCCTCGCGGTCCGAGCCCTCCCGACGACGCGAGTGCTTGCGATCTGGGTCGTGCTGCTCACGGCGATCGCGCTGCGCGAACTCGTGCGGAGCTTTCCGCTGGACGGCAGGCGGAAGCCGCGCTTCGAAGCGGCGCTCCGCAGGCGGGACACGGCTGCTCCTGCGCCCTCCGCCTTCGCGGGGATGGAGCGCGAGCTCGAGCTCGCCACGGCGATCGCCGGTCACGCCCACCGCAGGCTCCTCCCGCTTCTGCGAGAGGCAGCGACGGCGCGACTCTCGCTGCACCACGGGATCGAGCTCGAGCGCCGGCCCGATGTGGCGCGGCGGCTGCTCGGGGAGAAGACCTGGGATCTCCTGCGGCCGGACCGGCCGGAGCCCGCGGACCGCCTCGGGCCAGGCCCGCGGCGGGAGGAGATCGCCGCCGTGATCGCGCGGCTGGAGGAGCTATGAGCGTAGGCTCGACGGAGCTCATCAAAGAGCGGAGGCGCCGACCCGTGCGGCGCCGGAGCGGAAAGTGACTGCGCTCGCCGAGCTTCGTGACCGCGCCGAGCAGATCCTCGCCGAGGTCGAGAAGGCGATCGTCGGCAAGCGCGAGCCGCTCGAGTTGATCCTCCTTGCGCTGCTGAGCGACGGGCATGTGCTGATCGAGGACTACCCCGGGCTCGCAAAGACGCTCATCGCCCGCTCCTTCGCCCAGGCGACGTCGCTGCGATTTGCGCGCATCCAGTTCACGCCGGATCTCATGCCTGGCGATGTCACGGGCTCCCAGATCTTCGACCAGCGGACGACCGACTTCGTGTTCCGCCCCGGTCCGGTCTTCGCCAATCTTCTCCTCGCCGACGAGATCAACCGCGCCCCGCCGAAGACGCAGGCCGCGCTGCTCGAGGCGATGCAGGAGCGGCAAGTCACGATCGAGAACTCAACGCACCTGCTCGAGCCGCCGTTCCTCGTCCTCGCGACTCAGAACCCGATCGAGTACGAGGGGACGTACCCGCTGCCCGAGGCGCAGCTCGACCGCTTCCTCGTGCGGATCTCGGTCGGCTACCCGGCGCGCGACGACGAGATCGAGATGCTCGAGCGGCGGCTCGAGCGCGGCGTCGACGAGGTGGAGCTCGAACCGGTCGTCGATGCGGCGACGCTCGTGGCGCTCCAGCGGGCGCTCGAGGAGGTGCACGTTTCCGACGCGATCGAGGGGTACGTCGTGGACATCGTGCGCGCGACGCGCGAGTCGAACCGGCTCGCCGTCGGCGCGAGCCCGCGGGGCAGCATCGCCCTGCTCAAGCTGGCGCGCGCGAAGGCCGCGCTGGCGGGCCGCGACTTCGTCATCCCGGAGGACGTGAAAGCGGTGGCCGTGCCCGCGCTTGCGCACCGGCTCACCGTGCGGCCGGAGCTCTGGGTGCAGCGGTTGCGCGGCGAGGACGTGGTGCTCGAGGTGCTCGACACGGTGCCTACGCCGCCCGCGGAGGATCCGCTGCGCGCGGCTGCAAGCGTCGACGGCCAAGCCGCCGACGCGCGGCCGGAAGACCCCCCGCCCTCGGCGGGCGGGGCGGACGCGTGACGCGCTTCACCGCCCCGCGCCTCTCCGCCTACGCGGCGCTCGCGGCGTCGGGGCTCATCACCGGCCTGGCGCTCGGCCGCGTCGAGCCCGTCGCGCTCGCCGCCCCGTTCGTTCTCGCCCTCGTCGCGGTCGCCGCGGCGCGCGAGCCGCGCGTCACCCTCCAGCTCTCCCTCGACCGGGATCGCGCGCTCGAGGGTGAGGAGGTCACCGCGGCGATCGACGTGTCGACTGCCGACGGTGCGACGCGACTCGAGCTGCTTCTCCCGCTGCCGGGGCATCTGAGCGCCCACGACAACACGGCGCACGCGCTTCTGCTCCGCGACGGCGAGCCGCAGGGCGTCGAGATTCGGCTCCGCTGCAACGTCTGGGGAGCTGCCTCGGTCGGCCCGGTGCTTGTCCGGGCGCAGGACACGCTCGGCCTCCGAACGTGGGAGAGCCAGGCGGGCGGGCGGTATCCCCTTCGCGTGTACCCGACCGAGGAGGCTCTTCGCTCGCTCGTGCCCGCGGTCGAGACGCAGGTGTTCGCCGGGAACCAGGTCTCGCGCGTGCGCGGGGAGGGGATCGAGTTCGCGGATCTCCGCGAGTGGCGGCCCGGCGACCGCATCCGGCGCGTCAACTGGCGGGCGACGGCGCTGCGCGGCTCGCTCTGGGTCAACGAACAGCACCCCGAGCGGAACACCGACGTCGTCCTCTTCCTCGACACGATCGCCGAGGCGCGCGGCCAGGCCCGCACGACCCATCTCCGCGCGGTCCGCGCCGCAGCGACGCTCGCGCACGGCTATCTCCAGAGGAAGGACCGTGTCGGTCTCGTCGGCTTCGGGGCCTTCGTGTCCTGGCTCGTCCCGCAGTCGGGTCTGAGGCAGCTCTACACGATCGTCGACCGGCTGCTGACAAGCCAGGTCGTGGAGAGCCACGCGACGCACCGCGCCGGCGTGTTGGCGCCGCAAATGCTCCCGCCGAACGCCCTCGTCCTGGCGCTCACGCCACTCTTCGACAACCGCACGTCGACGGCGCTTCTCGATCTGCGCGCCCGCGGTTACGACGTGATCGTGGTCGAGCTCGCGCCGGCGGATGTCTCCGCGCCGCTCGACTCTGCCGAGCGACCGCTCGCCGAGCGGCTGTGGAGGCTCTCGCGCGAGGCGCTGCGCTATCGCTTCGCGGAGGTCGGCGTCCCCGTCGTCACCTGGCGCGAGGGCGATCCCCTCGCGGCCCCGCTCGAGGAGGTGAACGCATTCAGACACCTCGCCCGGCCCGCGTAGCGACGGCCGCCGGAGCGGCGGCAGCCTACGGCGGCGTCATCGGCGCCACGCTCCTGCGCGCGGGGACGCACGCGGCTGCGCTCGCGCCGGGAGCCGGCGCCGGAGTGCTCCTCCTGCTCGTCGCGCTGCTCCTCGATGCGCGGGCGCTCGGGCTCGCGCTCTGGCTCGGCGGCGGGACGTATGTCGCGTTCCTCGTCGCGTACCACCATGGGATCGACGCGGGGGCGCCGCTCATGGCCGTGCTCCTCCTGCTGTGCGGGGAACTGGCGGCGTGGTCGCTCGACGAGCGCTGGCGAATGCGCACGGACCCGCGGCTCGTGCGGCGCCGCGCCGCGGCGGTAGGCGTTCTCGCGCTCGGCGGCCTCGCTATCGCGACGCTCGCCGTCGCGCTGACCGCGGCACCACCGGCTCACGGCCTTCCGTGGACGCTCCTGGGGGCGATCGCCGCGATCGCCGCGGCCGGCACGGGAATCCTGCTCGCCCGGCGCTGACGCTACTCGACCGCGTAGGCCATGAGAATCGCGTCGACGTACTCGCCGCCGCCGCGGCGGTAGTGCGCCTTGCGGAACCCCTCCCGTTCGAAGCCGAACGCTTCGTACAGCGCGATCGCGGCCTCGTTCCAGGGGAAGACGTGCAGTTCGAGCTTGCGGACTCCGGCGCTTCGCGCCCACCCGACCGCCGCGTCGAGCAGCGCCCTTCCGACTCCCTGGCGGCGGGCCGCGACCGCCACCATGAGACCGACGTCCGCGACGTGCACGCTCGCGGGATGCGGGTCGCGGCCGACGGAGAGCCGGCCGACGATCTCGCCGTCCTCCTGCTCCGCGACGAAGACCGCGGCGTGCGGGTAGCGGCGTAGCGCCTTGAGATAGCGCCGCTCGTCTCCGGCACTCCGCCATTCGCCGGCGATGCTGATCAGCCAGCCCTCCGGCTCGGCGCTCACGGCGTCGGCGAGCGCGGCGAGCTGCTCGGCGTCGGCGGGGTCGGCCGGACGGACATGGAACGTCATGCCGCCACCACCACGCCTGCGCCGCCGCGGCGGGGATCGCCGGCTGCCGCGAGAGAGCCGTCTGCGCGCACCTCGACCGCGGAGACGCCGCCGAAGAAGAGATTCCGGTCCCGCCAGCGGACGACGGGATAGCCGGCCCGGTCGAGCTCGTCCGCCGCGGCCGCGTCCTCGCAGTGCGCGACGCCGTCCTCGAGATGGACGCGCGGAGCCTCGACCGCGGCCTCCACCGACATCTCACGCGCCGCGACGTTCGCCACGACCTGGAGGATCGCGCCTCGGAGGCGGGCGCTGCCGGCAGAGCCGACCACGAGCCGCGGCTTGCCGTCCTCGAGCAGTAGCGAGGGAGCCATCATCGAGGTCAGCCTGTCTCCCGCGCGCGCAGCGCCCGCGAGATCGGCCTCGCCGAGCATGTTGTTGAGGTGGATTCCGGTGCCGGGGACGACGACGCCACTACCCGAGCCGAGCGAGCACGACAGCGACGCTGCGTCGCCGTCGGCGTCGAGGACCGAGATGTGGGTCGTGCCCGAGAGCGGGCTGCCGCCGCGGGCGGCGTCCTGCTTCTCCATCGCGCGCGCGATCGCGAGCGGGCTCGGGTCGGCGTCCCCGAGGGACTCGAGCCCGATCGCGAGGAGCCGGCCGCCGCTCGACGGCGGCGGATTCGTCCGGAACTCGCCGCCCCGGTACGGCGCAGCCAGCGGCTCGCGCTCGATCACGTCGTAGCCCGCGAGGTCGGCGAGCGTGAGCGGGACGTGCGCGACGATCCGCTCCGCGAGCACGCCGCGATAGAACGCGTCCTGCCCCTCCGCCGCGAGAACGTCGAGCGTGTCCGCCAGTTCCGGCACGGCGAACGTCTCGCCGGCGCCGAACGCGCGCCCTGACCCGTACATGGCGTCCCCCTCCGGCGAGTGGCGGAGTAGCGGGTCGAGAATCCGATGGAGGTAGGCGCGCGGCTCGTCGAGGACGACTCCCTCGCGCGCGAGCCGGGCGGCCGGCGCGAGGAGCTCGGCCCACGGAACGCTGCCGAAGCGGCGGTGCGCCTCGGCGAGCCCCGCGGCGACGCCCGGCACCGCGACCGCCGCCGGCCCGGTGTGGAACACCTGTTGCGTGTCGCCGTCGAAGTCGACCGCGAGCTCGAGCAGTTCCTCCTCTCCCGCCGGCCGCGCGGGAACGGTGACGAAGAAGTCGAGCAATCGCGTCCCGTCGCGATCGTGAACGAGAAGGAAGCCGCCGCCGCCGGGGCCGGTGAGCGGGCTCTCGCAGACCCACGAGACCGCGGCGGCCGCGATGCACGCGTCGACCGCGTTGCCACCGGCGCGCAGGACGTCCGCTCCGGCCTCGGCCGTGAGCGGATGACCAGCCGCGATCGCACCACGCATCCGGCGAGCGTACGCTTGCGCCCATGCCGGCGCGCCATCGTGAGGCGCTCGTCGCCGCCGCCGCCGCCGGCTCGATCGCCGCCCTCCTCGTCTGGCTCGCCCCGCCCGGCACCGACTTCGCGGCGCACGCCTACGAACGGGCGCTCTTCCTCCGCCACGGCTTCACGCTCTGGGACAACAATTGGTACGCCGGCCGCTACAGCTTCGTCGGCTACAGCGTCCTCTACTACCCGCTCGCGGCGCTGCTCGGGATCCGGCTGCTCGCGGCGCTGGGAGCCGCGGTCGCGGCGTTCGCCTTCGCGGAGGTCGTCGGTGGGGAGTGGGGAGAGGCGGCACGCTGGCCGAGCCGCGCGTTCGCGGTCGTCTGGGCCGGCTTCGTTCTCACGGCGGCGTTTCCCTTCGCGCTCGGGATGTCGTTCGCCCTGTTGGCGCTGTGGGCTCTGCAGGCGCGGCGGCGGCGGGAGTTCGCGGTGTTCGTCGTTCTCACGCTCGCGGCGAGCCCCGTCGCGCTCGTCCTGCTCTGCATCGTCCTGCTCGGCGTCGCCGGCGCGCACGGCTGGCAGCGACTGCCGACCGCCGTCGTCGCGGCCTCGGTCCTCGTGGAGGTCGTCCTGCTGCTCCTCTTCCCCAGCGGCGGCCACTATCCGTTCTCGGCCGTCGAAGCCGGCTTGGCGCTCGGCTTCTGCGCGCTCGGGCTCGCGTGCACGTGGCGGCTCGAGGACGCGCGCCTGCTCCGCTTCGTCTTCGCCGCGTACGCCCTCGCCGTCGCCGCGGTCTGGGCCGTGCCGGCCGACCTCGGGGAGAACATCGCGCGCCTCCGCTACGTCGCCTTCCCGGTCGTGCTCCTCGTCTTCGCGCTGCGCCGCTGGCGTCCGCTACCCGTCGCAGTGCTCGCCGCCGCGGCTGCGCTCGCGTGGAACGTGGTGCCGCTCGCGAACGGCTGGAACCGCGGCGCCGAGGACGTGACGAAGAGCGCCGTCGTCTGGCGCGCGCCGCTTGCTTGGCTCCACTCCCACCTGAAGCCCGGCTATCGCGTCGAGGCGGTGGACACGACGGCGCACTGGCCGGCGTTCTACCTCCCCGAGTCGGGCATCCCGATCGTCCGCGGCTGGTTCCGGCAGGAGGACTTCCCGACGAACGGGATCCTCTACCGGCGTTTCACCGATCGCCAGTACGTCGCGTGGCTGCACTCACTCGGCGTCGCGTACGTCGTCCTCTCCGACGCGCCGCCCGACTACAGCTCGCGCGAGGAGGCGGCGCTCGTCCCCACCGCCCTCCAGCGCGTCTTCGCGAGCCCGCACATCGCGATCTACGCCGTGCCGGGCCCGCGCGCGATCACGAGCGCCGACGTGCTTGCCTTCCACGACTCGAGCCTCGCCGTCCGTGTCGAGCACGCCGGGACGTTTCGGATCGCCGTCCGCTGGTCGCCGTACTGGCACGCGTCGAGCGGCCGGCTCTCGCAAAGCTCCGATGGGATGCTGCAGCTTCAGACGAACGCCGCGGCGACCGTCCGGATCACCTTCCGCGTCGGCTAGCCCGCCTAGGAGGCTTCGCGGACGAGCTCGGCGAGCGTCTTGCGGTTCGCTCCGGCCGACCAATCGGCAGCGCTGCGCTCGCGCCGCGGCCGGGCCGGATAGCCGAAGGAGAGGATCGCGCGGACGTCGCCGCCGCAGATCTCCGCCGCGGCGTCGGCGTCGCGGATCCCGTTCGGGCACGAGCCGACCCCCAGCTCGGTCGCGGCGAGCATCATGTTCTGGGCGCAGCGGCCCGTGTCGAAGGCGCCCGCCTCGCCGACGATCGCAACGACGAGGGTCGCGGTACGGACGTTCTCCGGCGCGTAGACCGCGTCGGCCAGCCGCTCCTGCGCGGCGCCCGCCACGACGACGAACTCCCACTTCTGCGTGTTCCGCGAGCTTCCCGATAGCCGGCCGGCGTCGAGGATCTGCGTGCGCACGTCCGCGGGGACCGGCGTCTCAGCGTAGTCGCGGACGTCGCGCTTCGAGGCGATGGCGAGGAACGTGTCCACGGCCGCGCGGCGCTAGTCGCGCATGAAGGACGGGACGTCGAGCTCGTCGTCGCCGCCCGAGCGGCGTCGCGCGCCCGGCAGCGACCAGCCGGAGCCCTCGCTGCGCGCCAGCCGCCGGCCGTGCCTGCCGAAGCCCGTCGCGACGACCGTGACCCAGACCTGGCCGGTGAGCCGGTCGTCGACGGTCGCGCCGAAGATGATGTTCGTATCCTCCATCGCCGCGGCGCGAATCGCCTCGGCGGCCTCGTTCACCTCGACGAGCGTGAGGTCGTCGCCGCCGGCGATCGAGAGGAGGATTCCCGACGCGCCGGTGATCTCCGCGTCGATGAGCGGGGAACGCAGCGCTCTCTCGGCCGCTTCGCGCGCGCGCGACTCGACGCCGGCCGAGGAGAAGCCGATGCCCATCAGGGCCGACTCCGAGTTGGCCATGATCGTGCGGACGTCCGCGAAGTCGAGGTTGATCAGGCCCGGCATCGTGATCAGGTCGGTGATCCCCTGGACGCCCTGGCGGAGGACGTCGTCGGCGACCTTGAACGCGTCGAGCATCGACGTCGAGCGCTCGAGCACCTCGAGGAGCCGGTCGTTCGGGATGACGATCGTCGTGTCGCAGGCGACCCGCAGCTCGGCGATGCCCTTCTCCGCCTGGGTGCGCCGCTTCGTCCCCTCGAACTTGAAGGGCGTCGTGACGATGCCGACCGTCAGCGCGCCGAGCTCGCGCGCGATCTTCGCGACGATGGGAGCGGCGCCAGAGCCGGTTCCGCCGCCCTCGCCGGCAGCGACAAAGACCATGTCCGCGCCGCGCAGCTCCTGCCGCAGCTCGTCGTAGTCCTCCTCCGCCGCGCGGCGGCCGATGTCGGGATCGGAGCCGGAGCCGAGTCCCTGCGTCAGCTCGCGGCCGATGTGGATCTTCGCGGGCGCGTCGCTCATCTGGAGCGCCTGAATGTCGGTGTTCACGGCGACGAACTCGACCTGCGTGATGCCGGCGTCGATCATCCGGTTCACGGCGTTGATGCCCGCGCCGCCGACGCCGATGACCTTGATCACGGCGAGGTACGCGCCGCTGTCGGCGGCCGCACGGTGGAGGACCGGCGGCGCCTCGGGCATGGGCTCGATGAAGCGGGAGGCGGGCGGCGGCTCCGGCATCCGGATCTCGGTCTGCGCAAGCTCGGGCTCGGGCTCCGGCTCGTGAACGGGAGCGGGGTCTGGCGCCGGCGGCGCTTCGACGGCGGCCTCCTCCTCCCAGCTCGGGACGTGCTCGACCGTCCGCTCTTCCGGCTCAGCTGGAGCTGCGGGTGCGGGAGCTACGTCCTCGACGACGGGCTCTGCTTCGGGCGCGTCGCCGCGCTGCTCGGCCTGCCGCTGGGCGGCCTCCGTAGCGCGGAAGAGTTCCGCTAGCGGTCCTTCACGCATGCTGGCGCGCCGTCTTGCCATCGAGCACCTCCTTCGCGAGCTCACGGTACATCTCCGCCGCGTCACCGCTCGGGTCGTACTTGATGATCGACTGGCCCTTCACCGGTGCCTCCGCGTAGCGCACGGTCTTTTTGATCTTCGTCTCGAGGACAAGGTCGCCGAAGTTCTCCTTCAGGATCTCGACCGCCTCGCGCGAGTGCAGGAGCCGCTTGTCGAACATCGTCGGCAGGATTCCCTGGATCGAGACGTTCGGGTTGAGGTTCTCCCGGATCATCGACAGCGTGTTCTCGAGCTGGACGAGGCCGCGCAGCGAGAGGTACTCGCACTGGACGGGGACGATGACGCCCTGGGCCGCGACGAGCGCGTTGATCGTCAGCAGGCCGAGCGACGGCGGCGTGTCGATGAGGATGAAGTCGTACGACTCCTGTACCGCCTGCAGCGCCTTCTCGAGGGCGCGCTCGCGGCCGATCATCGAGGAGAGCGCCAGCTCGGCCCCTGCCAGGTCGATCGAGGAGACGGCGACATCGAGCTCGTTCGTGCGGATGATCTCCGTGACCGGCAGCCGGTGGACGAGCACGTCGAACATCGAGCGGTCGATCTCGTCAGGGTTCCAGCCCTGCGACATCGTGAGGTTCCCCTGCGGGTCGAGGTCGACCGCGAGTACGCGCTTCCCCTGCTCGGCGAACGCCACGCCGAGGTTTAGCGTCGTCGTCGTCTTGGCGACGCCGCCCTTTTGGTTTGCGAATGCAATGACTCTCGCCACTGTCGGACCGTTATCCGCCGCCCGCGACTGCGGACGCGAAATCAACCGCGTAAGTGCCATCCCGGCTGACCTTTCGCATCGTCGCAGCCGACTCCTGCAAGGGTAGGTTCCCCTGCATGGAGCGGAAGTGGCGCGTTCTCATCGTGGTGTGCGTAGCCGTGTTCATGCTCCTCCTGGACATCACGGTAGTCAACGTCGCGCTGCCGAACATCCAGCGGGAGCTGCACACGTCGTTCACCGACCTCCAGTGGGTCGTCGACGCGTATGCGCTGACGCTCGCGGCGACGATGCTGAACGCCGGCTCGCTCGGCGACATGCTCGGGCGAAAACGCGTCTTTCTCGTCGCAATCGCGCTGTTCACTGTCGCCTCGGCGTTGTGCGGCGCGGCCAACTCGCCGCTCTTCCTCATCCTCGCGCGCGGCCTGCAGGGGATCGGCGGCGCCGGGATGTTCGCTGTCTCGCTCGCAATCATCTCGCAGGAGTTCCACGGCCGTGAGCGCGGCACCGCGTTCGGGATCTGGGGCGCGACGGTCGGTCTCGCGGTCGCCATCGGGCCGTTGGTGGGTGGAGCGTTGACGACGTACGCCGGCTGGCGCTGGATCTTCTTCGTGAACGTCCCGATCGGCGTGGCCGTCGTCGCGGGCGGGATCCGCGAGTTGAACGAGACGCGGAACGAGGAGCACGGCGGATTGGACGTGCCGGGACTGGTGACGCTGACCTCGGGTCTGTTCGCGCTCGTGATCGGGCTGTTCCGCGGCGCGGACTGGGGCTGGTCGAGCGGCCGGATCGTCGGCCTGTTCGCGGCGGCGGCGGTGCTGCTGGTGACGTTCGCGGCGATCGAACTGAGGCAGGCCTCGCCGATGTTCGACTTCCGCCTCTTCCGCGTGCCGACGTTCGCGGGCGCGCAGATCACGGCGTTCGCGATCTCGTGCGGGATGTTCGCGCAGTTCCTCTTCCTCGCGCTCTATCTGGAGTCGGTGGTCGGCTACTCGGCGGTGCGGACGGGCGTGATCTTCCTGCCGCTCTCGCTCGGCGCATTCGTCGTCTCGCCGCTCGCGGGCAGGCTGTCGGCGCGGCTCCCGGTGCGACTATTCCTCGGCGGCGGGCTCGCGGTGGTCGGCGTGTCGCTGCTGCTTATGCACGGGCTCACGCTCTCCTCGACCGCGTCGTCTCTGATGCCCGGCTTCGTCGTCGCCGGGATCGGGATCGGCCTCGTCAACGCGCCGCTCGCCGCGACGGCGGTCAGCGTCGTCGAGCCGCAGCGCGCCGGGATGGCGTCGGGAATCAACAACACGTTCCGCCAGGTCGGGATCGCGACGGGGATCGCGGCGCTGGGCGCGATCTTCCAGAACACGATTGCGACGAACCCGCCCGGGTACCACTGGAACTCGAGGTTCGCGCAGGCGATCGCGTCAGGCGCCGTACATGGCGTCCAAAGTCGCGAGGCCTTCATTGCGGGCCTCAACGAGATCCTCTTCGTGGCGGCCTTCGTCCTCTTCGCCGGCGCGATCCTCGCCTTCCTACTCGTGCGCGAGAAGGACTTCGTCGCGAGCGGCCCCGCGGCCGCCGGCCACTAGCAACGCCTCTGCCGCGGCGCGGGCGCGCGGATCGCGCTCGGCGTCTGCCCACTCCGCCGCCTCGCGGACGAGCTCACGGAGCTCGGCAATGAGAGACGGCGCGTCGGCGCCGTTGCGGTCGAGGGCCTCGATCCGCTCGAGCCGGGCCAGCACCGCACGCGCTTCCTCCATCCCCCGAGGCTAGGCCGCAACGCGTTACGTGTCTGTCGCGGCTAGCTCGCGCGCCGCTGGAGATCGCTCGCGCGCGCCGGCGAGCCGAGCAGCACATCGTCGAGCTCGGCGACGAGCGCGCGACGGTCGTCGCTCAGGAGCACAGCGACGAGGAGCTGCCGCATCAACTCGCAGGTCGGTTCGCGGAGCCGGTCGAAGAGCGCCGCCTTCTCGCCGGCGGTCTCCCCGAGCAACGCGGCGCCGCGCATCGCGGCGGCCCACGCGCCCTCCCCTTCTCCGAGCGCGCCTTCGAGCGCGTGCCGCAGCTGGTCGGCGCGGAACGGATCCGTCTGGAAGAGCGCGAGCTCCCACCGATCGAGCGCGTCGCCGAGGCGCAGGTCGTCGTCGGCCGCGACGAGGCGCACGCGCAGGTCGGCCGCCACCGAGGCGCGGAAGGGATCGAGGCGGGTCGGCTCACCGGGCGGCGGTGTCGCGGCGATCGGAAGGACGGGCCGGATCCCGAACGGCCGCCAGTCCAGCCGCTCGAACAGCACAGGCCCCGCGGCAACGGGAGCCGCGGTCGCGAGGCGGATCGCGGTCACCGCGTCCGCGAGCTCTCCCGGCGCGTCGGGTGCCTCGGTCGCGCCTGCGTCAAGCGTCCGGTCGAGTTCGAGCACGCAGAGGCGGTCGACCTCACGGCCGAAGTCGCGCGGCAGCAGGCCCGTCGCCTCGGGCCACATCTTCGCCAGCTCGCCCGTCGCCGCCTGGCGCACTCGAATCCCGTCGCCGAGCTCGATCGGGCTCCCGACCGAGAGGCCGACGAGCGGTGCGACCGCGCCGTAGGAGTGGCCCTCGCCGAACAGCGTCGACTCGAACTCCGCGTACGCGCGCTCGAAGACGTCGTCGTCCCAGTCGAAGCCGCCGCAGCCCTCGCAAACCGTGACGAGGAGCGGGACGAGGACGCTGCGATAGATCGCGCGATCCTGATCTCCCCTCGGGTCGTGGGCGGCCGCGAAGATCCGCGCCGCGGGCTCGCGCTGGAGGTCGGCAATCGCGTCGGCGACGTCGAGCCGCTCGTAGAGACGGTCGGCGCGCGCCTCGACGAAGCCGCGCACGAGCGGCCGGTACTCGTACAGGGTGGAGTTCCCATGCGCGGGGTGCTCCTCGAACGCGAACGGCAGCGAGCCTCCGTGGTCGAGCTCGCCGACGAACGCGGCGAACGCGCCGAGGCAGAAGCGCTGGAGCGTGTCGTGGAGGAACGGCGAACGCATAGCCGGGTTCCTCCTACGACGGCGGCACCCTCCCTCCTCCGACCCCTACGCTTTACGGCGTGAGCAGGCCGTTCATCGGAGTCCGCTGGTGGCTGGGGATCGCGTTCGCGGTGGTCGCCGCGACGTCGACGGCGATCGTCGTCTCGCAGTTCTCCAACCGCTCAGAGGACGCCTTCCGCAGCCACGGCGAGCAGCTCGCGCTCAAGGACGCGCACCTCGCCGCCCACACGGCACCCGCCAAGCTCGGGCCTGACGTCCACGTCTTCCATGCGCCGGGGCAGGCGAAGTCGCAGCTCGAGCGCGAGGCGGTCTTGGCCGCGCTCGGCGGCCGGCAGTTCAGCGAGGGAACGGCCGACGGCGGCGTCTACGTGGCCGGGATCCCGTACCGCGGCGGCGCGCTCGTGGCGGTCGCGCGGCTGCCCGACGTCGCCGAGGCGATCGACACGGTCAACGGCGAGGCGTTGCGCGCGGGCGTGATCGCCGGCGTGATCGGCGTGATCGTCGGACTTCTCCTCGCCCAGCTGATCGCGCTGCGCCTGCGCCGGCTGAGCGTTGCCGCGGAGGCGATCGCGGCGGGAGACTTCGAGACGCCGCTCCGATACCACTTCCGCGACGAGTTCGGCACGCTCGCGCAGAGCTTCGACAGGATGCGCCGCCAGCTCCGCCGCTCGTTCCGCCGCCTCGAGGCCGAGCGCGACCGCCTGCAGCTGCTCCTCGAGCGACTCCACGAAGGAGTGCTCACGATCGACCAGGATCTCGTCGTCCACTACTCGAACGCCGAGGCGCGACGGCTGCTCGGCGGCCGGCTGGCGGAAGGGGATGCGCTGCCGGAGCCGTGGCCGGGCTTCGGGCTTCGCGCATTCGCGCAGAGCCTCTTCGACGAGCGCTCGACGCCGGCGCAGGTGCACGTGCGCCCGGACGAGAACCGCGCGTACGGCGTCGTTGGGATTCCCTCCCAGCCCGACACCGACTGGGCGCTGCTCGTGATCGACGATCTCACCGAGCAGGAGCGGCGTGAGCTCGCCGAGCGGGAGTTCGTCTCGAACGCGGCGCACGAGCTGCGGACGCCGCTGACGACGATCATCGGCGCGGTCGAGGTGCTGCAGGCGGGAGCGAAGGAGGATCCCGTCGAGCGCGACCGCTTCCTCGCCCACATCGAGCGCGAGTCGGGCCGATTGGCGCGCCTCGCGCGGGCGATGCTCACGCTCGCGCGCGCGCACGCGGGACAAGAGCCGCCGCGCGTCGAGACCGTCGAGATCGGGCCGCTGCTGCGCGAGGTTGCAGCCGAGCTGCGGCCGCACGACGGCGTCTCGATCGACGTCGACGCGCCCGACGGGCTCACCGTCCAGACGAATCCCGATCTCCTCGAGCAAGCCCTGCGCAACCTCGGCGAGAACGCGGCAAAGCACACCGCTCGCGGCTCGGTCGTCCTCCGCGCGTATCTCCGCGGCGACGTCGTGACGGTCGAAGTGGAGGACTCCGGCCCCGGCATGAGCGCCGAGGTTCAACGTCACGTCTTCGACCGCTTCTATCGCGGCGAGCGCGACGCCGACGGCTTCGGGCTCGGGCTGGCGATCGTCCGCGAGACCGTCCGCACGCTCGACGGGCGGATCGAGCTCGACTCCTCGCCGGGCGAGGGCACCGTCTTCCGGATCGTGCTCGCGCGCGCGCGGGTGCGGGAGGAGGTGCCGGCGTGACCGAGCGGATCCTGCTGGTGGACGACGACGCCGGCGTCCGCGACGTCGTCGCGTTCACGCTGCGGCGCGAGGGCTTCGACGTGGACGAGGAGCGGGACGGGGCCGGTGCGCTCGAAGCCGGCCGCTCCGGCCGCTTCTCACTCGTCATCCTCGACGTGATGCTGCCGGGGCTCTCCGGTGTCGAGGTCTGTCGCGCGCTTCGCGCCGAGAGCGATGTCCCGATCCTCATGCTCACCGCGCGCGACGCGGAGGCCGACCGCGTGCTCGGCCTCGAGCTCGGCGCCGACGACTACGTGACCAAGCCGTTCTCGAGCGCCGAGCTGCTCAGCCGGGTGCGCGCGATCCTCCGGCGGCGCGAGCTCGACCGCGCCGGCGGCAGCGGCATTCTCCGCAAGCTCGGCGGCCTGCAGCTCGATCTCGGGCGACACGAGGTGCTCGTCGACGGCGAGCGCGTCCACCTGACGCTCTCGGAGTTCAAGGTGCTGTCCCTCCTCGCCGAGCGGCCGGACTCGGTCATCTCCCGCCGCGAGCTCATGCAGCACCTCTGGGCGAGCGAGTACGTCGGGGACGAGCATGCGTGCGAGGTGCATATCTCGAACCTGCGGCGAAAGATCGAGAAGGATCCGTCGCAGCCGGAGCGGCTCGTGACGGTGCGCGGCTCCGGATACAAGCTCGTCGCGGCCTGATGACCGGGCACTCGGGCGGGCGAGAGGGCGGGCTCGCACGCGTCAGCGGCGCTTGATGACGCATCACTGCCGAGTGGCTAGATAGACGAGCGTGTTCTCATCGACGCCGTCGAGGACGTCGACTTTGGCGAAGCCGGCTTGGTGGAGCAGCGGAACGAGCTCGTCGCGGTACCACTGTCGCATGGTCAGTCCGTGCTCTTCACGCCGACCGTCCGCCGTTTCCGCACGCAGCGTCAGGTGGACGCTGCGGTCGCTGTCGTCGACTGCGTCGACGCGGAGGGACAATGCGATCTCGCCGTCTGATGGCTTGCCCCAGTCGTGTACGCGCCAGCTGAACGGCTTTTCCTCGTTGTCGAGGATGAGCGTTCCGCCGGGCAGGAGGGCGTCGCGCAGCCGTCTGAGCGCGTGGACGTCCTGCCGGCGGGTGCTGCCGAGGCCGAGAACTCCGCTGCAGACGATCGAGGCGTATCGCCGTGGCGGTTCGAGCTCATGCAACGCCGACACCCACAAAGTTGCGTCGGGGACGCGCTGCCGGCAGCGCTCGATCATGTCTCCGGAGAGGTCGCAACCGTCGATGTCGAAGCCCCGCTCCCGTAATGGGGCGAGCAGCCTCCCGGTCCCGCAGCCGGCGTCCAAGACCGGGCTCCGCAGGTGTCGCTCGTAGAGGTCGAGCTCGGGTGTGTCGAGGTTGACGATCGCCCAGTAGTCGGCGATGAGGCCGTAGTGCCACGTGCTCGGTGCGTGCAAGGTGACTCCTTCGCGGTAGAAGAACGGGAGCGTCCGGTGCGAAGGGCTACGACTTACACGCCTCCGATATTAGGCGTCCGCGCGTGACGGAACAAGAGCGCCGGGGGGACACTCCCGAGCACTGGCCTAGGCGCCTGTCCTCGCCCCCGCCTAGGCCCGGAGAACCGCGCGGCGCGGGCCGGCGAGGAAGCCGGCTTCGACGAGCAGCTGCATCACGTCCGTCTCCGTCACCGGCTCTCCGTCGAAGCGCTCGACCGCCAGGCGCTTCGCTCCTCCCTGCTTCACGAACGAAACGAGCGCTGCGAGTGCCGGCCGGAGCCATTCCTCGTCGGGCTCCCGCAGCGGGACGAGCGAGCGGCCGCCGCGCTCGACGTAGAGCGCCGGTTCGCCGCCGAGCAGGACGACGTGGGCGCCGGCGACGCGCGCGGCGCGCCCGCCCGAGCGCTTCGGCCACGGCAATCACACCGCCGTACGGCTGTGCTGGATCGGCGGCGGCGAGCACGAGCGACTCCGGCTCGTCCCCCTCGCGCGGCCGCAGTTCGCGCAGCCGCTCGACCGCTCCGCCGAGCGCGAACTGCGCGCCGCCGAGCCCCTCGACGAAGTAGCCGCGCCGGCAGGAGCCGAGCGTCTCGAGTGCCTTCAGCTCGCCATAGACGGCGCCGTAGCCGCCGGGAATCCCCTCCGCGCGGACGGAGTCGCGGGTCACGACGCCGTGGCGTTCGAGGAGAAGCTCTGCGAGCGCGCGGCGGTCCGGCGTGCCTGCGGCGAAGAGTTCAGCCGCGAGCGACCAGCGACCTTGCGTCGAGGTCGGACGCTGCGCCCGCGCGCGGGAGAAGCGGCGCGCGCGACGGTCGGGGCGCGGCGCCTGGTACCGCCGCTCGGCGCGGAGCGGCGACCACGAGTCATTCGTCACCTCGCCGCTCCAGACGAGATCCCAGAGCGCCGGGAGCGCGATCGCGTCCTCGTAGCCGGCCGCGGCGAGCAGCCCGTCCCAGAAGAGCGCGCCGCCGGCGAGCGCCGCGCGAATCGCATCGTGCACCTCTCCCTTCGGCGCGGGCGCGGCGGACGGCCGTCCGAGCAGCGACGCGTCGTCGCGGAACAGAACTGCAACCCGGTCGAGGCCGGCGCCGACCCAGACGAGCTCGCCCGAGGCGCAGAGCTGGTCGAGCTGCTCGGGCCGGTAGTCGGGGACGCGCCGCGGCAGCAGCTCCGATTCCCACAGCGCCACCGGCAGCGCCAGCGCCTGCAGCGGGATGAGCGCCTCGCGCAGCGATGCGCGCCGGCCGATCCCGTGCCAGCTCGGGAGGAAGCGGCCGAGCGCCGCCTGCTCGACAGGCTCCACCTCCCGGCGCAGCGCAGCGAGCGAGGCGCGCCGCAGCCGCCGCAGCACCTCGGCGTCGCACCACTCGCGCTCCGTCCCGCCGGGCCGCAGCTCGCCGCGCACGAGCTTCTCGTCCCGCTCGAGCCGCCGCAGCTCCTCCTCGACGTCGACGCCGAACCACGCCGCCGCCTCGCCCGTCGTGAACGGCCCGCGCCCGCGCGCGTACCGCGCGACGAGGGAGAGCAGCGCATCCGGCATCGGCTCGAGGAAGACGTCCGGCAGGCCGGACGGCGGCATCACGCCGAGCGCATCGCGGTATCGCCAGGCGTCCTCTGCCGCCGAAAGCCGCTCCTCGCCGGCGATCCCGACGCGAATCGCTCGTCGCTCGGCCTCGAGGATCGCGGCGTGCGACTCGTCGAACTCACCGACTTTGAGGTCTCCTCTCAACCGCAACAAGTCGTGCAGCGCCTCGGAATCCTTCGGGAACGGCCGCAGCGACGACTCCACCTCGGCGAGCGCGTCGGCGTCGATGAGCTCGCGCAGCTCCTCCTGGCCGAGCAGCTCCCGCAGCAAGTCGCGATCGAGCGAGAGCGCCTGCGCACGCCGCTCCGCCGGCGGCGTGTCGTCCTCGTACATGTACGTCGCGATGTAGTCGAAGAGGAGCGACGACGCGAAGGGCGACGCCGACGCCGTCTCGACGTCGACGAGGTCGATCTCGCGCGCGCGAACCTGCCCGAGCAGCCGCTTCAGCGCCGGCAGGTCGAAGACGTCCTGCAGACACTCCCGGTACGTCTCGAGGACGATCGGGAAGCTCGAGTACTTGCGTGCGACCTGGAGGAGGCCTTGCGCCTTGAGCCGCTGCTGCCAGAGCGGCGTGCGCTCGCCCGGCCGGCGGCGCGGGATGAGCAGGGCGCGTGCGGCGTTCTCCCGGAACCGCGCTCCGAACAGCGCGGTCTGCCCCACCTCGGCGAGCACGAGATCCTCGAGCTCGTCGGGATCGAGCATGAGCAGGTCCGTCGCGGGCGGCGAGTCGGCATCGGGCAGGTGGAACGCTATGCCGTCGTCCGACCAGATCGACTGCACCTCGAGGCCCAGCGACTCGCGCAGGCGCGCGCCGACCGCCATCGCCCACGGCGCATGCACGCGCGCGCCGAACGGGGTGAGGATGCAGATGCGCCAGTCGCCGATCTCGTCCCGGAACCGCTCTACGACGACGGTGCGGTCAGACGGGACGGCGCCCGTCGCGCGCTCTTGCTCCCGGAGATAGGCGAGGAGGTTCTTCTCGGCGCGTTCGTCGAGATCCGCGACCTTCGGCTCCCGCTTGGCGAGCAGCTCGCGCGTGAAGCGCCCGATCGCCTCGCCGAGCTCGTACGGCCGCCCGACGCCTTCGCCCTTCCAGAACGGGACGGAACCGGGGACGCCGGGCGCCGGCGAGACGAGGACGCGGTCGCGGGTGATCTCCTCGATCCGCCACGACGAGGCGCCGAGGACGATCACCTGGCCCTGCCGCGCCTCGTAGACCATCTCCTCGTCGAGCTCGCCGACGCGGCTCGCCGGCTCGGCGCCCGCGACGAAAACGCCGAAGAGGCCGCGGTCGGGAATCGTCCCCGCGTTCGTCACCGCCAGCCGCCGCGAGCCAGGCCGGCCGCGAATCACGCCCGCCGTCCGGTCCCAGACGATGCGCGGCCGCAGCTCCGCGAACTCGTCCGACGGATAGCGGCCGGCGAGCATGTCGAGGACGTTCTCGAGCTGCGTGCGCGAGAGATCGGCGAACGGATACGCGCGCAGCACGAGGTCGTGGAGCTCCGCAACCTCGATCTCCTCGTCGGCGCAGATGGCGACGATCTGCTGCGCCAGGACGTCGAGAGGATTGCGCGGGATCTGCGTCTCCTCGATCGCGCCCGCCCGCATCCGCTGCGCGACGACGGCGCACTCGAGCAGGTCGGCCCGGAACTTCGGGAAGATGCGCCCCTTCGAGACCTCGCCGAGCGAGTGGCCGGCGCGCCCGATCCGCTGCAGGCCGCGTGCAACGGACTTCGGCGACTCGACCTGGATGACGAGGTCGACCGCACCCATGTCGATGCCGAGCTCGAGCGACGACGTAGCGACGAGGCACGGAATCCGGCCGGCTTTGAGGTCTTCCTCGATCACGGTCCGCTGCTCGCGCGCGAGGGAGCCGTGATGGGCGCGCGCGATCTCCTCCTCCGCGGCCTCGTTGAGTCGCAGCGCGAGCCGCTCGGCGAGCCGGCGATTGTTGACGAAGACGATCGTGGAACGGTGCGCGCGGACGAGGTCTACTAGAGCGGGATAGATCGAGGGCCAGATCGAGCGCGCGTCGAAGCCTTCCTCCCTGCCAGTACCGGGCTCGCGCATGTCCTCGACGGGGACGACGACTTCGAGATCGAGCTCCTTCGCGACTCCGGCGTCGACAAGCTCGATCGGCCGGCCACCGCCGACGAACTTGCCGATCTCCTCGAGCGGCCGCTGCGTCGCCGAGAGGCCAATCCGCTGGATCGGCTGCGCCGCGAGCGCCTCGAGCCGCTCGACGCTGAGCGCCAGATGCGCGCCGCGTTTCGTGCCGGCGACGGCGTGCACCTCGTCGAGGATCAGCGTGTCGACGCTGCGGAGCAGCTCCCGCGCCTGCGACGTCAGCAGCAGGAAGAGCGACTCGGGAGTCGTGATCAGGATGTCGGGCGGCCGGCGCAGCATCGCGGCGCGCTCCTTCTGCGGCGTGTCGCCCGTCCTTACGGCGACGCTGAGCTCCGAGCGCAGGCCGGCGAGCGGGCCGCGGAGGTTCCGCTCGACGTCGTAGTTGAGCGCCTTGAGCGGCGAGACGTAGAGAACTCGAAGACCGGAGGCTGGATTCGGAGTCAGCCGGTCGATCGCCCAGAGGAAGGCCGCGAGCGTCTTGCCGGAGCCGGTCGGCGCCTGGATGAGGACGCTCTTGCCGCTCGCGATCGCGGGCCAGCCCTGCTCCTGCGCGGGCGTCGGCGCCGCGAAGTTGCGCTCGAACCACGCCTTCGTCTCGGGACTGAAGACGTCGAGCGCAGCCATCGTTCGAGCATACCGCGGCGAACGTGCGTTCGGAGCTGTTCTCAGGCGTCGATCTCGGTGACCGGCAGCGCGTAGTGCTCGCGCAGGCGCTCGGCCAGCGAGTCGTCACCCGGCAGGACGACGATCTCGTCTCCGCCGAATGTGTGCAGGGCGTCGTCGACCGCCGCCAGCGAGTCCTCGCCGACGGCGCTCGCAGCGCGAACGTGCGGAGCGCCGAGCGTCTCGACGACCGCTTCGGCCCGGAGCCGCGCCCGGTCCTGCTCCGGATCGATGTCGTTGGCCAGCCGGTGAAGCGCCGAGGCGGCCACCGGTGCGACGACGACGATCCGCCGCTCGTCTCCGGGACCCACGTGCTCCACGGCCTCCGGCAACCCGCGCTCGCGGCCGCGGGAGTAGACCCCGACGGCGACTGCGGAGACGACGGCCCACGCGACAACCGCGGCGACCGGGCCACCGACGGCCGACGCCACGGCGACGACGGCGAACGCCACGACGGTGAGAAGGAGGAAGTGGTATGCGGTGCTCTCGCTCCCGAACGGGTTCCTCATGCTCCGAGCCTTGCCGAAGAGACGCGCCGGAGCATCGGTGCCTACCCCGATCGGCAATACGTAGGATCGAGCCATGCCCGAGGCGCTCTGGTTCACGGAGGACGACGAGGCGTGCCGGCTCCTCGCCGACGACCCGTTCGCGCTGCTCGTCGGCTTCGCGCTCGATCAGCAGGTCACCGTCCAACAGGCGTTCCTCGGCCCGCTGCGGCTGAAGCAGCGCCTCGGGACGCTCGAGCCGAGCAAGGTGGCGGCGGCCGACCTCGAACCAATCTTCCGCGACAAGCCGGCGATCCACCGCTTCCCCGGCTCGATGGCGACGCGCGTCCGCGAGCTGGCCGCCACCGTCACGGACGAGTACGGCGGCGACGCGGCGCGCATCTGGACGGAAGCCGCCGACGGCAAGGATCTCCGCAAGCGGATCGGTGCCCTTCCCGGCTTCGGCGAGATGAAGATCAAGGCGCTCGGCTCGGTGCTCGCGAATCGCTTCGGCGTCGAGGTCGCCCGCGATCTCGTGCCGAGCCATCCAACGCTCGGCGATGTCGATTCACCGCAAGCGCTCGCCGACTACCAGGCCGCGAAGAAGGCGCACAAAGCGCAGTGGATGGCGTCGAAGTCCGCACGCTGACCGACGGCGGGCAGCCGGCGGAGGACACCGCCCACGCCCTCGCCGCCTTCGTCGCCGCCGCGGAGAAGACCCTCGAGGTCGCGATCTACGACCTCAACCTGCCCGCCCCTGTCGACGCGATCGTCCGCGACGCCTTCGACGCGGCGAACGACCGCGGCGTCGCGATCCGGCTCGCCTACAACGTCGACTGGCGGAAGGACATGCCGCCGGTTCCGCCGCCGCCCCAGACCGAGCCCGCGCTCGTCGAAGCGTTCCCGTTCCCGACCGCCGCGATCCCGGGCGTCCCCGACCTCATGCACCACAAGTACGTCGTGCGCGACGGCGCCGCGGTCTGGACCGGCTCGACGAACTGGACGGGCGACTCGTGGACGCGCGAGGAGAACGTCATCGTCACCATCGACTCGGCCGCCGTCGCCGCTCGGTACAGCTCCGACTTCGAGCAGCTCTGGACGACGCGGCAGGTCTCCCACAGCGGCAAGGTCGACCCGGCGCCGGTCGACAACGGCGTGCGCGCCTGGTTCTGTCCGGGCCGCGGGGAGAAACTCGCGCACCGGATCGCGAAAGCGATCGGCTGCGCGGAGCACCGCGTCCGCATCGCCTCTCCCGTGATCAGCAACGGCCCGATCCTCGGCACGCTCGCACAGGTCGCGTCCGACGGGAAGGTCGACCTTGCGGGGGTCGTGGACGCGACGCAGATCGCCGAAGTACTCCAGCAATGGCACGAGCAAGGGACCGCCGACTGGAAGAGCCCGCTGCTGCGCGCGGCACTGACGCGCGCGCCGTTCTCCGGGAAGGTGACGACGCCGTACGCGCCGGGCTCGGTGCACGACTACATGCACGCGAAGGTGACGGTCGCGGACGACACGGTCTTCATCGGGAGCTTCAACCTCTCCCACTCGGGCGAGATGAACGCGGAGAACGTGCTGGAGCTCCACGACGCGGAGCTTGCGGACACGCTGGCCGCCTTCATCGACGGCGTGCGCGCGCGGTATCCGGCGGTGTCGCTGCCCGCATGACCCGCAGCGTGCTCGCAGTCGCCGCTGTGGTCTCGGTCGCGCTGCTGGCCGGCTCCGCGATTCACGCGTCGCCTCTCCCGAACGCGCCGAACTGCAAGATCTTTCCCGCGGACAACCCGTGGAACACGCCGGTCGACACGCTCCCCGTCGCGAAAAACTCCGCGGCGATGATCCGGTCGATCGGCCTCGACGCGCCGCTCCATCCGGACTTCGGCTCGGGCAAATGGGACGGCGAGCCGATCGGGATCCCGTTCGACGTCGTCTCGAGCGCGACGCCGACGTACCACGTGCGCTTCGACTACGCCGACGAGTCGGATCGTGTCCCGTACCCGATCCCGAAGAACGTCCACATCGAGGGCGGCCCGCGGTCGACCGGCGATCGCCACGCGCTGCTCGTCGACAAGAGCACGTGCCGGCTGTACGAGCTCTACGACCTCCATCACACGAGCCACGGCTGGACGGCCGGCTCCGGCGCGACGTGGAGTCTCGAGTCGGACAGGCTCCGCCCCGCGGGCTGGACGTCGGCCGACGCCGCCGGGCTGCCGATCTTCCCCGGCCTGGCGCGCTGGGACGAGGTCTCGGGCGGCGTCATCGACCATGCGCTCCGCTTCACCGCTCCCGAGACGCGGCGCGCGTACGTGTATCCCGCGCGGCACTACGCCTCGAGCTCGACGAGCGCCTCACTCCCGCCGATGGGGCTACGCGTGCGGCTGAAGGCGAGCGTCGACATCGCGTCCTTCCCGAAGCAGGCGCGCGTCGTGCTGCGGGCGCTGCAGGTCTACGGGATGATCCTCGCCGACAACGGCTCGCCCTGGTACGTCTCCGGCGCGCCGAACTCGCACTGGTCGAACGACGACCTCCACTCCCTGAGCCGGCTGACCGGCGCGGACTTCGAGGTCGTCGACACGAGCTCGCTTCCCGAGCCCGGCAAGTAATCAGCGCGTCTTCGGCAGCGGCGTGAGCAGCGGCTCGACTTCGGCGCGCAGGTGCTCGAAGTTCGGCGGGAGGATGAGCGTCTCGCCGAGGTGCGCCGGATCCTCGTCCGCCGCGAAGCCCGGCCCGAGCGTCGCGATCTCGAAGAGCACGCCCGTCGGCTCGCGGAAGTAGATCGAGCGGAACCAGAAGCGGTCGATCACCGGCGTCGGATGCCCGCCCGCCTCCATGACGCGCTCCCGCCACGCCTCGTGCTCGTCCATCGTCGACGACCACGCGACGTGGTGGACGGTTCCCGCACCGGAGATCGGCGGCGCGTCGGGCGCCGGCTCGTAGCGGATCCAGCCCTGGCGCGTCTCGCCGCGCGTCAGCCCCTCCTCGAAGCCGAGCGCCTCGAGAAACGTCGTCGGTTCCTCGCCGTAGGCGCGAACTCCCTCGAAACCCTGCAGCGCCAGCTCGCGGGGGATCTCGGGATGGTCGGCGATCAGCGGCTCGTCGGGGACGCCCGCGACGACGAGGTCGTGGCACAGCCCGTCCGGGTCGGTGAACGGCACCGAGCCCACCCGGTCGCGCCAGAACTCGAGCGCCGCCTCCGAGCCGACGCGCCAGACGACGGTGTGGATCATCCCCGCGCCGGCCCGTCCCTCCCGCGCGTCCGGGTACTCGAAGAACGTGATGTCCGAGCCGGGCGTCCCGTCCTCGTCGGCATAGAAGAGGTGGTAGACGGTCGGGTCGTCCTGGTTGACCGACTTCTTGACCAGCCGGAGGCCGAGGACGCCGGTGTAGTACTCGACGTTTCGCGGCGCGTCGGCCGTGATGCACGTGACGTGATGGATTCCGTCGAGCTTCATGGGAGGAGCGTATTTCACTCGTTCCAGGGAACGCGCGCCGCACGCCGAGGAACAAGAAGCACCTTCTCCACGCTGTCGTCACGTGGGAAGGCGGGGCATACCGCCTCGACCACGAGAGCGGCTGGAAGCCCAAGCTCTGAAACTGACGCAGCGCCCTACGGTTACGAGGCAGGCGCGGGCGGTGGCTCGAACACGTACGCCGCCTCCCCGAGCTCGGCTGCGTCGAGCCCCTTCTCGGCCTCGGCGCCGACGCGAACCGGCGTGATGAAGTCGATGACGCGCAGCATCACGTAGGTGAAGAGGAAGGCGTAGACCGAGCAGCCGACCCCTGCCGCCACCTGCTTGCCGAAGAAGGAGCCGGAGCCGTGGATCAGGCCGACGCCGCCGGCCTTGTTGATCGCCGTCCCGGCGAAGACGCCGAGCAGGACGATCCCGAGCAGGCCGCCCACGCCGTGGACGCCCCACACGTCGAGGGCGTCGTCCCAGTGCAGCCGGTTCTTGAGCTGGATGGCGGAGTAGCAGACAAGCCCGGCCGCGACCCCGATCACGACGGAGGCGTAGATCGGCACGTAGCCCGCGGCCGGTGTGATGCAGGCGAGGCCGGCCACCGCGCCCGTCAGCAACCCGACGAAGTGCGGCTTCTTCGCGAACCACCACTCGACGAAGAGCCAGGTGACGGCGGCGAACGAAGCGGCGAGGTCGGTGTTGAGGAAGGCGAGCGCCGTGATGTGGTCGACCTTCAGCTCGCTCCCCGCATTGAAGCCGTACCAGCCGAACCAGAGCAGGCCGGTGCCGAGGGCGATGAACGGGATGTTGTGCGGCGTGTCGACGAACTTCCGCTTCCCCACATAGAGAACCGAGGCCAGCGCGGCGAAGCCGGCGCTCGCGTGGACGACGATGCCGCCGGCGAAGTCGCGGGCTCCCCAGTGCTCGAGCAGGCCTCCGCCCCAGAGCATGTGGACGAACGGGTAGTAGACGGCGAGTTGCCAGATGACGAGGAAGATCAGGTACGCCTTGAACGTGACCCGGTTCGTGAAGGCGCCGGTGATCAGCGCCGGCGTGATGATCGCGAACATCATCTGGTAGGTGATCAGCACCGTGAGCGGGATGTGCGACGGCTGATAGATCGTGTTCACGCCGACATGGCGGAGGAACGCGTAGTGCAAGTTTCCGTAGATCCCATTCGCATCGCCGCTGAAGGAGAGCGAGTAGCCGACCAGCCACCACATCACGGTCGTGATGCCCATCGACGCGAAGCTCTGGATCATGATCGTCAGCGTGCTGGAGCGCCCCACGAGTCCGCCGTAGAAGAACGCCAGGCCTGGCGTCATCACCATGACGAGCGCCGCCGCCAAGAGCATGAAGCCGGTGTTCGCGCTGCTGATCATCAGTCTCTCTCCTCTGCTCGACCTTGCCTGCCTCGGAGAGACTCGCGCTCCAGCAGGCCCGCGTCAACCGGGGAATTCCCTGAGCGCTACCCGACGCCGGCGAGGAGGAAGGCGCGGGACTCGCGCACCATCTCCCGGGCAATCACGAGGCGCTGCACTTCCTGCGTGCCCTCGTAGATCTGCGTGATCTTCGCGTCGCGCATGAACCGCTCGACGGGGTACTCCTTGATGTAGCCGTAGCCGCCGAGCACCTGAACCGCCTCGGTCGTCACGGCCATCGCGACGTCGCCGCACTTGAGCTTCGCCATCGCGGAAGCCTTCGTCAGCTCGGGCCCCTCGACGCCCTCGTCGGTCATGCGCCCGTAGCGGTAGAGGAGGCCGCGCGCCGCCTCGCACTCCGTCTCCATGTCGGCGAGCTTCGCCTGGATCAGCTGGTGCTGCGCGATCGGCTTCCCCATCGTCTCGCGGGTCTTCGCGTACTCGAGCGCGTAGTCGGTCGCGCCCTGCGCGATGCCGAGTGCCTGCGCGGCGACGCCGGGGCGGGAGCGGTCGAGGATCCGCATTGCGATCTTGAAGCCGTCTCCCTCCTCGCCGAGGAGGTTCGCGGCGGGGATCCGTACGCCGTCGAAGGTGAGCTCGCCGGTCGTGGAGCCGGAGATGCCCATCTTCGGCTCGAGCCGCGCGACCGCGAAGCCCGGCGTGTCGGCCTCGACGACAAAGGCGGAGATGCCGGAGTGGCCCGCCTCGGGATCCGTCTTCGCGAAGACGGTGTAGAGGTTGGCGACGCCGGCGTTCGTGATGAAGCGCTTCGACCCGTCGAGGACGTACTCGTCGCCCTCGCGCTGCGCCGTCGTCCGCATCGCCGCCGAGTCTGAGCCGGAGCCCGACTCCGTGAGGGCGTACGCCGGCAGCCACTCGCCCGAGGCGAACTTCGGGAGATAGCGCTGCTTCTGCTCGTCCGAGCCGGCGAGCTTGAGACCGAGCGAGCCGAGCTCCTGGACGGCGAGGATGAGCGCCGACGTCCCGCAGACCTTCCCGACTTCCTCGATTGCGATGAGCGAAAGGAGGGTGCCGGTGCCGAGGCCGCCGTACTGCTCCTCGAAGAACAAGCCGAAGATGTCGTTCTCGCGGAAGAGCTCGACGACGTCCCACGGGAATTCGTGCGACTCGTCGATCTCGGCGGCGCGCGGCGCGATCCGCTCGCGCGCCACTTGGCGGACGAGGTCGCGGAGCTCGCGCTGCTCCTCGGTGAGGACGTCCCAGGCCACGGCGCGGAGTCTATTCCGGCTTGTGGCAGACCGCCTCGACGTTGTTGCCGTCGGGGTCGAGGACGAACGCGCCGTAGTAGTTCTCGTGGTACCAGCGGAGGCCGGGCGGCCCGTTGTCCGTGCCGCCGGCCGCGAGCCCCGCGGCGTGGAACGCATCGACGGTCGCCCGATCGTCGCAGGCGAACGCCACGTGCAGCCCCGTCGTGTGGGGCTCTCGCTGATGGATCCAGAAGACCGGGCGCTCACCGTCTCCGAACCCGGCCACTCCGTGGTCCGGCCACTCCGCGAGGACGCGCCAGCCCAGCGGTGCCAGAGCCTGCTCGTAGAAGGCGCGGCTGCTCTCGTAGTCGCGCACGTTGGGGCCGGCATGATCGAACATGGGCACATGATTATCCGCAACGGGACGATCCGCACGCTTGACCCCTCGCTGCCGACCGTCGCCGCGCTCTGGATCGCGGGCGACCGGATCGCGGGAGGCGTCGGCGTACACGAGACCGCGCTGCCGAGCCCGGAGACGGTCGACCTCGGCGGCCGCTGCGTCCTGCCCGGCTTCACGGACTCGCACGTCCATTTCCCGACCTGGGCGCTCGCGCAGCGGGACGTCCGCCTCGACGGTTGCGGCTCGCTCGCCGAGGCGCTCGACCGCGTTCGGGCCGCGCCTCGCGACGGCACGTGGCTGCGGGGCCAGGGCTGGCGCGACGCCGACTGGCCCGACGGGCCGCCGACGCGGCAGGCGCTCGACGCGATCGAGCCTGAGCGGCCGGCGATGCTGATCTCGAAGGACTACCACGCGCTCTGGCTCAACTCCGTCGCGCTCGCCCTCGCCGGCGGCGATCTCGAGGTGGAAGGCGGAGTCGTCGTGCGCGACGACGCCGGCGAGCCGACCGGCGTCCTCTATGAGCAGGCGGCGTGGCAGTTCAAGGGGCGCCACGCCCAGGCGCCCGAGGACGAGTACCTCACGGCGATGCGCGAGGGCGTGCGCGTCGCGGCATCGCGCGGCGTCACAGCCCTCCACGACAAGGACGGCTGGCTCGGCGCGTTCGGCCTCTGGCAGCGGCTCGAGCAGAGCGGGAGCCTGCCTCTCCGCGTCTGGCAGTCCACTCCCGCCGAGCGCCTGCCCGAGCTGCGCGAGCTCGGCCTCCGCAGCGGCGCCGGCTCGCCGCTCCTCCGGCTCGGCTACCTCAAGACGTTCATGGACGGGACGCTCGGCTCGCAGACCGCGTGGATGGCGGACGGCAGCGGCGTCGTGATCACGACGGGCGAGGAGCTCGAGGAGATCGTGCGGGAAGGGGCGGCCGCCGGCTGGCCGGTCGGCGTCCACGCGATCGGCGACGCCGCGAACCGCGCCGCGCTCGACGCGTTCGAGCGGTCGCAGGACGCCTGGCGGCCGCTCGGCCTCCGCCAGCGCATCGAGCACGCGCAGTGCCTCGCGCCGGAGGACGTCCCCCGCTTCGCCGAGCTCGGCGTCGCGGTGTCGGCGCAGTTCTCGCATGCCCCGTCCGACGAGCAGCTCGCGAAGCGCTTCTGGCCCGATCGCCTGGACGGCGCGTACTCGTTTCGCTCGCTCGTCGACTCGGGCGCGGTCGTCGCGAACGGCTCCGACGCGCCGGTGGAGGAGCTCGACCCGTGGGCCGGCGTCGTCGCGGGTGTCCTCGACCACTGGCGCGAGGAGCAGCGTCTCACGCTCGAGCAGGCGCTCCACGCGACGTGCGTCGCTCCCGCGTGGCTCTCACACGACGAGCGCACGCGCGGCACCCTCGTCCCCGGCCGCTACGCCGACCTCGTCGTGCTCGATCGCGATCCGCTCGCGTCCGAGCCGGAGGAGCTGCGGGAGGTGCACGTCGTCGCGACGATGCTCGGCGGACGGTGGACGCACAATCCTCCGCCCTGGGATTGAGGGCCTACTTCTTCAGCGGGCAGTTCGGGAGATGCTCGCTCGCTACGCGGAGAAGCAGTCCGTGCAGCTCGCGCCGCTCGCTCGAGCTCAACGGTGTGAGGAAGTCGTTCTCGAGCTCCTGCGAGAGGAGCCGCAGCCGCGCGAGCATCTTGCGGCCGGCCGGCGTGATCGTGACGAGCTGTCTCCGGCGGTCGATCGTGTCGCGGCGCCGCTCCACGAGGCCGTCCCCCTCGAGCTCGTCGATCAGGCCGACGAGCTGACCCTTGTCGTAGCCCAGCGCATCGGCGATCGCTCCCTGCGTCTCCCGTGAGCCCTCGTCGAGCACGGCGAGGATCGCGTGGTGGTACGGGTGGAGTCCCGCCTCCTCGTACGCCTCGAAGGACTGCTCCTTCGCGGCCATGCCGAGCCGCTTGAGCAAGAACAACGCCGACGAGACGAGCTCCTCGGGGAGCCGCTGAACGGCCGGCTGCTGAACGGTCGTCCGTCATGACGGGAACAAGTGTAGCGCGTACAACGTTGTGTCCTGTATATTGTTGAATGCTAACAACGATTATGGAGGACAAGTAGTGCATTTGACTACGAACCCACGTCGGCGCTGGAGCGCCCTCGCTCTCATCGTCACCGCGCAGTTCATGGTCATCCTCGACGTGGCCATCGTGAACGTCGCGCTTCCCTCGATCAAGCACGACCTCGGCTTCTCCGAGGCGAACCTGCAGTGGGTGATCTCGGCCTACGCGATCCTCTTCGGCGGCGCGCTGCTGCTCGGCGGCCGGCTCTCCGACCTGCTGGGACGGCGGCGAATGTTCGTCGGCGGCCTGCTGCTCTTCGCGGCGAGCTCGCTCCTCGCCGGACTCGCCTGGTCGGCGGGCTCGCTCATCGCCTTCCGCGCCGTGCAGGGCCTCGGCGGCGCACTGCTCGCACCGGCGGCGCTGTCGCTCCTGATGACGACGTTCGCCGAGGGTCGCGAGCGCAACCTCGCCCTCGGGATCTACGGCGCCGCCTCGGGCAGCGGCGCTGCAGCAGGCGTCCTGCTCGGCGGTGTCCTCACGAGCTACCTCAACTGGTCCTGGATCTTCTTCGTCAACGTCCCCGTCGGCATCGCGGCCGCCCTTCTCGCGCCGGTCCTCCTCGCGGAGAGCCGCGCCGATCTCGGCCACCGGCACTTCGACGTTCGCGGCGCAGCAACGGTGACCTCCGGTCTGATGCTCCTCGTCTACGCGCTCACCCGCGCGACGACGGACGGCTGGAGCGCGCCGGCTACGGTCGGCCTACTCGCGGGCTCAGCAGCGTTGCTTGCGCTCTTCTTCGCCGTCGAGGCGCGCTCGCCGTGGCCGCTTCTTCCCCTACGGCTCTTCCGCCTGCCGACGCTCGCGGCTTCAAACGCGGCGATGGCGATCATCGGCGCCGTCTCGTTCTCGGAGTTCTTCGTCCTGACGCTCTACACCCAGAACGTGCTCGGCTACAGCGCGTTGCAGAGCGGCGTCGCCTTCGTCGGCTTCGCCGGCACGGTCGTCGTGGTCTCGAACCTCGCGCAAGTGATCGTCGGACGGCTCGGCGTGCGCGCGACACTGACCGCCGGTCTGCTCATCTCTGCGGTCTCGATCGCGCTCGTCGCCCGGCTGCCGCTCGGCGGCCACTACTTCTGGGATCTCTTCCCCGCCTTCGTGCTCGGCGGCGCGGGAATGGCGCTCTCCTTCGTGCCGGTGACGATCGGCGGCCTGGCCGGTGTCTCCGGCGCGGACGCCGGAGTGGCCTCCGGCCTGATCAACACGAGCCGCCAGATCGGCGGCGCGATCGGGATCGCGGCGACGACGGCGATCGCAGCAGCCGCAACGGGCCCGGTCGCGAGCGCCGGCCGGGCTGGGCTCGACCACGGCTTCCGTATCGCGCTCGTCGTCCTCCTCGGCCTGCTGCTCGCGGGCGCGGCGATCACGGTCACGTTCATCCGGCCGGCCCATGTCCGGGAAGAGCAGGGCGCGGACGATGTGTTCGTCCCCGAGCTCGAGAGGGCCGCCTGATGGCAGCCGTCGCACACGAGCTTCCCGTCCGCCGGCCGCAGATCGTCACGATGCTCCTCGAAGCCATCGAGGAGCGCCGCCAGCGGCTCTACCTGCTGCGTACCGCCGGCGTCCTGCCCGCGGGAATGCGCGACCTCAAGGAGGAGCTAGGCAGTCTCCGCGAGGAGCTCGCGCACGCCGTCAGCTCGGAAGGCGGCCTAGCGCGGTGAAGAGCGCCGCGGCGGTGTCCATCCCCGCGGCGAAGTACGGCACGAGGAACCGCTCGTTCGGCGAGTGGACGCTCGACTCGGGCAGCGCAAAACCGGTGAGGATCGTGTCGATGCCCTTCTCCGTCAGCGCGGGCATGAGCGGGATCGAACCGCCGGTGCGGGTGAGGAGCGGCTTTGTGCCGAGCACCTCCTCGAACGCGGCTAGCGCGAGCTGGACAGCCGGCGCGTCGGCCCGGACGAGGCCCGGATTCGAGCCCTTGACCGTGATCTCAAGCTCGGCGCCCTCCGGCGCGGCGTCACGGAGGAGCTTCTCCGCCGCCGCTCCGATCGTCTCCACCTTCTGCCCCGGAGCGAGCCGGATCGAGAACTCGGCCGAGGCGCCGATGCTGAGTGTCGTGTTCCGAACGCCAGGCTTGCCGCCGATGATTCCGTTCACGTCCGCTGCGGGCTCCGCCCAGGTGCGGACGTAGAACTCCTCCGCCGCCTTCGCATCGAGAGCTCGAGCACCCGCCTCGGCGAGCGCGTCCCGACCCGCCGGCAGCTGCGCCCACGCCTCGAGCTCCGCCGCGGTCGGCGACGCGATCCCTGCGCGCAGCGGCTCCGGCAGCCGCCCGTCCGGGCCGGCGAGCACCGCGTCGAAACAGCGCATGAGAACGTGGATCGCGTTGAGAGCGGCGCCGCCGTACATCCCCGAGTGGAGGTCGCGCTCGCCCGTCTTGACCTTGACGTCGACGCCGACGAGCCCGCGCGTCGCGAGCTCGATCGTCGGGACGTCGCGCCGCAGCATCCCGCCGTCGAAGATCACGCACGCGTCGGCTCCGCGGTCGTCTTGGGCGATCCAGTCTGCGATGGTGTGGCCGCCGATCTCCTCCTCGCCGTCGAACGCGATGCGGAGGTTGACCGGGAGCGCGTTCGCCTCGACGAGCCGCTGGGCCGCCTTGAGGACGAACCAGAGCTGCCCCTTGTCGTCGGCGATGCCGCGCCCGTACGCCCACTCGCCGCGGATGTCGAGCTCGAACGGATCGGACTCCCACAGGTCGAGCGGCGCCGGCGGCTGGACGTCGAAGTGGTTGTAGACGAGGACGGTCGGCGCGGAATCCGCTCCGGACGAGGCGCGAATCTCTCCGAGCACGAGCTCCCGCTCGCCGAACGGCGTCAGCTCGGCCGTGCCGCCGATGCGGCGGATGAGCTCGCAGACCCACTCTCCGGCTGCCTTGACGTCCTCGCGATGCGCCGGGTCGGCGCTGATGCTCGGGATCGAGATGAACTCCGCGAGCTCTGCGCGCCAGGCGTCCTCCATGGGACGAATGCTAGGCGACGTCTTCGAGCGACGTGACGTCGGCGAGCGAGCGGAGCTTCTTGAGGCTGTGGTTCTCGATCTGCCGGATCCGCTCGCGGGTGACGTTGAACGCGCGTCCGACCTCATCGAGCGTCTGCGGGGTCTCGCCGCTGAGCCCGTAGCGGAGCTCGAGGATCCGACGCTCGCGATGCCCGAGCGTCGCGAGAACACGGTGGAGCTGCTCGGTGCGCAGCGTCGTGTCGGCGATCTCGTCGGGAAGCGGCGCGTCTTCGTCGGTGAGGAAGTGGCCGAACTCCGACTCCCCGTCGTCGCCGACGGGCCGCTCGAGCGAGACCGGCGTCTGGGCGCACCGGATGATCTGCTCCACCTCGTCGCACGCGAGGTCGAGGTCGACGGCGATCTCGGAGGGAGTCGGCTCGCGGCCCAGCTCGGCGCGCAGCTTCCGCTCGGAGCGGACGATCTTGTTGTGCTTCTCGACGACGTGGACCGGCATGCGGATCGTCCGGCCCTTGTCGGCGAGAGCGCGCGAGACGGCCTGGCGAATCCACCACGTCGCGTACGTCGAGAACTTGTAGCCGCGGCGCCAGTCGAACTTCTCGACGGCGCGGACGAGGCCGATCGTCCCCTCCTGGATGAGATCGAGGAACGGCAGGCCCTGGTTGCGGTAGCGCTTCGCGATCGAGACGACGAGGCGGAGGTTCGCCTCGACCATGTGCTGCTTCGCGCGCATGTCGCCGCCCTCGATCCGCTTCGCGAGCTCGACCTCGCGCGCGGCGGTGAGGAGGTCGACCTTGCCGATGTCCTTGAGGAAGAGCTGGAGCGAGTCGGTCGACATCTCCTTCGTCGTCTCGTCGAGCTCCGGCAAGTCGGCTCCGGCTGCGATGACCTCGACGTGGAGCTCGTCGAGGGCGCGGTGGAAGTCCTCCACCTGGCCCGGCTCGAGGTCGAGCTCGTCGAGGGCCAGCGCGATCTCCTCGGCGCCGACGCTTCCGGCAGCCAACGCGGCGGCGAGGAGGATGCGAACCTCCTCGCTCTCGAGGACGTCCACGACGGGCGCGTCCGCTCGAGCTGCCACCGACCCCTTGTCTCCCCCCAGAGCGATGCCGCACTCTGCCACGTCTTTAGTCGACCCGCCATGGGCCGTTCGGCTCATATGTTCGTCACCTAAGGCCCATTCTTCGCCAGCGCCTGCAGGAGCAGGCGCGCCTGCCGTGCGTAGATCGACTGAGGCTGCTCCGCGGCGGCCTCGCGCAACTGCGCCTTCCCCTTCGCGACCTGCCGCGACCACAGGAGTAGCACACCGAGGTGGAGGCGGACGATCGAGTTGCCCGCGAACTTCGCCGTGAGCGGCCCGAGAAGCGGCAACGGCGCGAGCGGCTGGGCGGGAGAGAAGCGCGCGACGGCCGCTGCGACGAGCGTCTCGGGAGTGCGCGGCGCGAGCCTCGCAGCGGCGTCGAGCTTCCGGCGCGCCGAGACTAGGTGCTTCAGATCCCAGAGCCGGACTCCCGTCTCGAGGTCGGAGCGAGCCTTCGCCGGGACGGCGCCGGGGTCGACGACGATCGGCGGCAAGCCGGGCGCGACGGTGGGATGGAGTGCGTCCAGTGCGTCGACGGCGTACGGCGAGTCGGGCCAGCGCGCGGCCGTCTCCTGCCAGGCGGTGACGGCGTCGGCATTGCGGCCGGCCTGATAGTCGGCCCAGCCGAGGTTGAGGAGGACGGCCGGATCGTGCGGGCTCGCGGTGGCGATCTCCTGCACGGTCGCGAGGCTCACCGGCCCCGTCCACTGCGCGAACGCGAGCCCGAGCTTCGCCTCGGGCGAGGAGTAGCGCCGGAAGATCGCCGCCGCCTGCGCTGCCTTGCCATACCGATCGAGCAGCGTCTGGCCGCGGTCGAGCGCGCAGGCCTCGGCGTCGGCGCACGGCAGCCCGAGTTCGAGCTCGAGCACCGGCCGGCCCGCGCGCGGCGACGTCACCGCGTTCGGGACCGTCGTCCGCTCGTTGCGGGAGAGGAGGACGGTGCCGCCGACGATCGCCGCGACTGCCGCGGCCGCGCACAGCACAACGATCCCGAGAACGCGCCGGCTCGCCACGCCGCGAGGGTAGCCGCGCCGCCCGCGGCGGGTACCGTTCCACGCCATGCCGGGCTATCGCGAACTGCTCGAGCAGGTCCGCTCCGAGGTCGCGGAGGTCGATGCCGCGCGCGCGCGCGAACTGCTCGCCTCGAACGATCCCCCGCTCCTCGTCGACATCCGGGAGCTGGACGAGTGGAGCGAGGGCCGGATCCCCGGCGCGATCCACATTCCGCGCGGCAATCTCGAGTCGCGGATCGAGCAAGCGGCGCCGGACAAGTCCCGGCCGATCGTCCTCTACTGCGCGCAGGGCAACCGCACCGTCTTCGGCGCGAAGTCGCTCGGCGAGCTCGGCTACGCAAACGTCGTCTCGATGGCCGGCGGCTACATCGACTGGAAGCGGAGCGGCTTTGACACGGAGCTGCCGGGCGGGCTCGACGACGCGAAGCGCCACCGCTACAGCCGGCATCTCCTGATCCCCGAGGTCGGCGAGGAGGGACAGCTGAAGCTCCTCGCCTCGCGCGTCCTGCTCCTCGGCGCGGGCGGTCTCGGCTCGCCGGCCGCGCTGTATCTAGCTGCGGCGGGCGTCGGCACGCTCGGGATCGTGGACGACGATCGCGTCGACGCGTCGAACCTCCAGCGCCAGGTGCTCCACTCGACGGGGCGGCTCGGCGAGTGGAAGGCGGAGTCGGCGAGGCGGACGCTGCAGGAGCTCAATCCCGACGTCGACGTGAAGACGTATGTCGAGCGGCTGACGTCGGAGAACGTCGAGCGGATCCTCGGTGACGGCTGGGACGTGATCGTCGACGGGGCCGACAACTTCCCGACGCGCTACCTCGTCAACGACGCGGCCGTGTGGCACGGCTTGCCGCTGGTGCATGGCTCGATCTACCGCTTCGAGGGCCAGGCCACCGTCTTCGACACGAAAGCAGGAGGCCCGTGCTATCGGTGCCTCTTCCCGCAGCCGCCGCCGCCCGAGCTCGCGCCGAGCTGCGCGGAGGGCGGGGTGCTCGGCGTCCTGCCCGGCATCGTCGGCTCGCTGCAGGCGAGCGAGGCACTGAAGCTCTGCCTCGGCGTCGGCGAGTCGCTCGCCGGCCGGCTCCTCCTCTTCGACGCGCTCGCGACGGAGTTCAGCGAGGTGAAGCTGCGGCGCGACCCGTCGTGCCCCGTCTGCGGCGACAGCCCGACGATCACCGAGTACGTCGACTACGTCGAGTTCTGTTCGGGTCGCCCCACGGCCGCCCACTGATGCCCACGAGCCAGGAGCTATACGAGCTCTGGGCCGGCGACGCCGAGCTGCGGGCGGCGCTCGAACGCAGCCTCGATCCGCGCGGGCTCGACTGGCTCTTCGAGGTCTTCGCAAGCCTGGGCGCGAAGCCGGGCGAGCGGCTGCTCGACCTAGGCGCGCGCAACGCGAAACACGCAATCCGACTTGCGAAGGAGCACGGCCTGTGCGTGACGGCGCTCGATCCTCTGCCGCTCCATTGTGAGCTCGCGCGCGCGGCCGTTGCCGAGGCCGGCGTCGATGTGGAGGTGCTGGAGGGAGCGGCCGAGGCCCTGCCGCTCACAGACGCTTCCGTGGACTGGGTCTGGTGCCGCGACGTGCTCACGCACGTCGACGCGCGCCGCGGCCTTGCCGAGTGCGCCCGCGTGCTCAAGCCCGGCGGCGGGATGCTCGCGTACGTCACGCTCGCGACCGCGCGGCTCGAGCCGCGCGAGCGGGCCGAGCTCGTCGAGGCGGCGGCTATCCGCACGCTCGATGCCGAGGAGCTCGACGCGGCGGCGCGCGAAGCCGGCCTCGTGCAGCGGTCGGTCGAGCCGATTGGCTCCGAGTGGCGCGAGCGGATGCTCGAAGACGGGACGTGGGACGCCGGCCAGGATCTGCTCCAGCTTGCGCGCCTCCGCCGCGGCGGCTTTGACGGCGCCGAGGCCGAAGCCGCCTGGGCTGGCCTCGTCTGGGGCGTGTACCAGCTGCTCGGCAAGCTCCGGCCGACGATCTACGTCTGGGAGCGGCCCGTCTAGTGGTGACAGTGCCGCCGGCCGTGCGCGAGGCGATCGCGGCGCACGCGCGGGACGAGCTGCCGAACGAGAGCTGCGGACTTGTGCTGCTCCAGGACGGCGAGGCGGTCGAGTACGTCCGCGCCGTGAACGAAGCAGCGTCGCCGTACCGCTTCTCGCTCCAGCTCGACCCGCTCCGCTGGTCGGAGATCGAGCTCGAGCAGGGAGTCGTCCATTCCCACATCTCCTCGGCGCCGAAGCCGTCGCGAACGGACGTCGAGAACGTCGGCCTCTGGGAGGGCCGCCCGTACCTGATCTATTCCGTCGCGCGCGACGAGCTCGCGGCTTGGACGATCGCGGACGGCTCGTACGAGCCGCTCGAGCTCGGCTGAGGAACCGCT